>JBGSNK010000028.1:0-6326 GCA_041739665.1 Bdellovibrionales bacterium
GCTGCAAGACTTCTTCACTCTCATGAACGACTGTGAAGCCGCGATTGATCATGAGTGTTTTAATTTTACCTTTGTTTGATCCATCAACCAGCAGATCAATATCTAGGGTTGCCCTTGCAACGCCGTAAGCAGCTAGAGCAAATCCTCCGATTAAGGCGTGAGGTATAGACTCTTGAGTAAGAGTTTCTGTTGCTGCTGAAAGTGTGTCGCTCAAGCTCATAAAGACACTCTACTAAATGTGACAGCCATGGCCAAGTCAGAATAAGGGGTGGAGTCGGTCGTTACTGAGCGCTAGATTACCATAGTCTTAGCCAACGCCTAAGTTATTGAAAATACATGCACTAGATCGAATCCGCAATAGCGAGCATGGAGCAGAAATCAAAAAAGAGAGGCTGCTACAATCTTTATTTTACCTAATCACCAAGTTATCGCTCAGTTGTCGATACATTTTGAGGATCGGGTTGAGTTAGACCTCATTTAGAGTCAATTGGGGCTGGGGCTTTGCTTCCCTGCTCCTTCTAAGTACCAAATAATGGGACTTGTTTCGTGTCGACTTTGATCTAGACTCACTCACATTCTTTCGTTAGAAATAGGCTAATAGAAATCCAAAAGTGTTATTGAGGGGCACAGGATTTGCTAAGGGATAAAATATGTCAAAAGTAGAAAAATTTGTAACGGTTATTCTAATTTTCTTGGGTGCAGGAGCTGGATTTCTGAGAACTAGGAAGCCATTTTTTGCCCCCCTCATACTCATTTTTTGGGCTGTATATGTCTTGCTTGCAGATTTCTTTGCCACTACATTGCCGCGGCTTCTTACAGTCTCAATTCCGTTTTATATTATTATCTTGTTAATATTTTGCTATGGGGCCACGCTGATTATGAGGCAAAAAAAACCACCTGATAGAAATTGGTGGAATCGCTGGTATTCAGTTTTAGGTTTTCTAGTGATCGTTGCACTAACACATCAAGTAGTATCTTCCCTTAGAAATTTAAAAAGCTATGGTACGTCTAGACCGCTTCCACCAAGCCTACAGGCGAACGATCTGTTTATGGTGGACACCTCATTTTATTCGGATAACCAAGTTAAACCATCAAAAGGTGATATTATATCAGTCTACGATTCCGAAAGACATGAAACATTTGTTTATGAATATATTGAATTTTCTGAAAATGATGGTTACAAGTTTCGAAATAGTCAGGGTTTTCTCAACCTGAGTAGCGATCGAGTGAGAATTACTGGAAAAGCAATTTATATTTATTGGCCTCTATCACGAGCTAATAATCTATAAATCTTATGTGTAGATTAAATTGCTTGAATCTAATTCGCAGATTCAAGCAAAAGAAACATCAGTGGAATTGATCTAAATGAAGCGTAGTAATGGCCATTCGACTGAAAAAGTGGGGCGAAAAAATTCTTGCCCCGATGGGAAAATTTGGCTAGACCTGTCCCCAGAAGAAGTGAAGCCGCTCACTCATACACAAAATCCTGTACAGTCTCTGGAAATTTGACAATAAAGAGGGTCATATTCTCTTTTTTACAGGGTCCGTTGTTCTCTTTTCTAAAAGAGCTTAAACCTTTCATACAAATAAATTTTTAAATCATTTACGTGCGAGTTATTAAGTTCCTATGGTTTGGATGAGAAAATTTACTTTATTATTAGTATTAAATCTTTTGAATTTCCCCAATGTTAGTCACGGCTTCACCTGTTCGTCGACATTCAGTGTTTCAAATTCGAGCCGGGCGCGTAGTTTGACTCAAATTTATATCCATCGCAACAGTCAGTTCCCTTTGCACGTTGATTTGATTCATTCAGCTTTGCTGGCGGATATACTGCTTCACAAGATTTCAGTGGAGTCTTCCTATAATATTGAACACATTGCTCGCGCCCTAAACAGCATGCACCAAAAGTACCGTATCCCTGTTCGCGTTGGCGACAAAAGTGAGTCTCACCAGCCGGGATTGCGTTACATAACAATTGAAAATCTAACACAAACTGTAGAACCTATGTTTGTTAGCAGTTTCTCTGCATTGCAAAACCTAGGTCAATTAAACAAAAAGTTAAATCAAAGACAGAGAGATTTTTGGCAAGCCTATCGGGATTACTTTGATAGTGATCCTATTCAAAAAGTTGCGATCTTTTACAAAGAGGCCATTGCTAAGCCCAATACCGATTATAAGACCTTGGTTCAAATCAAAATCGATTATCACGATCATGTGATCAATGGACTTTATAAATATTTAGAAAAAACTCTCAGCGCTGGACTCAGCCAAGAAGAGCGGCAGCTATTAAACAAAGCTTTGATGCACCACTAAAATCTTAGATTAGATATATATGCCGAGCGCTTGTGCCATTTTCACCCATCGGTGCTCGGGGTCTACGTTGCGAGCTGGCCCCATTAGGGACTCAATGGGGACTTGGGTGACTTGACCTTGTTTGTAAACGGCCGCCTTTCCCCAACTTCCTTTATGGGCCATACGAGCTGCCACAATCCCCATAGCAGTGGTTAAAAAACGATCTGTCGTACTCGGTGGGTGACTGCGCTGTAAGTGGCCCAGGACCACATGGCGTGCTTCCCAATTGATTTCTTCCTCAACCCATTTAGCAAGACGCTCGCCAATTCCATAATCGGCAACCATTACCGAGGCACCACTTTTATCCAGCTCCCGTTGAACCTGGGTTTCCAATGTGGCACCCTCTGCGGCGACCACGATGATGCCCCGTTGAATTTTGTGTTTCTTTTTTAAAAAACTTTTGAAATCGTCAAGATTGATAGGGCGCTCGGGAATCAAAATAGCATCGGCCATGGAGGCCATTCCGCCTCCTAAGGCAATCCAACCTGCCGTCCGGCCCATGGTTTCAATTATAATAATGCGCTTGTGAGCGATTGCTGTTGTACGCAGGTCATCAATTGCTTCACTCACCACAGAGGTTGCGGTGTCGTATCCAAAAGTGGTGTCGGTACCCGGCAAGTCGTTGTCGATGGTCTTTGGGACACCAATCAGTTGAATTCCTTCAATGCCTTGCAAGCAGCGAAAAGTGCCGTCGCCACCAGCGACAATGAGACCGTCCAAACCAAGGCGGTCATAAGCCTCTTTAAATTCTTTTTCTCGTCCTTCGGTTCCCGAGCGGTTGGAAGTTCCTAGAAGAGTTCCGGCAAAAGCGTGTTGTCCACGTACCGTTTTTATATAAAGGGGCATGAACTCGCCCTTGTAAATGCCCTCAAAGCCGTCTTTGATGCCAATAACTTCGTGACCTAAATTGAGTAGGGTGCGCGTTGCCGCCTCGATAATACCATTAAGACCTGGAGCATCGCCTCCTCCAGTGAGAATACCAATTTTCACATCACTCCCGTTGAGAATATAAAGAAAGCTCAGGTTCTTATCGGCAGAAGAAACCCATCCATTGAGTTATCAGGAACTCTAGATTGTCGAGACTCGATCAAGGGCGAGTCCTGGTTTCAGCTGCTATTGTTGTTATTGGGCGTAGTGAAGAACGTAGGCCAGACCTAACTTGGTGAACTCCACAATTTGTTCAGGGCTGTTTATCCCGGAGAGAGAGTCATTTTCCGTGTGGATTTGACGGTTGTAGGCCCTTGGATTCTCGGTCGGGAAGGCCACTGGAAAACCCTGACGATGCCAAGAGGCATGGTCGCTACTTCCAAACATTAAATAAGAACTCTGCGAGTCAATGTTAAGGTAGTCGCTCACCAATTTACTTAAATCACCGCTCAGTTTGGCATTTGTCCCATTGGAAACAAAGTAAATCTTGGGAACATCGCGGGTGTAGCCGTTCATATCAAACTGCACCATAGCTTCGACTTGCACATTGTTTCTTTTGTAATCCTCGGCCATTTCTTGGGATCCAACTAAACCAATCTCCTCAGCCGCATAAGCGTGAATCTCGAGAGTTTTTTGTAAACGAATTCCTTGTTCCATGAGCACTCTAAATATTTCAAGATTGGTGGCCGTCCCAGAGGCATTGTCATCCGCACCTGGCGCATTGGCATTGTTACGTGGATTGATCGAATCCAAGTGGCTGCCTAAAATCAAAACTTTTTCGGGATTCTGAGAGCCTAAAATTTTCACGCGAATGGATTTCTGTTCAGTACCACGGTGATCAACAAGTTCTACCACAACGTCATCTCTATCTTCTGGCACCAGAGCCAAATAAATCTCTTGAAGGCGTTGACCGGCCATTTGGCCATTTCCATCCTCGTGATGACGAGATTGCCAAGACTCCATTGTTTGAATACTTGAAATCAGTTGAGTTTGTTCCACTTCATTTAAGGTCTGTCGAATTTTCTCTTGCGAGAGTCTCGAGACACTGACTGCCTTCGGAGGCTCTGCCTTATTAGGTTCGATGGGGTAGGGCGAAATTTTTTGGATCATTCCGCAAAAACCACCACGCTCGTGAACACGCTTAGCAAGCTCTTGTAGTTCTTCGGGGTGCTCGATTTGGACAATTACAAAATGGTTTGGCTCGATGAGCAGAATCGGTGTGTCCACCTCTAAAAGACTATTTAAATTTTGAGTATCTGGTGTCTGCACCAAGTAATAGTTAAAGCGATTAAAGAGAGTCAGCGTCGAGGCCACGATATAGCTGTCGTCGGTCTCGTGAACAACCCAACCAGAGGCTTGCGGAGACTGGGTATGGCCCAACTTAGGAAGGATCGTAAACGGAGGTTCAAAGTTCCCTTGAGCTTGAAACCACGCGACACATAGAATCGGGAAAAGTATGAAAATACGGATAAAACCTCTCTAGCTATGGTCTTATGATCCTATACGCCAGAGCCGAAGAGCAAAGTCTCTTGATGCGAACTAGCCTTAGGCCGAGTGCTTGACTGGGAGCTCAGAATTGGTGTTATATGGTTTTTTCTCAAAGGGTCGCTTGGCGCAGTTGGTAGCGCGTTTCCTTGACATGGAAGAGGTCACAGGTTCGAATCCTGTAGCGACCACCATTTGAATAGGCGGGGTCATTCGAAACCTCGGCTCTTGTCACTTAAAAGTTGGGCTCTTCTCACTTAACTGTTGGTAGCCACCAAAACCTTAAAAAGCACAAGCATTTAGCAAGACTCGTCGGTAGTTTTTGAACTGCCTATATCCTCGCGCTCGCCTCTGGAGCGCTTTTGCGTTTCCGTTAATAGCTTCGGTTACGGCGTTTGTCACCCGGAAGTCGAAATAATTTAAGATCTCATCACGCCACTTTTTTAAAGTTCTTAGGAGCGTTTGCAGTTTCGGAACAGAACTGTTCTCAAGACCTGTAATTAAATTCCTGTAGCTCTGGTAAGCCCTTAAAAAGCCGCGTGACCTGTAAAGGGTGTGAAGCCTTTCTTTAGCTCTGTAAAGTTCATCGAGCTTGGGATAGTGCTTTAAAGCTTGATCCATCTCTGATCGGACCCAGTAATCTAAATTTTTACGATTCGCTAAAAGTCTTTTACGACCCAATACTTTTTTGTGATGAGTTTCTATTTGCTGACGCTCTTTCATGATCTCATTCATTAAAAGTTTTATGACATGGAACTTGTCGGCTACGATCCTGGCGTTTGGAAAAAGTTCTTTAACTAAAGATCTGTATCCAGGGGCTAAATCGATGCAGACGATGCGAACTTTTTCACGCCCAGGAATATGCTTTAAAAACTCCATCAAAGGTTTGTTACTTTTTGTCGGAGCCAATTCAAAAAGTTTCCTTTTGTTAAGGTCTGTAAAAACGGTGACGTACTCAGGAAAGCCTCTGCGCCTGGTAAAGAAGTGCTCGTCGATCCCTAAGGTTGTCGGCCAACTCTTTGATCTCAACTCATGGGTCTTAATTTCAAGCTGCTCGTAACGAGCCTGGTAAACAAAGCCTGGTGAGCAATGATTTTCATGGCCCACATCTTTTAAGGTCGTGTATCTATCGCAACATTTTTTAACCCACTTTCTAAATCTCTGCGTGGTTCGTCGCTTCAAATAAGTTCCTGGCGTGAGCTCAGTGAACGGTTTTTTGCAGGACTCACAGAAGTATCGATGCTTGTGAACCCTAAGCCACAGAGGATCATCATCTGGACTTCGTTCTCGAACAAGAGCTTTTGCAGTTCCGTAGCGGAAGCTGGAAAAAAGCCCGCACCTTCTGCAAGGCTGGGGAGAACGTTTTTTACGCACCTCCCATAAATGTCCATTGCGAAATCTACGAGAGGAGATAAACTCCAAATCCTGGTGCAGGATTGCATCAATAACGGCCATAAGTGACTCCTTGGTGAATAGTTTGTCGCAACAAAAATTCTACCTAAGAGCCTTGTGGCCGTTATCTTTTTGACTCAGCGTGTGCAACAGTTATTCGAGAAGACCC
>JBGSNK010000029.1:0-6490 GCA_041739665.1 Bdellovibrionales bacterium
TTTTGTCTGCTGTCACTTCGCCTTCATTGACACCGTACTCTTCCAAGAAGGTGTCACAGATTTCGCGAGTGCCCGCCATGGAACAGGCTACATTACAACAAACCTGGACATGGTACTTGCCCACAGGTTTTTTATTAAACATCGTATAGAAGTGAAAAACTTCGTTGATACGCGCCTCGGGAATGTTCATCAGTTGGCTCAGATGAGCAATAGCATCTTCACTCACCCAACCTTCGTTTTCTTTTTGAACACGATAGAGTGCGGGAATGATCGCAGACTCGATGGTTTCGTAACGAGCCAATTCTTTTTTTACGTAATCTTGACCTTCAATAGACAGTTCAAACATAGTCTTCCTCTATCGATCCAATTCGCCAGCAATGAGGTTCATACTTCCTAAAATCGCAATCACATCAGCTACCAATCCACCCTGAATAGAACTGGGAAAGGATTGATAAATAGCAAAGCAAGGGGGACGTACTTTTAGGCGGTAAGGAGCCCCTGAACCATCACTTACGCAATAAAATCCAAGCTCTCCATTGGCCGCTTCAGTGGCGTCGTAAATCTCACCAGCAGGAGGGCGTAGACCATTTATCACCAACATAAAATGATTCATCAGACCTTCGATGTTGCCGTAAACGTCTTTCTTTTCTGGTAAAACAATATTTTTATCGCGGATGGTGTAATCACCTTCTGGAACATTTTTACAGATTTGTTCGACGATGCGTAGAGACTGCTTCATTTCTTCGATACGGACCGAGTAGCGGTCGTAGACGTCGCCAGTAGAACCAACCGGAATATCAAAGTCCAACTGCTCGTACCCATAATAAGGGGCGGCTTTACGTAAATCTAGAGGCACCCCAGTTGCGCGCAAACAGGGGCCGGTGTAACCCCACTCGATGGCGTCTTCCGCAGAAATAGCCCCAACATCAACAGTTCTTTGCAACCAAATTTTGTTGTGGCTAAGAAGACGTTCGATGTCACTCACACCTTGACGAAGCTCTTTACAGGTTTGTAACACTTCGTCGAACCAACCTTCAGGAGCATCTTGAGCCATTCCACCGATTCGAGTCATAGAAACAGTGAGGCGCGCTCCACATAACTTTTCGAATAAAGTGTAAACTTTTTCACGCAAAGAGAAGAGGTGGAAGAATCCGGTCAAAGCGCCTAAATCCACAGCGTTAGCTCCGATACACACCACATGATCGATAAATCGAGAAAGCTCGCAAAGTAAAACACGCATGGCTTGAGCTTTAGCGGGGATCTCAACACCCAACATTTTTTCAACAGCTTTACAATAGCCCACATTGTTCATGGGAGCTGAGCAGTAGTTGAGGCGGTCGGTGTAAGGAATCACCTGATTGTAAGCGTGGGTTTCGGCCATCTTTTCAAAACATCGGTGCAAGTAACCTAACTCCACATTGGCGCGGTTGATGTACTCGCCCTTAAGCTCAGCCATCACACGCAAAGTCCCGTGGGTTGCTGGATGTGAAGGACCAATATTCAGGGGCACCAAACCCTCTTCATCACTGGGTACGTAATTTGGATCATTATCAAAGTGAATCGGCATTGGTTCCGTACAAGTTTGTTGCTTGTCTGCCGGATAATCTTTTCTAAGAGGGTGGCCCACAAACTGGTGATGGGTCAAAATACGTCGCATGTTCAAGTGGCCTTTGAATCGAATGCCAAACATGTCATAGACTTCGCGTTCGAACCAATCGGCCCCTCGCCAGATTTTTGTAAGCGTTGGGACTTCTTCCCCTTCGGCCAATTGGACTTTGACTCGTAATCGAGATGTGGTCGAAGAATTAAAAAGTTCGTAAACAACCTCAAAGCGTTTGTCTCGGCCAGGGTAATCAACAGCGGTCAGGTTCATGAGAAAATCAAAATGACCTTTCCCCTTAAGAAATTCAAAAAAATCTAAGACTTGTTCTTTCGGTAGAGTGACAACCTCACAGCCCAATAGCTTTTGCCACTGCCACTGAGGAGATTCCGACTTAAACTGCTGCTCTAGATCGCTTTTTAAACTTATATTCATATTGTTTGCTCATAGGGGTTGACCCAGTTGTCGCGCCAGGGTCTTGGTTTGTGATCAGAAATCAATTGCTGTAAAGAAATCACTCCGTCTAAAACAGCCTCGGGAGTGGGGGGACAACCTGGAACGTAGACATCCACAGGGATGACGCGATCAATCCCTTGCATAACGTGATAGGCCCTGTAAAAGCCTCCAGAACTGGCGCATGCCCCCATGGAGATCACATATTTGGGTTCTAACATTTGCTCGTAAATATTCACAAGAATGGGGCCCATTTTTTCAGTGATCGTGCCGGCAACCAATAAGAGATCGGCTTGGCGGGGGGAGAAACGAACGACTTCAGCCCCAAAGCGAGCAAGGTCGTATTTGGGGCCCATGACCGACATTAACTCAATACCGCAACAAGCTGTCCCATAAGGCATCGGCCACAAGGAGTTTTTACGCCCCCAAGCGACCAAATCATCAAGTTTTGTTGTAAAAGCAAAGGATTTGGACAGTTCGTCGATATTTTGATGGGCAGGCAGGGCTGTTGATTGTGCCATTCCGCTAACTCCTCTATTGAACACAATATTTGTATATCAATACATCACCTTAAATCGCCTAAATTTCAAGATGTTTTCAGTTAATTATAAGTGCGGTCATAGACCACATAGGATAGGTGATGAAAGTCACTTTCATCTATTCGTAAAGGACAAACTCAGGTTCATAACAAAACTCTTGGGGCAGATTGCGCTTTTCTCCATGGACAAAACCTGTGTCGTTGATAATCGAGGATTTTCTAATTCGCACATCCTTTTGCCATTTTGGATTTGAGTCCACCACACGGATTTCCAGCATTTTGCGGACTTGCTCTTGCTCACTCATCTGTGAATTGTCCTCGTACCAGTCAAAAAAGCGTTGAAAGTGTCGAGACGCAAGCCCACCATTTTGCACAATAATATCAAACAAAAACAGATAAGAGCGAAGCTGTATCCAGGAGAGTCGTCTTGCGTATATCTCCGCCACATTGTGAATACGCTGTGAGGCTTCGATCTGTAAAGTCACATAATCAGGATGAGAAGCCATCTCTTTTAAGGCCTTGCGCCATTCTGGCCGAAAGCGACGCCCATTGCTGTCCGTATACAGCGTTCGCTTAGACCATTGGACACTTGACGAATTGGAACTCTGACTCAGGGTAAATGTCCCGTATTTCTTGTCCACATTCTCGTCGAGAATTTCAATAGGTTGTCTTTCTTCAAACTCTAAAGACAAATCCTCCTCAAGGCTCATAGATACGAGAGGAGCTCGAGACCTCTCCCAATTAGCAAGCATATCCAGCATGGATTTTTTTTGTGAAGGGCTCAGAACTTGATCTAAGACCCATGGGCTGCGCTCTCTCAGGCCAATCCAAAGCGGCTGCAAACTCCCCTGCCCCAGGTTCTGATTAAGCAACCCCATGCTCACTCCTTGGCCATCAAAGTTGTTGGATAAGTTCTGCCAACCCGAATGACCTTCAAAACTTCCACTCACGTTCAGACCTAAGGCAAATGCCAACTGTGACAGGGGCTCTACATCTTCTGGCCAGTCCACACCATCAAAATTCAAAGCCGAACATATTTCTGGAAAACTCTCATCTGGATTTTCATTAATTGGTATCTCGTCCCCAGGATTATCCACAATGGGGGGAACAGGTTCTTGCTTAGAGGGCTGCTCCAGGCTGGTCAACCCAACACGAAGGTCCTTGTTACAAGCCGTTACAAAAAAAGCGTTCAACAAGACGACAAAACTAAGATTGAAAAGATTTTTTTTCATAATTTTATTTTAGAAAAATTATAGAAAATGGGGGAATAAATCTTTTCAGTTAAAAATAATGGCTTTTCAATTTAAGTTTTTAGACTTTAGGGCTTAATATTTAAAAAAAAGCCCAGTCTTTAGACCGGGCCTCTAGATTGTATTTTAGAGCTTTCTAATACTATTGTGCCATTAAGTTTTGAACGTCTAATTTACCATTTGAAATGGCTTTGCCGTTCATCGCAGGAATGGTGGTAACTGAATTGAGCAAAGCCTCTTTCATTTCTCGGTAATCTGCATTTGGATACTTAGAAAGATACAAAGCAGCTGCACCCGATACATGGGGAGCGGCCATGGACGTGCCATCCCAAGTTGCGGTGATAAGACCGGGAATATCAATGACAGTATCCTGATAGACATTATTAGGAACAGTTGAGAAAACACTCACACCAGGTGCACCTAAATGAACTGTGCGACGACCCCAGTTTGAGAATGCACCCAAGTTGTCTGTGTTGTCCAAAGCTGCCACACTGACAATGTTATCAAATGGATAAGAGGCCGGGTAAGCTGGCTTTGAATCAGAATCGTTATCATAGCCTTTGCCCTCACGACCATTCCCTGCAGCGGCAACAAACAAAGTCCCTTTGTCTAAAGAGTATTGAATGGCATCGCGAAGAGCTTGACTCTCTTCGGCTCCACCGTCGCCCTCACTCCCCCAAGAGTTTGACAAAATTTGTGCCCCATTGTCGACAGCGTACTTAATAGACTGAACGGCACCCTCAAGAGTTCCTTGACCCTTTTCTGATAAAAAGCGCATTGCCATAATCTGCACGTTGGCAACTCCTGCTATACCTTTTCCATTTTCAGCTCGAGCTGCTACGTTTCCAGCGCAATGGGTTCCGTGACCAGGGTTTCCGCCAAAAAGAACTTGGACACCAGAAACAGAAAGATCGTAGGGTTTATTGTCGTTGGTTACAAAGTCCCAGCCCACAACATCATCTACAAAACCGTTATTGTCATCGTCGACACCGTTTGTGGCTTTTTGATTGTCGTTCTGGTCAAGCCCCATTTCTCCAGGGTTTCTCCACATATTGTCCACAAGGTCTTCGTGAGTGTAGTCGACACCTGTATCAAGGACTGCCACGATGACATCTTCACTGCCTTTAGTACCAGCTTTGTTCCATGCAGCTTTCAAATTGTTATCGTTCATTCCCCATTGTTTGTTGTAAAGGGGGTCTGGACCCGTTCCGCCCGCTCCTGCTAACGGAATTTCAGGATTGTCTTCTCTTTGAGTCAAAACATCAGTCAGGGCTTCTTGCTCTGCAAGCTTAGCCAATTGAGCTCTTAAGTTTGGCTCAAAAACTTCAAAATGAGTCATTATTTTAAAGGTGATGTTTTTCTCAACCAAAGCAACATCATCACGATTGGTCAATTGATTGGCCTCTTCTTCACTGATATCCAACTTAACCCAGTTATTTATCCCCAAGTCGTTTAACTGAACTCCAGAGCGTCCCATCTCAACTTTAAAACTTTCTAAACTACGACTGTTTTTAAGTTGAACTAGGTAGCCATGACCTTCGGACGCAACTGCATGAGTTGCAAATAAAATTGCAAAAAGTATTGAAAATATTTTCATCGGTTTCCCCCTGTATAAATGTCAAGTCCCAACAAGGATCTAGGATAGGGAGAATGCTAAGAGTCGAGCAATGCCCGACCTAAGGAACTAGCCTGAAGTCCAAACAAAAGGAATTTATTTGATTTAAAAGCTGGACCAAGTGCTGGCTTTTTTCAGAAATCCTGACAGACTTCAACTTATCGAGCGTGGAAGCCTCAGGCTAATATAGTCATTGAGTTGTGACGAAGTCTTCTCAAACTCTAAAGCCAAGCGATCGTAGTTTTGTTCCTTCTGAAGAGACACGATATGACCTTTGACCTGAATAGCACTATGCTCTCCATTGCCATTAATAATAACGTTTACCTTTTCGCCAGGAAGAATCATCGTCGTTTTGTCGGTGAGAACTCCTAGACCGCCTTCGGAAAGGCTCCAACTCACTCCACGATACAGATCGCCCTGATTGCTAATAAATACTTCGCTATTGAAGGAAATACGGGGGGTGCGGCGACGAGAGATGATTTGTTTCAAAGGTTTGCAAGACAGAAGGGGGCCCAAAGAGGCCTCTGTGAAGGGCTTGCATTGCCCAAGAGTTCGCCATCCTTCAATCAAAGGATGGTTGACAAGGCTCTCTATATGGATTCTTTTTTGTTGATAAAATTCCAACATTTGTACAAGAGAAAAGGGGCCTAAGTTAACTTTTGAATCCTTTAGGTGCCAATCATTAAATAGAGAGCTTTTGCTAAGACTGTGTGTGGCCAACATCAGTTGGCGCATAATACTCTCAGTCACGACTTGATTCTCGAGCAATGGATGCCAAGTCTCCTCAGTTGTGTTTCGAACCTCGGCATTGAAATCGAAGTTGCCCTTAGATAAATTATGTAGAACAGTAAGAAGAGACATGCCCTCATAAATGACATCTGCCACTTTAACGTCTAAAGTCATCTGAGAACCCATTATTTCCTCACCTGATATATACCATTTTCATTTAGTATAACTCGCCTAGGTACCCTGCAAAACGAAAATCTATTTTTGAAACAAAAAAATATAATCTACGAGACCCTAGACTTGAGAAC
>JBGSNK010000037.1:0-12458 GCA_041739665.1 Bdellovibrionales bacterium
AGCTTCATCCTTGGCGCTCCTTGATGTTTGATTGTCTGCAAACATCATTCAACCAAGGATTCAGCGCCTTTTTTTATGTCTTTTTCTTACTTTGACGCAGACTTAAGCAAATCTGGACCTCACTAGAATGAAGAAGATCCCACTGAGGACGCTCTATCCTTGATTTGTTGCCATGTGGATAACAAGCTAGAACTATTGAGCATGTGTTGACATGAAGTTGTTCCCGAGTCCAAATATCTGTAGAAAGAGGCACGCCCCTCCATGGGCTCTGCCAGTATTTGCCCTACGGGCAAATCACATCACGTTTACTGGAGGCTCCTTTTGGGAGGCAGCCTAGGTTCCCGCTATCATTTCAATACCTTAACGAGAAATCTTATTGTTGGGTGAGAACTTCATAAAGTCTTCACAAAAAGTTCAACGCAGACTATAAGAGATGTGTGAGGGAATCATGACAAATAAAAAAATTATTGTGATCGATGATGATGTGGCCATGCGTGAGATGGTTGAGGATTTTTTAAAATCAAAATCCTATGACTGTGAAGTCTATTCTTTGGCAACAGATGCCTTTGAAGCCATTCAGAGTATGGATTTAGACAATGTGGCAGCTATTGTGACAGATCAAAATATGCCCAAAATGGATGGTTTAGAATTCACTCAGCGTATGCAAAAGTTTTCACCCGATATGCCAGTGATTATCATGACGGCTTATGCCTCCATTGATTCTGCTATTGAATCCACTCGCCAAGGTGCCTTTGCCTATTTATCAAAACCCTTTAAGTTGACCGAGTTCGAGGTGAGCTTGCAAAAAGCCATACAGTGGCGAGCTCTAAAAAAAGAGAATCAAGATTTAAAGCTGTCTGTGAAAACGGGCTGGCGTTTTGGCAAGATTATAGGAAAAAGCCGACCGATGCGTGAGGTCTTCGAGATGATCGATAAGATTGCGCCGGCCCAATCCACTGTTCTCATTACTGGGGACAGCGGGACTGGAAAAGAGCTTGTAGCGAAAGCTATTCATGAACGTAGCCCTCGCAAAGGAAAACCTTTTGTGGCGATAAATTGCTCGGCTATTCCGGAAAACCTTTTAGAGTCCGAACTCTTTGGCCATATGAAAGGCTCATTCACAGGCGCTATCTCTGATAAAAAAGGGCTATTCGAAGAGGCTCAGGGTGGCACTCTGTTTTTAGATGAAATTGGCGATTTGGATATGAACCTCCAGGCCAAGCTTTTAAGAGTTTTGCAGGAGCGCACGATCAAGCCCGTTGGGGCCAATCGCGAAAAGCCTGTCGATGTGCGCGTAGTAACTGCTACCCATAAGAACCTGATCAAGGCCATAGAGGAAGATCTTTTTCGCGAAGATCTTTACTATCGCTTGAGCGTTTTGCCCATCCACTTGCCTCCCCTCAGGCAGAGACGGGAAGATATCCCCCTTCTTGCCCATTATTTTTTAGAGAAGTATTCGAGTCTCAATAACTCAAAATCCAAGTCCTTTTCTACTGATGCTTTACAAGAGCTTATGGACTACCCTTGGAACGGAAATGTACGCGAGCTTGAAAACGTGATCGAGCGCATTTCGGTTTTAAGCAACGATCCGGTTGTAGAGAAAATAAATCTTCGCCCTGTTCCGGCGACTATTGAGAATCGAAATGAAGATTTTTTTCTTAAGGCCACCGAAGATTGGCCTAGTTTAGAAGAGCTAAACCGTCGTTACACCGATATGGTGATGACTAAAACAGGTGGACGTAAAGAAAGGGCGGCTCAAATCTTAGGGATCAACCGGCGCACCCTTTATCGTCGTGAAAAAGAAGTGAGTAACTAATCGATATGATGTTAGAATCTGAGCACAAACTGAAGGGACTCAAGCAACACCTAGAGGACCAGATCAATGCTTTGGACAAGTCGGCTATTGTGGCGATCACAGACCCCAAGGGCGTTATTACCTATGTTAATCCGATGTTTTGTGCGATTTCTCAATACAGCTCTCAGGAGCTCCTTGGCAAGACCCACTCTCTACTTAATTCCGGATATCATCCCCGCGAGTTTTTTGTGGACATGTGGCGAACCATCACCCGTGGTGTTGTTTGGCGCCAGGAGATTTGCAACAGAGCCAAAAGTGGTCGCTTGTATTGGGTCGACACCACCATAGTTCCATTTATTGATTCGGACGGGGAGATCATTCAGTACATTGCCATTCGCTATGATATCACCGAGAAAAAGAAAACAGAAGAGACCTTAATTGAAGAACGTCAGCGATTGATTGAAAGCGAAAAAATGGCCAGCATCGGACTTCTGACCGCGGGGATTGCCCATGAGCTTGGCAACCCATTGGGAGCCATCCGTGGTCGCCTAGAAATGTTGGAAACCATGCTCGAGCAAGACGACTTTCAAAAGGAATTTGCCGTTTTATCTGTGAAAAAGATGGTTCAAAGCGTAGACCGCATGTCAAAGATCATTCGCTCCCTCAAAAGTTACTCCAGGGATGGTAGTAAGGACGAAAAGCAGTCTTTTGATTTGGCTCAACTGATTGGTGATATAACCGAAGTTTCTTTTGAGAAATGTCGTAAAAATGGGATTGAGGTTAGGACTATTGGCCTTGATCAGCCATTAGTTTTAATGGGTCGTGAAACCGAGATCGGCCAGGTCATCGTCAACTTATTCAATAACGCCTTCGACGCCGTAAAAGATTTGGGCGACCCGAGCATCGCTATAATTTTAGAAGATAAGGGTGATTTTTGTGAAATTCACTTTAAGGATTCAGGTGCTGGAGTTCCTATGGAACTTGTCACAAAGATCTTTGACCCTTTTTACACAACTAAAGAGGTGGGGCAGGGGACTGGCTTGGGTCTTAGTATTTGCCGAGCTATCGTAGAGGATCATGGCGGGCGTCTTGATTACCAACGAGCAGCTGACCAAACTTGTTTTTTGGTCAGCCTTCCTAAAAATTCTTAGAGGCCAGAAAGCTTTCGAAGCTCGTCTAGTCGCTCGTACTCTTGACTGGGTATCAGGGTGCCACGTGATCCTGAGTAACCTAAAGTAATATTGTTACGTATTTGTCGATAGCAAGTCTGCGCGATCTTTGTTTTGGGTGCATAACGAATGCACATTTCGTAATACATCTCGGGGAGATCCCAAAAACCTTCCACAATCAATTCGTCGTAAATATAACCCAACGTGGAGTAAGCTCGAGCCTTGTCAATTTGGGTGGGATTAGTGGAAAGATAGCGGTGGAGGAGAGAACTCGATACCAAATTGTTGATCAGGTTGCGCTGACTGTAGCGTTTTCCATTGCGCTTTAGAACGCCACGAGCATGAGTTAGGTTGGGCTTGAGTTTGCTGGCGTGTTTCTTCCAATGTTTTAAATCCTTTTCCCAGTGTTTCAGCGTGTAGTGAACCTCGGTTGGCGCCTTGGTGATCAAGATTTTAGCACGTATAAAGTTGAGGGCACTGTCAAAAGTCTGCTGGCCTCGCAAGGAGATCATCAGATAGTAATGAAGAGCATTTTCGTAATCGGGATCAAAGTTATCTTCCTGCTCACGCTCGCTGATAAATTTGGTGAGATAGAGTTTGGCCTCCTCGTACTGGCGCATAGCTACTAAGAGGTGGGCTTTTTCGAGTGGGTCGGTTTCAATCTTTTCGATATCAAAATTATCCCATTGGATACTTTGCACACCGACAGCCTGGCGTGTGTGACATTTGAAGCAAGTGTTCGTAGTCGCCTTCATTAGGATACGAGAGGTGCGGAGATCTCCCTTTTGAAAAGTTTGGATCGAGCGATCAGTGAGCTCATTCAAGCTTTGCAAGCTCTGCAAAACGTAAGGGTCATCTCCTAGAGTCGTTTTTGCTAAATCAGGTTCTATATTGTGCAGTGAGCTTTTGAACTGAATCATTTTCTTTTCGATAGCTTGCTGGTTTTTTTTGTCGTTAAATTTATCGCGGCTGTAAAGATAAGGGAGGAGCTCCTGCAGAGAGCGCGCCGCTTGGTTCATTTTGCCCGAAAGTTGTGTATTGGAGCTGCCGCTGTTGTTGGCAGCACAAGAAATCAATATTCCAGCCATTAAAAAAAGTATGATGTTTTTCATGTTGCACCTTCTTTGAAGTTTGAGATTAACTCTAAACTTACTTAGAGATCAAGACAAGGATCCTTATATGCCGATCCTGGTCCTACATAGTTCCTTCTTAAAGTGATAATTTCAAGAATGAGGCCAGATGAGGACTTGGAGAATACCTGACCTTGGGGTGTTTTCTCTCAACGGTGTGACATTTTGTCCCCAAATCCTTTCATGGTTTTGAATGAAATTGGAATAACCTTTGCAGAACTAAATTATACAGAATAGGAGGCTCGAGTGTCAGAGCGACTTACCATTCAAAGTTATTTTAAGCCCCTTTCTCAGGTTCTCGATGTGAAAGATCCTGTTTGGAAAGCTTGGCGCATTATGAAAGAGCACCAAATCAAACATTTGCCGGTTCTCAAAAATGAAAAGATTATTGGCATTGTTTCGGATCGCGATATTGTTCAAATTTCTGGTTACAATGGGGGCCAAAGTATGCCAGTTAAAGATGCGATGAGTCTAGACCCATTGATTCTTCTTGTGACCTCTTCAATGGACGAGGCCTTGCATGCAATGCTTCAAAAAGAACAGCATCATGCTATTGTCATAAATACCAATAAAAACCCCTGTGGTTTGTTTTCTTGGGATGGGGCTTTCCAGTGGTACTTAGAGACGGCACAGCGAGGCCCCTTTAAATTCCCGCTGTTAAAATAAACAAAAGAATGAGGTGTGAAAGATGAGTAAAACAATGAAGATTATTTGGCCGATTCATCCGTCAGATGCCGAGCCCCACTCAGATGCTCGAATTCTAAACTTTCTGCAAAGGCTCAAAGTTAAATGGGATTTCGAAATCCAACCAGTGTCGGTTGTCAGTGCAGCTTACTTTACAACAGCTCATTATTTTGAGCCCATTGACACCCAAATTTTAATTGAAAATATCAAACAGGATTGCGTGGCTTATCTGGATAAATTTCCGGGCATGAAAATAAACAGCCCCCTTGTTCTTGAGAATCAGTTCAGCTCACAAACTGCAGAAGTCCAGTTGTTTACTGAGTTTGTGACTAGCTACGGGGCCGATCTTGTTTTAATGTCCTCCAACGGTCGTAAAGGTTGGGCTCGACACTTTCTTGGCAGTTTCACAGAAAATTTTATTATCAAAAGTGATGTGCCTGTCCTTGTTTTTGGGCCCGAGTGTGAGGATCGTGAGCAATTGGCCTCGGCCCTCATGCCGGTTGAACTCAGTGAATCCTCCGAAAAGTTTGTGGAGGTATTTGTCAACAAAGAGCCCCATCACAATATTGTGGACCAATTGACCCTATTCCATAAAATATCCATGGTGGACCTTGAAGACATCACTTGGGCACCAACGCTCTACGGTTTAGGCGGTGAACAAACTGACAATGTTCTAAAACGAGCTAAAGACAGCTCCAACAATTTTTTATCTCGCGTTAGCGAAAAGGCCAATATGCAGTCCTCACTAAAGGTGGATTATGCCATTTCTGATAGCCTGGACCCAGTGGCTCAGGTGATTCTGGAAAAAAGTCGAGATAAGAAAACCGATTTGATTGTTATGAGATCCGACGCAGGGCCAGTTGCCGCTCGTGTTCTTGGCAGTGTTGTACGCAGCGTGGTGCGCGAATCGGCGGTGCCAGTGATTGTTTATCCCCACAAATACAATTTAGCTTAAGTCTTCGAAATCTGACTTTATCTGAACCTCGGGCCCCTTTCCATTTTTTACTCTTTGTCTAAATCGCCGCGTAGCACTTCCACTAAAGCATTGAGGGCATCTGTAGCCGTGAAAATCCCCAAATCTTTGGTAACGGGATCGTAGACGATAGCACTTCCAATCTTATCTTTAGACATGCGCAGGGCCACCTCATAAAGTTTTGTTTCTGGAGCAACGGTCACGATATCTTGGGACATAATATCTTGGGCTTCTATTTCTTGAAAATATTGTGACTGAGAGAACGTGGTCAAGTCTCTTTCACTCAGTACACCGAGGATCTCATTTTTATCATCCTTAACTAAAACATGACGAATGGCTTTGCTTGTCATAACTTCCCATACTTGAGGAAGTTTATCGTTCGACATAACTGACACCGGACTGGGTGTAGTGAATTCCTCCACAGTGATTTTGCTTTTTTCCATAGCTGCCTCCTGGACAAACTCGATATAGCACAAATGCGGCCATCTGAGTAATGAGTTTCCTTAATCATAAAAATTAAAAAAAGACAGCCTGTCCCAGGCGCGGGATAAAATGTCACATGTCTCGACTCAGCTCCTTGAGTTTTGTCTTTAAGTTGGTATCATCCTTGCTCATATGAAAAGTGCTATGAGTTCTGCCACTTCCTTCTCGAGTGAGTCCATTGGGGCTTTTCTACTTAAAACCGATCTTCATTGGAAGTTAGATCTTTTTATTAAGGGTGTGCATTGCGGACACTGCGTTTTCAAGATAGAAAAGCAAATAAATAAAAATGCGAAAATGGCCCATTACCAGTTTGAGGCCGGTGGTGAGCGCTTGAGCCTTTGGAGCTCGGACCCTCAATTTTTTCCAGAGACAGTTGAACTGATAAACAGTCTGGGTTTTCAGGCCATACCTCTGTCGCCAGAACTTAAAGTCGACAACTGTGAGAACAAATTTAAATCAGAAATCAAAAGACTGGCCGTTGCAGGAGTTAGTGCTGGCAACATCATGCTTTTTTCTGTGGCGATCTACTTAGGAGCTGATGCCGCTTTTACCACCTTCTTTCATAAGCTCTGCCTTGTCTTAGTACTACCCAGCCTTTTTTACAGTGCCCAACCTATTTGGATGGGCTTTTGGCAAAGTCTGCGCTATCGCCGATTCAACTTGGATTTGCCTATCGGTTTGGCCTTGGCTACGGGTTTTCTCTTAAGTCTGGTCTCATTTATCCAAGGTCGAGATGGAATTTATTTTGATACAATTGCTGTCGTTACTTTTTTAATTTTAACCAGCCGTTTTGTTCTGTGCCGCTATGTCAGTCGCATTTATCAAAAAAATATTGTGCATTTTATACCGGGTGTTTACCAGGCGCGCCGAAAACTCAATGGAAAATCCCAACTGATTGCCTTGCAGTCCATTTCTAGGGGTGACTTGATAGAGGTTTGGCGGGGTGAGACATTGCCAGTCGATGGGGTCCTTCTGTCGGAGGAGGCTATCTTGGATACCTCTGTCTTAACTGGAGAATCGAGTCCCGTGGTTTATAAGAAGGGCGATCTTGTTTTTGCAGGAACCCAGTTGTGTGCCGATAAAATATTGCTGCAGTCTCAGAAGACCGCAGGGCAAACACGTGTGGGGCAACTCATTGAAAGAGCCTTACAAGGTTTGCGTCATGATCAGGAAGAATCTTTTTACTGGGTGAGTCGCTTCACAGCCTTCGTTATCCTGTCGGCCCTCGCCACCTTCACTTATTTTTTATGGCTTGATAGTTTGGCTATCGGTTTTTATCGCGCCTTTGCCATTGTGATTGTGGCCTGCCCATGTGCTGTGAGCTTTGGCATTCCTTTGATTCGAAGTTTTTCCGGTCAATTAGCAATTAAAAACGGATTGGTTCTTAAAAATCCCCAGGTTCTTAAAAAAATAAAACAAATATCCCACATCTGCTTTGATAAGACTGGCACCTTGACCCAAGGGCGGGTCGAAATCGAACCCGCTGAACTTATGGCTTTATCCAGTCAGGACCGTCTTAGGCTCTTGTCCCTTGAACTCTCTATGGACCACCCTATCTCAAAAGGCTTTCACAAATATTTAGACAGTCAAGCTGACCTCTTGCCAGTTCAAGATTTTCAGTATCTTCCTGGAAAGGGTATTCAAGGCACTATAGAAGGGGAGATGTGGCAAGTTTTCTCCACAACCAGTTTAGATGGGAAAAAAAGGGTGGCCGTTTTTAAAGAGGGTGTGGAATTGACGCAGTTACGACTTTCTACAGATCTCAAAAAAGATATACTTCCCTTGTTTAAAAGCTTATCTGACCGCGGTCTGCAAATTTCTCTACTCTCTGGCGACAGTGGTCCGCAAGTGGCCCCCATTTTTAATTTGATACCACCTAAGGCTCAAGGCCAGTGTTTGTCTCAAGCCAGTCCCGAGGATAAACTGCAATTTATTAAAAATCAGGGCGAAAAAGCTATGATGGTTGGCGATGGCATCAATGACATCGCTGCCATGCAGTCCGCACCACTAAGCCTCTGCATGCCCGGTGCTTTAGAAAACAATATGAGTCTGGCTGACATCAGTATGGCTCGCGGAGATTTAACTCTAGTTGAAAAAGTATTTCAACTGGCTCATAAAGTGGAACGAACTGAAAGAAACCTATTGATTTTCACTTTTCTCTACAATGTCACATGTGTAGCTCTCGCATCAGCTGGGTATATCACCCCAGTTGTAGCCGCCATTCTCATGCCGGTGAGCTCGTTGACGGTCCTTAGTTTAGTAACATTCAGCTTGAGGAAACTTTAATGGAGATACTTTACATATTGGTGATTCTGTCCCTCGGTTTTTCTTTGGGTTTTTTAATAGTTTTCTTTTGGGCTGTGAACAAGGATCAAATGAGTTCATTAGATACAGTTTCGTGGTCCATCTTAGATGAAGATACAAAAATAATACAAACAGATGAGGATACAACAAATGACTGACAAACAAACAGTAGAGGTCCGCTACGACAACAAGATCGTGATCTACTTTATGATGGCGACTCTAATATGGGCGGGGGCGGCTTTCCTTTTTGGTCTGGTGGCCGCGATTCAGTTGGCCTGGTGGCCAGCTAACTTGAACCTAGAGTGGTTGACCTTTGGTCGGTTGCGTCCCTTGCACACCAACGCCGCGATTTTTGCTTTTGCTGGAAATGCAATTTTTGCTGGTATCTATGACTCCACCCAACGGCTTTTGAAAACCCGTTTGTTCTCGGATATGTTGAGTTGGACTCACTTCTGGGGTTGGCAGGCGATTATTGTTTCGGCGGCTATCAGTCTACCGCTTGGGTTTTCTCAGAGTAAAGAATATGCTGAACTTGAGTGGCCCATTGATATTGCGATAACATTGATTTGGGTGGTTTTTGCCATTAACTTTTTTGGAACACTCGCTCGTCGCAGAGAAAAACATATTTACGTGGCCATTTGGTTTTATATTGCCACCATCGTTACAGTGGCCCTGCTTCACATTATCAATTCTCTCGAAGTGCCGGTCAGTCTGGTGCAGAGTTATCCGGTGTTCTCTGGTGTGCAAGATGCCTTGGTGCAGTGGTGGTACGGACACAACGCGGTGGCTTTTTTCCTCACCACTCCCTTCTTAGGACTGATGTACTACTATTTGCCTAAAGCGGCGAATCGACCTGTCTATTCCTATCGTCTGTCGATCGTTCACTTTTGGTCTTTGGTTTTTATTTATATCTGGGCTGGTCCTCACCATCTTCTCTACACCGCACTTCCGGACTGGGCTCAAACTCTTGGTATGATTTTTAGCCTCATGTTGTGGGCCCCAAGCTGGGGTGGGATGATCAATGGTCTGCTCACTCTTCGAGGTGCTTGGCATTTGCTGCGCACCGAGCCCATCATCAAGTTCATGGTCACGGCTGTGACTTTTTACGGAATGGCCACTTTTGAAGGCCCCTTATTGTCAATTAAGTCTGTAAGTCTCTTAGGACACTACACGGATTGGATTATCGCCCACGTTCATGGTGGAGCTTTGGGTTGGAATGGTTTCCTCACCTTTGGAATGATTTATTATTTGATTCCAAAAATGTGGGGGCGTGAGATGTACAGCAAGCGGCTTATGAACTACCATTTTTGGTTTGGTCTAGCGGGCATTCTTCTTTACTACATCTCTATGGGAACTGCGGGGATCACCCAGGGCCTAATGTGGAAAGCCGTCGATGGAGCTGGTTACCTTGTCTATCCCGACTTTGTCGAGACCGTGACTAAGATTGTGCCCCTTTACTGGGTGCGTGCTTTAGGGGGAACACTTTATATAATTGGCTATATTATTGCTGTTTACAATATTATCAAAACTATAAAGCTTTCTGAACCGATGCGAGCCAATGAACTTGTTCTAGTAACAGTCAAGAAAGCTCCACCCAAGGCTGAGCAAGAAGGTCTTCATAGAAAATTAGAAGGCTATGTTGGGGTTTTCACAGTCCTTACCTTTGTTGCAATACTTGTCGGTTCTGTTATCGAAATCTGGCCGACTTTGTTCATTCATAAGTACGTGCCTCAGTCCGAAGCTGTTCAACCCTTTACCGCTCTGGAACAAGCGGGCCGCGATATTTATGTGTCAGAAGGTTGTTACACTTGTCACTCACAGATGATTCGAAAACATCCATCTGATGTTCTTCGTTTTGGACCAGCCTCTACCATTGGTGAATCCATGTATGATCGTCCTTTTCAGTGGGGTTCCAAGAGAACAGGGCCAGACCTGGCACGAGTGGGTAAAAAATACTCCAACCTTTGGCATTATCGCCATATGGACGATCCCAGATCCATGGTCGAGCAATCAATTATGCCACGTTACTCTTGGTTGTTAGAAAAAAAGGTGGATTACTACTCTCTCCGTAAAAAACTTTCTGTTTTGAAACGTTTGGGAGTGCCTTACAGTCAAGCCCAGGTTTCTGAAGCTGATCGATGGGCTGAAAATCAAGCTCAATTGATCGTAGAAAATTTAAAAGAAGAGGGTGTTGATATCAAAAGCGATCGTCAAATTGTGGCTTTGATTGCTTACTTGCAAGCGCTTGGGCAAAAAGCTTTAGACAATGAAACTGCTCTCGAGCATTTAAAGTTAGTTCCAGGCGAGGAAGGTGCTCAATGAAACAAATTGGTCTTTCTTATTTTACCGATTCGCTAATGACTTTAATTGCTCTGATTCTGTTTTTCTTGTCTTTTGTATTTTTAATTTACAGAGTTTATTTTTTTGAAAAGAAAGAAACCTTTGATCAACTGAGCCAACTGCCATTCAACGACGAGGAGGTTTCCCATGTCGAGCAATGATAACGATAAACTTTTGGATCACGAGTACGATGGTATTCAAGAGCTTGATAACAACCTGCCTCTATGGTGGTTGTGGACTTTCTTCGGCGCCATCATATTTTCCTTTATCTACTGGTTGCACTACAGTTACACCGGTGACGGTCCCACTCTAGATCAAGAGTTGGAGGTCGCCATGAATCAAATCGAAGAGCAAAGAGAGATGGCGGAAAAGGGGAGTGGCGGCGATGAAGTGAGTTCAGCCGAGCTATTGCAATCTGGACAAAAAGTTTATCAAAACTTTTGTGCGTCTTGCCATATGGAAAGTGGCGCAGGTTCAGTTGGTCCTAATTTAACCGACGATTATTGGATTCACGGACATTCTACAGAGGCCATTACCAAGGTGATTAAGATGGGTATTTTAGATAAAGGCATGCCCGCATGGGATGGGGTTTTGCGCCCGGCTGATATAACGGCTGTGGTTGCTTTTGTCGAAAGTCTGAAAGGCCAAAATGTATCAGGTGGCAAAGAGCCCCAAGGAGAAAAAAATAATTAATGAGCACTCTAGATCCGAGACATCTTCCCCAAGATCGTCTGGCCACTACAAATGAAGATGGTTCTCGTATGTGGATTATTCCAGCACGAGTGCGAGGACCCTGGAAAAACAGAAAAACGATTTTTCATACATTTCTATTGCTGCTCTTTGTGCTGACCCCGTGGTTGCGTTATCAAAATCAACCCCTGTTTTTATTTGATATTTTCAATCGTCAGTTTGTCTTTTTTGGACATGTTTTTGGCGCCCATGATGGCCCACTCTTGTTTTTTGTTCTGGGTATTTTAGGATTTTCACTTATCGTGGCTACAGCCTTGTGGGGAAGGGTTTGGTGTGGTTGGGCCTGTCCGCAAACAGTTTTTATCGAGCAAGTTTTTCGTCGCATCGAGACTTGGGTTGTGGGCAATCGTGCCACTCAATTGGATTGCCACAAATACCCACTCAAGCCTGGAAACTTTAGCAAGATTCTGACCAAATGGTTTTTGTTTGTTGTTGTCTCTGTTTTTTTGTCCCACACGTTTATTGCCTATTTTGTTAGTTGGGAGAGCCTGCTCCAGATGATGTCGCAAGCTCCCCAGGACAGTTGGACAGTTTTTCTTTTCGTATTTATTATTGCCGCAATTATTCTTTTTGATTTTGCTTGGTTTCGTGAGCAATTTTGTATCATCATGTGTCCTTACGGACGCTTCCAGTCGGTCTTGATGGATCAGAATTCCTTAACCATCACTTATGATTACATTCGTGGTGAACCACGCCATCGTAAAATTACTGAGGTCGACAGCCAAAGTGGTGATTGTATTGATTGTTTCAAATGTGTGTCTGTTTGCCCAACTGGTATTGATATTCGCAATGGTCTTCAGCTTGAGTGCATTGCTTGCACAGCCTGTATT
>JBGSNK010000040.1:0-23352 GCA_041739665.1 Bdellovibrionales bacterium
AGGGGACTCTGAATGCCCAAAGCTTGGTTGTAAAGATTCGTTATCTGATCAATTCGATCTTGATGTCTTCGATCTTCATACCTCTCAAATAAGTAAACACTACAAAGCGCATTAAAAGGATCTAGGTAACTTTTAACTCCAGGCTCAACAATTTCATTGTCTGAATCTAAACCAAAACAAGCCATTCGCTTAGCTCGAGTGGCGATGTCTTCATTATCAGTTAAAAGACACCCCCCTTGACCAAGGAGTCCCAATTTCTTTGAGGAGCCAAAACTCAAAACAGTGATATCACCAAAATTGTTTCCCAGGCTGATCGGGCTTTGTGCTGCATCTTCCAAAATAAATGCCGAGGTCGGAGGCGGAGGCAATGCCACTCGTCCATCAATATGTGGAACAAGAACTGGATAATTTGGATTGTAATTTGTGTAATCGATCAAGCGTGAGTCATAGTCCACATCTAAAAACCGAATTTCACATTGAGCTTTCTTAAGTGCGTTGAGGGGAGAGTACCAAGTATAAGCTGGGGCATACCAGATCTTAAACGGTAAAATCTGAGCGGCAATATCCAAGGCATCGGAAGCACAGTTTGTAAAAACCACGAACTTTCTTTTGTACTTATCTTGGAGTTTTTGCTCCAACTTATGATGACCAAGATTAGGAATCATACTGGACGTGGATTGAGAACGTCCGATGTCGCTACTTGGGACAGCCTCTTCAAGAAGGTTGTGCCATAAGTCTTTTTGAGAATGGAAAAGCCTCTTTTTGTATTTAATAGGTATCACAAATAAACCTCGTGAAAGTCTGAATTATTCAGCTTTCCAATCATTGCAGTCAAGCGACCCTAACCTTGACTCTCCGCCATCAGAGGCGGCTCAATCGAAAAGTTTAACTCATGATATGAATTTGTCGAAAAAGACGTGTCCCTTCTACAGACCAATGGTTCCATTGATCCAGAGTCACTTTGATCCATTGAGAATACTGCTGGTCTTTATCATCTGTTTCACTCCAATCATAAGGCACTTTTAGCAAATAACTGGAATGAGAGTCCGTAGCCTTTAGGAAATGACCTTGATTTAAGGGCTCAGGCATAAAAATGGGTTTAATAGGACCATTGTGAGCAAATGTCTTAGTAAAGTATTCTCGCCAATTCCAGTCACGAGCCAACCATTGTCCCTGCCGCCAATCGTAGTCTACAGTGATTAAACTGTTTTTTTGGAAATCAAAAAGTGACCGAATGTGTTCTTCGCATTGTAAATAGCCAAAGCTGCTTAAAATGATCTGCATTAAGTCTTTGTAGAACATCTCTTTTTCGGTCACAAGGTTAAGATAAAATTCTTCTGTAGACCCAATTAAAAAACCAACCTCTGGTGTAGGCTGGATATAATCACCCTGTCGACTCATTAGGTAGTTTTTTCGGCGCTTGTTGAGAATGCTAAAAGATTTTTGGAAATGGCTCTCTTCTGGCAAAAGGCGTAATTTATCTATCAACTCGTCGTAAAAAGCAGAAAACTCAACACCATGGCTAAAACGGAAGTAATAGGCAAGATATTTAGTCAGTCCACCAATAGAGTGAAAAGCCTTGATTAAGCTATCAAAACTAGCCATCTCCACCCAATCTTTTTTTGAATAGGAACTGCATCCAACAACAACCTCTACGTCGGAATAGAAGATGTCCTCGTTGAACTGGTTTTCGTATTGTCGGTGCAAGGGCGCGGGAGATTTTAGTACCGTCTCAATGCCCCACTTCTTTCGATAAGCCTCCTGAGCCGCTGGAGCATTTGGGAGTATCAGCATAAAATTAGTTCGCAAAGTATCCGAAAAATTAAATTCAAGAATTTGATAAACGGAGCTCTTGTAACGCTCTAGGTTGTCACCAGGCATCCCCATGATAAGTTCTGGTCGACAACGGAGCCCTTTTTCTTGAAGGCTTTGAGCCACTCGAGCTTTTTTTTCAACACTTGGCTCTTTTCTTTTGATTGCGCTTAAAACGACTGGCGACATATGCTGCCATGGTATTTTCACTTTTGAAATCATCTGAGCCGACCACAAAATTTCAGCTATTTTTTGGTTGTTTTCTAGACTCATTTTGGCGCTATCAAACTCAATTTTTTTGGGATAACCATTTCTCTTTTTCAGTTCAACAAATCTTTTAGCGATTTCAACATCTCTAGAAAACATTCCAAAGTTGGCATCATTAATCATGACAGTATGGACCTTGTTAAGGGACATCCATTCCATTTCGTTTTCAAGCCTCTCCATAGGAAGAAGCCGGGTTTTTTGCATGGTCGCAGATCCCCAATCGCAAAATGAACAGGAGTAGGGACAGCCGCGGTTTGTCTCCCATATAGCCGTGACCTCTTCGTATTGGCCAATTATTTTCTTAAAAAGATCGGAACATTCAACAAAAGGATTGTAATCAAAGTCGTGAATAAGTTCAGGCTTACCAGAGTCTTGCCATTCCCCATTTTTTTGATAAAAAATTCCGGGGATTTTTTGAAAGTCTAAACAGTTGTTGATTTTGGCTTTGATAATTTCTTTAAAGGGATTTTCGCCTTCTTGTCTCACTATAGCGTCAACAAAGGGATACTTGTTAAAGAATTTTTTATCATTCCAATCTGGCTGTGGCCCCCCCACTATAATCATACAATCGGGATAAAGTCTTTTTACAAGTTCACCAACCTGCATTTGAAAGTTCCAATTCCAAACGTAACAACTGAGTCCCAGAATATCGACAGGATTCCTTCTTAAGCGATCTTCAATATTGGCTAAGTTTTCGAAAAGAAAGAGTGGCTCGTACCAAAGAACACGATCTCTGATCTCTTCATCTCGATTCGCATAAGATTTAAGGGCGGCGTAAAGATAGGGGAGATGAACCGAAGAGTCGCCCAAAAAGCCAAAGTTAGGCTGACTGATTAGTATTTTGAGTTGATCATCGGTCTTGGCCAAAAGCTATCCTATTATCGTTTGAAATCAGTCTGAAACGGCCCTGATCTTAGCTCCAGCAGATTGTTGAGTCACTTCTCCTTCTACAAACCTTTCAACTTCGTCAATTTTTATGACGGCAGTTGTCAAAGTTCAAACCTTTTATTCCCTAATAAAGACAGTTTACATTTTCAAAGTCTACTCTCATTGTGGATTCTCCATAGCTTTTGAACCACTTCGCTCTCTAGTAACAGGAAGCAGCACAGTGACTATTCCAATGACAAGGTCTAATTTTTAATTCTATTTTGACCTGATGGATCTTATAAAGCTAAAGCACTTAATTCTAAGCCGATTGCTTATAGAAAATCGAGCATGGCACCGCTCATCCATTTGTGGCTTAACCTTTAAGTTAAGGGTTGCACCCACTACATGAGTCAAGACCTTCCCAGCATCTTAATTTATGGACTCGCTGGTGATGAATTTAGCCGAGAACTCCCTTCTATTTTAACAGAAATCAAAAGCCATGGGTGGCGAGTTATACTTATAACCAATCGACATTTTCCAGGTTCTGAAATGCCAGATCGAACCATTATCAATTCTGATTGGACCTATGATCTATTAAAAAAAATTTCAATGGAAGAAGGTATTTCCGCTTGTATACTCATGACAGACTTTGCCTCCCCTTTAGTCGGACAATTAAATGAAGAGCTCAACCTTCCAGGTCCCTCTAGAAAGGCTCTTCATGCCTGTAATGATAAAGTACTTTGGACTGACATTTGTAAAAACGCAGGCGTGTCCACAGTTCCTCAAAAAGTTCTCACTCAAATCTCTGACTTTTTGGATGAAGAATGGAAAAATAAAAAACTCTTTGTTAAACCTTCCAAGTCCACCTCCAACCTGTCTGACCTCTCGTGTGGTTATAGTTTTTTTTCCGGAAGCGAAGATCTACTCGGTTATCTTGAAAGGACAAATGAACTCGAAATGTTCATAAACGTAAATAACCATGGCGGACGCTTGGGACGATACCTGGTTCAGGAGGCCGTTGAGCGACACAAGTTTTGGGGATCAGTCAATGTGACTTTTTTAAAAGACACTTGGATCATTCACGAAATCAACAACTGCCTTTATCATCCCGAACCCCACCAAAATTTATGTTATTCCACTTATGGTCCAGACCTCACTGTTCCAATTAAATATCGAGAGTATGCAGAAAAAATTTGCCAACTCATGTATGAGCAAGGCTTTCATTCTTCCCCTGCCTGCTTTGACCTTCTCGAGACCGAAAACGGAGAATTATGTTCTCTTGATATAAATGTTCGCCCCAGTGGAACTTGGAATACATTATTACCGTTTAGAGGTATTTCCTATTATTCTGCATGGATCGACTGGCTCTTGACTGGAGAGAATAAACTCACGATCAACGACCGTCCTTTTCTGAGACATACCCTCCAACTTAAAGCCAATATGTCCACTGATTTTAGTTCTTTTAAATGGCCTATCGACGTCGAGGTGCGTGGTCTAGATCTCATAGGAAAAACTTGTGAAGTCCCTGAGTATTGTGCTCGTACAAATTTCCCTGTCGAAGCCATTATTGTTAGAGATACCATTCAAGAATGTTTTGACGCCTATCGATCCATTGAAAGTTCGCTCGAAGAATACCTTAAAAAATAATCACCTCAGGTAATCCAATTATAAAAAACCAATAAAGTTAAGTTTTTTTATCCACCTTAAAACTGACTCAACTGAAAAAAATCTTAGAGTATCAGTAGTAGACATCATGAGGGATCGCCAATCTGTCACGCAGGGACGACGAGAACTGACCATCTACTTTCAGAGAGTAGCTCCAATTTTGATGGGGATCAGAAGCATGCAAATCAACTTCATTAAAAAAAGCGCTCCGACTATTTATATAATACTTCTCTTGGTTTTCAGCATCATAAATGTAGAGACTCTTAGTTGGATCAGGACATATCCATAAGAACTCATGTTTATGGGGGCTCACATTGGGACCTTTAAGATAGTAGTCATTGTGATCGCGATGCATTTGAACTTTGGCGCCTGGATGGTTAATAAATATTTTTACGCGACCCAATTGAGAGAAAGGCAACTGTTTCAACCACTGGACTAACTCTGGGAAATTTTGACTCTCTTCAGTCCATCGACAAGATAGCGAAAAATTTTTTTTCTCCCAACTCTCTTCCTGACGCAAGCGTATCTGGTGATAGGGAACTTCATTTGAATCCAATGGAATCTTCTCAATGTCTGACTCTGGAAAGTATTTCCCCGGACTTGATTTTGACTTGCGAATTCCCTCCCAGATCTTGTCATCTAAGGAAAGGAAATGGGCCAAATCAATAGAGTCATCTAGACTCATAAAAGGCTGACCTAAAATACCACGTATTGCCAATTTCAATCCTCACACAAAAAGAAGTTCAACTTTGGAAGGGTAGCAAAAATTTGAAGAACTAGGAAGTCAGGTCAATTTATACTAGCTGATGGGTGTCAATATGATCTGGCCTCAAAATTTCATTACCTTAACCCTCATCGGTTGACGGAACTCGTAACCCTTATCTGTTTGAACGGAATTTGCATAAAATTTTTGACAGATTTGGTCATGGTTTTCACGAAACTGACTGGCTCTTTCTTTTGCGACGGAAATACTGTGACCCTCAAACTCAGCAAATGACTCATAGACTTTAGGGGCAAAATAGTAAAATTCCTCAAGCAATTCAAAAACCTTCTGCTTTGATAAAAAGTCCCAGGTCTGCTCTCGAATGGCCTTCTCATCATCTACCAAACGTGTCAGTTCAAAATAGGGTCCGAAAGGCTCAGGCTCTGCCACCACAAAAACACCTGACCTGCGAAGACATCTTCGTGCTTCAACAAGAGCCTGTTCCTGATTGGACAAAGGAATATGGTGAAAAGAATTTAAATAAAGCACCAAATCAGCCGTCTCACCCAAACAGGGCAGAGCTTCTCCCTTTCCACAGAGAACCTTTACCTCGGCAATTTTGAGATGGCTTAGCTTCTCGAGCATCGCCATAGAACACTCTATAGCCTGAACACTTTTAGCGCCCCGTTGAATCATGCAGATACTCATTTGACCGGCGCCTGCCCCCACATCGAGAATCTCTTTACCCTCTATCTCAATCATTTTAGAAAGAGCGTCGATGTGGGACAGTAAAGGTCTTTTCATGCAGCTAAATCCTTTCTTTGTTGAATTTGTCTAGCATAGTCTAGAAACTTTAATCAATTGTCCCTATTCTTTTAGAAAACGAATTCAGATTTCCAATCCAGATAAGACTGAAACTGTTACAGGTAGAGTTTATGGAGTGAGATTCCGTAGGATGAATCTTGTTGACATGAATGGTTATAAAACCTAACTTTTAGGGGCTTTGGGGAGCAATTGATGACGGTTTCGAACTTGGAACAAGGCCAAAATACACGAATTTTTATCGGATATTCTGAAAAAATGAACGGCCGATGGCTACCCTCCACTCTGCATAGGGAGCACACTGCCCTAGACAGATGGAAGCAGTGCCAAAATGAATACGCTGTGAACTTCTGCGCGGAGCCAGTCGCGACTCTCCTCGAAGCTCAAAACATCGAAATTGCACGGGATTATGCTTCGACTTTTAAAAGTCAATCTCAGGGATACTTTCTATGGCTTGAGAGTATTTATAGACAACAAACAATTCTCCATTCTCAGAACTTCCGTGCCCATAATTATTGGCCCGAGCTTATGGAAAAACACGGGGAGGATATTCGTAAAGGCATAGCCTTTCTCATCCTGTCTCAAGTCAAAAAGATTTCAGAGTCTCCAAATGGCGATATTCTTAAAAACCAATGGTTTGAATACTTTCATCAACATTTAGAACACTACGCCATCCCAGCTCAGCAGGTGGTGGTCCTTTTCCCCATTCCTGAAATTGCTGAAATTTATAATACCTTTTGCAAAGAACAAAAAATCTTAGAACATGATAGGATAAGAGGGGTTTCCTATATCAACTATTATGAAATAGGCTGGCTTCAATGTGCTCGAAAACATCAACAAAATAATAATTTCTTAGAAGTGAGTCAGATTCAAAACAACTTGAATCAAATAAGACCTCACAAGTTTCTCTGCTTTAATAATGAGGCACGCTTTCATCGTAAAGCCTTTTACAGTTGGTTGAAAAACAACAACCAAATGACTGATGGATTAGTCTCTTTTCTTAATTCGTATTTAGATCAAACTTTTGACAAAACACTACAAGTGCCCTTCCGCGAGGAAAAAAATAAAGCCTTACTTGAGAATTTTTCTGAATATGAAAAAGACCTGCCTCAAGTGGTGGATGTCCGTGAAGTTCACATTACAGATTATGCCCCTTGGCCCTATCGGGATAGCTATTACTCTATCATAACGGAACGAGTTTTTAACAGCAGTCCGGGCTGGACACTACCCACAGCTAAGATTTATAAAACAATACACAATCTGCACCCCTTTATCATCTTGGGTCAGCCGGGACTTCTTAAAGAACTCCGCCGCCAAGGTTTTCATACTTTTCCAGAGTGGTTTGACGAATCCTATGATGAAGTGCAATGCCCGGATAGACGATTTCAGAAAGTTTGCTCAGAGGTAGAGCGTATTAATCAGTGGAATCTCACTGAGATCCATCAAGCTTACCAGAAGATATTTCCAAAACTTTTAGAAAATCGTAGAATCCTGGAGTCCCATAATAAACATTCTGCTTGGCATGATGAGTTTCATCAAATCAGTCAAATAATCTCTTAAAGGAAAACTATGTTTGGTTGGTCCGAGAATTTTAGAAAAATCACCCTCCCTGTTCATGGACTCTTTGTGATTTCTATTATTTTTATCCGAGATCATTTCCATTGGTCTCACCCTCTGATTTGGTTCTCTATGTGGTTTTTTATTAGCGGCCTGGGAGTGGCTATTGGATACCATAGACTTTTAAGTCACAAAGCCTTTACAGCCCCCCTATTCGTCAAAAGACTATTGGCTGTACTTGGCTGCATGGCAGGACAGGGCTCTCCTATTTTTTGGGTCGCGACCCATCGCGGGCGCCACCATCCTCACTCAGACAAAAAGGGGGATCCCCACAGTCCAGTTCACGGGCGGTTCCACGCTTTTATTGGCTGGCAAATTCACTTTTCAGAAAGAGACTTTAGCCTTCGTCATGCCACAGACCTCCTCCGTGATCCTGTTGTCAGCTTTATCAGTCGCCACTACTACCTATTCTACTGGTTCACCTTTGGCGCGATATCTTGGTTTTTTCCTGAAAGCTTTTTATTTGGCGTCATTCCCGGCGCCATCTGGAACATCCATCAAGAGAATATTGTCAATTTGTTTTGCCACCTCAAGGGATGGGGGACTCGCAATTTTGACCTCGACGATCACTCCAACAATATTTCTTGGTTAGCTCTTCTCACATGGGGACAGGCCTTGCACAACAACCACCACAAATTCCCAAGTCATGCCACTTTCGCCCATTCAAAAGGTGAGTTTGATCCCTGCAGCCTTTTGATACCCTTTCTTGTAAAAGAGCCAACGCCTGCAACCTTGTCAGAAAATTATATTAGAAAATAAACTTTCACTTTAGATAATCTCTCAATTTCACACGACGACCCAAAATGACCCATGTCCTAGTTCATCGTTCATGAACTTTTCTATTTAAATTGACTCCAAGAAAATTCCTGTAATAATAATGATTCTAGGACAGGCCCATGATGTTAAATCGTTATTTGAAATTCCTACTTTTGATCCTATTGCTCTTCTCGTTTGCCTCTTGCTCTTTAACTCCTAAAGATAAAATACAGACCTCTGCTCCCTGGGAAAAAGTGGACTCTGAGAAGACCGAGACCGAAGGGGCTTCCCATCTCAATCTACTAAGCCTATTTTTCCATATTTTATGGACCGATCTCCCATTAAAAGTTGAATCCAAATCCAATAACATGACTCTTTTGCAGTTAGCTTGTAAAAATAGTCCTCTTCATTTGCATTCTAGTTTAAGCCCCCCTTTCTACATATAGAAAATCAATAAATTCTTTTCTAAATTTCATTCAACTCTTAACGAGGAGAAGATTTTGTCTTCGGACGTCGCTGAGGCCCTTAGGAATGTGCGCAAACTTTTACCAACCCAAGGGCCGCTCGAGTTTTTTGTTCATCACAATACATTCCACGAACTTGAAGCTCTAAGTTTTAAGGACGCCTTATACAAAGGGGAGCTTGCCTATGAGGGAGCAACACTCAAGAGTATCACAGAATATCAAAAGTGCTTGACCACCGGGCAAATCAGCGAGGGGACTTTAAAACAAAAAATCAATGACTTCCTTAAAGAAAGCGGTACATTTGATTCCGACCAGTTAGAATTTGCATACAAAATCTTTTTAGAACCACCCGATTCGAATTTTATCGAATTTGCACTTTGCGGAGAGCTACAGCCACTCAAATCATATACCCGTAGTAAAACAAAGTTCTTTGCTCGGGCTATGGAAAATCAGTATCGGATTAATATTGACGAAATTATATCGCCCTTACTTTTTCGATTCTTTTCGTCCTATTTCGATCAGGGAGTCTCCTATTGGAAAATGCCTCAAAGGGAAGTCGGTCTCCTTGAATCTTTTAAATATTACTATGGCCAGTCCTCTTTTCTATCCAACAAATGGGAGCGTGAGCTAAGCCGACTGATTAAGAAGACTGCGCAGGCCGGTCCGCTCTCTATAATTTCGTTTTGTTTAGAAGCGCTCAAGTTGGATCATGAATGCTATGAAAGTTACCTGTTTGAACTATGTTTTCGTTACAAAGGTTGGGGCGGACTGATTCTCAGTTTTGAAAAGCACCCGGAGTGGAATAAAAAACCGGATATTGTCGCAGACTTTGAGAGCTTCACTGCAGTCCTTCTACTTGCTGAGTGTGCCTATCTCAAGAGTCTGAGTCCAAAAAAACAATTCGAATTGGATAAACTTGTACCACTACAAGTGCAGATCCCCTTATTTTCAGACGCCTTTCTTGCATCAGCGAATATTTCTATTTGCCAGAAGGAAAATAGGGAAAAGTACAAACCAGTCGTCGAGATTCTAACTGACTTTAATCGCTCTTTCATTTGGCATCAGGCCTATGAGGAAAACTTTTACCAAGAGTTCCTCAGCTTATTCCAAAAAAATCTAGAGACGACGGCTAGAAAACCTGAATGTCCACCACAACTTCAAGTCCTCTGCTGCCTTGATGATCGTGAAGAGTCATTCCGCCGCTACATTGAAGAGCAGGGAGAGGGCGTTGAAACATTCGGAGTGGCAGGTCATTTCGGTCTGGATATCCGCTATAAAGGCATATTCAGCGGCCACTTCAGATCCTTGTGCCCTGACATCGTCAAGCCAACAAAATATATAACTGAGGAATTATTAAATGGTGAGAGCATTAAAAGGCTCTACGGTCTTTGGGCTGATTTTCTCTGGCTCCAGACTCTTGGATCAAAAACTCTCGTCCGAGGCTTGTTTTTCCAATTTCTCACCGGAGTGACAGCAATATTCTCTTTGTCCCTATCTATCATTTCACCTTATTCGGCCTCCCAAGTGAGGAAATACTTTAAACAAAAAATGGACAACAACTTAAGAACAAGACTTGTATACGAAGGAAGCAGAGACATCGATATTGGGTTACACGAAATGGTGATGTATGGGAGTAACGTCCTCAAGACTGTAGGATTGGAAAGGTTTGCTCCGGTTGTTGTCATCCTCGGACATGGCTCCCATAGTCTCAATAATCCCCACGAGTCAGCCTACAATTGTGGTGCCTGTGGAGGTGGCCGTGGAGCTCCCAACGCACGACTGATGTCGGAGATATTAAATCGAAAAGACGTTCGTCAAAACCTAAAAAAATTAGGTTACTACATTCCCGATAACACGGTTTTTGTGGGCGGATATCACAATACTTGTAGCGATGAAGTTCTCATGTTCGATACCCCTGAGAGAGAAGACGTCAAAGTCGCCGTCAGTATGATCAGAAAAGCCGCCCAGCGGGATGCTCTTGAGCGCTGCCGCAAGTACGAGGATGTACCTCTCACGATTGACAGCAAACAAGCTTACCAACATTGCCTCGGCCGCTCAAATGACTATATGCAACCTAGACCTGAGTATAACCATGCAACGAATGCTCTTTGTATCGTTGGCCCGCGCTGGATGAGCCGGGATCTTTTTCTCGATAGACGGGCTTTTTTAACCTCCTATGAGCCCAGTCAGGATAACGATAAAGCTGATACTTTAAGAGCTATCCTTTCTGCAGTAGGCCCGGTCTGCTCTGGAATCAATCTCGAATACTACTTCAGTTATATGGACAACAAAGTTTACGGATGTGGCTCGAAGCTTCCCCATAATGTGACCTCTCTTGTCGGGGTCATGAATGGTTATCAAAGCGATTTACTTTTGGGACTGTCATCTCAGATGGTTGAGATTCATGATCCCTACCGGCTCATGCTTTTAGTTGTCTGCGAAAAGCATAAAGTCGAGGCTCTTCTGGAGGAAATGGAATCGCTGAAAATTCTTGTTAAAAACAATTGGATCCACTTGAGTGTGTTTGATCCAAAAAATCAAAACTTGTACCGCTACATTAAAAGCGGGCTTTGCAAACAAGATTTCACTGACCACCCAACTTTTGAATACCCAAGTCAGCTTGCAAGCTTTTTCGGAAGACGCGAAGCCTGTCGACTGGGCATTGTGAGGAAATAATTTCTATGGAATCTACTTTAAAATTTTTAATCGCTTATCTTATTCTATCCGGATTTCTGAAGTCCTCTGCAACTATGCTTTTCTACTTCTCTAATTGGAGTGCAAAAGCCGGAGAACGATTTATCCAATATCTTGTCAATTTGGGGGGAACCTTTGAACTTTTTATCGTCCTTACTGCAACTGTCGCCTCAGTTACTAAAATATTTCCCCGTCAAATTTCTTTTGGAGATCTTCTCAATATAGATTTTGCAATTATTTTTAATACCGACCCAACCTCATTGACCTATATTCTTGTTTCCTTCATCGTCATCGCTTTGGTCGGCCGCTTTTCATGTTTCTATCTGCACAAAGACTCTCACTATTATAAATTTTTTGCATTGTTCTATATTTTTCAATCAGCGATGGTTCTGCTTATTTTATCCGATAGCTTTGTCTCCTATTTCGTTGGTTGGGAGTTACTGGGTATCTCATCTGTTCTCTTGATATCCTTCTATAGTGAAAGAAAAGGACCTGTTCATAACTCGCTACGAGTATTTACACTTTACAAAATTTCCGACATTCTCCTTTTTGGTGGTTTCGCAGTTGCTTTCTCTCAATCCCATTTTCAGCTTTTTTCCCAGTTTCCACAGGCGGGTATTGAACCTTTCTCCGTCTACATGCTGCTAACATCTCTCGCAATAATGATTAAGATGGGTGGCTTCCCCGTCATCTGGTTGCCCCGAGCCATGGAGGGGCCAACGCCTTCAACCGCTGTCTTTTACGGAGCCTTGGCGACCCATATTCCGCTGTTGCTATTCATTAACTTATGGTCGGGAGCCGTCGTTCTAAACTGGGTGCGCTATGGACTGATGGGCCTCCTTCTATTAATCATTTTGATGGCAACAGTCCTTGTACGAATTTCAACCGACGCCAAAAACATGTTAGCCAATGCAACGGTTAAACACATTGCTATCATTTCCATTGAAGCCCTGCTTGGCTTGTTCACTCTAGCCTATGTTCATCTCATCATCCATTGCTTTTATCGACTTTTTCAGTTTATCAGAACACCCTCTCTTATCTATGAATACCATGAGGCCGAGGGATTAAATGGGGGAAGCTTTTCTGAGACGGGAACCCATTACAATCGCTTCCTTCCTCTATCTTTTAGAAAAAGTCTTTACCGTTTAGCCCTGAATGAATTTTACCTGATGCCAAAGCTCAGCCGTATTATTGATGTCCTTATGGGTCTAACAAATCGGATTAGCCGAAAAAAGATCATACAGATTAGCTTCTTCAATGGTGGATTGCTGTTTATTCTCGCCCTTCTACAATTATACGATATTGAACAGCTTCATCCGACACTCTTTCTATTAATTCCTCCCTGGATTTTTGCTTTGATCGCACTGCTTTATAATTTTCGCGACTGGAGAAACATCAGCGTGGTTTTACTTAGTGTGACTTCTCTAAGCTCCATTATTTTCTATGTCGATGAATTCATTTCTTTGTTGGCCTTGACTTTAATGCAACTAACTTTGTTCTCTCTACTTGTCGCAATTTTTAATTTTAAGGCTCCTTCTTTTTTATTAACCCATAGCTTTACAAAAAAACAGAAGGTCCTATTGTTCATTTTCTCACTTTGGTTAGTCGGTGTTCCAGGCCCTGGTACCTATTATTTATTTGAGAAGTCAATCCATCTGTCTATTGAAAAAGACCTTTATCTCGCTATTGGTGCGTTTATCATTTTGAGTATTAATACCTTAAGTGTTGTGAAAAATTACAGTCTAGATGAAGTCCACTTCCGCAGGAACAATGTATGACAAATTTAAAAGCAGATCTTTTAGCTGGATTCGTTATCTTTCTAATAGCCCTTCCACTTTCTATAGGAATCGCAGTTGCAGCAGGTGTTCCCGCCAGTGCTGGCATTCTATCTGCCATTCTCGGAGGTATAATCGGCACATTTTTAACCGGGTCACAACTGACTATCAATGGTCCCGCAGCAGGGCTCATCGTGGTGATCTCCGGCGCAGTCCAATCCCTAGGGGATGGTGATCCCATCACCGGCTTTAGTAGAACCCTCGCTGCAGTCGCAGTTGCCGGTGCTCTACAAGTTTTGTTTGGCTTCCTCAAATTAGGGCGTTTGGCCTTTGTTGCACCAAGTTCCGTGGTCCACGGAATGCTTTCTGCAATCGGATTTATAATTTTGATTAAACAGGTTCCAGTTCTTTTTGGAACTTTCCCTCGAGAAAAAAGTATCTTAGGCATGCTAACAGAAATTCCTAATTATATTGTCGAAGCAGATATTCCAATCGCAATCACTGGAGTCTCCTGTCTCCTCCTCATTATTCTTTGGAATCGTTTTGCTGGCAAATATAAGAAGATCCTACCAGGCCCCTTACTTGTAGTAGGAGCAGGACTGACCCTCGCTTGGTTTTTTGATATTTCTCACAGTCATAATGTTTATCTGTTCGACCATCTCTACCATGTCGGACCGGAGTTTCTCGTGAGAGTTCCGAATAATTTGACTAAAATGATTATTCTTCCAAGCTTTGACATCATTTTTTCTATAAGAAGTATTGTTGCAATTTTAACCATCTTTATTGTTTGTTCCATAGAGTCTCTTTTGAGCGCCTACGCTGTTGATAAGCTGGACCCTGAGGGACGCAAGGCAAATCTTGATCGGGATCTATTGGGAAAAGGGGTGGTTAATTTATTTTGTGGATGCCTGGGTGCCTATCCTGTCATTTCTGAAATCGTCAGGTCATCGGCGAATATTGATAATGGGGCGAAAACAAAATGGTCTAACTTTTTTCACGGACTCTTTATTCTCATTTTTGTGGGATTCTTTCCGGCGTTTATCAACCATGTTCCCCTAGCCTCTCTTGCCACAGTTCTATTAGTTGTAGGATTTAATCTAGCTCATCCCCGCCATTTTATAGCTGTGTACCGCCATGGCAAAGACCAATTTCTATTTTTTATTGTCACACTCGTGGTGACTATTGTTGAGGATCTGCTAATTGGTATCGCAGCAGGCATTTTTCTGAAACTCATTTTCCATCTTATACGGGGAGTAAAACCATGGCAATTTCTCAGTCCAAGAGTAAATCTGACTGACAAGGGAGAATTCATTCTCCTCAAGTTTGATTCACCCGCCGTTTTCCCTAGCTATCTAAAGTTGCAAAAAATTCTCTCTAGTATGAATGGGAGAAATATAAAAGTCGACTATAACGGGCAGTTTGTCGACTTGACTATTAGGGAACTCATTAAGGACAACATTCACGATGCTGTTGAAATAGCCAATAGCCAAAGCAAGTAACTAATGACAGATCCACTTTCCTGTGGAAAATGGACCAATTTTTAATTTATTGAATTTTTTTGTAAGTCACAGTTCCGTCAAACTCTTTGTAATCCCCGTCTTTTTTGATTTGAGGCACGAGTCGGCCAGAGTAACTGGAAAGCTCTTTTGTCTTGCTATCGAAAACAAAGTACATGGGAGAGACAAGAGCACGAATAAACATACTGGATGCACTCATTTTAACCACCATATTGCCATTTTCCATTTTGTCTTTGGAAAGATCAAAACCAACAGACTCTTGACGACTCCAAACTCCAAAACGAATGGGGACAGTGTCGCCATTTTTGATTTTGTCCCATTTTTTTTGCACGTAGGGAACAATTTCTAAACCCACGATAAAATTGTCTTTATACGACTCCGTAGATGTGGAGATTTTATTACCTGGTTTTTTTAAACTAAAATGAACTGTACCATCTTTAACAACTATAGAGGCCTCTTGCTTCAGCTGTTTTTGGTCGATTTCAAGACGAACAAGCTTGCCATTGATCGACTCAATTTTCTCGACAAACACTTCCTGTCCATCTAAGTTTTTGTAAACGGCTCGACCTAGAACTTTGTCTCCTTGCTTATCTTCAAAACGCTCGTAATCAAAAATCTTTTTTTTGTCTTGATCAAAAACTTCTCCGGTGTAAGCAAGCCTTTCAGCGGCGCAAAGCCCCTGGCATACGAGTGTTGCTAAAATGATTAAGCCTGTTTTCATAGGTTCCCCCTGTTGTGGTTTTTAAAGACTACTCGGGTGAAATCATTTTGGTCATGTCTTGACCTTATGCGTGCACAGAAAAAATCAAGTTATAGCCAAAGGCTTTTGACGCCTCTTTCTTTAGCAATTTCTTGGGCATCTTTATATCCGGCGTCCACGTGGCGGAATACGCCCATGGCTGGATCGGCGGTCAAGACACGTTCTAAACGTAGATCGGCCTCGCGTGTGCCGTCGGCCACAATGACCTGTCCCGCATGTAAAGAGTAGCCCATGCCCACGCCACCTCCATGATGGAAACTGACCCATGTGGCCCCACAAGCTGTGTTTGCAAGGGCATTGAGAATGGGCCAGTCGCCTACGGCATCTGAACCATCCAGCATACTTTCTGTTTCGCGATTGGGAGAAGCGACAGAGCCACAGTCCAAGTGATCGCGCCCAATAACTATGGGTGCCTTCACTTTACCTTCACGCACAAGTTGATTGAACTTCAAACCGGCCTTGGCGCGCTCGCCATATTCCAACCAACAAATACGAGCTGGCAAACCTTGAAAGGCGATACGTTCGCTCGCCATATTCAACCACTGAATCATGTGACTTTTTTCTGGAAAAAGATCCTTTAAGGCTTGATCGAGAGTAAAAATATCCTCGGGGTCCCCACTGAGGGCTAAGAAACGGAAAGGGCCACTGCCTTTGCAAAAGAGGGGACGAATATAAGCCGGAACAAAACCCGGGAAATCAAAAGCCTTTTCCACACCCATATCTTGGGCCATCGCTCGAATGTTGTTTCCGTAATCAAACGTGATAGAACCCATTTTTTGCAACTGCAACATACCTTGAACATGTAAGGCCATGGATTTTTTAGAAAGCTCCACATACTTTTTTGGATCACTTTCGCGCAACTTGGCAGCCGCCTCAATGTCATAGCCCTTTGGAATATATCCCACCAATGGGTCGTGTGCCGATGTTTGATCGGTCAGTATATCCGGGACGTAACTCTTCTCGATCATTTGGTGGATGACTTCACTCATATTGCCAACAAGGGCCACAGATTTGGCTTCGCCCCTTGCTGAGTATGCTTTTATTTTTTTCCAAGCTTCATCCAAATCGTAGCAAACTTCGTCGACGTATTTGGTTTTCAACCTTTTTTCTACTCGCGCGGGGTCTACTTCTACAGCCAAAACACAAGCTCCAGCAAAAACTCCTGCAAGAGGTTGTGCACCCCCCATTCCGCCAAGGCCCGCGGTGACAATTACTCTTCCTTTGAGATCACCACCAAAGTGTTGGCGCCCTGCCTCGACAAAGGTTTCATAGGTTCCTTGCACAATTCCCTGAGAGCCAATGTAAATCCAAGAGCCAGCCGTCATTTGGCCGTACATCATCAAACCTTTTTTATCGAGCTCGTGAAAGTGATCCCAAGTTGCCCACTTGGGCACCAAGTTGGAGTTGGCGATCAGAACGCGCGGAGCATCTTCATGGGTGCGTATAATCCCTATTGGTTTACCGGATTGAACCAAAAGTGTCTCGTCATTTTCTAAAGTCTTGAGAGCACTCAAAATTTTATCGTAGGACTCCCAGTTGCGAGCAGCTTTACCTAGGCCACCATAAACAATGAGTTCTTCTGGAACCTCGGCCACATCAGAGTCTAAATTGTTTTGAATCATGCGGTAGGCCGCCTCCTGCAACCAACCTTTACAACTTATTTCTGTCCCCACTGGGGCTTTAATTCTTCTTACCATTCCAACTCCCCGACACTTGTTTTTAGGGTCTGATAAATCATATCGTTGCTAATCATGATTTTAATCTTTTTGACGTCTTCTGAAAAAACACGATCCGTTTCGGCAAAAGGCACATGGGTGCGTATCAAATCGTAAATAACTTTAACACCAGCCGCCGGCTCAAGGGGCTTAAGCAAGTCTAATGCCTGTGTGGACGAAAGCATTTCCATAGCCACAATGCTTTCCACATTTTCCACAATACTTCCAAACTTACGAGCTGCAATGGTCCCCATACTCACATGGTCTTCCTTGTCGGCCGAAGTGGGTATGCTATCCACACTAGCAGGATGGGACAAAATTTTATTTTCACTGACCAGGGACGCGGCAGAAACTTGTACGATCATATGGCCGGAGTTAAGTCCTCCATTTGGGGCAAGGAAAGCAGGCAAACCACTCATTGCGGGGTTGATCATTTTTTCGATGCGACACTCTGAAATACTACCGATACCACTCATAGCAATTGCAGCGAAATCCAGAACATAGGCCACTGGTTCGCCGTGAAAATTTCCACAACTAAGAATCTTATTGTTTTCGGCAAAAACCAAAGGGTTGTCGGTACTCGAGTTGGCTTCCGTTTCTAAAACTTTAAGAACATGGCGAAAAGAGTCCTTGGCAGCGCCATGAACAGCCGGCATGCACCGCAAGCTATAAGCGTCCTGCACACGTCCGCATTCTAGATGGCTTTCGGCCAGAGGAGAAGTCTCTCCCATTATCTTTAAAATGTTGCGAGCTGTTTTGGCCTCACCAGGATGAGCGCGAGTGGCGGAAATCAAGGGATCAAAAGCTTTGCGACTTCCTAAGAGGGCTTCAAGGGTCATAGCACCAGACAAATCGGCCAGCCACATCAATCGGCGCGCTTTGTACAAATTGAGCAAACCAACAGCAGTCATGACCTGACAACCATTGATCATGGACAGACCCTCTTTAGCTTGTAGCTCTAGTGGTTTGACATTTTTAGCTTTAAGCAATTGGGTTGTTTCTACGGGTTCATTGTTGTCACCCCATACAAAACCCTCGCCAATAATCGCTAGGGCTAGGTGGGACAATGGAGCCAAATCACCACTGGCACCCACACTTCCTTTTTGCGGGATGATGGGTATGATGTCGTTATTGAGATAGTTCAAAAGAGTTTCCACAACGATGGGACGCACACCACTGTGACCTCGAGCTAAAGCGTTGGCTCTTAAAAATAAAATGGCACGGGTTTCTTCTTTGCTAAAAGGATCACCCACACCCATACAATGGGATCGTATCAAATTCTTCTGCAGCTCTACGATTTGCTCCTGGGAGATTTTCACATCGCTAAAGTGACCAAAACCTGTGTTCACCCCATAAATGACTTCACCAGAACCTATACGACCTTCAATGTAGTCGCGGGACTGGAGCATTTTTTGGCGTGAGCTTTCGCTCAATTCTATTTTTTCTAGACCTTTTGAAACACGAAACACTTCATCAATTGTGACATTGTCGCCGTTGAGATCGATCATACTTTTTCCTTTAGCATTGCAATAGCTTTTTTGTAACCTTCGGGATGTTTGAAGATAAAACTCCCCGCCACCAAAATATCAGCTTGTTGGAGCTGACTCTTTGTTTGATCAGTGACTCCACCGTCGACTTGAATTTTATAGGGGTGGTAGTGGGCGTCGCGTAGTGCCGCCAACTCTTGAATCTTTTCAACCTGATCTTCCATAAATGATTGGCCACCAAATCCAGGATTGACAGTCATCACCAAAACGAGATCGAGATCTTTCAAATAGGGTTTTATAGTTTCTAAAGAAGTGGTCGGTCGCAGGGTGAGTCCCACCTGGCAACCTGCGTTTTTTATTTTCTTGATGAGCGCGTCGATGTCCCCTTTGGACTCCACATGCAGGGTGATATTGTCGGCACCGGCCTTGAGAAAGTCGTCCACATACTTTTCGGGCTCTTCGATCATCAAGTGGCAATCTAAAAAAGCATTTTCTATTTTTCGTAGCGACTGAACAACAGGAGCCCCGATGGTGAGATTGGGTACAAAATGGCCATCCATCACATCGACGTGGATGGTGTCAGCTCCGGCCTCGAGGACAGCCCGAACCTCCTCACCTAATTTCGCAAAGTCGGCAGATAAAATACTTGGAGCAATCAAAAATGTGTCAGACAAAACAGTCTCCTTTTTTCAGATGGTAGCCGCGAATAAAATCGGCCGCATTCATTTGCGCCTTGCTCTCGGGTTGTACGACCCAAAGCTCTAGAGCCCCATCACCACAAGCCACAACAAAGTGGTCATTTCCAACCAGGACAACTTGCCCGGGTTGTCCCACTTCACTCAACGAACTTGGATAACTTTTATGAATTTTTAGATTCTTGTCATTAAACATCGTATAGGCAAAAGGCCCACCCATATTGAGCCCTCTGATTTTATTGTGGACGCTATGGGCTGACTGCTTCCAGTCTACCAGTCCCTCTACTTTTTCAATCTTAGTGGCGTAGGTAACCAACGACTCATCCTGGCCTTTTAAAGGTCTCTGACCCTTGAGAAAAGGCTCTAGAGATTGGAGTAAAAGCTCACTGCCTAAATCACTCAGTTTTTCAGTTAACTCAAGAGCTCCCATTTGAGCGGTTAATGGCAAATCCCTGGAAGCAATTATGGGACCCGCATCCAATTTCTTCACAACTTTCTGCAAACTCACCCCCGAAATATTATCACCATTCATCAAAGCTCTTTGAATGGGAGCGGCTCCCCGCCAGCGGGGCAAGAGACTGGAGTGAACATTGACACAACCTTCCTTAAAGGAATCTAAGAAAGCTTGGGAAAGGATCTGACCATAAGCCACAACAACTGCCACATCCATGTCCCTGTCTTTGACAGACTGAACCACTTCTTTTGCCGAGGCTCTCTCTGGTGTCTCAACTGTCAAACCGAGCTCCAGGGCCTTTTTCTTTACAGGACTGGGTTGCAGCTTCTGCCCCCGCCCACTGGGGCGGTCGGGCTGAGTGAAAACACTCACAATTTGAAAACGAGGATCGAGGTGCAATGCCTCAAGGGAGGGGACAGCAAACTGGGGAGTTCCGCAAAAAAGGATCTTAAAGGCCATAGGCCACAAGTCTTATCAGCAGTTGTGCAGGGGTTCAACTCACAGGAAGCTTTTCAAGCTCTTCTATGCCCTCATTGTCTTCTTGGCTGGGATAGCCATATTTTTTGATTTTGGCCTTGAGGCGGTTGGATTTAATGGGGCTTAAACGGTCGATAAAGACTTTACCATCCAAGTGGTCGATTTCGTGCTGCATGCAGATCGCAAGCAGACCATCGAGTTTGAACTCAACCGGCTTGCCATTGAGGTCTAATCCTTGGACTTCGATGTACTTAGAGCGCTCCACAGTCTCGTAAAAACTGGGCACACTGAGGCAACCCTCCTCGTATGTGGTGCGCCCCTCTTTTTTGGTAATTTCGGGATTGAAAAGAACAAGGGGCATTTTGACGGCCTTTTCAAGTTCACTCATCCCTTCTTCCAAATCATATCGGTCGCCATCACCCCGAGGGAGGATGTCGATGACGAGAAGACGCACTTCAACTCCCACTTGGATTGCGGCCAAACCAATGCCTTTTTCAGCGTACATGGTTTCTAGCATATCCTCAGCCAACTTTTTGAGCTCGGTTGTGACCTTGGAGACTTTTTTACCCTTAAGACGCAACCTGGGATCTGGAAATTTGAGAACTTCTAATAATGCCATAGCATTTATGATTTACCCAAAACCCTAGGAAAAAGCAAATTTTGTCATCCTAAACTCGCTTCCAGCGGTAGGCCCCATAAGAAAGCAGTAACATCAGGATATTAGGCCCCCAGGTCGCAAGCAGAGGGGGCACCTGTCCATGTCGTCCGAGGGACATAGAGTAAGAGTGCATCACCCAAAAGCCAAAAGTCATAAGAAGGATCAATCCAATATTCTTAGCCATTCCACCCGAGCGCTGATGAGTGATCACAAAAGGAACCCCAACCAGCGCCATCACAAAAATGGTGAAGGGAAAACTGAGTTTATTGTGATAATCCACTATAAAAGAAGTCATATTCAAACCAGCGTCGCTGTTCTTTCGAATGTATCGCCCCAACTCTTTGAAACTCAAAAAGTCAGATGCCGAACTTGTGGTTTGGATATCAGAAAGTTCCTCAGTCATGGCCACTGTTTTTTTGTCGTATTTTTTTACCAGTGGTCCAACCTGATCGTCCAAAAAGAGAGTGATAGTTCCATCTTTCAAATCCCAAGCTCCAGGGCGCAGATCAGCTTGTCGAGAGGTGATCATCTGTTGAAGTTTCCAGTTTGGCGAGAAATAATAGAACGTCAAACCGTGGGCTTTTTCCTTCTCGGGCTCGAGCAATTGTATATTAAAAATAATGTTGTCGGAACGATACCAAATTTTATCGGTCTTCACAGTTGAGTAAAGGCCGGGTTGTTTTTTCATCTCAACATAATAAATATAATCCCGTCTTTGTTTGGTCACCGGTATAACTTGATCGCCAATATAAAAGGCTCCAGCCACCACTAAGGTAAGCCAAAAAAAGATGGGAGCAAGGATTCGAGTTAAACTTAAGCCCACACTGAACATGGCCGTCAATTCGCGACTGCGATTGAGAGAGGACAATGTGAAGACCACTCCGACGAGCGCGGCGACTGGAATAAATTGATAGAGCACTTCAAAGAGGAAAACACCATAATAGCGCCCAAGTGTTTGTAGGCTAACGTCAAAACGCATCATCTGTGTCATAAAGTCGATGACTAAAAACAAAGTGAGAAAAACGGTCAGTCCTAAAAAAAAGAAAGTGAGAAACGATTTTGAGATATAGCGATCGGTCAGCGTGAACACTCCCTATCTTAAAAAGGGGCCAATTCATGGGTCAAGTCCCCTTAGCTCCTTGACTCCTAATTAAAACGAGTCTTTACTTAGAGTATGTCGTTGCGCGTCTTATTGGCCGATGAAAGTGCCTCCATCCGTAAAGTCTTTCAGATGGGTCTACAAGATTTTGGGGCCCAAGTGAAAAGTGTCCCGAATGGCCTGGATGTGGTGGAAGTGGCTCGTAGCTACAAGCCTCACATCATTTTCGCCGATATTCTTTTACAGAAGAAAAATGGCTACGAAGTTTGCGAAGAAATTAAGCAAACCTCTGATATGCAAAATATTCCCGTCATTTTAATGTGGAGCTCTTTCATGGAGCTCGATCAAAAAAAATACCAAGCCTCGGGTGCACAAGGTGAGCTAGAAAAGCCCTTTGAAGTTGAGAATATGCGTCGCTTGATCACCGATCGGGTGGCCTTCACTCATTCGCAAAAAATTTCAGAGTTTTTAAAATTTCCTCAAAGTATTAAAGACGAGTTTGTGGAAGATGAACAGGCCAGAGGGCCCATCTCCACGAGAGATTCGCTGCCTCCCACTCCGCCAGTCCTGCATATGCCAGGGGAAATGCCGACTCTTCCTCTAGATGTGAGTTCTGAAAACTCGGATTTTGATTTTAAGATGGAACTTGAAATTGCCGATGAAGAAAATCACAATGCCCAACCTGAGTTTAACTTCGACGACGATTTTATGGGACGTGTGTCCGCGACAACTCAAGCTCCTGTTGCGAATAAAAATCAGACCCAAACTGTTCCTGCCTCTACCCCTCCTGAGTTTAATTTTGCCTCACCTTCAGAAGATGAAATGGACTCGGGCTCTGTCTTTAACACGTTGATAGAAGACGACGAGGACTTTGATGTCTCGAATTCGCAAACTGTTCCACCACCGCCTTTCCAACCCACAGAGGAGAGTGATATGAACGAGGAACCTTGGGCCGTAAAACCCTTACACAAACAAACACCTCGCCAAGAAGAAGCTCATCCGAAACTTGATGAGTCTGACGAGTTCCAATCCATGGACCTTCACAAGG
>JBGSNK010000084.1:0-11666 GCA_041739665.1 Bdellovibrionales bacterium
GCCAGGAATGTCTTCTCTTCGATCTCTTAGAGCTGGTATCTGAAGTGGGAATACTGAAATTCTGTAATAAAGGTCGTCTCGAAACTTCTTTTCTTCGACCATTTTCTCTAGGTCGCGATTGGTTGCACAGATTAACTTAAAATTAGAATGGATTTCTCTGCGACCACCCACTCGATAGAACTTCTTTTCTTCCACAACCTTAAGAATTTTTGATTGAATCTCGCCTGAGATGTCGCCAATTTCATCAAAAAACAGAGTTCCGTTGTGTGCTTTTTCTAAATGACCGATCTTTTGATCGAGAGCACCTGTAAAAGATCCCCTCTCATGTCCGAAAAGTTCGGATTCGATAAGCGTAGACGGAAATGAAGTAAGGTTTACTTCAACAAATTCTCGAATCGTATTTTTTAGTAGCTGAGATCTGTAGCGATGAACAAACCTTGCGATTGTAGTTTTGCCAACTCCAGATTCACCAAGAAGAAGCAATGGGCGATTACTTTCTGCAACCATGCGAGCTGCTTCAAGCACTCGCTTCATTACGGGAGATTTTGTTTCAATACTTTCATTTAGAAAAACATCTTCACCGCTTTTCAAGCGTTCTTCATTTCGTTTGTATCTAGCTGAGTTAAGAGCTTTCTCGATTTGCTCCGAAACAAATTCTCTTGGGTGCCTTTTAGCAACAAAACCTTCAGCGCCTAATCTCATGGCCTTAACCACATCAGGAATTTCTTCGCTTCCAGTAACCACAAGAATCTTGGCATTTGGTCTGATGTTTAAGAGATCAGGAATGGCGGCAATGCCGTTATCGTTACCGACCATCTTATCTAGCAAGATCACATGAAAGTCATTGGCCTCACATAAGGCTTCTGCCTCAGAGACCGTAGAAGCTTGATGAATGTAGCTTGAATCAACCCCAACCAATTGGGTGCATATTCGCCTAAGGCGCTCTCGCTGATCGAATTCGTCATCGACGATTAGGATGGGCAGCTTCCTGCCATCCTTTGCCTCTGGGGCTACAATAGACTGAGTTTGGGTTTCTGTTTCAAGCACGCTGCTTTTTCATAGTATGACATTGCGCGTCAACCAACAAAAAAGCACTTCATAGTTCATAATTAAGAACAAGAGATGTCCGAAAACTCGAACATCTCTTGTTCCGATTTCGGACACATGTTTTGAGGCCCTCATTTCTCTCAAAAATCGAGTAATTCTAGGCACTTGAGGCTGAGCCTCAGCTCGCATTGGGCATGTCCACCTCTAGGTTTCAGATCTCGAAGGAGCCTTATCATCATATCAGGCTGACATGTTTTTGTTCTTTTCGCCTTATTGACCGGACAAAAGGGCAATTCGCGAGTTCTGTAAGAAAATATCGATGCACTTTGTGCTTGTGACAAAATGTAATTTTTAATCTTAGCTGCTCTCCTGAGGGAACAACCTCTACAAGACGAGTATTTTGTGGGCCACCTGAATCAAGAATGTCTTCTAATAGGATGATGTTTTTTCCTGTCGGGTCATCAATTAATATGTCGAGATCATCAAAATGGCATTGTCCCATTGAACGCATTTCTATAAAAGAGTGAAGCCAAAAAAGACCAATCACAAGGAACGCAATACAAATCCCAAATACGAAGAACCCGAGCCCAAAGATCATTCCAATGGCAGCAGTCGCCCAAATTCCTGCTGCCGTCGTTAGTCCAGATATAATTTTTCCAGATCTAAAAACGGCTCCAGCTCCAATGAAGCCAATACCCGTGACAATCTGGGCAGCTATCCGAGCAGGATCTCCAGATTTCTGAGAGATCAGCAATGATGCGAGTGTAAAAATTGTTGAGCCAAGTGCCACAAAAGCAAATGTTCTAAGCCCGGCTGGCTTGTTTGACTTTTCTCTCTCCCAACCTATGAGTAGCCCCGTAGCAACTGAGCATATCACCACTATAAAATATGAAATAAAAGGAGGATATTTTTCAAAGATATTCATCAAGAATACCGAGTTTAAAGTTTCCATTTACTCACATCCCCAATCACATTACGGCACCACTCGCTCATGCGCGTGTGTCACCCCAATTTAAATTCTTGTAATTAAAACTGGGTGAAAGATTAGGTTTTAAAATTTGAAAGTAGGGGGAAATGTCAAAATCTCTAGGAGCAAATAGAGTATAGTTCCTTATGTGAAACACTTCGGGATTTTCTTTCGTAATATCACCGGAATCTTTTTGAGGAAGAATTGGATAACGAACTTCCTGAAAAGCTTGTGCTATCAATGTTGAGCAAATTGCCTTGGTAGGTTCGCCGCTTCCAAATGAGATAAGCTTTCTTCGCCATCTGTTGGGAACCGGCGGAGTGGGAAGTAAATATCGGGCTAGGTCAAAAACGTTTTTTAAGTCGTAAGTACCACCTAGTTTTGAAAGTAAATATCCAACAGCTATCTTACAATCCTCTTGCGTCAACCTAACGGGTCTGCAAATTCGAATTTGAAATTTTTCATATTTAGCAAGAGGAACCGTAATAACACCTTTCTGAACATCAGCCTCAACAAGAGTTGGCTCATTATTTTGGCCATAAGAACCTATAAAAACCGCTGAATGTGACCACGTGGACTGAGTTAAATATTTTATAGCGACGCTAAAACGTGAATTTCCATCAACAAGGACCACATCTCCCGGCATTAATACACTAGCCAATTCTTGAACACTGTAAGTTACTGCTGGTTTATAACAACTAAGAGGTTTGCTTAGATACTTCGCTAAAAGCTTACCGAGAAATCTTAAGAATCCTGCAAACATTATTAAAGTTTATATGTAAACTTTTTAAGGGGCAAGCCTTGGAACCTGTCGTGTCTAAAATATAATTTTTTGCATAATTTAATAATAAAATTTAGGTGATCGTGGATCAGGCTGTCACTGTTACCTTTTTTAGCAAGCTCTTATGGGCAAGTTCTGAAATCAACGAAACAGTTAACTCGCTGTTTTCTGCACAATAAGATGTAAGGCATTCCAGAGTAAATGAGCCACTCTTTAGTATAGATAAAAACTCCAGCAATTTGCTTGTTATTGGAACCGTTCGCACTCCGTTTTCAGATCTGACAAGAGATATTGGATGATCGGAACGGGCACCTCGAACTTCTAGAAATCTTTGAACGTCTCCGTCAATCCCATGTAGTCGATAGACAGGATACTCAAGAGGAATAGCCCTAAGACTAATAAGGAGTTCAAAGTTTATATTTTCAATAGGCTCAGAAAATATTGCAGAACTGAGTTCAACCAAAGGGGACTCAAAGGCGCTATGAAAACATTCCTTAAATTCCCACTCAAAATGAGCTAAATCAGACAGTAAAACGGATTCTTCAAAAATCTCTTTTTTTTGAAGTAAGTACTTAGAAAAATCTTCTCCATAGTCGGTCAAATTGGGGGAACTCGATGGATGTAGGGAGATGTAATCTAAACAAAGGGCTTCAAAATCTTCGTCGCCTAATACTTTCCAAAGAGTTTCATAAGTCTCGCCAAGTGCCTCAAATAATCTTGCAGGGTATCCTTGGCGATAGACCTCTAGGGCCTCTTTAGGCTGAAGAGATCCAGCAGGCGTAAAATCAAATTCATTTAAATCAGTTCCAGTTTTGAAAGCGCGCGAGAACAATTTTTGAAATTCAAAAGTGGACATTGGCCTCACCCGCTTTAATGAATTCGGATTCTATAATGGATCTAGCTTTCTTGACTTCTCCGAGGAGAACATCAAACTCTGGTATGTCGCTGTCCCACTCAATAATAATGGGAATATCATGAAAACGTGCGGCTGTTTGATGTAGAATACCCCACACCTCATCAGGAATTTTCGTAGAGTGAGTGTCAAAGAGAAACTTACCTGTATCAGTGGGACCGCCAAGGTGAATCTGGGCAACAATTTTTTTCGGGATGGAATTCACACAAAGAAGAGGATCATATCCGAAATTGACTGCATTGACCCAAGCATTGTTGAGATCAAAAAGTAGTTTCGCTCCCGACCTTAGGCAAACTTCTTTTAAAAATTCCCATTCTGTAAAATCGGAATTTTTAAACGCCATATAGGCTGACAGGTTTTCAAAGGCCATGGATCTGCCAAGGACATCTTGTACTTTAGAAATATTGCGCACAGCTAAATCCAAAAACTCATTGGTAAAAGGAAAAGGAAGCAGGTCATGAAGGTTGTCATGAGCATGACCAGTCCAGCAGAGATGATCAGAGGTTATTTCAGGTTTGATTAAGTTATAAAATGATTTCAGTGCTTTTAGATAATCATCTGATGGCCCGACTGCCGACATAACCGACATAGAAACCCCGTGAGCGAAGATGGGGTAATGCTCCCTGATTTTAAGGAGTGTTTCGAGCGGACGCCCTTGCGAAAACATGTAGTTTTCTGAAATGACCTCAAAGTGATCTACTTCCTTGGGCCAAACTTCAAGAATTTTAGAATAGTGGGTGGGCCTTAAGCCCACCCCAACTCGTGCGCTCAACGACATCATCCTTCTTTAAAGGTACCATTCTTTGCTGAGCAATCTTCTTTCGACATTTTTAACCAACCCATGCCCTTGCAAGAGTTCGTTCCTGCGCAGGAATTGCCCTTGCCGCCGCATTCGCCTTTTCCTTTACAGCTATTAACACCGTGACATTCGCCTTGGGCGCTAGAACTAGACGTTACTTGTCCATCTGTTTTTGTTGAAGAGCATGCAGAAAGCGCTAAGGCAAATCCTGCAAGTGTAGCTCCAGTCATAATTTTTCGTTTATTCAATTCCATTTTAAATTCCTCCTAAGTAAAGTTTTACAATTCTAAAAACGATTTAACTACATTTTCTTTGCTACTTTAAAAGTTCCCTTTTTAGCCGTGCAATCTTCTTTAGACATTTTCATCCAACCCTTGCCCTTGCAGGAGTTTTTACCAGTACAAGCATTGCTTTTTCCTGCACATTCTCCAGAACCCTTGCAGCTATTCACGCCATGACACTCACCTTGCGCAGGGGCTTGTGCCGCGGGGGCGCTTCCACCTTCCTGAGCGTAGGAAAGGCTTGAGAAAGCCAGTGCTAAACCCGCAAGAGTAGCTCCAGTTACTAATTTACGTTTGTTATTTTCCATATCTATTTCTCCTTTTTTGCAACCAAGAGCTACTTGCCCTCAGAAATTGCTTCTCCCTCAATGAATATTTCCACGTTGTCGGCAACCATCACGCCCCCCTTGTCGAGGGTTTTATTCCAAGAGACCCCAAAATCTTTACGATCAATATGGCTTCTGGCTTCAAATGCTATTCGCTTGTTTCCCCATGGATCAACCACGGTCCCAAGAAATTTTATTTCAAACTCCACATCCTTTGTCACATCTCTGATCTTAAGTTTGATCGTAGCCTTTGCCTGATCGCTTTTTGCAAAATTAATAGTTTTAAGCTCCGCCGTAATGGTTGGAAATTTTTCGGCATTAAAAAAATCGCCGCTTTTTAAATGCTTGTCACGATCTGGCTCATTTGTATCAATGGAACTAACTTGAATAGTGGCTTTTGCGTCTTTTAAGGTTTTAGTTTTCTCATCAAAACTCGCTTTTCCCTCGATTTTGTTGAAGCGGCCATTCACCGTCGAAATGACAAGGTGTTTCACTTTAAATCCTATCGTCGTATGGGACGCGTCAAGCTTGTAGCTTTCTGCCTTCGCAAACTGCATTGCAAAACCTGAGACTAAAATTGCTGTAAATAAAAATTTGATCTTTGTATTATTCATAGAGCTTCCTTTTTTAATATATGTTAATATATAAACATAATAGCTTGCGATAGAGAAGCGTCTAGTGGGGGTAAAAAAAACCATGGCGCATGGCGGCTTGGGTATTAAGCAGGCAGGTTTTTGTCAGCTCCGATTCGTAGAGAAATTGATACCCCTATAAACATAGGAGGGGCGCAAGTTTTGCGTGCTATCAACCTATATGTTAATATATTAACTTTGAAGACTCTTCGATTCAGTGTAGCCCTGCGAACAATCATATCTATCTCCGCGTGCGCCACCCTTCACTGCTTTGCAGGAGATTTTTTTCATGTCGCCACTCCCTTAAAGAGTGGGGACTCGACCCAGTGGCTACGCCTAAAGTATCGGCAGATTCCTCCGACTATTTATCTTCTTGAAAATGGAAGGATGAAGATTTCAGTAAAGAGTAGTGCATCTCCAATTATTTATATTTTTTCCGAACCCAGGAAAATTCGTCGTCTTTATGTCAGAGGGAATATTTCGAAACTGCCGCTTTTGTCCAATGCGGATGACTTTTTGCTTAGGATCGGCCCCGCGATTTCGGGAGAGAAAAGATTAAGCTTTTTCGAGCGCCTTGCCGCACCTAACTGGATACGTTCTCTTGATGAAATTGCTAAAGCCAAGAAACTTGGATTTGGTCATCTAGACCTCGGTGTTATTAGCAGCCGAAATCCCCCCGCGTGGAAAAACAGGGTTCATCCGCAAAGCGATCTTATCAGGGAAACAGCAATGATTTCGCTTGCCGTTCCTGGTGAATTCTCCTTTGAACAGAATTACACTAAGGAACTTCCTCTTAGTTTAGGAATATGGATTGGCTCCGATGGGGATGACTCCAAGACTGAATTTAACTTAACGATTGAGGAGCTTAGCATTGAGTATTTTGAAATCTAAAGCAATGAACCTTTGCATAAAAAGTTATGGGCTCAAAGATTAAATCGAAGCGCGTAGACTCACTACCATACCTAAGAACAACAATGTGCTGGTGTTTCTGAATCCGAAGGCTCTCCAATATCCTTAAATGCTTTATAAGCTTTTAGTGCCCACATCTCGCCAACACAGCCCCCCATGGTTGAAGCGATGGCAAGAAACTCACCGAATTCCGCTTCCGTAGCTCCAGCTTTTGTTGCTTGATGAATGTAATATTTGAAACAAGGCTCACAACGCGCGGAGATGGCCCATATCATTGCAGTTAGAATTTTAAATTTCTTTGGAATAGCACCTTCAGAAAAAATCGCCCTTTGTCTCATTTGCTCAATAAGCCCAGGCATTCCATTGGTAAGTTTTCCAAAGTCTTTCATGAGTTCTAGCGCAGGATCAATTTTTTTTAAGTCCATAATTATCTCCTTATCCTTTGTTTTTTTTGCACTCTTGAGGAATAGCTTTATATCCAACGCCAACAATGGCGTTTTTTATTTCAGTAGTATTGGTTTTTTGTGAATCAAAATCGACCACCGCGCTCTTTTCTTCGAACGAAGTCTTCACTTCGGTAATTCCCTTTATTTTCTTGATAGCGGCTTTGACCGTGATTGGACAGGTTGCGCAAGTCATTCCTTGCACTTCAAAACAGACCTTTTCAGCCCATGCAAAACTGGACGCTCCAAGACTGCCGCAGACAAGTGCCGTAATAATTATCTTATTCATTTTATTCCTTCCTCCATTCATATTATGAAAAAAACAATGCGATCCATTGCGGAGAAGCAATCCCAAGAATTGCGATCACAAACCCAACCCAATAGAAAATAACCATCTTTCTGAATTTCTTTGGATCGGCGCAAATCGAGCCGACCTCACAACTTTTTCTTTTTCGGTAAAGCGAAATTCCGGCGATGCCAAAGAGCACAAGCACTATTATAATCATCGGAACGCGCAATGCTCCAAATTGGGAAAGCACCGCTGCACCTGATACTCCGAGTAGAGTGAGAACTAAGGGCCCAACACAACAAAGAGAGGCAAGCACTGAGGCAATTATCCCACCTCCAACAAGCCAGCCCGCTTTATTCTCGATTTTATTTTCGCTCATATCACTCTCCCTTCAAAGCAGTCCAAGATAGGGCAAGTATCGTTTAATTTTTTGGAGCGACACTGCCGAATCAATTTTGATAGAGCGGTCTGAATGCCCTCTAGCTTTTTTATTTTTGCTTCGACGTCTTGAAGGTGCCTTGAAGCCCTCCGTTGCACATCTTCACAACGAGCCCCCTTATTTGCTCTCAGTTTTAAGAGATCTTTGATTTCGGCTAGAGAAAACCCAAGTTCTTGCGCGTGTTTTAAAAAGCGGAGAGTTCTAAAGGAATCGACATCAAATACCCTGTAACCAGAAAGCTTACGCCCCACTGGTGTTATCAGTCCAAAACGTTCATAGTACCGGATCGTTTCGATACCAACTCCTGATTCTTTCGAAAGCGCCCCAATTGTCATTGTTTCCTCAGCCTTTCTCATACTTTCTCCATTCTACACTCTGTAGTATACCTTAACACGCTGAAAAACATGAAGATTTATGGAAGTGCCAAAGGCACCTAACTCTACTGTCCGCTGCTTACGACAACAGTCCCACAATCGTGCCCGTCATAAGTGTTGCCAAATTTCCAGCAATCAAACTTCTCACAGTCAATTCCATCAGCTCTTTCTTTCTTTCGGGAAGAATCGAAGAAAGGCCTCCGACAATAATTCCCATACTCCCAATATTTGCAAATCCGCAAAGTGAGTAAGTTAAAATTAAAAGAGATTTCTTGTTCAAGAATTGGGTGGACTGGCTGAGCTCTAAATAGGCAACAAACTCATTGAGAACTATTTTGGTACCCATAAGACGCCCAGAGATCAGAGTATCTGACCACGAAATTCCTGTAAGCCACATGATGGGTCTTAAAATAGTTCCAAGGATCGACTCTACGGTAAGATCAGGGTGAATGAGCAAAAGCCCCTCATTCAAAAGATATAAAAGCGCAAAGAAAACAAGAATGACTCCAATAATTCCAAATATCATGTTCATGCCTTCAGAGATTCCCCTCATAAGCGCATCAAGTGTTCCCTCATAGGGAGAGCGAATCTGCGTGTCGCCTCCGTCAAGAGGCGTTTTAAGTGCTTTGCTTGGAATCATTATTTTTGAAATGAGCAAGGCTGCGGGCACGCTCATAATGGAGGCAACTAAAAGATGCGTAAAAGCATTCGGCAAAATTTTACTGAGGACGCCAGAATAGAGAATCATGACGGTCCCTGAGACTGTGCTCATAGAACATGTGATAAGGGCAAAAAGATCGGAGCGATTCATGCTTGAAAGATAGGGACGTACAAGAAGCGGGGCTTCAATAGTCCCGAAAAAAAGAGTTGATGCACTTCCAAGGCCTAGTATTCCAGAAAGTCCCAAAATCTTTCTTAAGACGACACCGAAAGCCTGAACAATAATGGGAATAACTCTCCAATGAAATAAGACAGCTGAAAGAGCGCTTACTACAAGGATTAGGGGCAATACTCGAAATACAACAATAAAGTTATTTTCGGAATGAGTAATGTCATAGGGAGCGGCCCCTCCAGACAGGTAGCCAAAAAGAAATTGGGAAGCTCGGTCAGTTACTGTTTGAAGCAGCATGACTCCTCTGCTGAGGAATGAAAAGATGTGAGTCGCAAAAGGTATTTTCAAAAACACAACTGCAAGAACAAATTGTAGCGAAAGCGCTTTCATCGAAAAAATCCAGGAAACAGCTTTGCGATTTTCAGAGAAGATCCAAGCGATTACGATAAAGACACTTAAGCCTAAGACTGCTTGCATATTTTACAACTCTCCCTTTTCACCACGCCAGAAACGAAAGACATCAACGTAGTCTATTACAAGTGATAATCCGTTGATGAGCAGAAGAAATATAATCCAGTAGCGAAAGCCTCCTGCCATATTGTAAGTTCCAGTAGCAAGATTGAAACCCAACCAAACGCAAAGTGGCGTCCAAAACAGAATGTGCCCTAGTCCGAGGAGTCGAACAAAACCGTATCGAGCAAAAATCAGAGACATAATAATGAAAGAAAGCGTCAGTGAGAGTAACGTGACTTTTGCTTCAGTGTGTTTCCAGAACACGATAGCGCCCACCATATTAACGCCAACCATGAGTTGAATCCAAAGATTCCAAGGAAAATGCATTCCAAAAATTTTCCGCAATAACGACAGTGGATTCCTATCCATACATCACCTTTAGTCTACTCCGATATCAAAAGAGCGCTCAGGAATGGGAGCTTGGTAGGTTCCGAAGAGACGATCCCAGAAAATAAAAACTGTGGAATAATTTGAGTTCCGATACTTTTCTTCCCGCAAATGATGAACGTGATGCCTTGTAGGAGTTACAAATAATAGCGCAATAATTTCTTCAAACAAGTAAGGCAACTTTAAATTGGAATGTTGATAAAGATTGAAGGCTCCATAGATGATAATAAAGAGTGATACGGACTCAGGCGTAAAGCCCAAACCCCACATCACCAGCGCTCTAAGTTGATATCCGAGAAAAACTTCAACGGGATGGAATCTGTACGCAGCAATAGGGTCAAGCGTTTCAGCTCTATGATGAAACAAGTGAAAATGCCAAAGCCAAGAAACGTTGTGATTTAAGCGATGCCATCCGTAAGAAAGAAGATCTAGTGCGAGAAAACAAATGAGCGCGTTAAGAAGTGGAAATGCTGTTCTTATAGATAGAAGGGAAGTTGATGGCCAAAAACTCAAACGAGCAAGTGCCCAAAGCTCAACACCAATGAGTAAGGCAAAAGCTGAATGAAATGCCAAATTCCTTAAAGCAAGAGACTTGGGAAATTTTCTAAGTGTAAATGCAAATTGTAAAAGCACTAAGATCAGTCCAAAACTTGGAAGTAGCCACCAACTCATGAGTGTCACGAGGACTCCTTCGAGCTTAAAAGTTTCATAGCCAAAATGGCTCGTGCCACTACCGTAAGCGCAAGTATCGCAATCCAAATTATGCTCAATGGTTTAAGATAAGTCGGAAATAGAAAACAAAAGGAATAAAAGAAACCCGTCTCGCCCCCCTCGGCAAGACCCGCAGCTAAACGAAGTTTGCGATTGTCCCGACTGTAACTTGGATTATGTTCAGATTGAAGAGAACCAAGGGAGAGTGCGCCAGCAATGCAGAGGATGTATAGGAACAAAATCACGCACCAGTAAAATGCTAAATCTGGCCGATAAAAATACAATCCAAGGATCACGGCTCCGTATGCAAGCATGTCGCAATTGATATCAAGAAAAGCTCCCACCTTTGAAGAGCGGCCAATTTCTCTGGCATAGATTCCGTCGGTTCCGTCTAGCAATCTCCCTAACCACCAAAGTGCCAGAGCTAAAACGAAGTATTCTTTAGCGACAAAAAAAGAAGAGACGATGCCCATCAGACAACCAAGTACCGTGACCCCATCGGGACTCAGTTTTAAAAATTTATAAAGTCTGAGTAATGGACCCACAAAACGAGGAAGAATCGACCTGAAAGCATTGTCTATCATCGTGCCCAAACTCCTAGAGGCTTGAAGATAAATGAAGTGGCAGTTTTTCTTAGATGCTCAAAAAAATGTGGGCATTTCTGCGGAGATTTACTCGATAGCAAAACGTTTATCATAGTCCCTTAACCAAAAAAGACCGAAACATGCGGCAAGCATCGGCCAAGCAGCAAAAAATAAAAGACTTTTCCAAGGATTAAGATATTGCGAGAAGGAAGAAACTGTCGAAACAAAATGAAAAGCCAGAACAAGCCCATAACTTAATTTCTTTTTATACCCTACAAGAAACGCTGCTAAAATTAACATTTCAAGCCCGGCAAGAACATAAAGAATCTGATGAGAAAATCCTGTCAAAAAATAGAAATTCTCAAAAACTTTTGCTGCATGATCTGGATTTACAAATTTATCTAACGTCCACATAAACATGACTAGAAAAACGCCAAGT
>JBGSNK010000090.1:0-12529 GCA_041739665.1 Bdellovibrionales bacterium
TCAGCGAAGCCACCCACACCGCCTGCCAACGCCTCTCCCAAAAATAGGTACCTGCTTCTTTTTGCAGAAGCACCGCGTTTTATTTCTGGAAAGAAACCTATATTGAATAATTACTGGGCGTCGACTCATCGCTTCTGCAAAAAGAAGCAGGTACCTTACAGGATGATTTCGTCGGGGAGGCCGTGGACATTGTAGTTGTTAGCCATGGAAAAACCGTAGGCTCCGGCATCGCAGATCGCGAGGAAGTCTCCCTGCTCGAGCTCTTGTAGGGGATAGTTTTTGGCTAGGAAGTCACTGCTCTCGCAAATGGGACCCACCACATCGTAAATCTTTTGGGAGCTCTTTGGCTTTTTCACTAAGGGTAAAATACGATGCAAAGCTTGATACAACGCTGGACGCATCAGGTGGTGCATGCCGGTATTGACGATAGCAAAAGTTTTATAAGGTGTTTGCTTGATGTACTCTACCTGACAAAGCAATAAGCCCGCCCGCCCTACTAAAACTCGGCCGGGTTCGATGAGAATTTCACCCTCAAAGTCTTTTAGACTTTGCACCACGGCTCGACCGTATTTCTGGATAAGTTTTTCGTCCAAACTCCAGTCGCCTGAATTATAGTGAATCCCCACTCCCCCACCAATATCTAAAGACGCGATTGGGAAACCTAAAACTTGAAACTCGTGGGCAATGGAGCGCAACTTACTAAAAGCCTCAGTCATGGCACTTAAGTCAGTTAACTGAGAACCGATATGCATGGTCAAACCGCGCAAGTTTAAGGAGTCATGAAACTCGTGCATCAAGCGCACAAGCTCGGGAATAAAACTGCGGTCCATCCCAAATTTGTTTTCACTCATACCAGTGGTGATATAGGGATGAGTTTCGGGACTGACCTCGGGGTTCATGCGAAAAGCAACAGACACCTTTTTACTATGCTTTCGCCCCAGCTCCCCAATTCGTTTCAGCTCTTGACTGGATTCCACATTGATTTGTTTAATACCATGTTCAATGGCCAAAGTGATTTCAGAAACCGATTTAGCCACACCCGAGAAAATCACGTCTTTTGCAAGAAAGCCGTTTTCGAGGGCGAGCTTTAATTCGCCACCCGACACCACATCAACACCCGCCCCTTTATTCTTAAAAACTTTTAAGATTTGAGAGTGACCATTGGCTTTCAAGGCATAGTGAACACTCAAATTTTTAAGCCCGTCAAGACTCTTCACCAACAGATCGTAGCGCGAATCGATAGCCTTGAGGTCGTAGACGTAACAAGGCTCACCTGAGCGCCCTTCCATCAATGTTTTGAGATTTTGCGAGGAACCAAAAATCAGTTGACCCTGTTCGTAGCGTAGGGACATAAGCTCAGAGACCAGCCAACTTGAATTCGTCGTGCAGACTTTGAGCCGCTTTTTCTAAATTGGCTTTTTCAATCACCGCCGAAATTTTAATGTCCGATGTTGTTACCAAGCGAATGGGAATGTCGTGAGTCGCAAGGGCTGCAAAGAATCGTGCCGCCACACCAAACTGATTTTGCATCCCCACACCCACTACTGAAACCTTGGCCATATCGCCAATCAAATCAATCTGTGTCGAAGCATCTACAACTTCTTGGATGATCGAACGAGCCAGATCGATGTCATCGCCGTGAACAGAGAAAGCCAAGCGCTGCCCCTGAGGATTTTGGCTTTGGGTGATAATATCCACCACGACACCTTTTTGTGCCAACTGACCAAACAGTTGGGCCAAGAAAGCGGGAGTGTCAGGTGTGGGAAACAATTTAAAGACAGCTGTGTTGGCGTCGTGGGTGACAGCTGTGACAACCGGTTTTTCCATATGTTCTCCTTCGGAAATAACCCAAGTGCCCTCACGGGCCTCAAAGGTGGAACGCAAATGTATCTTAACATTAAATTTCGAGGCCAACTCAACAGAACGCGAGTGTAAGACTTTTGATCCCAAACAGGCCATTTCCATCATCTCTTCAAAAAAAACGGTTTTAAGAGGTGAGGCGTCAGGCACCAAACGTGGATCGGCGGTAAAAATCGCCGGAACATCGGTGTAGATTTCACAAACCTCGTTGCCGAGAGCCGCAGCCAAGGCCACCGCAGTGGTGTCAGACCCTCCTCGCCCAAGTGTGGTGATATCACCGTGAGGATCAATTCCTTGAAAACCAGCCACAACCGGTATGATACCCACGCTGATCATCTCTTTTATTTGTTCGGTGCGGATACTTTGAATGGTGGCTTTACTGGGCAAGGCATCGGTGACAATTCCCAATTGAAAAGCCAGCATGGGACGCGCTTTATAACCTCTCTTTTGCAAGGCCATGGCTAACAGTGCAATGGAGACTTGTTCGCCAGAGGCCAGCAACATATCATAGGCTGGAGATCGATCCTGAGGTGCCACTTGGTGCGCTAGTCCAATCAAGCGATTGGTCTCTCCCGACATGGCCGAGGCCACCAGAATGGGTTGCTCGCCCTTGTCGACGATATCGGATACTACGCGGTCGGCCACAGCTTCTATACGCTCGAGAGTCCCTAAAGAGGTGCCTCCATACTTTTTTACTACCACCATGACTCAACTGTAGTCAGCCTCGAGCCTGTTGTCCATGGCTTTTCAAAGTGCGAGTTGAACTTTTCAATAACCTTCTTTATACCTACTACTCACCTCACGTAAGGACTTTTCATGGTGAACCATCTCGCTTCTCACATTCTAATGTGCTGCCTACTTATTCTTGTGAGTTGTATAAAAAAATCAGCTGAGGTCAGTAGCATAAAGACACAGGCCGTGAAATGGGTCCACGAAAACCCTCCCGAACTCGTCAGCACGCCTTACCCTATGGACTCTAAGCCGGTCTTAATTCAAGATGCAAGGATCATGACCGCCACTGGCGTCACTTATGAAAAAGCTCATCTGCTCATGCAAGACGGACGCATTCATAAAATCAGCGTGGAAAAAATAACTCCTCCCTCTGAAACTCAAATCATCGATGGCACAGGACTGACACTCACACCTGGTTTGATCGATGTCCACTCTCATATGGGCGTTTATCCCTCCCCTGCTCTCGATGCCCACAATGATGGCAACGAGATGAGTCGCCCTGTCACCGCTGACGTTTGGGCAGAGCACGCCTTTTGGCCCCAAGATCCCGATCTGTGGCGGGCCATGGCAGGTGGAGTCACAACGATTCAAGTCTTGCCTGGATCTGGAAATCTGGTGGGTGGTCGCACCATGACTTTAAAACTCATCCCCAATGTCAGCCCGCGCGAAATGCGTTTTTACGAGGCTCCCCAAGGCTTGAAAATGGCCTGTGGCGAAAACCCGAAGCTCGCTTATAAGAAAAAAGGTCTAATGACTCGTATGGGGAATATGGCCCACTATCGAAAAGCTTACCAAGAAGCCATTGAATATGGACGAGAATTAGAGGAAGCCCAAAAAAACAAGAAGACTCTTAAAATCCCAAAGAGGAATTTTGTTTCTGAAACTCTGCTCAAAGTATTAAAAGGTGAGATCCTGCTTCACTTCCATTGTTACCGAGCCGATGACATTAGCAATATTTTGGACTTGGCCGACGAGTTTGGTTTTCAAATTCGGGCCATTCACCACGGCCTTGAAGCTTATAAAGTCGCCCCTCGCCTGCATCAAAAAAATGTGGCTGTTGCCACCTGGACAGACTGGTGGGGATTTAAAGCCGAAGCCTATGATGGCATCCCATACAACATGGCCCTGCTCCATCAAGCGGGTGTGAAAGCTGTTTTGCATTCAGATTCGCCGCAGGACGTGCGTTTTCTAAATATTGAAGCTGGTAAAGCTTTAAGTCGCGCTCGAGATTTAGGAATTGAAATTAGCGAAGAAGAGGCTTTGTCTTGGATCACACTTAATGCCGCTTGGAGCTTAGGGCTGGATGATCGCATCGGCAGTCTTGAGGCAGGTAAAATGGCTGATGTGGTCGCCTGGGATGGTCACCCTTTCTCGGCATACAGCAAAGCCCAAATGGTGTTTATCAATGGCAAAAAAATACTGGACCGCAAAGACAAGGTTCGACCTCGCAGTGACTTTGAAGTGGGCTATAACGATATGGCTTTTTACGATGGACGGGATTTTACTCCGGCCCCCTTAGTCGACAGCCTAACCTTCCCCGAGTTGCAAACCTCAAACGATAAGGAAGTTGAAAAGCTTTCCACTTTTTATTTAAAAAACAGCAAAGCTTTTATTAACGGTCAATGGATGAACCCGGCTCACATTCATGTGAAAAAGGGTGTGGTGGTCAGTGTATCTAAAGAGGCCAATTTTCCCGAAAATGTACCTGTCATCGACGGACGTCTTCACTTTGTCACCCCTGGCTTTATTGATTCAATTTCAACTTTAGGACTTTTTGAGATTGAGCTCGACACTCTAGCCCAAGATCTACGTGGTGATGCCAACCTTATGACTCCAGCCTTCCGAGCAGCTGACGCACTCAACAGCCAAAGCATACGCGTCCCCATTTGGCGCCGGCAAGGTGTGACGACCACTATATCGAACAACTCACTGGGACTTGTGGGGGGCCAAGGGGTGGCTTTTGATTTAGTCGAATCAAATGCTGTGGTGAAAGAATCCGCAGCTCTTTTCAGCAGTTTGCAAAAATCAAGATGGGGCCAGAAAAATAACCGCAGCCAAATGTGGTCGCAACTTCGCCAACTGCTGCAAGACAGTCGCCTCTACCAACAAAAAAAACAAGCCTATCAAAATGGTCAAACGCGGCCCTTGCTTTTAGACGAGCTTCATATGCAAGCACTGACCCCTTTCTTAAGAGGACAAAAACCTTGGGTGTTTGAAGTGCAACGGGTGGACGACATTCGAAACCTGCTTCAACTTAAAAAATACGCCTTTTCCTTGGGATTTAATATTCAGTTCGTCATCCAAGGCGGGGCCGAAGCTTGGCTTGCCGCCGATGATCTAAAACGGGAAAATATTCCAGTGATGATGACACCAACACATCAGACACCCCAAACTTTTGATCAAACCAAAGCACGCTTTGACTCGCCCGCTTATTTAGCTAGTAAAGGGGTGCAAGTCATTATCACCGACCATGGTGACCTTGGAGCGCCCAGATTGCGACAAGAAGCCGCAATGGCGGTCAAGTACGGTCTCCCTCATAATGAGGCGATAAAGGCCATCACCAGTCACCCAGCTCAGGTTTTCGGTTTCAAACAACAGGGCCAGATTCAAGTTGGCCAACCTGCCCACTTTGTTCTCTGGTCTGGGGATCCTTTAGAACCTACAAGTCGTGCGGAAAGAGTTTGGATTGGTGGCGAAGAGCAAGATTTAAAGACCCGTCACTTGGAGCTTGGAAGAAAATACCTAGCTCATTAAGCTTTATCTTTGGGCATGATGGATCTCATCAATTTTTGGGATCAAGCGTTGACAAGGTGGCACGTCTGCTCTAACTTGCGTTTTTCACTCTGTCGCGGGGTGGAGCAGTCTGGTAGCTCGTCGGGCTCATAACCCGAAGGTCGTAGGTTCAAATCCTGCCCCCGCAACCAATTTTCAATCATAGAAATTAGACAGGACTCAAAAAACCAACAACGCTAACTACTTAAAAACACCTGAAAGACCTTGAAATCTCTTGCTTAATCTTTCGTGATATTTCACGAAATTTCAATGTTTTGCTTCCATTTTGCTTCTCGTATGCTTCCAACAAAATTGCTCTATTCCTAAGCAATCATAGGTCCAAATAATGCGACCTGAAAACCTCCAAAACACCCCACTACAAAGCCTTTTAAAGGTTTTTGCTTCCAAGCAATTTTCCATTTTTAAAATGTATTTTCACCACCCTAAAAACTAAAGGAGACTCCCTATGACTTTAAAAAACATCCTTCTATATGCACTCATTGCAATTGGAATTTTATCCGGTTCAGTGAACCTACAAACCATTACTGATTACTTTAGAAAGGCACAGATACACCTGTTGCAAGAATCAAAAGCCTCCAATTGGGGGCATGCTTGGACTCTTAAGAATCGTTGACCAAAGTTGTCTATCATCGTAGTTCTGCCTAAAAAATGGCATTATGAAAACTATAAAAAAGAATAAACATATAAAGAAAATACGCTCACCTTATCTAGAAAATGAAGACCTTAAGCTATGGGATAAGGATCTTATCATTGCCTCTATCCTTGAGCTTAACAGTATTGAACCTGTAACCACTGTTAAGATGTTTGGAGTGAATCGAGCACCAAAAGCAGACCCTACCCTTTCAAAATTTAACAACCAGCCAACCTCAAGAAAGTTTCTACACTTCGCTAGTTGTCATTACTTCGGATCATGGAATACAGCTCTAAGAGCCTCCGGACTTGATCCCGTACGCTACGCACCCACTAAGTTCTGGAATAAAACAAAAATCGTAACCTGCATAAAAGCTCTCAATGATAATGGTCACCCTTTAACTGTAAAAGCTACTTGGAGAGATCGCTCTCGCAAATCCTCAAGAATTCTTGAAGAAGCTTGCGGAAAAGCGACGACCACACCCCCAAGAACTCTTGGGGAGTCTATGTCGCCAAAGAGGTTGAATTGCTTTAATGTCTTCTAAATACTTGATATTTGGACTATAATTGTATCATTAATAGAATTATCGGTTTTCGATATATTCTCTTTATTTTTAGACACTTAAGTGTTATACTAAACATGACGATAAGGAGTTATGAAGATGCAGTTCCAACAAGTCATTCAAAAAAGAGCCTACGACCCTATGTTCTCTAAAACTGAACTAGAGCAATCATTAAAGCGTCTAAGCGCCACAAAAGCATCTATTGCAAATTTGCTTAAACGAGCTGTCCAAAGAGATGATCTTATTAGGCTTGCTACCGGTATTTATTGTCTACCTGAGAAGTTTCGCAAACGCCTAATTTCTCCTTTTGAATTTTTGATGAAGGTGGACCCCTACTCTTATGTTACTGACCTTACAGCGCTAAGCCATCGCGATTTAATCCCTGAAGCTGTTGGACTCATTAATGCTTTTTCAGAAAAAAATATCCAAAGTCAAAAGCCATTTCGGACTGAAATTGGAACTTTTAAATTTACTAAAGTTCCAAAGCATTTTCTTTTGTTTGGAGTAGAAAATGTAGCTATGGGGAATATTGTCTATCGAATTGCCACGCCACTAAAAGCTGCTTTGGATCATGCTTATTCAACCAAAAAAGTTTGGACGAATCGAATCGAACTTACCCATGATTTGCGAATTGACGAATCTGAATCAGACCAGATTAATTGGCAAGACTTGGAAAACTACAGAAAAGCATACAACCACGAGTTCATGAATAAAGTTTGTGAGAGTTTAAATGAGTAATACTTTAGATAGTCTTATTCTTGAACAAAAAAAAGAGGGTAAATCAGAAGATCAACTTTTTATGGCGAACTACTATAAAGAGTTGCTACAACATTGTTTTCTCTATGCTCTAAGCAAAGTTGATTTTTTCAGCTACGCTGCTTTTCATGGAGGCACATGCTTAAGAATTGTTGATAAAATCGATCGTTTCTCAGAGGATTTGGACTTTATTCAAACAAACTCAAATACAACAACTGAGAAATTAGCTGGTCTTATGAACGAGGCTGTAGAGAACCTTAAAAAGATGGGTCTTGAACTTGAAATTACCCACAACAACATTAACAACAACGTTCAAAAGGTCTGGATCAAAGAAGGAACTCTAGTAAAAAAATATTTAGATAAAGATCCTAAATTTGTATTGCAGGGAGCGAAATCAAAAATCAAAATTGAAATTGATAACGATCCACCTGGTGGCTCAACTTTCTCGGAAGTTTCGTTGAAATTCCCTGAAGATTTTAAGATCACCACTCAGGACCATAGTTCTTCATTCTCTGGAAAGCTTCATGCAGTCTTATGCAGAAACTTCCTCATGGGAGAAACCACATATATTAAGGGGCGAGACTACTTTGATCTTGATTGGTACTTAACAAAAAAGATTAAACCTTATTATGAACTACTAAAAAATGCTTTATACAAATCTGGTCCCTTCAAAGATCTGGAACTCGATATCAATAATACTTGGTTAAGAACAGAATTGGAAAACAAACTAAAATCTCTTGACTGGAACCTTGCCAAGACAGACATGGCTAATTTTCTTTTAGAAGGATCGTTAGATGACTTAATTAATACATTTAACTCAGATTCTATGAATCAAAAGCTTCAGAATTTATAAATGGCATAATGATGTGCTTAATATCTGTGGTGAGGCCTAGCAAGTTTGTACAGGCTCTGAATATTTATCTATAAAATCAAAAAGATCACCACACTGTCTTTTCATTTTTTTGATTGCATCTTTATTAATGCAATAGCACGACCTCGGTCCATCGATTTCGCCTTGAACCAAGCCAGCTTCTTTCAAAACTTTTAAATGCTGGCTTACAGTTGATTGAGCCAATGGTAGATCTTCAACAAGCTCACCACATATACAACTTTGCTTTTTTGCGAGAACTTTCAATATCGCAATCCGTCCTGGATGGGAAAGCGCCTTGAACACGGCGGCAATTTCAATATCTTTTTTGGGAAACTCATTAATACTTGCAAAAGCCATAGGGGGAATATATATCGTAAATATACGATTATGCAACTTATTAATTCGGGAGAATCAGATGAAAACAGTCCACATCCACATATCCGTCCAAGATATTGATAAGTCAGTACAATTTTACTCTAACCTATTTGGGAAAGAACCCACAAAACACAAAAGTGACTACGCTAAATGGATGCTCGAAGACCCAAAAATGAATTTTGCCATATCTAATAGAAGCTCCAAGCATGGACTCGATCACCTAGGAATTCAGGTGGATTCTGAATCTGAACTGACTGAAATCACCGAGAGACTACATAAAGCTGAACAGCAATTATTCGATCAGGGTGTCACAGAGTGTTGTTATGCCAAATCCAATAAAGCTTGGGTTGAAGACCCTTCTGGTATCGCTTGGGAAGCCTACGAAAATATGGGTGATGTCGAAGTTTTTGGCCCAGAAAAATCAACGAGTGCCTGCTGCGTGCCTAAAGCGAAACAAGAAAGTAGCTGTTGCTAAAAAAAAGGGAGTTCTAAACATGAGTTCAGAATCAGAAAAAATGGGATTTTTTGAGCGGTATTTAACGATTTGGGTTGCAGCCTGTATCATAGGCGGCATCTTGGTAGGTCACCTTGTTGGCGATTCTATCAGCGTATTGAGTGATATGAACATCGCCACCGTGAATATTCCCGTTGCCGTTCTTGTATGGCTAATGATCTATCCTATGATGGTTCAAATTGATTTCAGTTCAATCAAAGATGTTGGTAAAAATCCCAAGGGTTTAGCACTTACTGTTGTTATTAATTGGGTTATTAAGCCTTTTACTATGGCATTTTTCGCTTGGATCTTTTTTGACAAAATTTTTGCGGCGTTTATAGATCCTGAATTAGCGCAGCAGTATATTGCAGGCGCTATTTTACTTGGAGCTGCGCCCTGCACTGCCATGGTTTTTGTTTGGTCTTATCTGACCGATGGAGACCCGGAGTACACCCTGGTGCAAGTATCAATCAATGACCTCATTTTGCTTATCGCCTTTATTCCTATTGTTAAACTGCTACTTGGTGTCACCGATATCTCAATACCTTATGATGCCCTCATCACATCGGTTGTGGTGTTTGTAGTGATACCCCTTGTGGCAGGCTTTATTTCAAATAAGGTTTTGATTAGTAAATTTGGGAAAGCATGGCTTAAAGAAAAATTCCTGCCGGTTTTAAAACCAGTTTCAATAGCCGCACTCCTAACAACCTTGGTACTCTTGTTTGCTTTTCAAGGAAGTCGAATCTTAGCTTCGCCCAAAGATATTGTTTTGATAGCCATACCACTGATGATTCAAACCTATTTTATATTTTTCTTGGCTTGGTTTATCGGAAGAAAAATGAAGCTCCCCCATTGCATTTTATCCCCTGGCTCTATGATCGGTGCTAGTAACTTTTTTGAACTGGCTGTGGCCGTTGCCATTGCTCTTTTTGGATTAAATTCTGGGGCTGCGTTAGTAACTGTTGTGGGTGTTCTTATTGAAGTGCCAGTCATGCTTCATTTGGTACGAATTTCAAATCGATGGAAATATTAATTAAAAATTAGGAGGACTCTATGAAAATATTATTCTTGTGTGTAGCAAACTCAGCAAGAAGCCAAATGGCCGAGGGCTTAGCAAAAAATATTTTTGGGAAAGATTTTGCAATTGAAAGTGCTGGTTCTGAGCCATCAGGCAAAGTTCACCAAGATGCCATCACTGTGATGAAAGAAAAAAGTATTGATATTTCTGCCAACACTTCAAAATTTTATGACGATCTGCCCGTAAGTTTCTTATCAAACTTAGATTACGTCATTACCCTATGTGCTGAAGAAGTTTGCCCAACAATGGCCTCCAATGCAAAAAAACTCCATTGGGGAATGCCTGACCCTGCTGCGGCTCCAGAATCCGAGCGTCTTAATTCGTTTCGTACAATTCGAGATCAGATTAAAGCTAAGCTTCTTGAATTTAAAAAGAGTTTATAAAAGAGGTTATTTATGATTTATAAAGTTAAGTCAGATTTTATTAAAAAAGGTGTTTCCGAATTCACAGTTGGAGAGCAAAAAATTCTAGTTGATGTATCAAAAGATAGAGACGAATCAATGCCAGGCCCTGGTGAACTACTTCTTTGCTCCTTTTCGTCCTGTATTTTAAAAAATATTGAAAGATTTTCTGAACTTTTAAAATTTCAATACACAGATGTTAATATTGAAACAGAAGCAACTCGGAGAGACAAGCCTCCGAAGTTTATAGAGATTCACTACAAGGTTTTTTTAAATACTGAGGAGTCTGATCACAGAATTGAATTGCTACATAAAAACATCAAACAATTCGGCACCGTGTATAATAGTATCTCCGAAGAAACAAATATCGAGGGTGAAATCATAAGGAGTACAAAATGAAGCTTATTCAAGGCGTTGGAGAACTCAATGGCGAGCAACGGGATATTGTTGAAAAAACATTCCTAGAATTTAATATGAATCTTGAATTTACAGCACCGGAGAGACTTATAGAGGTCCCGACTATTTCATTTACAAAAGATGCTTCTAATTTGCTTAATGCTAAAAAGCAGTCATTCTTCAATTGGGACCTTTTGTTTTCAGTCCTTGGCCCCAATGATAAAGCTGGAAACATAAAAGAGAAATTAAGAGTTCGTATTGAAATTCTCAAAAGTGTAACAGAAGTTAATATTTATCCGACCAATCGAGAGATTCATGGGAGTATCAGAGTTAAAGATCTAGCCCAATCAAGTGCATTTTACACATGGTTGTTTGGAGTGACTCCCTGCGAGTGGACCCACCGTTATGTGACTTTTAAAAACCCAGAGATGAATTTAAATTTTGTATTACTGGTAGCAGACGGAAAAGAACTTCATCAAGACACCTTGTACCACCTGGGAATCGGCGCGAGCTCTAAACAAAAAGTTATAGAACTGTACCACTCAGGTATTGAAAATGAGTTCCACGTTGAAAAGCCACCTAGAACCACATGGAGAGGGACCCCACTGCACGAACTATGGCTAAAAGACCCAGATGGAACCCTTATTGAAGTTTACGCTCGACTTACCGATGAAGAATTAGCTAGTATGCCGCAAGATAAAGAGCCAATTTTTCTAGTTAGCGAAATCTGAGCAATCCATAGGATCGAAAGAAGAAAAGCCAAAATGGGACACGATCATGGGAAAATTACAAATAAAAAAGCTTTGTTTTGGGCAATCGTAATAAATATTGTTCTAACAATAGCTCAGATTATTGGGGGCATTCTTTCTGGGAGTTTATCATTAATTGCTGATGCTCTTCACAATTTCAGCGACGCTGGAGCGCTAATCATCGCATTTATTGCAGAAAAAATCTCTGGATACCCAGCCAATGACGAGATGACCTATGGGTATGGAAGAGCCCAAATATTAGGAGCCTTGATCAATAGTGTTACTTTAGTGATTGTTGGTATCTATCTGCTTTTCGAGACTTATGAGCGCTACTTTAACCCAAAAGAAATTGATGGATGGATGGTGATTGGAATCTCCGTTATTGCTTTAGTAATTGATGTGCTTACAGCGTTACTAACCCACGCGGGCTCAAAAGAAAGTGTGAACATGAGGGCCGCTTTCGTCCACAACGTCTCTGATGCTCTTGCATCAATTGTCGTAATTATTTCTGGAATTCTAATTCTCCTCTATGAAATTTACTGGGTAGACCTAATAGCAACTGTACTGATCTCTGCTTACATCCTCTACCAGTCTGTAGGCTTGATTAAGAATAGTATTAAGACACTCATGCAGGCTGTGCCTGAAGATCTCAGCAGATCTAAGGTTGCAGAAAAGCTGCGGAACATCGATGGTGTGCATGACGTACACCATATTCATATTTGGCAAATTTATGAAAAATTCCGCTCCTTAGAAGCTCATATCGTCGTGAACGAGCCTAATTTCAAGAAAATTGAGAATTTGAAAAGTATTATTCGTGATATTCTCAAAAAAG
>JBGSNK010000016.1:0-4286 GCA_041739665.1 Bdellovibrionales bacterium
CGAGTTGAGTGTCTGGGTGCTTGTGACAAAGCCCCTATGATGCAAATCAATGATGACTACTACGAAGATCTAACCCCTGAGTCCGCTCGCAAACTCTTGAAGGATTTGAAATAATGGAAGTGAAATTGCTGACAGAGCATTATGCAGATGATCAATTCAAAACCTTAGAAGGGTACAAAGCCAAAGGCGGCTACGACGTCCTGCCTAAAGCTTTAAAGATGGAACCCTCTGCGATCATAGACGAGGTCAAGGCCTCGGGTCTACGCGGTCGCGGTGGCGCTGGCTTCCCTACGGGTATGAAGTGGAGTTTTTTGCCGAATAATGGTGAAGTTCGTTATCTACTTTGTAATGCGGACGAAGGCGAGCCTTGTACATTTAAAGATCGCATGATGATGGAGCGCGCTCCTCATCAATTGATAGAAGGTATGATCATTTCAGCTTTTGCAATCAAGTCGCCAAAATCCTACATTTACATACGTGGTGAGTATGTTTACGCGGCACGTGTTGTCGAGAAAGCCATCCAAGAAGCTTATGACGCTGGTTTTTTAGGGGACAATATTTTAGGTAGTGGCTTTAAACACGACATGGATATTTATTTAGGTGCCGGTGCCTACATTTGTGGTGAAGAAACTGGGATGATTTCATCCCTTGAAGGGAAAAAGGGGCAACCCAAACTCAAACCTCCTTTTCCTGCGGTCCAAGGTTATTTAAAGAAGCCGACTATTGTGAACAACGTCGAAACCTTAGCAGCTGTAAAATATATTATCCGCGATGGTGCTGCCGCCTATCGCAAGTACGGAACTGAAAAATCAGCAGGTACAAAACTGTTCTCAGTTTCTGGTGATGTCAATAAGCCAGGCAACTATGAAGTTCCACTTGGCTACAAGTTCATGGACCTGATCAACAATGAGTGCGGCGGTATTAAAAATGGTCGTAAACTCAAAGGTGTTATTCCTGGTGGATCTTCGGCCCCTATTTTAACGGCAAAAGAAGTGGCAACGGCTACTTTGGACTATGAGTGTTTAGCCGAGATGGGCTCAATGCTAGGTTCCGGCTCCATAATTATTATGGACGACACCCGTTGTATGGTGGATATCATGCAAGTGATTTCTCACTTTTATCATCACGAGTCTTGCGGCCAGTGCACTCCTTGTCGCGAGGGAACAGGTTGGCTCAACAAATTGGTGTCGAGTGTTCTGAATGGAACGGCTCAAGTCAGCGACATCGACTTGCTTTGTGAAGTGGCGAATAAAATGAAGGGACGTACTATTTGTGCGCTTTCTGATGCGGCGGCTTTACCTGTTCTTGGCATTGTTCCTAAGTTCCGCGACGAATTCCAATTTTATATTGAACAAGGATATTCCAAAGTAAAAGGGCGGGCCCATGCTTAAGTGCACTATTAATGGCAAGTCAGTTGAAGTTCCCGAGGGTACCTCTATTATAGAGGCTTTTAAGTTAGTCGAAGAAGACATCGCCCATTATTGCTGGCACCCAGGGCTCAGCGTAGCCGGTGTTTGTCGTCTCTGTATGGTTGAAATCGAAGGTAACCCGCGTTTGCAAATTGCTTGCAACACACCTATTCAAGAGGGAATGTCGGTCAACAACCAAAGTGCGATGGTTAAAGATGCTGTCAAATGGGGTCTTGATTTTCATTTGATTAACCATCCTCTTGATTGTCCTATTTGCGACCAGGCCGGGGAGTGCGGCTTACAAGATCAGTACATGAAATTTGGTCAATACGATTCTGAAATGGGTCAGGCTAAAGTTAAGAAAAATAAAGTGGTCGATCTAGGCGAAAAAATTGTCCTTGATTCAGAACGATGTATTCTTTGCTCTCGCTGTGTGCGCTTCACAGAAGAAGTTTCAAAGACCCATGAACTTGGTATTTTTAATCGAGGCGATCACTCTGAGATTGGCACCTACGCTGGGCGTCCCCTAGATAATCCATACGCCGTCAACACTGTGGATATTTGCCCTGTGGGCGCTCTGACGTCTAAAGATTTTCGTTTCCGTCAAAGAGTCTGGTTTTTAAAAGACAAACCATCTATATGCACGGGCTGTTCCACTGGCTGCAACGTCGACGTTTACTTCAATCAAGAGGGGATGTGGCGCGTGAAGCCTCGTCATTCTGAAGTCAATGGTTACTGGATGTGTGATCATGGCCGCGAGATATACAAAGCCACCAATCCGGTTATGACGGATTTTATTGGTGAGCGCGGTCAAAAGAAAGCCCTAAAAAGACAGAACCGTCTCGTGCAGGCCAAGCAGTTTCAAGGCTCAAATTGGGAGTACCAAGATTCGGCCAACACATTAAAAGGCATTCAAGAAAGTCTTTCGGCTGTTCAAAAAGCTGCCCTCATTGTGACAGGTCAGTATAGTGTTGAAGAATACCAATCTCTTTTATCCTTTTGGAAATCAAAATTTTCTGGAGAAAATGTTTATCATTGGATCAATCATCCCGAAAAATTTGAGTATTTCGATGGCCTTCTGATACGAGGAGATAAAAATCCAAATACCAAAGGTCTACAGAAGGTCGCCAATGAACTGGGTATTCTTTTAAAAACAGATTTTAAAGATTTCTCTGATTTTGATCTGCTCATTGTAGCCGGACCTGAAAATCAATGGGTCTTTGAAGATATCAAAGAAAAAGCAGAGCTCTTTGTTCAATCAAAAAAAGTTCTTTGGATGTCTGCGTGCCTCGTGCCCCAAGCAGAGGAGCTAAGAGGAAACTTGACATTCGTGCCAACTAAAACTTTTGCGGAAAAGTCGGGTACATTTATAAACCACGCGGGTGTCGAACAAAATTTTGAGGAAGTGGACCTATTCGTCGACCAAGCTTTGAGTTTAACTGAGATCGCCCATATTTTAAAAGGTGAGGATGTTCAGCTTCACAGTTCTGAGCTGGTTGAAAGAGTCCACAACGAGTTTATTCACGAGAGAGGTCATGTATGAGTGTGATTCGAGTCCAAAGACCTAAAGTCAATAGTGTTTGGTACTTGCCCGGCATCTTGTCTGGAATGGGATTCACTTTCTCGACAATGATTAAAAACCTGTTTTACCGTCGCCGTATGGCCACCCTTAATTATCCCGAAGAGAAGTACGAATACTCCCCGCGTTTTAAGGGCAATCATGTCCTGACTGTTAAAGCCGATGGTGATATTCGATGCACAGCTTGCATGTTGTGCGCAACCGCCTGTCCTGCTGACTGCATTACCATTTTGGCTTCTGAAGACGAAGATCCCAGTGTAGAGAAGTACCCCATCAATTATGAAATCGACATGCTTCGTTGTGTGTTTTGTGGTTATTGTGAAGAAGCGTGCCCTGTGGATGCTATTCGCATGGGTCCAGAGTGGCAAACACCTGGTGCTAATGGGGACAATTTTGTTTACGATATCAAACACCTTGCCTACCGGCCCAATCTTAACAATGGCAAGGGTGTTGCTTCTGTCGTGGAAGACAGTGATCGTCACAAACTGGGTATTTAGTCTTTCAATTCATTTGGCTTTTTACTGGAGCTTCTTTAAGAGTTCCATTACAATTTATTTATGCGCATCAATGCCCAGGCCTCTTTTCAATGGCAGGAAATCAATAAAAGAATACAAGGCGAGCTCAACTGTCAGTCGAGGGTATTTCTTTACCGAAGTTTTAATCAGGCCGTTTTTGAGGTCCTACTAGGCTTGCATTTTCGCTATCCGCATAAAAAAAGAATTGTGACCGACTTGGGTTTGGGTGACCACACTCTGGCAGCGGAGGTCGAGCTTGCTCGGCTTGGCGTGCGATTAAAAGGAGAGTTTAATGAAGACCTCCAGAGCGAAGAGCGTGAGATCCTGGCCTATGTCCACGACATGGACGATGCCATCACGGCTGAGCTTTATAATCACCTTGAGACCTTAAAAAAATTAGCTGGCAGTAAAATTATGCGTGTTCATTTGGCACACCATCTATTGCAAGAGCGACAAAGTTTTATCAACAAGCTCTCGGATTTCGATATTGTCATTGCCGCCCTCGACTATGATCTAGCTCTTGTCTTTAGCGGTGATAAAGTCAGCTTTCCTTTTTTAGGAGTTGCGACTCAACCTTGGGATGTGCAAAGGGATTGGCCCGACCTGTTAAAACGATTGCACCCCCCTTGTCCTACTTATGAGAAAGCGATTCAGAGGTTTGAATCGAGCTTACCTGATGGTGTGCGCCCTTTCTTTACAAGCTCACATAGCCAAAGACTTTACGATCGCAGTTTAATTATTTTAGAGAATTTTGAAGGCTCTGCCCTAGTTGATCTTTTGCAA
>JBGSNK010000031.1:0-25742 GCA_041739665.1 Bdellovibrionales bacterium
AGGACTTATCCTTCCAATATGGCTCACTAGCTTTGCGATGACCTCAAACGCTGCTACACTTTCTCCCGCGGACCAAATACGTTTAGATAGTGCAGTCTCAAAATGCAGCGAGCATGGCAAAGAATGTCCAAAACTTCAACAAAACTCGATCGAGAATATTGAGTATCTCTCGGCAGGTGAAGAGAGCAACTGGGGCCATGCCGATGAGGCCGGAGTTCTTTTAGAGGACGGACTTCTTGTCTCATATATTCAAGATAGCGAAGATGAGGTCATAGCAACACGGGTAACACGTTTCTTTCCTTTATCTAAAGTGGAACTCTCGCCAGATAGTGAATACTATATGTGTCCCAAGGGCGGAGAGTTCAAACTTATTCCTAATATTAAACTTGAAGAGCTTAGTTTAGACCCTATGGTTCTTTCTAGCGTCCTTGCTGAAGGCTTTCAGCCCACGAGTTTTCTATGCAAATGTTTTTGGGCTCCAGAAAGTCTGTTCAAGGAGCTAAATATCGATAAAAAGAACATCCCTCGCCCCCCAATACCACCCGACAGCGATAACATTCATTGGCCAGACTCTCCTCTATTTCCCCCAGTCCTTGGCCGCCCAATACCACCGGGAATCATTATTGGGAATCCAAGACCCATTTTTGATCGAACGCACTTCATCCCGCTCTACCCTTATGATCCTTATACACCAACTAAAAACTCCACCAAGACAAATCCTCCTCCTCCATTAGCCCCAGTGCCTGTTGGTGGTAAATGTGGACTTTTCCCATGGAAATGTGCCGTTGATGCGGTTGTCGATCTCATAAAAAGTTCGAACCCATGATATTTAGATTTTTTTTTAACTTTCTTTTTATTTTTTATTTTGGAATTTCTTTTTCACACGCTCAAGTGATTCAAACAGGCTATCGATCTGTGCTCCACAATTTCGAGACTGTGACAAAGTCACTAAGCCTTGAAATTGAAGAGAGTTATGAACTTTTCATAATCATCAATTCGGCAGAAGGTCCAACTCCCACAAACGCCTTCTTACCTAACCAGCATATGCTAGTTGTTGGTAAGGAATTTGGGGCATCCCAAGTCTTCACTCGCGACAAAAACAATGTTATCACTGGCGTTGCCCAAAATAATTTGTCTCTTACCGACCTTTTAGAAAGCCGTCTTTTTGCCAAAGCAAAAGCAAGCAGTCCAGTCTTGGGACTACCATTTGAATGGAACGGTTTAGAGATATTACCAGTCTCGACAGGAACTCGATATCACTTCCCAACATTTTCAGGCATTTTCCAGTTGAATTGGTCAAGATCACAGAAAATGCAGTCTCATAATTACAGTGATCCAATGTCCAATGCTCTCTACGTCGGTTATTTTTATCATGACGACTCTATTGAACCTCAGGATTTTAAAAAGAACAATCGAGATCGAGTTTCCTACCTCGCAATCCACGGCACACCTCAAGAAAACTGGAACCTTTTAGGTCGCACGCGAGCATCACATGGCTGCGCAAGGAGTCTCCCCCACTTTAGCGAGGGGATATTCCGAGTGGTTGAGTCTCTCCCCGCTAAAAAAGTTATCAACTTGGATTGGAACTATGAATTGCCTCATGTTGACAAGGCAGAACCTTATCGTTTGACAAAACCAGTTCTCATTATAATTTTTAATGGCTACGAGAGCCAGTCGACTTGAGCAAAATATTGAAATTTCTGATCAGGGCCCTAAACTCTGCTTTGGGCGAGAACACTCCTGCATCTTAATATTTGTTACAAAAGACTGGGTCTTTCTCGAATTTGTAGCCAATTTGTGGATAAGATTTTATTAGCCTGGGCGGATATCCTGAACTCGCCAGCATTTTGCCCTGTGGGCAAAAGACACTCGACCTAGAGCTTTCTTTGTCTAAAAATTTGTCATTTTAACGTATCAATGCAAGATTTTGATCGAGTTTTTGGCCTAGTCCTATCATTCACGACCGAGCCAGGAAAACTCAAAAAAAACTCAAGGCATTTTAAGGATATACCGAAAGAGACTATGGAAAACTTTTTTCAAGTTTTTTTGAGTATTGAACGGCAGATTGGGGAGTCAACATGTCAAAGCCTGCAAAGAAGCTAAAATCGACCAACGAAAAAAAGACTGTCACTACTTTTCAGGAATCAAGGCTTGAAATCCCCAAAAATATTTCTGCTGAAATCTACTTTCAAATTGGCGAGGATGCGCACAGAGGTACGATTAACAATATTTCTGAACATGGGCTTCGGGTTTCCCTTGAAAAGGCTCCCTTCACCATTTCTTTAAATCGCATGCTGCACAATATTCAAATCCTAATCAATAAAAAGTCTGTGTACGAAGGCTCTTGCAAAGTTGTAGACGAATTACAAAAAAATGGGCTGACCACTTTTGGTCTCTATCTAACCAAATCCGCAATTGATATGAACTACGTAAAGTCTATTCTATCAACAAAAACGGGAACGGAAAAGGTAGTCAATCAACCCAATTCGACGCCGAAGATTCAAAATAATTTTAAAATTCTGTGTTCAGACTTCCTTTATTTGCTGACTGAACTACAAAACACATTGCTGCTGGAAGAGCAAAAAATAGAGAACATGATAACCACCGATGATGTCAAACAAAGTGTTATCGAACAAACACTTGAGCTTAATTTAGCCAAACACACCGACGAAATACGATCTCATTTTAGTGACTTACAAGATTTAGTTAGCACATTTGATGAGGAGACCCACCAGAACCACAAGCATTATTTTAGAGCTCTTTTTCAAAATATATTTGCTTCTTCACTGGTTCGCGGACGTCAGAAGCAAAAGTCTTCAAACTACACAATTGATTATGGCCTCATGTTGATGTTTTACGAAGGGCACCATCAAGAGGCAAGCCTCTTTGAGCAATTTATACATCGTTTTATTTGCAGTGAGCCGGCAGCTGTTGGAAATTTAAACCGAATGGGCTTCTTAAGTAATGTCTTGGTAGAAAAGTATAAGAAACAGGGACGCGGACCTAACTCTTTCAAGATATCCAGCATAGCAAGTGGTTCTGGCAAAGAACTACGCATGATGCTAGAGAAGCTTGATGAAATTGGGGTAGAAAAGAATCTTGATCTTGTTTTGATAGACCAGGAAGCCGAGGCTCTCGATTACTCAAATAAAAAAATTAAATCGCTTGTTCGTGGAGACGAACATATAATGTGCCGTCTTATTAAAGAAGATCCACTTATGGGCGTAATTAAAAACGAGCCCTTTATTCAACATATTCAGAACTCAGATGTAATTGTTTCTGCGGGTCTTTTCGATTATCTCAGTGATCGTGTCGCAAGCGAACTCATTACTTGCTTGTTTGCAAAACTTCGCCCCGGCGGGAGTCTTATACTAGGTAATGTTTCTAATAATAGCCCTGACCAATTTTCAACAGATTACCTTTTAGAGTGGAAATTGTTTCATAGATCTCGTTCTGATCTACAAAAGTTGGTTCCATCTGAACTTAACAAAACAAGCTGCAAAGTCGAAGTTCTTGAAGACTCACTCGGCATCAACCTCTTTTTAGTAGTCACCAAAAAATAGATCAATAGAATGCATTTTTGAATTCAAACTCTCGCGATGAAAAAAGCTAGAGAAGAAGGCAATATTAAGCCGATCTAAAAGCCGTCACTGGACTTGAGTCAAGGTTGTGGCCACTTTTAGGTTGGTTGCACTATCCTGTATAAAATTCGAATCTACAGAACCAGCCCATTTTTGAAATCCCTTTTAAGTGAAAGTGGAGAGTTTCCGATAAGATAGATAGAATGGAACGCAGCCGGCGAATAATCAGCAGAGATTCAACCACACCAATCGCAACACCCTTGCGCTGCGTATTCAAAACTGGTGAAGGTGAAAGTCATCATTTAACAATTATCAACTATCATTATAGAGGAGCTTGCTTTAAAAGCGAACTACCAAAAAAAGTTCTACTCAATGAAAAAGGTAATATTATATTTTTCATAGGATTAAGCTCCTTAGGTGAAAAACTGAATTATCGAATTATCTGGGAAAATATCGAGCAAGATGGAAGCTTTGGGGTTGAATTCTCAAATGCCATTACACAACGACTGGAGAGACCAGAAAGATTTAGCTCTCATAAATATAGCCAACCAACTATTGTGGCACTAGATCCACTTGACCCAAACCGTAAGATTTATTTTAAAGTAAAGGACTTATCACGTACCGGACTTCTTTTAAATACCTCGTTAAGTAATAAGCATTTATTTCCAGGTATGGAGCTTGAAAAAGCACGTCTCATAATTCCAGGATCTGGAGAGGCGGATCTTGATCTGTATATAGAAAACTGCAGAGAAGGAAGTGACAAAAGTATTGACTACGGAGCTTCCATTAAAAACTCAAGTCAATCTTTCTTATCAATTGCTGGAAAATATTTATTAACACTTTCAAATACAGAAAAATCAGAACGGATAGAATCTCTTTTTAATGAAAATCTTCATTTTAAAAACTTGAGCGATCATCTTACAATTCGCATTGTTGATAATGATGAGGAATATAAAAAGGTTTTAAAATTACGCTACGCCGCTTATAAAAGTGCTAAAAAAACTCGGCCTACCGATACCTATGATGAAATGGGTCAAGGACTTAATAACGAAGGTTTTATACTAGCCGCATATCTTGGCGGTGAAATTGTCGCATCATGTGAATTTCGAATTGGCAAACTTCATGAACTCAACATAGTAAAAAAAATTAATATAAAAAGTATTAAAGATATTGATGCCAACAATGTCTCTGAAATTAATAAACTAGCCGTCCATCCAAAAGCTAAAGGGACAGATATAATTCTTGGAATATTTCAAAAAATTCACGCCATTGCAACTTTGCACGGCGCCCCAGACGGCCTCATACTGTCTGAAAAGAAATTAATTCCACTTTACGAGCGATTAGGATTTAGAAAGCTTAATTATTTTTTAGACCATCCGACAATCGAGGCTGTTGAGCTTCAACTGATGTATATTAAAGGAGAGGCATATTCAAGTTCAAAGGGGATGAATCCATATGCCTGGTCGGTAGCATTTGAGCTAAGTTATCATTTTTTTAACAAAATTGGTATCCAACAAAAAATCAAGTTCTCTTGGCAACAGAAATTAATAAGAGGGATCACAAAGTTTTACTTCACAAAACTTACTAAAAATAAGCCAACAACAAAAATAAATCAGGCCAATGTAGAGCTAAAAGAAAGCTTTCAAGATAACAGTCATGCAAAGTGGACAAAACAACACATAAATGCAACCGTAATGCTTCCTTATTTGCTAGAATCGGACAAATTAATTGGCACTAAGAATACTGACGATATTTTATTTAAATACTCCCTTAAAAGGGACTATTTCTCAAAAGTTAGTAATTGGACGAGTATCGATTTTTTTAATGGATTCATAGAAGACTTCTCTGCTTTAGGTGACCCAAGTGCTCTAAACAAAGCTGCAGCATATCGAGCAACAACTAAAGAAATACTAGGCGCTAATTACTTTCTCATGAAGCATTTTTTTTCACCTCGATTGGCGTTTAAAGCCTTTGAAAAATATTTTCCAAAGTTTAACAAGACAAGAGTTTATCGGGTCGTTGACTCAGGAATTAACTATTGTCGGATTCAAATTACGAACCAATACCCAGAGCTAATCCCCCGTCATAATTCGACAAAGGATCATTGGATAGCGCTACTTGATGCTTATGTAAAAGTCTTAACTGGTAATCCAGCTAATGTAACTGTTGTAAAATCAACTTTTGATGGCGATGAGTATTGTGAGTACTTAGTTAAGTGGAAAAATCCCTTTATTAAAAAAGCAATAAAAGTCGGCTCATTCTTAGCCCTGATTTGCGTCCCTTTGTATTTTAATAATGAGCTCAATCAAATCGTAGATTTAAGTTTACATAACATAACTTTAATTTTTTCTCTTATCATAACAGTATATTTTTTATATAAGACACAACGTTCGCGAGTCAGGTACAACGAAATTCTAGAATCAATGATGGAGCTAGAAACAAATGCTGACAACAAGTATCGAGAACTTCAATCGTCAAAATCAATTATTGAAGAAAGTTATCAAGAAAGTCGTCTTTTAGACTCAATTAACCGTACTATACAAAAAACCGATGATTTGAATTCAATATTGCATTTAGCACTAGAAAACGCATGCACTCGCTTTGGTTTTAAACGAGCATTTATTATGATCATAGATAATGACAGCAATACGCTCAGAACGGCGTCGGTTTTTGGAGCAGATCAGACCCTTACTGATCTCTGGAGATTTAAAGTTGATGTCTCACAAAAAAGAGATAATCCTGCTCTCGTTTCATCGGCCTTCCACTCTGGTCAGTCTGTAATTATAAATGATATCGAATCCCATATGTTTCATCTAAATAATGCCTCTAAGCAATTAATCAACAAACTAAAAGTGGATTCATTTACTATTGTACCGATTCCATCAGAAGTTACAAACTGGGGTGTTATTGTCGCTGCAAAAGCACCCAATGACCCCATTATTAATCAAAGAGAACTTCAGTCTCTTAAGCGTATCTCTCAGTCAATTGGCTTGGCTCTTGATAAGAAATCAAAGTTGGAAGCAGAAATATCTGCTAGAAGACAATTCCAAAAGTTTGTGCCGGCCTGGCTTGTTGACGAAACTCTTAAAGATAGTAAACCCGAGCTTGGTGGCAAATCTAAAGAAGCAATATGTCTCTTTATGGATATCAGGAACTTCACATCGATTTCTTCTGATTTACCTCCAGAAATTTTAGTTGAACTGGTGAATGAAATATTCCACTCTCTTCAGCTGGCAGTATCGGAACACGGTGGAGTGATTGATAAGTTTCTTGGCGATGGAGCACTCGTAACTTGGGGGGTTTTCCCCTCTTCACCATTGGACCCACAGGCAACTTTAAAGGCAATTGACAATTTTTTTGATAGGTTATCACAAATCAACAAATCTCTATTACAAAAGGGAATGAAAGAAATTGAAGTTGGATTTGGTGTTGACAGAGGTCAGGTCATCGCTGGAAATATTGGTTCTAGTGAACGAATGGAATTTACAGTGATAGGCTCGACCGTCAATATTGCCTCTCGACTTGAACAACTGACTAAAAAGTTTAATTGTTCTGTTGTTATATCACAAAATGTCCTGTCTTTATCTAATCTAGATGACCACTGGCAGATTCTAGAAAAAATTAAACTCCGTGGAATTGATGAAGCAACAAATGTTGCAATTAAGAAAGCAGCTGCATAATGAAAAAAATCGTAGATCTTGTTGAGATAGCACAAATACAGTTCAGAGATAAGATTGGCCAAATATTAGAAGAGGGTGGTATTAACCAGCAACAATACTTAAGATTTTTGACTTGTCAGTACCACCTCACCAAAGGTGTACAAAAGCACTTCTACAGGATTGCGTCTCACTCCACACTGGCAGATAAAAAGAAATTGCGGGAGTGGTTAATTAAATTTGCTCACGAAGAAGAATTCCATTTTAAAATTGCTGAAAAAGATGCAAAAAAAATGGAGCTTAATATTCTGGATTGCCCATTCGACGTTATACTATGGAGGCTTTACTTTGATTCAGTTATAGACGAGTCGCCATTTATACGCCTGGGAGCAACTTGTGTGCTGGAAAATATCAGCGACAAGGCATCCGACTTGGTCGACAAAATGTTAGCCTCCAGCAATTTTCTAAACCAAGACAATACACGTTTCTTAGCTATTCATCGACATGGGCCTAATTTAGCACACGGGGAACAAGTTTTACAAAAATTGGATGAAGCCTCTTTAAATGATCTTGAACTCGAAGACCTAGCGCACGGTTGTACCATAGCAACCTTATTCTATATAAGGCTCATGAACTGGATGATCACAGGTCAGTTAAAATAATTCTTTATAACTAGACTCTAGTAATTCTCAATATGATCCGATTATATCGTATGAAAAAATTGCTAGATATTATGGATGATCTTGGCTTTAAGGAAAATGGTTCAGACGAAGTGAAAAAAGCCTTTGTTAAAAATCTGATCCAAGCTGCACAAAAACCAAGAAATGAAAAAATAGAATCTCAGCTTTCTTTATTTGATCAGAAAGAAAATGCAACACCATACCCATCCCCAATTTTTTACAAATCTAAAAAAGTCTCCTAATAAAGTCCATTCAGAATAATGGACTTTTATAAGTCTTCGGGAAGAGCTGTTGGATACTTACCTGTAAAGCAGGACGTGCAATAGCTTTTTTGCTCAGGGTCCTTAACAGCTTCTAGCAAACCATCAAGGCTGACATATTTTAGAGTGTCAGCCCCTATATACTTGCCAATCTCGTCAATACTGTGATGACAAGCAATCAACTGATCGCGGCTCGGAGTGTCTACTCCATAGTAACAAGGTCCAGTTGTTGGCGGCGCTGCAATTCTCATATGCACTTCTTTAGCGCCAAAACTTCTGACTAAATTGATGATCTTTTGTGAAGTGGTTCCGCGCACAAGAGAATCATCGACAACGATAACCTTTTTATCTCTAAGGATTGCCTCTTGAGGGTTGAGCTTGACCTTAACCCCAAAGTTACGAATGCTCTGTTTGGGTTCAATAAAAGTACGCCCCACATAATGGTTGCGTATAATACCCAGTTCAAATGGCAAACCACTCTGTTGAGAGTAACCAATAGCCGCAGGCACCCCACTGTCGGGAACAGGAATCACAAGGTCAGCCTCAAGCCCCATGTCCTCCATGGCCAAACGCGCCCCTAATTTTTTACGAGTTTCGTAGACACTGTTGCCAAACACGATGGAGTCAGGGCGAGAAAAATATACATGCTCAAAGATACACTGGCTTTTTTGTGCCGGGATATCATCCATAAAATAAGAGGCCTCCCCATTGTCGTCGCAAACATATATCTCACCAGGAGCAATCTCACGAATGAATTTAGCTCCAATTAAATCGAAGGCGCAGGTTTCGCTTGAAATCACTATCGCTTTGCCACCTTTCACTAAAATTTCACCTAATACCAGAGGGCGAAAGCCCATGGGGTCGCGGGCGGCTATCAGTTTATCATGGGTCATCATGACCATACTATAAGCTCCTAAAAGCTTAGGAAGTTCTTCTTGTAGACAAGTGAGAATATTGTCACTTTTGTTGCGAGCAATCAGGTGCAGAAAAATCTCGGTGTCATTAGTCCCTTGAAAAATAGAACCGGATTTTTGCAAATTAAGACGGAGAGCGCGCGAGTTGATGATGTTCCCGTTGTGAGCTAGAGAGACTGCTCCATTGTAAAGACGAGCTTTCAAGGGTTGAATGTTGTATTTTTCATTCGCTCCTGTTGTAGAATAACGGTTGTGGCCGATAGCCGCCCTCCCCTTTAGAGAGTCCAAAGCTTCTTCAGTGAAGACGTCGGCTACTAAGCCATGATCTTTATGAAGGATATGTTTGTCTTCATAAGCAGAAGAAATTCCAGTAGCTTCTTGGCCGCGATGCTGAAGAGCATAAAGGCCTAGGTAAGTGAGCCTGCTGGCTTCTGGATGATTCCAAATTCCAAAAACCGCGCATTCTTCACGAAAGCTCGGGGAAAGCATTTGACCATGCCGCAAGATAGGCCTCCTTCATAGCAGACGTAGAAACTTTGATATTATTCCAATGAAAGTGATCCGAACTGGTCACGGTCCCTATACTTCGCAATCCCAGACCACGTGCCAAAAAGGTTTGAGTCAGATCCGAAACATCCTGAGCGGCAACGCTTAAAACCATTTGATACAAAGGTTCGGTAAAGAAACCTTGTCCACAGCTCACTTCTAAACCCTTGTTGTGGGTCAAACACATTTTAGCCAAGGTCACCCCCAAACCAAAGTTCCCCACCATACGAGTGGCAGTGATAGGAAATGAGCTGCAGAGCTCTTGTAAGATTTTGATTTTGCTACTTAGATTTTTTAAATCGCCATCAAAATAAACCTCTGACTTCTGACCTTGTCTCTCGGCCCAATATCCGCTGCTCCATCCTGCCGAAATATCTAAAGTGAAAATTTGATCGCCCGAATTGATAAAATTAGATTTTGGTAAATTATCAAGATGAGGTCGTAATCCCACAAGCCCAGTGCTTGGTGTCGGCGTGACACCCTTATTTAAAGTTTCGTTGTAAAGGCTGACGTTGCCGGAGATGATGGGAGTGTTGATCGCTTCACAAGCACTGTTCATGCCTCGCAAAGAGTGAACAAAGTCGGTCATGACTTCTATTTTCTCTGGGTTGCCAAAATTTAAACAGTCTGTGACTGCTAATGGCTCAAAGCCTTTAATCGCCAACTCAAGAGCTGGATATAAAATAGAGTCCATACCCCCAAGGTGGGAATCTTGCCGCATGAGATGGGGGCGGCAACCCAGCACTGTACCAAGTGCCCGACCAGAAGGGAGAACCACAGCTCCTATCGGAGACGAACAATCCAAAGCCGTGCTCGCCCCCACTCGCTGGTCGTACTGCTTATATATCCACTCTTTGCCACCCACACGCACATCACCTAAAACTTTAAGAAACTCTTCGTTGGTCGCAGTAGCAGAAGGAGTCTCTTTTTTTACCCTATAGTTTAGGGTGACGTCCTCTCGAAAAGGTCTTTGATAAAGAGGAGCGTGTCCAACCACCAGCTCGGGACTTATTTCCGTGAGAAGCTCACCATGCCACATCAGGCGGATCACCTTATCATGAATGACCTCACCCACTTGCACAGCATCTAAGCCCCAATGATGAAAGACCTTTTGCAACTCTTTAAGCTTGTGTGGTTCACAGACCAACAGCATGCGCTCTTGGCTTTCGGAAAGTAAAATATCCTCTGGACTCATGCTGGGGTCACGCAAAGGAATCTGATCCAGGTTCATGTGGAAACCAACTTCGCCCTTTTCAGCCATTTCAAAACTGGAACTGGTCAGGCCGGCAGCTCCCATATCTTGGATGGCCACAACAAGGTCTTTTTTCATAACCTCAAGACAGGACTCGATTAAAAGTTTTTCGTAGAAGGGATCACCGATTTGAACAGTGGGACGTTTGCTCTCAGAGTCCTCATCAAAAGACTCACTGGCCATGCTTGCACCATGAACGCCGTCACGCCCCGTTTTAGCGCCCACGTAAACCAAAAAGTTCCCAATACCTTTAGCGCCCGAAAGACAAATAGGATCACCATCATTGAATAGACCGATAGCCATAGCATTCACAAGGATATTGCCATTGTAAGAAGAGTCAAAATTGGTTTGGCCGGTAACCGTAGGCACACCAACACAGTTGCCATAGCCTCCAATACCACGAACCACACCATCGACAAGCTCACTCATACGAGGTGCTTCGGGATCGCCAAAACAGAGATAATTAGCGAGAGCAATGGGGCGAGCCCCCATGGTGAAGATGTCGCGCAGAATACCACCCACACCCGTCGCCGCTCCCTGATAGGGTTCAATGAAGCTTGGGTGATTGTGACTTTCCATTTTAAACGCCACTTTCTCGCCCAAACCTAAATCCACAATACCGGCGTTTTCGCCAAAACTTTGCAAGACTCGCTCGGATTGGCTAAAGAGCTTTGTTAAGTGGACTTTAGAGCTTTTGTAAGAACAGTGCTCGCTCCATAGAGCCGAGAAAATAGCCCATTCCACTCCTTGGGGATCTCGTCCCAATAATTTTTGGATTTCTCTGTACTCGTCTTGATTGATACGATATTTTTTTAAGTTCTCTTGCAAACTCATGCTTGCACCGCCTTGTAGTCAAAAAAGCGAAGCCCGTCGCGGCTCCCCATCCAATCGAATAAAGCGCGATCCGGATGTGGCATCATCCCCACCACATTGCCTTTTTTGTTCATTACACCGGCGATGTTCGCCACCGAACCATTGGGGTTGTTTTCATAGGTGAGCCAAATTTGATTGTTCTTCTTTAATTCCTCAAGGCCTGCCTCGCTGATAAAGAAACGACCATCGGCATGGGCCATGGGCATGCTATGAACTTGACCCTTCTCTAGGGGAGACCAAGCGGGACAGAGATTTTCTAATTTGAGGTCGACCCATTGATCGATAAAGCGTCCCCCTTCGTTGCGCATTAAAGCGCCGGGCAGAAGGCCGGCTTCGCAAAGGATCTGAAAACCATTGCAAATACCAAAAATAGGTTTGCCCAGCTTGTCGGCCTCTTTTAAACTTTCCATAGCCGGGCTTAAAGCTGCAAGGGCACCCGAACGCAAATAATCTCCGTAGCTAAAACCACCAGGCACCACAAAGGCTTCGAATTCCTGAGGGCTAAAAGTCTCTTCGAACCAAATCCATTGGGGATTTTTGCCCTTAAGCTCCAAAGACTTCCAAATGTCCCGATCGCAATTAGTGCCGGGAAAACGTAGCACACCCACTCGACTCATTTTATTTCTTCCATTTCAAAGTTTTCGATCAAAGGGTTGTACAAACCTTTTTTGATCATCGCCGTGGCATTGGCTCGGGCTTCTTCAGGATTTTGGCCTTCTACATCGAGAACAATATAGCGGCCGACTTGACAGCTTTTCACATCAAATCCATGACGGGTAAAAGTTTCGGCCACTGTGCGCCCTTGGGTGTCGAGGACCTCCGGTTTAGGTAAAACTTTAATGGCAAATTTCATAGAGACTTCCTCACTTGTTTTGCATCAAACGATCTAAAACTTCTTGGTACATTTCTAAAACTTGGCCTAGGTCGCGACGAAAGCGATCCTTGTCCATTTTCTCTTGGGTTTTTTTATCCCAAAGGCGACAGCTATCAGGTGAGATCTCATCACCAAGCAAGATGTGGCCTTCGCTGTCGTAACCAAACTCGATTTTGAAATCAATCAAGTCGATCCCCGCGCGGTCAAACATCTCTTTTAAGACGAAGTTTACCTGCATGGCGTGATTTTTCAATGTTCGCAAATCGCCAATGTCTCGAACTGTTTTTAACATCATGGCTTGTTCGTCACTAATGAAGGGGTCACCCAGTTCATCTTTTTTGTAGTAAAACTCAATTAAGGGTTCATCAAGTTTTGTGCCCTCTGGGATTTGAAACTTTTTAGCAGTCGAGCCCGCAAGAGTGTTGCGCACAACCACTTCCAGGCCGATCATCTCCAGTTTGCGAGTGATCATAGAGATATTGCCACTGTCGGCCACCCAATGGGAGGGAACATTGTTCTCTTTTAACTTTTGAAAGATCAGGGATGCGATATGGCGATTGAGCTTTCCTTTGCCCACCATGGTGGCTTTCTTTTCGCCATTAAAAGCAGTGAAGCTGTCTTTGAACTCTTGCCAAATCAGATCCGGCTCATTTTTCACAGAAAAGATTTTTTTTGCTTTCCCTTCATAAATCAAATCGTTGGGCTGATAGCTCATTGACTCTCCAAGGCTTTTTGAATCAAAGACTTCACTTCGCTAAGGTGACGTTGGCCAGAGAAAATCTCTTGAAGCACGTCGGTCGTGAAATAATCTTGAGTCTCACTGTTCTTTAAAAGTTGTTCTCGTAAATGCTCGCCAGCTTTCAAAGCGTGAGACACGGACTGTATTTTTTTGTAGGCCTCTTCCCGCGACAAACCTTGATCCACCATATGCAAAAGCAAATGAGAGCTAAAGAGTTGGCCTTGAGACAACTCCATGTTTTGCAGCATGCGCTCTTTGTCCACATCCAAGTTTGTAATCACACCTGCCATGCGGTGCAAAGCGTAGTCCAGTAAAATGAAAGCATCGGGGAAAATCACACGCTCCACTGAAGAGTGCGAGATATCGCGCTCATGCCACAAGGCCATGTTCTCCATCGCACTCACAGCATAAGAGCGCAGAAGGCGAGCGCAGCCGGTGATGTTTTCGCTACTGATGGGATTTTTTTTGTGAGGCATGGCACTTGAGCCCTTTTGCCCTTTGCTAAAACCTTCAAAGGCCTCGGCCACTTCGTTGCGTTGCAGATGACGGAGCTCAATGGACAGGCGCTCCAGTCCCCCACCCACAAGAGCTATTTGATTGAAAAGTTCGGCATGGCGATCTCTTGGAATCACTTGGGTGGCGACAGTCTCGGGTGTTAAACCCAAATGCTGGCAAACCTTGGCTTCCACTTGGGGTTTGAGAAAAGAATAAGTGCCCACCGCCCCACTGAGCTTGCCGATAGCTGTTTGCTCGAGGGCCGTTTGCAAACGCTTTTTGTGGCGTGTAAACTCAGCAAAAAAACCGGCTAGCTTTAAACCAAATGTGGTGGGTTCAGCGTGCATACCGTGAGTGCGTCCCGCACAAAGGGTGTCTTGGTGCTGGAGTGATTGTTCGCCCAAGGCTTCTAACAATTGATCCAAAGAGCTCATTAAAACCACAGCTGCTTTTTTAATCTGCACGCTCAAAGCGGTGTCCAAGGCATCAGAGCTTGTGAGACCATAGTGCAAGTAGCGCCCCTCGGGCCCTACGTTTTCGGCAAGGTTGGTAACAAAGGCAATCACATCGTGTTTGGTCTCTTTCTCGATCTCGAGGATGCGATCCACTTGAAATTTGGCCTTTTTGCGGATGGCCTCATAGGCACTTTGGGGAATTAGACCAAGTTCAGCTTGGGCTTTGCTGACGGCCACTTCCACCTCTTTGAGACACTCAAAACGAGCCTCCTGGGTCCAATGTTGTCCCATCTCTCGGCGAGTGTAGCGCTCAATCACGGGCCCATCTCCTTTATAAAAGTCATTTTGTTGCTCAGAAGCTGCTTATAGCAAAGAACACGAGAGGAGGACAACATCTCTTCTGAAATTGAAATGTTTTACTTAAAAAGGTCAATCCATTGGGCCACGAGTTGGTGCTCAAGGCTTTGCACCTGTCGTCTGACCTCTTCGAGAGTCAAACCAGGAAGGTTTTCTTTACTAACCGCCACTTTTTGCAGCACGGGCGCCCCACTGTCCACCTCGGCTGAGACGTGATGAATAGTGACCCCAATGTCATCTTGAGCCTCAAAGGCCCGTTCAATGGCTTTTAGCCCTTTGTATTTTGGCAGCAGTGAAGGATGAAGATTAAAGAGTCGACCCTGCCATTTTTCAATGAACGAGGCCGGGATGATTTTCATAAATCCCGCGCAAAAGAGAGTGTCGATCTTGTGCTGATGAAGCCTTTCATCGAGTTGGTCCCAATCGATTTTGGGGTCGAGCACTGCAAAAGGAACCAGGTACCTTTTGGCGCGCTTGAGGCCGTAGGCTTTGTGGTTGGAACTGACCACAAAGAGGGATTCGAAGAGATCTTTTCTCTCTAAAAACACATTGAGATTGGACCCAAAGCCCGAAATAAAGATAGCAACAGGCTTTTTAAGCATTCCATTCCTGGGGCAAAATCACACCCTCATCAGCGGCCTGAATCGAACCTAAGGGAATGGCTTGGAAACCCTCACTCTCAATAAGTTGAGTGAGTCCGGCTTGCTGATTGGCTTCAACGATCATGACAAAACCCACTCCACAGTTGAAGGTTTTGAGCATCTCAGCGGCTGTTATTTTGGCTCGTTTTTGGGCTTCTTGGAAAAGAGTAGGCCACTGCCACTTTTGCAACTTAAGACCCAAACCTTTTGGTAGAACACGAGGCACATTGTGAATGCCCCCGCCGGTAATATGGGCCATAGCCGCCACACCAAAATCTCCGCCCAGGGCTTTGAGAGCCAAGTCGACGTAAAGGGCGGTGGGCTTGAGAAGGGTTTCGCCCCATTCCTTTAAATCCTCTGGGGTGAAAAAAAGTTTTCTTACAAGAGAGTATCCATTGCTGTGAAAACCCGAGCTACTCACACCAACAGCCACCATACCCTCTTTGACATTGTGAGGTCCGATGATTTGGGTCTTGTCGACGATGCCCACAGCAAATCCCGCACAATCAAAGTCGTTGGCTTTGTAGAGGCCTGGCATCTCGGCAGTTTCGCCGCCGATCAAGGCCATTTGAGCTTGGTGACAGGCCAAGCGCACACCCTCTAAAAATGGTTGAGCTTGTTTGAGATCTAATTTTGAAGTGGCGTAGTAATCTAAAAAAAAGAGAGGTTGAGCCCCTGTGCAAATCAAGTCATTCGCACACATTGCTACTAAGTCTTGCCCCAAGGTTTCAAAGCGATTGAGGTCGATGGCAAGTTTCAGCTTTGTACCCACACCATCTGTGGCACTCACTAAACAAGGTTCTTTCATGCCCGAGAGATTGGGCTTGAAAATGGAAGCAAAGCCCCCAATGCCATCCACGATACAGTCGCGATGGGGCCCCTCCTGCTGGGGGGACTTCTTGAGCCAATCCACCAGGGCGTCGCCTTTTTCGATATCCACACCTGCGTCTTTGTAATCTATGGCCATCTTTCTGTCTCCTTAGACATTTTTCCTATAATGGATAGTATTGAGGGCTGTCTATCACAACTCCAAAGCCCTGTCTTTTTAAACCTTTTGTCCAGTCTTCGCGTCTTATTTTGAGACCCTGGACCAAGTTGCTGTCTCATTTTAATTTTCATTGTAAAATAAAGACTTACCAGGAGTGTTATGGCCCGCCTTTCACTGTGCCTTTTTCTATGTTTGTTCCAGTCCTGGAGCTGGGCCCAATACGAGGGTGACGATGTCTACGACCCCTTTGCCGATTATTCAGAGTTTGAGGAAAATGTTCAAGAGGAAGCCGATATTAACTTTTTTCGCAACGGCCGCTTTTTTAATCTCTCCCTCCTTTTGGGTGGGCGTATGTTCACTGATGGCATGGCCCAGAATATCGAGGCCGCTCCAATGCCAGGCATCGCACTGACTTACTTTTTTAATCTACGTATGGCTTTGCAATTCTCGTACACTTACAGTCAACACGTGCTGGGCCCCTTTGCTGGTCAAATCAATAATTCAAACCAGATCGTTCAAGGCAATATGGGCCTAACCAGCCTTGCATTTGACTTGAAATATTATGTCAACACCGACAACGTCACTCGCGGGCTAGCCGACTTAAACCCCTATTTCCTTGCGGGGTTTTCGCAAAACTCAAGATCTTTTTCTTTGATCGACCAAACCATTGTGGGTAAAGATGATGGCGCCGGCTTGGACATGGGTTTTGGAATTGAGATACCGGTGGCTCGTAACGAAATGTTTATAGGTGCACAGTTCACCTACACCTTTGTCAACTTTGCAACCGAGAACCGACCCTGGGTAGAGAATCCCCAAACTTATCTAGATGGCGACATTATGCAGCTCAATTTTATCTTCGGCTTTAATTTTCTTTAGTGAAAAACAAAATCAAAATCAGGTCGGTCAGAGCAAAAGGGCAAAAGGATATCATCCGCGGCATTCTCTTCGTGATAAACTTGGTAAAGCGTCGAAGAAAGAGCGACACAAAGAAATCCTTGTCGACGTAATTGACTCATCAGTCCGCTTTGCTGTGACTCTTGAAAAGTAATGGAATGATAACGCTCTGACCTTGGAAGACACTTCAGTTGTGAAAAAATAGTGCTGAGAAAACTAGACAGAGCTGTCTCCCTTGAAAAATTTGAATCCGGTTGCACTTTAAAGAAACAGAGGTGGCCAATATTCAAAGGCTTTTGTAACTCAACAGGAGGCTGTCCCAACAAAGGTAACAAGAACTGACTGACCTTAACCGAGAAAGGCAGACGTGTAATTTTCACTCGCCGAAAATCTTGATCGGACATCAATAAACAAGTGGCAACAATTTGACCCGCTTTGTTGCGAATTAAAAGAAAATCCTCAAACCCCAAACCACTGACCTCTAAGCGACGACGAACTTCGGGTTCGCTCCAGGTTAATTCTTGTCGATTATGGGACTGGGTGAGAAGAGAAACTATTTGCTCTTCGTGATCAGGATTTGATTTCTCAACTTTATAGTCTTTCCTTAATTTAGAGAGAACCGGGACTTTCCCCAGAACATTGATATTGTCATAAGCAAAGACGGGGCGGTGGATGAGCTGAGATTGTGATTTTTTTTTCTTCTCGACCAAAGCTTTTTTCGCTGCCACATTGCCATCAAAAATCGTCGCGAAAATGTGCTGGCAATGATTGAATTCATATAAGTTAGAAAAATTTTGAATCAATTCCTCGTAGAAACCATAAAAATCCAGACGTGTGGCACGTTCGATTTGCGGTGAAAGGCGTAAATCACTTGTGTAGCCTAAATAACTATTTTGTCCCTTAATCCGCATTGGGATGAGGGAAACACAACCAATTCCAGACAAACATTGATCAGAGTTTCGAAATAAAAATGTAAAAGCTTTTTCTCCTTGAGCGCGAGTGAGAGCAAAAAAGTCGGGATTCCGATCAAAAGTCAGTCCACCCTCAGTAGTCTGCATCGGAATTTTTGCAATAAATTCCAGGATTTCTTTATTATGGGTGTGCTCAGCCAAGCTGAGACTCGGATACTTATTCATAATATGCGACAGTGAAATTGACATTTTAGATATCCAAAAAGGGAACTAAATCCATGACAGGCGTCGCCGACTAGAGGACAGTCCCCGAGTGATTAAAAAACCTGGATTTCTTAGAACAGTAAGGGGAAGCCTTTTAATACATCCCATTTCAACAACTTCGTTCTCTAGCTTCTTCATACCAGGCATCATCTGAATGGGACCTTCATAGACTTTCTTAGAATTAAAGTTGCGGTAAAAGCGACGTAGCTTTTCGTTGTCTGCTGAGTAGGCGTATACATACTTTGGCTTTCCTTTAAATGACAAGCGAAGAGCCTCTTCCATACAACGGATATAGAGTTGAAAGGAACTTCCATTGGGAGCTCTTGAATGGTCTAACCAAAGACCGTTCACCTCAAAGCATCTCTCTTTGTATTTCTGTATCAAACTATTATGCAGTTGTTCCTCTTGCGGAATTTGAGAAAGGCATCGTAAAGGCCCTTGGTAGGCCAAGGTGAAGCCACCTAAAATTTCGTAACTGAAATTATCCACTAAACCGATAACCCGAGCTCGCTGTAGATAGTCCATTGGGAGTTCCACATCCACCCGTTCTGCGGTTTCTCTCTGGTAGCGGCAAAGATCTCGATTATCTGTTAATATTTGAAAGCTAGCTTGATTCATAAAACAAGACTAACAGGAGTGAAAAACATGTCAAAAATAAGTCTGCCCATATAAAAAGATGGGCCCATAACTAGACTAGATCTGACATAAATCTGTCAGATCTGTCAAATAGACACTCCTCTAAAACTTGATAATTGCGAAGATCGGACTGGATTCTCACAACAGAATCTGTTAGGCCCCAAAACTAAAAAAGAGGGCCAAAAGGATAATAACTGGCACAAACCAAAAACTTGTCTTGCGCCAAAACTCAAAGAACACATGGCTGTGAAAGAAGACTTGCTGTTTATTAAAGACGTCTCTCTGCTCTTGAAGACTGACATAATTCCACACGAACCAGAGAATAAGTAAGGAAAGCAGTGGCATCAGCCAGTCTACGATCAAACTGTCTATCTCTACAAAAAGTCCTTGCCCCGTCCAGCCGAAGAGTCTTTTTTGCAAATAAAAGATCAATCCTCCGCTCACAATGATTGAAAATAACTGAGTAATTATACGATTTGTAGAAGTCAAAGAGTAGACTCGCTGAAAATTATCAGCAATGAGACGAATTAATATAAGGCAAATATAAAAGCTTAAAACTAGCAGACCTAAAAAGTACAATAAACAGTAATAGCTGCTAAACTCACCATAGGAAAGCCAGCGCGGTAAAACTTCAAAAAGCCAACGGGAGCCGACTGGAACTTCACTGGCCTGTTCGATCATAGGCAAGGCTACGACACCGACCAAGACAGCTAAGAAGAGATTGAGAACCACAACGCGAATGAATAATTCTATGGGATCTTTGTCTTCGTTTTTCAAAAAAGAATTCTGATACAAACCAAGGCCTACAAACAGGCAGATCAAAGCATGGCCAACAGCCAATTGTAAAGATTGCGAATTGAGAGCCAAAAAATCAGGATAAAATAAAATCTTGAGACCATCGTAATCATTTACCGACAGAATAATCTTCATGAAAATTAAGAAAAAAATGGAAAAACTGAAGGGAAGAATCCACTTTTGCACAAAATTGTAAAACCCCTTACCAGCAAAATAAAAAACAGCAAAAGTGAAAGCAACCCAAAGAATCGAGCCCCAAATACCCATCTCCATATTAGGAAAAGAGGGAATATCAATGATATTATAAGTGAAACCTAGAATGAAGCCGATAAAGAAAGACAAATACAGGAGTGATACGCCACTTAAATAGAGAAAAAACCACAACAGACAGGTTAAAATTAAAAGCCTTAAACCCCACCACAGAGCCCATAAAAATTTATTGGCTGCCGGAAACAAAGGGGCCGGAAAAAGTTGAACCCACTTCATTAAGGACATAGACGACAATTTGCTATCCAAGGCTTTCTCGGCAATAAGAAGGGGTAAGCCGACCAGATTGATGACTAAGAAAAAGAGAATCAAAAAAGCTCCTCCTCCATTCTCAAGAATCAAATGTGGAAAACGGATCAAATGGAAAATCAAGGTGAAAGCAAATACAGAAATTAAAAAAGGTAAGCTCTTCAAAATATTTACCCCATGCTTTTCATGACAAAAATACGTATTGGTATACCCTCAAGTCCCCAGCGTTCTTTAATACGTTTGATTAAAAAACGACGATAGGATTTATCGACACCGTCGGGATGGTTGGCAAAAGCAATAAAACTGGGCGGGACTTGTTTAGTTTGGGTGAGATAGTAGAACTTCACATTCTTATTACCAAAAACAGGCGCCGGAGCTTGCCGGATTACATTCATAAAAAAGTCATTCAGCTCATTGGTTGAAATCCGAAATCCTAATTTACTTCGAATATCTTCAATTTTCTCAAATAACCCTTTCAGTCCCTTGCCAGTTTTCGCACTTATAAAGGTGATTGGAATATCTTGGTAAAAATGAAACTGAGTGGAGATTTGCTCGCGCAAATTGCTACGAAACTCCTCGCGTTCTTCACCTAAATCCAACTTATTCACTACCAAAAGCACCGCCTTGTGGGCTTCTGTGATTTCTTCTAAGATTTTGGCATCTTGTTCACTGGGACCCTCAAGACCATCAATCATTAAGAGCACCAAGTCTGATTTTCGAATCGATTGACTGGTCTTAATAGCGGACAGAATTTCAACACCTTCAGTGCGCTTAGCATGGCGTCTTAGTCCGGCTGTATCGATCAAGCGATATTCATTTTCGTTGTATTCAAAAGAAAAATCCACTGAATCAACAGTCGTTCCAGCCTGTGGTGAAACCAACATTTTTTGACTACCCAAGAGCTGATTGGTCAAAGAACTTTTTCCTACATTCGGTTTGCCAACTATAGAAAAAACAAAGCCGGTTTTGGTCACTCGATCCAGGCTCGTTAATTTACTATCAATCCACTCAAGCAATCTATCCATACCAAAACGGGCTTCAACTGAAACCGTCACAAGAGGTAAACCAAACTCATAGAACTCAGCACCAGCAATATCTAGATTTTGGCTGCTGTCGACTTTGTTGATCACCAATAAGAATTCTTTACCAGACTCTTTGGCAATACGAATAATCTCACGATCTTCAGGGCAAATTCCACTTTTTGAATCCATAACGACAATCAAGTAATCTACTGTCCGTAGAAAATCGATCACATGCTCGCGAATACCTTGGGAGATGACGTCAGTTGCCTCGGTTAACCCGCCGGTGTCGACGAGTTCAAAGCTCTTGCCCCAGAGTTCGGCTTCCTCAAAAATGATGTCTCGAGTGACACCAGGTTGGTTTTTGACCAACGAACGTCTGGACTCAACTAAATAATTAAATAAGCTGGATTTACCCACGTTGGGACGTCCAATAATGGCTATTATGGGTTTAACGTTTATCATGGCTGTAGCCCAGCTCCTTCATGATGGCTTTATTCTTAAGCCAGTTCTTTTTGTGTACGACATGCAGACCTAAGAATATTTTTTCACCCAAAAGAGCTTCAATTTTGGCACGTGCTCCCTTGCCAATATCACGTAATTGCTGACCACCCTTGCCAATAACAATCGCTTTGTGGTTTTCCTTTTCGACAATAATCCGAGCTTGGATATGGGTCAGACCTTTTTCTTTTTTAAAAGACTCGATAATTACGGCTAATCCAAAGGGAATCTCTTTGTTCAAGCGCTCAAAACACTCTTCTCGTATAAACTCGGAGACGATATCACGAGTGTTGTCTAAAGAAATCATTTCAGGATCATAAAGGGCGTGCTGCTCTTGGGGCAAAGTAAGGGCAAGAGCTCTTAAATAGTCTCTAAACTGCCCCATCAACCCAGTTGATTTTAAACTGACTTCTTGAAAGGCAATATTGTCTTGGCTGAGTTGCTCTTTCATCGACACGACAAAAGGTGTGGGTTTTATATCAATTTTTGAGAAGACATAATGCACCGGTTTTTGTGTCTCCCTGACTTTGGAGAGTGCCAAGTCAAAGTCTGAGCTTTTCTTTTGTTCATGACTAACTAAAAATATAAGAACATCACTTTTTTCGATCACTCGATCAAACTCGGCTGCCAAAAAATCAAATAGCCCGGGCCTCTTATTTACAAATCCAGGAGAGTCAAAAAAGACGAGTTGGAAATTATCTTCACTCCACAGGCCAGAAAAAGACTGTCTCGTCGTCTGAGGTTTGCTCGAAATGATACTGACTTTTTCGTTGACGATCTCGTTCATGAGACTACTCTTCCCTGCGTTGGGTAGACCAATTAAACCGACAAATCCACAATGGATCATTTCTCTATCCTTTCTAGTGCGGCGCGAGCTGCATTTTGTGCCGCCGATTTTTTACTTGCCCCATCGGCACGCCCCCAAGACTCATCGCCTACAAAAACTTCAACAGTAAAACAGCGCGCATGGTCGGGCCCCTTCTGATCGATAAGTTCATATCGAGGTGTTTTCTTACGCTCCTCTTGCGCCCATTCTTGAAAACGAGTCTTGTAGTCGCTCTCGTAATCATGTTCTTCAAATGCTCCTTGTAACAAGGGTGTAAACACCTGAGCCACCCAATTGTAGACTGAAGTAAAACCTTGATCTTTATAAACAGCACCAATGATAGCTTCGAGCGCTGAGGCGACGATACGAGGGTTTTTATCTAAATTGTTTTTTGATTCTCTTTCGCCAATAAAAAGAACACTGGGGATACCCAACTCTTGACCAATTTGACACAGCCGATCTTCGTTGACGATACTCGCCCGTTTTCTTGAAAGGCTGCCTTCTGTATCGTCGGAAAATTTTTCCATAAGCAAGTCACTTAAAACCACATCCAAAATGGCATCGCCCAAAAATTCTAATTTTTCGTTATGAGGCTGATTCGGGTTTTCTTTGTGGTAACTCTTGTGACAGAGGGCCTGGGTGAGTAAAGCCAAATCTTGAAATTGATAACCCAGATTTTCTTGAAACTGATCTAAAGTCACAGTGTTTCTCCGATCAAGTAACCATTCATACGTTGATGGCCTCCACGTTCGTAACCTTTGACTCGTATCGAATGCAACTCACCCGGCTGGAAAGTTTGGTTGTTTTCAACCACAATATTCCAATAGTCCTCACTGAGTCCCTGGGTCATAGAATCTTTTCCCTTTAAAATCAGAATTTGTTTTTTCTTACCCAGTTGGTCAGCTGCCTTCATTTCAAAACGCTCGCGACTCAGTTCGCGTAGAATCTTGGCTCGAAGCTTACGCACCTCCCAGGGCACAGAAGCAGGCATTTGGGCCGCGCGCGTACCAGAACGTTCACTATAGGGAAAAACATGGATGCGACTCCACGGCCATTTTTTAAGGTTCTCGTAAGTCTCCAGAAACAACTCATCTGATTCACCTGGAAAGCCAGTAATGACATCCAAACCAACAAAAGCATGGGGTTGCTCTTGCGATATGCGCAGGAGGGCCTCCCCAACTTGTTTGGCCGAATAATTGCGACGCATGCCCTTGAGAACAGGTGTTGAGAGAGATTGCAAGCTCATATGGAAATGGGGACAGAGGCGTGGGTTCTGATACATTCCCATCAATTTATCAGTCAGTTCAATGGGTTCAAGACTGGTCAGACGAATTCTTTCAATCTTGGTGTTGAGTAAAACTTGCTCGACGAGATCGTCCAGTTGAAAGGGACCACCATAGGTCTGATCGTCGCAGTAATCCCCTATATGAACACCTGTGAGGACCACTTCATGTACTGAGCGACTGTGCAAATCACGAATCTTTTGTAAGAGCATGGGAACGGGTAGACTGCGACTCTTCCCTCGAGCAAAAGGAATCACGCAAAAACTGCAAAAACTATTACAGCCATCTTGGATTTTTAAATAAGATCGTGTATGCGCAACTTCCTCGCCTCCACCTTCACCTAAGTTTTCGTTGCGGAAAATATTAGAGCGATAAACTTTACTGCCCCCATGGCCTTGTAAATGTTTTTTTAACAACTCACCAAGTTCTTGTTTGTGAGAGTTGGCGATCACAAGATCGATAGCTTCATTGGCATCGACAATATCACCGTCAACCTGAGCCGCACAGCCGGTTAAAACCACGGTGGCCTTGGGGTTGTCCTTTTTCAAACGGCGAGCATGACGAAGCACTTCTTTGGTGGCTTCCGAAGTCACTGCACATGAGTTTAATACAAAGACTTCAGGACTCTTTGAGGCAAGGACAAAGCCAGCTCCTTGCAAATGTTTTTGCAAAAGACCCGAATCGTAGGTATTGACCTTGCAACCAAAGGTTTTGACAACAAAGGAACTCATCGAATCCAGCCCCCACCAAGCAATCGATTTTCTTTGTAAAACACAGCGGCTTGCCCAGGAGTCACCGCCCTTTGCTTTTGAGCAAAACGAACTTTGAGTTGACCATTGTCGAGTCGCTCAATTTGGGCTGGCGCCCCTTGATGCGAGTAACGAATCTTGACCTGATAATCTTCTCCGCCTTGAACCTCTTCCAACCAGTGACAATCATCGATGATCATTTCTTCGGAGTAGAGATACTGCTCTTCACCCACCCAGACTTCATAAGTTTCGGGATCTACTTTCAATACATAGAGAGGGCACTCAGCCGAAATTCCTAGCCCTTTGCGCTGCCCATATGTGAAGTGGTGAATGCCCTGATGCTCTCTTAAAACTTCGCCATCTGGATAGCGTCTCATCAAACCTTTCTTAGCAGTCAAATGATTATAGTTTTCCCTGATAAACTCACCATAACCGGCTTTGTCGACAAAACAAATCCCCACCGAATCTTTTTTGCGAGCCACGGTGAGGTTGTTTTGCTCGGCGTAGTCGCGCACTTGGGCTTTTGTCATCGCGCCCACTGGAAAAAGAAGTTTTGGTATAAGCTCAGGATCAAGAGTGAACAGAAAATAGGTTTGATCTTTCCAACTGTCATGACTGGTCACGATCCCCCACTGATCCTTGTCGTTTTTTTGTAAAGTCGCGTAATGGCCAGTGGCCAAGTAATCACAAGAGAGCTCGTGCATTTTTTTTATTAAATGATCAAACTTTAAGTAAGTGTTGCAGTTCACACAAGGTAAGGGCGTTTTACCCGACATATAGGAGTTTACGAAAGGATCAATGACCTTTTCTTTAAATTCGTCTTCGCAGTTGAGAACATAAAAGGGAATACTGAGCCGATCGGCCACATCGCGCGCATCGTCCACATCCTCGCTGGAGCAACAAGTGCCCGTGCCCTCTTCGATATTGCACTGGCTGTAGTCCCACACTTGCATGGTGACACCAATGACTTCATAACCCTGCTCCACCAAAAGAGCCGCGGCAACAGAAGAGTCCACTCCGCCACTCATGGCCACAAG
>JBGSNK010000041.1:0-28634 GCA_041739665.1 Bdellovibrionales bacterium
AGCGAGCGTTGGCAAAGCTGAAATTAAAGAAAACGGCTAATAAAAAAAATATAGAAAAACAAGATGACAAATGACCCCCCAAAAAATAACCACTCCCCATGGTGTCCAAAGACAATTCCAAAAACAACGAATGGGACCTAAATGTCAATTTGAGTGAGGTGAATCACGCTTATTGAAAATTTTATAGGGACTTTGCCACTTAAAACAGCAGGCACTTATCTGATCACCACTCTAAGATAAATAACATCAATGGCCCACTCCCCTTTTCTGTTAGAAACCAAGGGATGTAAGAGAGTCACTTTAGTTTATTGGTGCGTTCCCAGAGTTTAAAATAACGAAGCATCCACCCAACAGCGTCAAAGACGGCAGCGAAGGTTCCGGGAATTCCATCGCGGAACCCCCCTTTGATGATCCAGCGACGCAAGAAGCGGTTCATGGGCTTGAATACTAAAAACTTGAGGCTGTTGCTCGGGGACGGACGCACACCTTTTTCAAAAAGATGTCCTGCCTCGAAGCTCGAGTAAAAATCCATTTTTTTTAAAAACTGTGAAATAGTGAGATAGGGATAATGGTCCATGGGTTCTTTTAACGTTTGAATCGTCCCGTCAATCTTTAAACTTTCGTGCACATGCTTATTTGGAAAAAAACCACGTCCTTTTTTAAAAATGCGCAATTGGTAGTCGGGGAATTGACCACCATGTTGCAACCAGTGTCCAAAAAAATGGTTGCGCCGAGGTAAACGAAAAGCAACAGCTTCGTCTTTTTGGATGGCTTGCTTGACCTCTTTGACCAACTCTTTAGAAAACCTCTCGTCGGGGTCCACATAAAAAATCCAGTCGCCTGTGGCCTGTTCCATAGCATAGGACTTGTTGACGTTGAGGTTCATATTGTTGGGACGTTGAAAAGATTTGATTCCAAAAGACTGAGCGAGCTCAAAAGAGCCATCGCCACTTTCGCAATCCACATAGATCAATTCGTCAGCCCATTCTAAAAGTTGGGGAAACAGCTCTTTAAGGTGATCGACTTCTTGATGTCCAATACAAGTCACAGAAAGCTTCATCGTCGGCACCTAAACAATCCGCACCAGGCAATAGTTCTTTTTCCCGCGCCGCAGAACTAAAAACTCTCCGACTTTGAGTTTAGGTAAGCTCACCGAAAGCTCGCTTGTTAATTGGCTCAGAGTTTTATCTGCCAGCTCGGACTTCAACTTCTCCCCTTCCAAGTAAATAGCACCCGCTTGAAAATCCTTGCGAGCCGCGCCCTTAGAGGAACACAAACCACTTAGGACGAGAATGTCCACAAGAGTGCTCACGCCAGCTTGAGAACTAGGCAACTCACAGGATGGGACGTCTTGAAAGGCTTGGCGAAGTGTTTCGCGGTCGACTTGACTAAAATCTCCTACAAAAAGAGCTTCGGTTGCCTTTTGCGCCTTGAGGCACTCTTCTTGGCCGTGCAAAAGAGTGGTCAACTCTTGGGCCAATGATTTTTGGGCTTCGCGTTTGTGAGGTTCTTGTTGAAAACGTGTTTCCAATTCTTTGATCTCGTTGAGGGGCTTGAGGCTAAAGTAGCGCAAAAGTTTTGTGACTTCACTGTCGGGTAAGTTGATAAAGAATTGGTAGAATTGATAAGGACTGGTTTTCGCGGCGCTCAACCAAATATTGCCAGACTCACTTTTTCCAAACTTGCTACCATCGGCTTTGGTCACCAGGGGGTAAGTTAAACCAAAGCAAACGTCTTTGTCCTGCTTGTCCCCTTGTAAACGACGAATCAAGTCCACGCCACTTGTGATATTGCCCCACTGATCTGATCCCCCCATTTGCAAACGGCAATTGTGCTCTTTATACAAATGAAAAAAATCATAGGACTGAAGCAGCATATAAGAAAATTCGGTGTAGGAGATTCCGTGATCGCGGTTTTGGAGACGATCTTTGACAGAGTCTTTGGCCAACATGGCATTCACCGAAAAGTGCTTGCCCACGTCTCTTAAAAAATCAATATAACTAAAATTAGCCATCCAATCCATATTGTTGACTAAAATGGCGGCATTTTCGCCCTCAAAGTTGATGACTTTCTCTGCATTTTTGCGAATACCTTCAATGTTCTGTGAAACGATTTCAGGAGTGATTAAAACGCGCTCTTGGCTTTTGCCACTGGGATCGCCAATCATACCGGTCGCGCCACCCAGTAAAACGATGGGGCGATGACCCTGCTCTTGAAGCCGGCGCATAGTAATGAGAGGAAGGAGAGAGCCAACATGCAAACTGTCCGAAGTGGGATCAAAGCCGATATAAAAAGTGGTTGGCTTTTCAAGGACTTGGCGAATTTCTGGGGACGTCTCTTGGAAAACCAAGCCTCTCTCAGAGAGTTCCTCGTAAAGCATGTCTGGGGCTCCTTTTTAAGAAGATTCACGCTACCTATATGTGTTGATTTTTGCAAGAAATTCAGTAATATGGCCGGAAAGTAAGGAGTAGCATGGCAAAGGACGATCTCATTCAGATTGATGGGACGGTTACGGATGTAACTGGCGGCGGAAATTATAAAATTGCGTTAGAAAATGGTATTGATATAAGCGCCCGCCTGTGCGGAAAAATGAAGCGTTTTAAAATTAGAGTGATTGTTGGTGATAAAGTGACTGTTGGAGTTTCTCCATACGACCCCTCTCACGGTCTGATAACCTTTCGACACAAAGGTTAAAATTCGAACCACTCGGTTCTCAAACCTGCCCTCTTAGAAGAAATGAAAACTCCCTTGCTGACACCAACCTATCTTCCGGTATAGGTTGCTTGCATTGGGGGGAGGTGCCGTTGTTGTCTAGAGCTCAAGTTTTGTTTTGTTCCCTTGTATTTCTCCCACAGTTGTCTTCGGCTCAAAGCCTTTCCTTTCAAGATTTCTTAAAAGTTTATCAAGAAACCAGTGCCCGTGCTCTTGAAGCCTCACAGAATTACTCTCGTGCCGAGGACCAATTGGTCCGTGACACAGATATGTGGCAAAGCCGATTGACGGCCACCCCACAAGTGGAATTCTTAGAGCGAAGCTTCCCTGCAGCACCTGCAGATGATGTCAGTTTTCGCGCCCAAGATGTCTCGGTCAATCTAGAACAGAAACTGCCAACAGGTACAAACCTAGAATTATCTGGACAAAAGTTTTTAGAGGTGCAAAATCCACTGGTCTCCTCCGTTGATCTTCGTTACTCGGCTCGTGTCACACAAGACTTATTTCGCAACTCTTTTGGACGCACCCAAAGAGCGCAAATGCGCAAGGCGCGCACCGAGTTCCAAGTGGCACAGTTGCAACTGCGCCAATCTCAGGTGGAATCCTGTGGCGAAGCCTTTGAACTCTATACAGAAACCTTTATCCAACAAGAAATTGTCAAACATTTACAAGCCCAGCTAAAGGATGCCCGGCAAGCTTTGCAGATTGCCCGCCAACTCCATAAGAATAGGTTGATCAATGATATCGACAAGCTTTCTTCAGAAAGTGATTTTCTCAACACTCAATTACAAACCCAGCAGGCCGAACAACGTCTGGAGAATAACCGTCGACAGATACAAGCTTATCTCGAACAAAAACTTCCCGCTGATTTTAAACTCAATGATCCGCGGGTCTTTTTGTCTCGCTACCGAGGGGTACCAGAAGATCAACCCACACTGGCTGAACTCATCAGCAGTTCAAGACTGAAAGGACAAGAGTGGGACGTGGAACGCAGTCGAACCGACCGTTGGGCCGATGTGCAACTGGGAGTCGAAGCTGGAGAAACTGAGGGACGCTTTGGTTTCTCGGGCCCCCTACTGGCCTTCAATGATTCTTTTTTAAAAGCGACTTTAACTGTGGGCCTAGACATCATCAACAGAACTGAAGATTCGGATCTCAAGAACGCCATCCGACTGCAAAATAGTTTGGCCAAACAAAAGCAAATCACCCACAAAACCCAAAAGAGTGTGGTTGAGAACCTCAGTGCTCTCAATAAACTCCTACGTCTGCAAGTGATTTCTAGCGAAAAACAAGTGGCCCTTCTCGAGAAAAAAGCCAAAGCGGCCTTTGACCAAATGAAAAGAGCGAGACTTGATTTTGAGAACTATCTGCTTCATCGCAATGCTTATTTGGATCGAAAAGTAAATGATCTTAATCTTAAAAAAGATTATTGGCTGAACCAATTTAATCTGCAAAAAGAATACGCCCATCAAGCCCCCGAGTTTTGTGAGGAGGCGTCGTGAAGAGTATCATTCTTTTCTTTATCAATCGCTCGTTTGTGGTCAATCTTATTTCGGCCTTTATTATTTTTGCCGGCCTCACTCTAGGCTCCATGATCAAACGAGATGTTATCCCACCATTTGAGTTTAAGTCTATTGACGTGAGTGTGACTCTGCCAGGTGCCTCCGCCACAGAAGTTGAAAAATTCTTGGCCTATCCCATAGAAAAGGCTATCCAGGGTTTGCCCCACTCCACTGAAGTGACGACCACCTCAACATCTGGAAGTTTTAAGGCCCGTATTTATTTTAATGCCAACCACAGAGCGATGAACGAATCGGTGGAACAGGTCCGTAGCCGCATCAATGCCATCTCTTGGCAGTTGCCCCAAGAAGTGCGCGATGTGGTGGTCGAGCAAAATAAGGTGAGCTCTGTTTTTCACATGGGTGTGGCTCTCGAGGGATTTGAACAGACCAACAGCGAACATCGCTTGGTCGCCAAGCGCTTGGCCGACAAAATGACGGCTCTTCCAGGAATTTTAGACGCCACCCTGGATATGAACAGTCAAAACCTATACATCAAAATTAATACCGATAAAATCAGTCGCTATGAGATCTCTATTGCCGAGATTCGTGAGCGTGTGCAGCAGGCTTTGAACTTTGCTCCTATCGGCCAAGTGGATTTTGACGAAAAGCTCTTCTCCATAGAAGTCAAAAGACCTGCCGAAGCTATCGAGAGCCTTAAGAAATTAGCATTACGTGGCAACCGCACAGGCGATATTCTTTTGCTCGAAGAGCTGGCTGAGATTTCGTTGGATATCGATGAGATTAAAGAGCACCATAGATTTAATGGCAATCCCTCAATTAATATCTACACCCGCAAGGATATTTCTTCGGACTCTATCTCACTCAAAAAAGAAGTGGAAAAGATTTTGGAAAAGGCCAACAAGAGCTTCCCCGAGGGACAAAAGGCGGTGGTCTTCCTCGATGCCCCAAGCTTTATCCAGATGCAACTGGACACCCTAACTTACAATGGACTTTTTGGACTTATCCTTGTTCTTTTAATTTTAACTCTGTTTTTTAATTGGAAAGTCGCTCTGGCTACCTCTTTTGGCATTCCCATTGCCTATTGTGCCACCTTGATTGCCCTCTATATGTTTGAAATTTCCATCGATATTATTTCGGTGGTTGGGATGATCTTAGTATTGGGTATTTTGGTCGATGACGCCATTATCATTGCCGAACGCTATATCGAAAACCTTGAAGAGGGAATGGCTCCAAAAGATGCCGCACTCAACGCCAGCTATGACCTGATGTTGCCGGTGACTGGCACTGTACTCACCACCATTTTTGCTTTTGCCCCGATGGCTTTGGTGGCAAGTGAAATTGCTGTGGTCTTCTACGCCGTTCCAATTGTGATCATCACGTCCCTTGTGATGAGTTGGCTTGAGTCTTTTTTTATTCTCCCCAATCACCTGCAGCACTTTATAAAAAGTGTGGCTCCTAAGAAAATGGGTGGGGGCCTTTTTGATAAAACAAAGACACACTATGTGTCTGTACTCAACCAAGTGCTTCACTTGCGCTATCTTGTTGTTTTTCTTTTAATCCTTTTTTTTGCAGCTTCCGGTTGGGTCGCAAAAAATAAGATCCAACAAAGCTTTCGCTTTCACCCATCGAGCGAAAGAATTTCGACTAAAATCACCCTCAAGGAAAACAGATCTCTTCAATTTACTGAAAAAGCAATTAAGCCCATTGAGGATTATCTTCTCAACTTACCTAAAGATAAGTTCAAGCATATGGACTCCAGCATTGGGACCATGTGGAGTCGTGGCCGCAACTACACCGGTTATCGCTACGCCCGCTTTAACCTGCATATCAACGACGAGATTTCACGTCCCCAAGCTTTAAAGAAGGAGTACCGCGAAAAGCTTCATAAAGAATTGCAAGCCTTCAAAACGGATGATTTTGAAAGCATTATCGTCAGTCGCGAGTTGAATGACCAAGAAGAGGAAAAAACCAATATGGTCACTCTCGAGTTATCGGGCAATGAAGATGTGGATTATATGGACATCAAGAATACAATTCGAGATGAAATCGAAGCCAGAAAATTGCAGCTCGAGTTGGTTCGCGAGGTTAATGAGTTCGATGAAAAGTGGATATTCTCGCCTGACACTCGAAAGCTGGCGGCCCATCAGATGACCTTGGCAAGTATCACATCCCAGTTGCGTTCTTTCTTTGTTCCCCACGAGTTGATGCAAATTCGCATGCTTGGAGAAACAAAATGGATTTACACCCAGGTACAAAGGGACAAAGTTTTGCGCAAAGCCGAGCTCAACCAGATGAGAGTGCTCAATAATTTAGGGCTTTCGGTGCAACTTAAAAACTTAGGTTCTTGGGAAAAGAAAACTCAACTGGCGACTATTCAACACAAAGATGGTCGCCGCTTGTTTACTTTTGATTTGGCCTTTGAACCTTCTGAAGAGATGAATATCACTCAAGCCAAAGAACAAGGTCAGGTGATTGCGGGAGGCTTAGCAGAAAAGTTTCCAACTTATGACGTCCTATTAACCGATGCCGATAGGGCAGAAGCGAGCAGTCGCGCTTGGGCCCTTAAGGTGGCTATTCTTTGCGTGACACTAGTTCTCTTTACATTGGCGCTGATTCTAGGCTCTCTCAGTCTTCCTTTTATTGTCGGCTTGCCTATCCCTTTTGGTTTGATGGGTATTGTTTGGGCTCTGTATCTTCACGATATGCCCATGGGTATCATGTCACTCATTGGTTTGGTTGGAACGGTGGGCGTTTCAGTGAACGACTCTTTGATAATGGTGGATCAAATTCTAAAAAGAGGGCGACGCAACGGTGGCCTCAGTCGAAAACAAATTGTGGATGGCGCCTCTAGCCGTCTACGTGCCATTTTATTAACTACGATCACGACCCTTGGCGGTGTTTTGCCTATGGCTTACGGCATTGGTGGAGAGTCTGGCTTCACCCAGCCTTTGGCTTTTTCCCTTGGTTGGGGATTGTTCTTTTCAACTTTCCTAACGCTTTTTGCTCTCCCCGCCTTTATAGAAATCCGCTCCGACTTCGGCATCTGGGGCCGCAAGTTTTGGAGCTATTTAGTGAGCGGTCCCAGAGCTAAAAATAAGCTCGGAGTCATGTCAAAATCTTAACAAAATCATGCACGTGCACAGTGCTGGAGTTTATTCGCTTAACCAGCTGTCGAAACTTCTCTGCTAGATAAATAGCAAATCTATTTTTACATCAAAACAAAGTCTTCGGTCTTTGGTAGTGACTCCATGGTAATTTGCAAATCCTGCGGAGGAGCGGTGACCTTGCGGTCCTTGAGGCTAAACCAAGCGCCAGTGACATCCACTATAGCGGAGGTTTTGCCATCAGAGACGCGAGTGAGTACGTGACGGATTTTCCACTTGCGTCCATCGGCCGAGTGTCCTGCAATCATCACATTGACCCGCAAGCTGTCGTTGGCCATCACTTCTTTGAGATACCTAAGGTTTTCTTCAAAGAGAATGGGTCCCAACTGCAATTGCCCAAACTTTTTCATGCTGTAACCAATGCTTTCAAGATAATACAAACGAGTCGCTGCACACAAATCCGCGTAGACTGAGTGGCGCATATGATTGTTGGGATCAAGATCGGACCAGCGCATGGCAAATTGTTTTTCAAAGATGCTCGACATAGGATCTCTCCTTTATAAAACACAGGGTTGTTGACCCTGATCGGCTAGATAAAGCGCAATTCCATAGGCCCAATAAGTTTGCGGAGATGACACTTGAAGACCACGTCGCTTTGGCATATTGGTTTTAACGAATGCTACATTTTTATCAAAGAAGTCGGAGGGCTTATATTGGCCGGGCTTGTTGCCAATGACTAAATCCGCTTGACTGTGATTCGATTCTTGGACCCCATCAACATGGCTGTTTTCTAAACCCTTAACTGGTGCTAAGCTTTGAGCATTTTTTTGCTGTTGGCAATTAAAGAGCTGGGTTAAACTTTTACTCCATTTGGGCGCATTGGCCACAGCCTCTAGCTCTCTTGCCCCCAGGGACTCTTTGGCTTTTTCGATATTTAAAAAATGCAGCCGATTCACTCCAAGACTGACGAAAGTACTTGCCATTAAAAACTCTTCGCCCTTTCCTTTTAAACCATATCCTAAAATCACCACTTGAGTTAGGGGATCGACACCCTTGAGGCTCAACAGGCGTTGCAGCTCTTGACGTTTTTTATCAAGCTCAATGCCAGAATAGTTTCTAAGATCCCAGTCTTCAACCAAGGCGTGAAAACTTCGAGGAAGTTTTGAAACTTCAAATTGAAAACGAGGACGTACATCGACGATTACCGCTCTTTCAAAATCCACATTGCCTTGAAACTCAATCTTTGAGAGCAAACGCTGATCTAAATTACCATCTCTTTCCACGACGGTTGAAGGTGCCTGTTGACAACCCCACAAGACTAAAACGCTCAAAGTAAGAGTTACAAATTTATGAAAGATAAGTTCTCCTGGAAAACTAATTCTTATGTTTCATTGTTGGGAAGAATAATATATCGCGAATACTAGGACGATCGGTCAAGAGCATCACAATGCGCTCCACACCAATCCCCACTCCACCTGTTGGTGGCATCCCAACATCAATAGCATGCATAAAGTCCAGATCCATAGGTTGGGCCTCTTCGTCCACAACTCGACGGGCTTCTTGCTCTTTTAGGCGCGCCAATTGGTCTTCTGGGTCGTTGAGCTCAGTGTAAGAGTTTCCAATCTCCATTCCGGCACAGATCGGCTCAAAGCGTTCTACTAAGCCTTTGTGGGTGCGATGTTTTTTAGTGAGTGGAGAAACCTCAACCGGGAAGTCCATGACAAAAGTGGGTTGAATCAATTCACTTTCAGCACTGAGCTCAAAGAGTTCCATAATCATTTCACCACGGGGACCTGATTTTTCAAGATGTGAGCCTAAGCTCTTGAGCTTAGCAAAGATCTCATCGTCCGAGGCTTTCTCGGGGTCGATGCCCGCATACTCACGAACCCCATCATAAACAGTCAGGCGACGCCAAGGTGGGGTGAAATCTATTTTTTGACCTTGATACATCACCTCAGTAGAGCCAGTGATAGTTCGAGCCAGATGAGCCACAAGTTCTTCGAACTGTTTCATTTGGTCAAAATAATCAGTGTAGGCTTCGTACCACTCGAGCATGGTGAACTCGGGATTATGAGAGCGATCAATCCCCTCGTTACGAAAGTTTTTCCCCACTTCATAAACTTTTTCAAATCCCCCGACGATCAAGCGTTTTAAGTAAAGTTCAGGACTAATTTTCAAATAGAGTTTCATGTCGAGGGCACGGTGGTGGGTGGAAAAAGGATAAGCCGCAGCCCCACCGTAAATGGGTTGCAACACCGGTGTTTCCACTTCAAGGAAGCCACGCTTATTCAAAAAAGTGCGGATTTCAGAAATGATTTTAGAGCGAGCTTCAAAAACCTTGCGACTGTCGGGATCCATGATGAGATCCAAGTGACGGTAGCGATACTTGAGCTCCACATCTTGAATGCCATGATACTTTTCAGGAAGAGGTTCAAGACTTTTACATAAAATCTCAAATTTCTTTGTATGCAAAGACAATTCGCCCTTTTGGCTTTTAAAAACATAGCCTTCAATACCCAAAATGTCGCCGATGTCGGTATTCTCAAAGCTGGTCACACTCGTTTCGTCGAGCTCTGACTTTCTTAAATAACACTGAATATTGCCGGACTGGTCTTGGATATTAAAAAAAGCGGCCTTGCCCATGGGTCGCTTGGTCATCAAACGTCCTGCAATTTTAAAGACTTTGTCTTCGAGAACTTGACCGGAATCAATATTGGAAAACTGTTCGCGAATCTCTGCTACATGCCCGGTGCGATCGTAGTTGTGTGGAAAAGGATCAATACCACTTTCTCTTAACTGTTTGAGCTTGGCTCGCTTTTCCGCGCGAATGGGGTTGTCGTTAATTTCACTCATAATTCACAATCCTTGGTCTACAGATGTTCGACTCACTCGACATAATTGATTTGTTCTAGTTGGAAAGGCCTACGTATGTGTCCATGACCCCATGTAGCAGTTCAATGGCTTCTTTCTTTGGACGCTGAAAGGCATTACGACCCATAATGCTTCCAAAGGCACCACCTTGAGCCAACTCCTTAACCTCAGCCAAAACCTCATCTGTTCCTTTTGCTGAGCCACCGCTAAAGATCACAACGCGCTTGCCATTGAAGCAAGACTCCACAACGTGACGAGTGCGATCTGTTAGTTTACTGACTGGAATGCCCTGCTCTTGGTAAACTTTTTTGGCCTCGGCCTGCTCGATAAAGGCGGTGGGCGGTTTGACCTTGATAAAGTGAGCACCCAACTGGGCCGCGATTTGGGCGGCGTAGGCAATCACATCGATGGCGGTTTCCCCGTCTTTGGAAAGTTGCTCGCCTCTGGCGTAAGACCAAATCACGACCAACAATCCCGCTTTTTTAGCCTGGCGGGCGGCTTCTGCAATTTCCTCGTACATTTGTTTGCGCAAAGAGCTTCCGGGGTAAATGGTAAAACCAATTCCAACACATCCAAGTCTCAAAGCATCTTCCACGGAAGAGGTCACGCTTGAGCAGGGCCCTTCGGGGTTAAAGAGAGTGTCCGAGTTGTTGATTTTAAGTATAAGTGGGATTTCGCCTGCGAAGTCGCGAGCCACAGCCTCGATAAAACCCAAGGGTGCGGCATAGGCACTGCAACCGGACTCTACAGCTAAAGTGGCATGATAAAAGGGATCGTAACCATTTGGATTTTTAGCAAAACTACGTGCGGGCCCATGCTCAAAACCCTGATCGACTGGTAGTATGACAAGTTTTCCTGTGCCAGCCAGGCGACCTTGGTTGAAAACCCGGGCCATATTGCAAAGAACTCCAGGGTTATCGGCTCCGTACCAGCTCAATATCTCTCTTACTCGTGGCGTCATCAGTCGCTCTCCTGTCTTGATTTTGGCCCCGTAGACTATTCATTCCCGCAGCTGAAATCAACTAAAAGGTGCGAACTTTAACCACCGCTCTCCTGAGGCTGAACACCTCGTCTTTGCAAGCATCCATATAGCTGGCTGCAAAAGCCACAACGTCTTCAATTCCAAAGTCCGTGAGAGCACAAGTTTCAACTGGAGTGCCTTCATTACTGACGTTGACTCCAAAATGGATCAAAGACGAAGTTTGCGAACAGGTCGCGATGCTGATGTTTAGCTTTTTCTTATCCCAATATATATCGTCGCCCGAGCGTCTGAGGGGATGGTGGGTTTGGGCGTGCTGTTTGATTTTCAAAATTAAAATTTCACCCATCAAGCGTTGTAAAGCAACCGCAGAAGATAAAGGAAACTGAAAGAGCTCTAAGACAAAATGAAGCATTTTATCGCCAGCAATCTTTGATTTAACTCTAAGGTCTTCGCCATCCATCATGTGATCTAGAGTTACATCACATGGGCCTTGCCAACCGACAATAGAGTCTCCTAGGACTCCATGTTTGAGATAGTTGTAAAGAGGAGCCAGTTGCTCACCGGTGTATTTTTGACTTTTATCCAACCAATAGGTTTGCATACTCACTCCCCGTTTTAAAGACCAATGGATTTCTTGGCCCGTGAAAATCTTTGGCAGGACTCACAAACTCCACATGGTGTTTGGCCTTCACCGTAGCAGGACCAAATTTGTTCCAAGTTGACATTAAGATCTTGACTGGCTTTGATGATATCATCTTTATACATCTCTTGAGAAAAACACACCACCCTGACTCGCTGGCCCGTGGAGAGTTCGAAGCAACTGTTGAGTCGATCGATATATTCCACACTGTTATCGGGAAAGGTTTGCGCTTCCTCTTTATTAAAGCCTGGAACAACAAATGGGATTTGTCCACTCTCGGCTCGGCAGGCCGCGATATTTAATAAAACTCCATTGCGATTGGCCACCCAAACATGAGCCGCCGACTTTTGCGAGGCTTCCAGACTTTCGATGTTCACATCAGTGGTGGGAAGGGCTCTGTTTTTTTGGGTCAGTGCATTTTGGGCCGATTTAAAAATGGGTGAGATATCCAAGACATCCAAGGGAACCTGAAGCTGATCGGCAAAGTATTGGGCGGCGAGACGCTCTTGCTTTGCAGCTCTTTGCCCATAGTTGCAGTGAAGGGCTTGCACTTGCCCTGGCCACTTTTTATGAGCCGCATAGAGATTGTAAACGGAATCGAGGCCGCCTGAGAGAAGGACCAAAGCTTGATACTGCATAAGGTGGGTTTAATTGCCCCCTTGCAAAATCTCAAGCAAATTTATAAAAATGAGGTCCAACTCACTTAGAGTGGGGATCAAGAGAGCTCTATTTAGGAGGAGCAGATGCGTTGGACACTTTTTTTGTAATCGCCTTGTGGTGTGGTGAGGCCATACTCACTCTCTAAATAAATTTGGCGGAAGACTTCGAGGTCCTCGGCGGCTGTGGGCAGTTCTTTTTGACAGCGCAAAAGGAAGTCACTTGGACCCTCAAAAGATTCTTTTTCAAGACCTTTTTTAAGCAAGTGCTTGCGCAATTTCATATAGGCATTTTGCACAGCCGATTCAACAGCCACTTTGGATCTCATGGTCAAGCGCACCCAGAGATAAAAAATCAATAGAATCAAAAGTGACATCGTAAGCAGTAAATTTTGATTGACCTGACCAATGCCCAATCTAGCAAAAAAATTCTCTTGCCCCTCACGATCGTAGTTCAATAAGAACAAATTCCAATTGGTTGCCAACGCATCGTAGGCTAAAAATCCTTTTTGCAACCAACTCAAATTAATCTCATAGGCGCCATCTCGACTGACAATGCGCTGCTGAAGCTCTTCCTCACTTAACGAATGATACATATCCCCACCCAGTTCTCCGCGCATGGGTGAAACCATGACTGTCGGATCAAACCTTAACCACTGTTGTTTTTGATCCGACCAAACTTCGGTCCACGCGTGGGCATCGCGACTGGTGATGATAAAATAATCGCTGAGATCGTTTTTGCGTCCCCCATGAAATCCAATAACCACACGTGATGGAACATTGGCCAAACGCAATAGTGCTGCAAAGCTAGCGGCAAAATGCTCACAAAAACCCTTCTTTTTCTCAAAAAGGAATTCACCCAAGTCATTAGATTTCATTTTTCCTGGCTTGAGAGTATACAAAAACTGGGTTTGATAAAACTTCATCAATCGCAAAGCGACCAGTTCTCCATCCACATCCCCTTTTTGAATTTGCGAAACCAGTTCATGAACACGCGTGTCTTCGACCCTAGGGGCTTGTAAATATTTTTTTCGCAGAGCTTCCGGCATCGACTCATTGCTTTGCTGGCTAGAGAACACATCATAAACAAATTTTTTATTATAGGGTTTTTGCAAAAAGTAGATATCTCCTGCATCAGATCGAGTAATGGATCTCAGATAAGAATTGCGCAGCTCGATCCAAGCTGGATAATCTAAAGTGAAGAGCCAGGTATTGAAGAGGGGCTCCATAAGAATCTCTTGCTCGATCTTTCCCTTTTTACTTTTGGGAGCAGGCAATATTTTACTGACTTGTCCGATACCTCGGCTCCAACTCATAAAATTATTAGTCGATAAAACCGCCCCGCGCCAGTAACGGTCGATCATCTGAGGGGCATCACCATTGAATCGAACTCGAAAGGCCACAACATTATTATCAGCCAACTGTGCCACGGAACCAGGATCAATCTTGTCACTTAAGCCCGTCTGTTGAGAAACTTTGCTTTGGGCACGAATAAATTGGGTCGAGAAACGTGGAAAAACAAAGAATAAAAGAATCATAAAGGGGGCAATTTGCAAAGTCAGGCGCAGTCCAGTTTTCAACAAGGTCAACAAATCAAATTTAAAATAGGCTCCTGAATGCAACTGCACCAAAAGTGCGGTTGTGATGATAAGATCAAAAAAGGCAAAGATTGTGATTCCAAGTGTTTGGGACTCAAAAAAGCGGGCTAGTAACAACATAAAGTTCAAAAATAGTAAAACCATGGCATCGCGATAAGCCACGCGATCAACTAATTTTAAAGAGGCAGCGCAAATTAAAAGAGCTGTGCCGGCCTCAAGACCCAATAATGTTCCGTAGTTCATATAAACTAGATAGGACAAACAGATCACCAAACCTAATTTGGTAAAAAAATTGGGTAAGGGGACGTATTGAAATTCATAAAGCAATCGCCAAAGAAGGCATACGCCACCGACGGCCAGTGTAGGAACAGTGTAATCATTAAAATGAGGAATAAGATTAAGTGCTACTAAAAAAACCAACGAAATCTGAAAAAAGCGATTGGGATGCGGGTTCATTTTACATCCCGCATGGAAGCTAATATTCGCAAACATGTCATTTTGTGACGAGGACCCTGGCTAGCTGGGATCAGTTTAGTTCCAAAGCGAAACGAATAAGAATTTTGCTCCTCTTCACAACGGTGAATCCACTGAGAAGCTTGTCTGGCTTTACGTTCTAAATTACCTGGCGTTTTATCAAAATCGATTAGAAATGTTTGCCGATCGCCCTCATTAAATTTCTTGGTCATAAGGGGCCGGCCACGGGCATAGGCTTTCCAATCGATGTGTTTTTGTGAGTCGCCGACTACGTACTTTTTATGTTCGGTAAAGTCATCCCCATTATTTTGCAACTGAGCTCCTTTATTGAATCCATTAAATTCACCACTTTCTAATTTTAAAACACCGCTGGGTTGTGGATAAACAAAATATTCAACAGAGACCGGATACAAACGCCAAGCATAAAAGAAACCAAAGGGATAACGTGTGGAGAGTTTTATTTTTTTAAGTTCTTTTTTTCCCCAAGTTCCAGTTTTGAAATCAAAATAATGGGGATGTAAGGATTTTTTATAAATATTGGAAATGTTGCTGTCCAAAAGGTCTTCACCACTTTTAGCTCGTAATCGCAACTGGTGATGCCCCTCTTCGCTGTGGCTCTTGAACCAGATCACACCGTGGCCGACACTTTCGCTAGGCGAAAGGAAAACGACTATTTTTTCAACGTCTAATTTTTTGATATTATTGTGAGTCTGCACCATGCCGATTAAAAAAAGAGCCATCAAAAAGAAGCAAAGCAAAAAGGCGAGGTTGTTGTTGTAAATGGCCCCACCTAAGAGTGAAACCAAAATTCCCGCCCCGTACATAAGACCGTATTCAGTGGGCATAATGTAGATTTTTTCCCGCTTCTTCATGGAATCGGAACGGCTTGGATGATCTCTTGAGCAAGTTGACTGGAATTCTTTTCACCAAAGTCTTCGTGACTACGCAATCGATGATTCATCACGGCCACGCCCACTGCTTGGTAATCTTCGGGAATGACAAACGTGCGTCCTTCGATAAAGGCATATGCTTTTGCAGCTTTATTAAAATCGCGAGCGGCTCGGGGGGAAAGTCCCCACGAAAGGGTTCGGCTCTTCTCAACAATGTCTTGCAAATAATCCAAAGCCGAATCGGCAACAGTCACATTGTTGACCGAATCCATAATTTCTAAAACCTCTTCTGGAGTCAATATACTCTGAAGCTCTTGAATCCACTCATTGCGATCACGTCCCTTTAAAATCTTTTTTTCGGCCTCGCGGCTGGGAAAACCTAGCTCCAGCTTCATCAAAAAACGATCCAGTTGGGACTCCGGCAAAGGGAAAGTTCCGATATTTTCCTGGGGATTTTGGGTGGCAATTAAAAAGAAGGGCTGTGGTAGGTCATACATCTGCCCATCCATAGTCACCCGGTGCTCTTCCATGGCTTGTAGGCAAGCACTTTGAGTCTTAGGAGTGGCACGGTTAAGCTCATCAGCTAGAATAAAATTTGAGAACAAAGGACCCTTGTGAAATTGAAAACTTTGAGAATCTTTGTTAAAAATAGAAGTTCCTAAAATATCAGCAGGCAATAAATCATTGGTAAACTGAATGCGCTGCTCACTTAAACCCATAAGACGCGAAATTGTTTTCACTAAACTGGTTTTACCCATACCCGGTCGGTCTTCTAGTAAAAAGTGACCGCCTGCAAACAGACATGTGACACACAATTTGATGGTTTGTCTTTTGTCGACTATAACTTCATTGATTTGGTCAAGAAGAGCTTCTATCTTTTTAGAGGATTTATTTACATATTCCCTATCAATTTTCTTTAGCCCTTCAATACTCAATTTTTAGATCCTTTATCAAGACTTGCAGGGTTTCCCGCCCCATGTATTCGTTAATTGAGGGTTGTACCACCACACTCACACGCTTTTTGTGGAGTTGTTTTTTCTCTTCTATATTATCGGCAAAAAACCAAAGGGCTTCAATTTTATTTCCGGCCACATCTTGAAATACGATCTTAAGATGTTTTTCCTTTAAGACCTTGATCTGAGAGACGAAGAGGTGATCAAGACGTAGAAGTGGTCTTTCAAAACCGACTCCATAAGGCTCAAGCTTGCGAAACCAATTTTTAAAATCCAGGTCTAACTCTTCTAAGGTCGCAACACAGTCGTACTTTAGGACAGGGGTCTCAGGAACAAGATCCTGGTAGTACTGCTCAAGAGCCTTACAAAAATCTGCAGCTTTTTCAAGGTGCAACTCAAAACCCGCAGCTTGATGATGGCCTCCAAATTGAACTAAATGTTCTGCGGATGATTCAAGTGCCTTCAAGAGGCTTTGACCTTCGGGAGCGCGGGCACTACCCACTATTTTATTACGAATGACGGCTCCAATAAAACTGGGGACCTGCAGTTGACCAACGGACTTGGTGGCAATCAGACCCACAATCCCTTTGTAAAAATCTTCGGAGTACTCGAAAATAAAAGATCGACTCATTGATTGATTTGCAATCTTGGCAAATAAGGCCGCTTCCCCCTGAGCTTGAATCTCGGCTCTTTGTTTTTGGGCATCTAAAGTTTGCACCACCAGTTGCTGGGCTTCCGGTTCAGATTTAGCCAAAAATAAATCCAAAGCTTGCACATCAGAATCCATTCGTCCCAAAGCATTGAGCTTTGGTGAAAACTGAATACTCACATCAGCTGAGGTGAGTCGTTTGCCGGTTAACTTGAGTTCATCCATTAACAGTCTCAAGCCCGGACGTGTGGTTCTCTCGAGCTGTAGCAAACCATGCTGAACCAGGGTCCGATTTTCTTTAATGACAGGGACCATATCGCTGAGTGTCCCAATGGCAAAACAATCCAACAGAACTTTAGGATCAAAATTTTTCTGTAAAAGACCACGTTCGGTCATTTTTTTTCTTAAGGCGAGGACAAGATAAAAAGCCACACCGGCCCCACAAAGATAGTTCATATCGGATAAGCAAGAACCTTGATTGGGATTGACGATAGCACAGGCTGCAGGCAAGGTTTCTTTAGGCTGGTGGTGATCAGTGATGATGAAGTCTACACCCAAATCTTGAGCCCTTTGCACAGCTTCGACCGCCGTGATCCCCACATCAATGGTCACAAACAAGGAGACATCGTGGCTATTTATAAACTCCTCAACAATCTCGCTGTGCACTCCGTAACCATCTTCGAAGCGATTGGGCTGAAAAGATAATAGTTTTTGAAAGCCGCAAAGCTGCAAACCTTTGATAAGCAGAGCTAAACCAGGTGTGCCATCCATATCAAAGTCGGCGTAAAGGCAAATCTTCTCTTGATCGTGAAAGGCCTCGATGAGGCGATCGGTGGCCTCTTCCATACCTTTCAGTAAATAAGGATCTTTTAGATCTTTGAGGCTAAAATTGGTGAACTCTGAAAACTCCTGAAAATCCTTGAGACCACGGGCGCTCATCCAACGTTGCACCAAGGGAGGAATGTCTTGAGGCCAAGCAGGTAACTCTTGGGATAGTGAAGGGATGGAAGCCACTTGGGTCCACTGCATATCTTGTTGAATAAGCCACCCCCAGTGAGAAACAAGAAAGAGCCCGAGAGGGGGCCCTTAAAAATCAAAGTTGCCTAGGCCAAGCCCCATTGTTTGCTCAACTTCTCAGTGAGGACCACGAGGGGAGCTGCCACATAAATAGAAGAGTAGGTTCCCACAACAACTCCAATACCTAATGTGAAAGCAAGATCTTCGATCACACCGCCTGCAAAAATATAAAGTGCAATAACGGCCAACATTGTCGTGACAGAAGTCAAAACTGTTCGGCTGAGAACATCGTTAATCGAACGATTGATGATAAACAGGAGGTCTTTCCCTTTGTAGACGACTTCGTTTTCGCGAATACGATCAAAATTCACAATCGTATCGTTGAGCGAGTAACCAATAATAGTCAAAATCGCAGCCAATATTTGAATGTTCACTTCCTTACCAAGCAAAGCGAAAATTCCGAGAGTGATAATGGCATCATGAAACAGACAAATCACAGCAGCAGGTGCATATTTGTAATCAAAACGCAAACCCACATAAATTAGGATCATTAAAAGAGAGTAAACAATTGCAAGAAGCCCTTTTGTCTTCAACTCTTCTCCGACTTGAGGACCAACTGTGTCCACACGACGAATGGATTCTTTTCCCAGTTCGAACTGATCCATCAAACTTGCAGTAACGGTTGCAATGCGTTCGTTGTTTTTTTCGTTGATCTCTTTTTCACTGCTTCCATCCGCCATCTGCATGCGAATGAGGACTTCATTATCCTCCCCCAGGGTTTGAACCATGACCCCACTTACGATGGTGTCGAGAAAACCACGAATTTCAGCAACGGGAGGTTTTGATGAGAATTGCACTTGCACTTCTGTCCCGCCAGCAAAATCAATTCCATAGCGAAAGCCTTGGCTCATGATCAGACCTAGTGAAATCACGACGGCTAGCAGTGAAAGCACCGTGAAGATGGGGCCTTTGCCCATAAAGTCGTAGCGCCCACTGTCGTCCATGCCGCCCTTTGCAATTTTTTTATTTTGGTCTTTTTGTTTATGAATAGACATCTGAATGATTCCTTACGGCGCGATTTGCCACTTAAGTTTACCCACAAATAAATTGAGTAAGGTTCGAGTGAAGAAAATGGCGGTGAACATAGAAGTGATAATTCCTATTAAAAGTGTGATGGCAAAACCACGGATCGGGCCCGTTCCAAAGTACATCAAAACAACACAGACAGCAGCCGTGGTGATGTTGGCATCGAGGATGGCAGTGAAGGCTCTGGCATATCCCTCTTTAATGGCTCCCAGAAGTCCGGCACCTTTTGCCATTTCTTCTTTAATACGCTCAAAAATAATCACGTTGGCGTCCACTGCCATACCGATGGTGAGCACGATACCCGCAACACCAGGAAGTGTCAGAGTGGCTTGTAAAGATGTCAAGATAGCTAAGATCATCGTCACATTTAAGGCCAAGGCTAAGTCAGCTAAAGCGCCGTAGGATTTGTAGTAGATCAACATGAACAAGAAAACCAAGACGGCTCCCACAAGGCCGGCAAATTGACCGCGTTCAATTGAATCTTTTCCTAAGGTGGGCCCCACTGTGCGCTCTTCTAATTGTTCAAGTTCGGCTGGCAAGGCTCCTGAGCGCAAAACCATGGCCGTCACATTGGCGTCGTCGATGCTTTTTTGACGATCTCCAGATCGGCCCATCTCAATTTGACCACGACCACCAGTGATCGGTTCACGAAGATTGGGAGCGGTTTGCACCACTCCATCAAGAACAATGGCTAAAAGTTTTTTCACATGCTTGGTAGTTAAATCACCGAACTCCTTAGCACCTTTGGCATCAAAGGAAAAAACAACAATGGGTTGTCCCACCTGATCCAAAGAGACGGCCGCATCGCTGAGTGTTTCGCCGCCCATCATGGCGTCTGTTTGCAAAACATAGGGAATCTTACCAGCCTCTAGAGTCTTGGCATTCTCAGCTTTTTCAAAACGAATAATACGGTCCTTAGGAAGACGATCTTTAAGGGCCGCATTGATGCGAGCCACATAATCCGAGTAGCGCATATTTTCTTGGCCAAGATTAAAGCCTTCCTTTTCTTCGACCTCTTGAACCCAACCCATGACTTCTTCCATACGAGGTGTACCTGGCATGAACTCTGAATCGACGATCATAAACTCGAGTTTGGCCGTTTGATTAATCAAATTCTTAGCCTGAGCTGAATCTTCAACACCTGGAAGCTGCACCAAAATTCGATCATCGCTTTGAGCGGCAATTGTGGGCTCTTTGACACCAAACTCATCGATTCGATTGCGAATGGTTTCAATGGTGCGATCAACCAAGCTCTTTTTAAAATTTCGAAGTTCGGCCTCGTAAAAACGAGACTCGATGTATTCATTGGTCACATCTAAGGTTTGGAAAACCTGACCCTGACCAAAACGAGTGTCTTCCATATAATCTTGCACAGCCTGCTTGTCATTGGGACTATTAAAGAAAATACGAATGGTGCCAGTACTTGGATCAATAACTTTGACTTCGCCAAAGGTGATATTTTTTTCTTTATCGAGTTCGGTCTTCATCGTGTAGGACAGTTTGTTGATTCGCTCTTGCACGGCTTTCTCAACATCAATTCCTAGTACCAAATGCAAACCACCCTGTATATCCAGTCCATAAGACAATTTATCTTGGCTTGGCCACCAGATCCCCGAGGTGTCCACCATATTGGGTAGAGTCCACGCAAGGGCTAAAACGACTACGACTGCGACAATTGTGAGTCGAGCTCTTAAACTTTCTAGCATCTTTAACCTTCCTTAACTGGCTGGGAAACATGGGCCTTGAGAACGCGAATATTCACATCGTCTGCGATTTCAAGGGTGACATACTTTTCCGTCAAGCCCTCTATCGTTCCGAAAATCCCACTGCTTGTCAAAACCCGATCGCCCTTTTTGAGCTTTTGCAAAAACTCTTGGTGGGTTTTTTGCTTTTTGATTTGCGGTCGCATCATCAAAAAGTAAAAAATAAAGAACATAAAGAGAAAGGGAACAGCTTGAATAAAAAAACTAGGGCTCTTACCCCCACCTTCCGCCTGGGCAAAACCCTCGGACACAAATCCCAGAAGAATCATAAATTGGATAAAATAGAAACGGCTCACAAAGAACTCCTTCAATATATAAGGAAAATTAGACGTGATCTTTTACACCCTAATGACGCATTTTACAAAAAATCAAAGTTTCGGTATGCGGGGTCAAGAGAGTTTAGGTGTAAAGACTGACAATATGATCCCTGAAAAGGGCCCATTTGCCTGCAATAATGGCATCTCTGGCTCCTTGCATTAACTTGAAGTAGTAATGCAGGTTGTGAAGAGTGTTCAAGCGGCTTCCCAAAAACTCACCGGTCATAAACAAGTGACGCAAATAAGCCTTCGAATAATTTTGACAAGTGTAGCAGGCGCACTCGGGATCAAGAGGAGACGGATCCTCTTTGTACTCCGCTCTTTTGATGGATAATTTTCCCAAAGATGTGAAGAGTGTCCCGTTGCGAGCCACTCGTGTTGGCAGGACGCAATCAAACATATCCATCCCACTATCAACTGCCAAAACAAGATCTAAAGGTGTGCCCACGCCCATCAGGTAGCGCGGTTTGTTTTCTGGCATATGATGACCCACCTGAGCCACCAGCTCGTGCATCAGCGGCATAGGCTCACCCACACTAAAGCCACCTAGAGCATAGCCTGGCAAATCAATATTCACGGTTTTTTCTAAACTTTCCATGCGAGAGTCGTACTCAAGCCCACCTTGGACAATGCCAAACAACAAGGATTCGGGTCGATCCATTCTGTCTTTAGATCTTTGCAACCAACGCAGAGTCAGTTCCATGGACTCCATTAGAGTTTTTTTGTCACAAGGGTAAGGGGGACATTCGTCAAAGGCCATGATGATGTCAGCGCCCAAGTCCATTTGGATTTCCATACTTTTTTCAGGAGAGATAAAAAGCTTAGAACCATCGATATGACTTTGGAACTCCACCCCTTCTTCCGAAATTTTTCTCAGCTTGGATAATGAGAAGACCTGAAAGCCGCCACTGTCTGTGAGAATCGGACCTTTCCAATTCATAAACGAGTGCAAGCCTCCTAATTTTTTGATCACATCTTCGCCGGGACGCAAATGCAAATGATAGGTGTTGCCAAGCACCACTTGGCAACCGTTTTCAGTCAGATCTTCGGGAGTCATGGTCTTGACTGTAGCCCTGGTTCCCACCGCCATAAAAACGGGAGTTTGAATTTCACCATGATGGGTTTGCAAGGTGGCCGCGCGCGCTTTGCCATCAGTACCTTGGATAGAAAAGTCGCCTATTTTTTTTGCCATACCGAAAGGTCTCCGTAACTGAATAAGCGAAATTGGCGCTCGATGGCCCAGTTGTAACAAGCAATGACTTTTTGTTGTCCCGCAAAAGCCATGACCATGGCAATCAAGGTGCTTTCGGGCTGGTGAAAGTTTGTCATCAAAACATCGGTGGCTTTGAACTCAAAGCCGGGTCGAATGAAAAGATCGGTCTCACCGACCCACGCCTCCTTGGTTTCTTTAAACAGGTTCAAAGCTTGGGATTCCAAAGCCCTGGTGACCGTCGACCCCAAACACCACACCCGCCCGCCAGTCTGGCGGCACTCTTGCACAGCTTCCCATGTGACCTTTGGAACACTCACCCACTCGTGATGCATATGATGCTCGTTTAAATTATCACAGTGAATGGGTAAAAAAGTGCCAAGGCCCACGTGCAGGCAAAGAGTGTGAACTTGGGCGCCCCGTTTTTTAATACGTTCGAGATCTTCTTTTGAAAAATGCAAACTCGCGGTCGGTGCGGCTAAACTTCCCTTAATCTTAGCCCACGAGGTTTGATAGGCTTCATTGTCACTGGCGCGAGAGTGCTTCTCGCCGCGCGCTTCGTGAATGTAAGGGGGGAGAGGAACCTCTCCATACCGATCAAAATAAAACTCATCAAGGGGGCGGTTGAGCTCCACCACTTGAGGCAAACCTTTTTGGCTGATACGGGCCTCTACACTCTCGGGTAAAATTAAAACTTGGGATTTGGGCCATCGACGGGAGGGAGTCAGAACCTGCCAATGATGAGGGTCTATGGATTTGATAAACAAAACCTCAAGACCACATTGGCTAAAGATACGGGCCGGGAGCACTTGGGTTTCATTGATAACAAGGAGATCATCGGGTCCAATTTCAGTGAGTATATGGGAGAGTGTGACCTCGCTAGGCTCACCCCCACGGACACACATCACCCGCGAAACGGCCGCCCGTTCCGTGGCCACCAAATGCTCGGGATAGCTAAAACTTAATTCACTCTTTTGCATGGTCGAGGTAAAATAGGGGCTCAGCCCCCTGATCACAAGAAAAAAGGGACCCAAGGGTCCCAAAAAACAAAAGATCATCCTGATTTTAAGGACTCCCTCCTTGGATCCCCCAAGCATCTCCGCCTCAGATGCTTATTTATTAGATACCTGACAAGGACAAGGGGTTAAGGATTTTGCAGACTTATTGACATTAATCGCGGCCCCTGTTTTAAAAGGAACTCTTGAAATCCATCCCACGCGCCAGTGTTGGAATTGGTAGACAAGCCAGCTTGAGGGGCTGGTGGGGGCAACCCCGTGAAGGTTCGAGTCCTTTCTGGCGCACCAAAAGGTACCTGCTTCTTTTTGCAGAAGCACCGCGACTTCTCCCAACTGACCCCATCATATACTTGCGAGATAGGATCTCGGATAACTGAGTTAAGAGCTCTGAAAATTAAACTCATTTATTTGTGCCATTTTCATCACTTGTATCAACATAATAGCTAGACATTGACTTTCATAGTGGAGCTTTATTTAATCAGAAGGCTTTTCTTTTTCCAATACGAGGTCTTATGTCAGCCCAAAATATCAGCTTATTTAGTGCGAAATCATGGGTGTTTCTCTGTTTTTTCCATCTGGCAGCAGCCCAGGTCCCCCCTCCCCATCCAGAACAAAAGGTCTTGCAAGAAGAAACTTTTGAAGAAACAAATAAACTCGAGGGAGAAGCCAAAAAATTTATCAAAAAACAGGGCGGAGAAGAGCAAAAACAACTAGAAGACAAGCCCATCCAAAAGCTGCCAACTCTTGAAACACGCCCACAAAATTTGAATACCACATCTGAATTTGCAGAGGTTATTTTTAGAGAAAAGACCGCATTTAAGATTTACTACGAAAATGTAAAGACCGAGGAAAGCGCTAAGCGTCGAGCCAAGAAGGCATCCAAGGCACTCGAGAAAGCTCTGACTGCGGCGATGTCTCTCACGCCTGAGTCCAAACAAGTAGATGTGCTTCTCAGGGAGGACAATAACCTTGAAGTGCGGGTCAGGGGTTTTAAGATTTTACAACTCGACAAAGCGGATATGAAAGCCAGTGGTTTTGATAACCTCAAGGATTACCAAGAACAGGTATCCATGGACTTCAGTGCCTTTGTTGGCAACGAGTTTGACAGGGTTCAAGTTCAGAAAATTGCCTTGCAGTTCTTCTTATCTGTATTCTTTGCCCTTATGGGCTTTGTGGTCTTTCGCAAAACTCGCACGGCCTTCAATAGAGCCGATCTCATTATTGAACAAAAGCGAGAGTCCTTTAAACCCCTTGTGTTCATGTCAGAGAACTTGATATCTGGACAAACCTTGGGCGGGTTATTAGCACTGACTCTTGTTGTTGGGCGTGTCTTTACCTATTTTGTGGTGATACTCACATCCATTGCTGCCATTTCTGGACAGTTTCGTTTTAGTCGCAACATCATGAGTGATTTTTTTAGCCAAATTTTGAAACAAACTTTTAAGTCCTTTCAATCCCTTCTTGAAGCTATACCTGGGTTATTGCTCGCCACCACGCTCCTGTTTTTTCTATATCTCTCGCTTAAGGTTCTCAACTTAATCTTAAAGGGTGTTCGAAGCGAACGCATATCGTGGACATTTCTGATGGCCAATCGAATCCCAGTCATTAAGTTCTGGGGCACAGCTATTCTCTGCACCCTCTTCTTCCCCCTCGTAATCGCCTCTCTGTTTGGGCGCTTTCATTCACCACTTGAGATTATAGTGATCGTAGTTGCCGCTGTTTTTGGATTGGCGACTATTCCCGTTCTTGCCTCAATTGCTGTTGGTAGCTTTGTCTTGTGGCACGGCAGTTTGCGCCCTGGATTATGGATTCGAATCGGTAATAAGAGTGGAGAAATCACAGAAATAAATCTCCATAAAATGATTATTGTCCCAGAGATTGGTGGTCGCGTTCACGTGCCGTTGCTACAGCTTCTTTATAAAAGTTGGTCAGAAAGCAAAGATAGTCCCAAGCGCGAGTACTTTTTTGCAATCAAAAGAAAAGAGAGCCTCGATAAAACTATGGAAATTTTGCATCAGCTTTTTAGTAGCCAAAAAGAAAGCTTTGAAATCACCTGCCTTTCCATAAGTAGAACCGAGTTCTGTATTCGTCTCCGCACTCCTAGTTTTTTACAGGAAGCCAGGTCGACTGTTTTAAGAGTGCTATCAGATGCCAATGATTCTGGATCAATTGAACTTGGCCCACTACCTATTGAGGAAAAGTACTTTTGAACGCCATACTTATTCTTCTGGGGATGTTTTCCCTTACACTTTTTGTATCCAACCTTGGCTTTCTCACAAAAGTTCATGCCTTCTCGTTTCTTTCTATACCATTAGCCCTGGGTATTATCTTTGCCCCTGACGGAATTATTCCCATATTGCCCTCAACACGGGAGGATTTGAGTTGGGCTCTTAAAGTTGCATTAACTTGGACTACTTTTCTAGCCGGCACTCAACTCTCCGAAAAAACTCCACACTGGGGGCACCTTTTTAAACTCTTGCCCATTTTCTTAGGCTACTCCCTGTTTTATCTCATTTCCCTTTTATTGATCAGTTATTTTGGTCATGACCTTTTTCAAATGGGATTTATCAAACCCGGTCTCTACACACCAGAGGCTCTGGCCCTGGCTCTATTCATCAGTTCGGCTCTCTTCAGCTCGCAAGAAAACCCCTTTTTACTTTCCCTGGTGTTTGTGAGTTTATTTTTCATCTTTACTCCTCCTCTGCCAAACTTTGATATCTATGATCTGACTTTTCCCCTTGCCACGGGACTTGTCATGGGGGCTGTCTGCCGCTTGATTATCAGCCCTAACGCGCAACTCGACACACCCTCCAGACTCACCCTTGTAGGTCTTGTCATACTCGGAACTGGCTGGACCGTAGGTCTTGGCAGTTTAGAAGTATTGTTTGGTCTCTCACTAGGTTGGGCCCTGTCCTTTATTCATAAATACGGGATATGCCAAGACCCTGATCTCAAATCCAGCGATATACCTATTCGTTTCATAGTCGCTCTTTTTGCCGGCCTCTATATCAAGATGACTCTGACTTTGTTTGCTTTAGGGCTCACTCTCGCTTTTTGTCGCCTCTTGATTAAGTTTCTTCTTTTAAACTCTGGACTGCGCAGAGCAAAGGATATTGAAATTCTCACCTCTTTGTTACCAATTTCCAAACTGGCTCTCCCGATCCTTCTCTCCCTGCACCTCTCTCCATTTGCTGGCGAACTGACCCACTTTATTCTAGGTGTTTTCTGTATCGGCTATATCACCAACGATGCTCTGACCTTATTAATCGAGCTCTACAAACGAAGTGTGCTCACTGTGCCGGAGACTATGATTCATGAGTGATAATGCAGAAGAAAAGGTTGATCTCAAGCTTGTCGCAAAAAGTATTTTCGCAATTTTGATAATACTCCTCTCTTTTTGGCTGATTGAAAATCCCCTTGGCAAGGATATTCAGCGCAACAGCTTGCTTGCACTTGGCTTACTTGTACTTGGTGGAATTGTAGCTGGGCGTATTTGCCAACTCTTTGGCCTCCCCAGCCTCACCGGCTACTTGGGAGCCGGAATGATCTTTGGCCCTTCAGCCATGAATATTGTCGATAGCAATCAGGTCGAACAATTAAGGCTGGTCAACAGCTTGGCACTTGCCATGATTGCTTTGCAAGCGGGTTGCGAGTTCACAAAGGAAATGCTGGAAAAGAACTTCAAAAGCTTGATTCACGCCACTTGGACTCATGTGGTTGTTGTTGGTATCGGGATGACAACTCTTTTTATTATTATGAAACCCTGGATTGATTTTGTAGGAGAGATGTCTTTGATCCAAGTCGCAGCTGTCGGCGCTCTCTTTGCCACAGTGGCTGTCTCGAAATCGCCCGCAACTGTCGTTGCTATTCTTGGTGAAACTCGAATAAAAAATCCACTTGCTGATCACTCCCTTGGAATCGTCGTGATTTTAGATGTTGTGGTTCTCGTTTTATTCGCCGTTGTCTTGGCATTCGCCAAGTCCTCTCTGAGTCCAGAAACCCCCATTTCTTTAAATGCCTTGGGGCACTTGTTTAGCGAGATCATCGCATCTATTGCGGCTGGAACTTTTTTTGGTCTTTTTATGATCTTTTATCTGCGCTTTATCGATCGAGAGAGAATGCTATTTGTAGTGGCCATCTCCTATGGACTGACAGCTTTATGCAGCTACCTCCATTACGACACCTTATTGGTATTTGTTGTGGCCGGCTTTGTGGTCACGAACTTTTCCAAACAAGCCGACAAGATGATACTCACCATTGAGTCTCTTTCTTCAGTGGTCATGATTGTCTTTTTTGCTACTGCTGGTGCCTCTTTAAATTTGCTCGATCTCACCAAGGTATGGCAATTGGTTTTAATTTTGACAGTGGCACGAGCTTTGACAACATGGTTAGCCGAGGACGTAGCCCATCGAATTGCCGAAAGTCCAAAAATGTTACGAAAATTTGGAGTGACTCCTTTTATTTCGCAAGCTGGTCTTTCCATTGGTCTTTCCATGATTATTTACGAACGGGTACCAGAGGTCGGCCCTAAGATCGCCACACTCATTATCTCAGTCGTGACGATTAACCAAATTTTTGGTCCCATACTGTTTAAATGGGGCCTCAACCAGTCTATAAAGATCGAGAAATCAAAAGTTTGAACCCTATAAAAACTCAACTTTCAAACGACGTATTTCAGCCAAGGTCAGTTGGTAACTAAGTAAACTCTTCAGATTATTGATTTGAGCTTCCGCCAAATTCTCTTCGCGGATGTTTACTAATATTAAATCACTTGCTCCGCGCTGAAACTTTCTCATTTCCGCTTTGGCTAAGGTGCGAGCCAAATCCACTTCGTTATTAGTTACATCATATATATCTGCAAATGAATTGACCTTCATTGTAAGTGTTTGCGACTCAGTCTTAATTTTATCTTTGACAAAACCAAGCCTCGTCTTAGCTTGTGCAAGTTGGCTTCGCCCAGCTTGTCGACGGCCTAAGCCTCGCTCGTATTGGATGGGTATTTCCACATTAAACATCAATCGGGCTTCATCTTGGGAAGTTCGGTTGGCTCCGATTCCCCTGTTCTCGGCCACTTCAAAGCTAACATCCAAGCGGGGCAGGATTTCATTAACACCCATGTTGATCTCCGCTTCGGCTTGCTTGACTTGAGAGGACAGTGTCTTGAGATCCAAGT
>JBGSNK010000073.1:0-22524 GCA_041739665.1 Bdellovibrionales bacterium
ACCTATATCGATAGCAGCAATATAATGCATGATCGCAGTATTTAACGCTTTCAAAGATTTGTCCATGTTAAAAGTTGGTTGCTCTCATCGAATCTTTTGACATTCCGAAGAGAGCTACTTAATTTTATATGACATGAAAAATTTTTATCTACTCCTACTCCTCGTGTTCTTTCATTTACCCCTTTCTGCGGCACTCACTCCTCAGGCTAGGTCCTACTTAGAGAAGTTGCCCGAAAAAAAGATTACATTGCCGGTGGTGATCAAGCTAGCCCTTGAGAATGCCGACGCATATAGAATCTACGGCTTTGATTATGCAACTGCTGATCTCGAGGAGTTAGGCCAAGTTTCTCCTTTGACCGATACTTATTTTACTGCGGGCGGGCAGTATATCGACGACAACTCAGTCAAACCCAATCCCTTTCAGCCCCTGCGCACTAAACGCTGGGAGTGGAACACAAGTTTGCAAAAAAATTGGGGAACTGGAACAACAACTTCTTTAGGTTGGATTCACGATACCAACGCCTTAGAATTTGAGCTTCCACCAGGACTTGCCGGGGATTTTTTGACTGACTATAAACAATCAATTGCAAGTGTGCAGCTGGAACAGTCTCTTTTGAAAGACAGTTTTGGTTCAACTTATCGGGATAAATTGCAAGCTGCTCGCAAGCGATCTCAAGCTATCAAATGGAAGGCTCGTGAAGATATTGAAGGGGTGACTTTGCAATTTGTTTCTGAGTATTACAACTCCTGGCTGTTGCAAGAGCAGGTAAAAAGTCTGCAAGAGCAAGTCCAGAGGCAAGAGCGCTTGGTTAAAATTCTGAGTCAGCGAAACAAAAAGGGAGTTGTTGAAACACCCGAGCTGATGCAATTTAAGGCTCTCTTAGCCTCTACAAAATCTCGATACTCCCAAGCCCAGTCGATGCTAGCTAACCAATGGCAGAAGCTTGTGACAAGCCTCAAGCTGCCAAGCGAATTAGCCTATGTTGACCCTATAGAGATTCCAACCTCAATAGACGATCCTGGTTTTACTAGCCTCAAGGCCTGTGCACAAAAAGCACCGACAAAGACAGCTGGGATTCACTCTATTGAGAAAAACCTAGAGGCCTTAGATTCGGATTACCAAGCGGCCCAAGGAGATAGTCTTCCCGATCTTAAATTTGTGGCTGGCTATCGCGGCAATAGTATTGACGCCTCAGCCTCTGAGACAGTTCGCAATGTTTTCCGTGGCAATCAGGAAAATAGTTTCGGTCGTGGTCCTGCCTGGAACGCCGGTTTGCAATTGATTTGGCCACTTTCAAACTCAGCCTCCCAAGCCCAGCGCGCTCAAAAGTATATTCAAAGAGAGCAAACTTCAGCTCGTCTGCGCCTGGCTGTGGATGACTTACAAACAACTTGGAAAGACGTTTGTCGCCGCCTTAAGGTGGAGCTTGAGAACGAAAGAAGATATCGCCAAGTGGTCAGCGAACAGAAAAATCGAGTCCGTGCAGAAGAAAGACGTTTTCGTCTTGGACGCAGTCGAGTTGATCAATTGGTGACAGCTGAAGATGATCTGGGGAGCTGGGAGTACAATAGTCAACAGAAGGCAATTGAAGTTCGACAGCTCGCTTGGCAAGTGCAGAAGATGTCTGGTCAACTCTACGAAACCCTGTCTCCTTACATTGACAATCTCTTAGGAGAAATGCCGTGAAAAAATTAATTGAGTTCTTTGCTCGCCAAGGCCTTTTTGCTGAACTTTTTACGGTTCTTGTTATTGGTGTCGGTCTCTATTCCCTATTGACTATTAAAAGAGAAGTCTTTCCTAATGTTCAGTACGATATCATCACCATTTATACGCCTTTTCCAGGCGCTGCTCCCAGTGAAGTCGAAAAACTTATTACAACCCCTCTTGAACAAGAGCTGCGTGAAGTCGATGGTATTAAGCGAATGACATCCACATCGATAGAGGGATTAAGTGGAATTATCATCCAGCTGGATCCCGATCAGACGGACCAGGTTGAAGCCAAAGCCGATGTGCAAGAAGTGATCGATCGTTTTGACGATTTGCCCGAACAAGCCGAAGAGCCCAACGTCATGGCTTTAGAATCTAAAATTTTTCCAATTATAGAAGTCACTGTTCGCGGGGGTGCCGACGCCTTTGATCTAAAAGAAACGGCTCGTTATGTAGAAGAGGAAATTGAAAAGATCAAGGGAGTGGCTCGCGTTGATCTGCGTGGCGAGCGCGAATATGAAATCCGCATTGAAGTGTCATCTAAACAATTACAAAGCAACCAACTGTCACTCATGGAGGTTGTTACAGCCTTACGCGAGCAGAATATCTCTATTCCTGGTGGGACCTTCACTCAGATTCAACAGGGTATTGAGAAAGACATTATCGTGCGCACTGAGGGGCAATATTCCGATGTCGAAGATGTGAAAAAAACGGTGGTTCGAGCCAATGATTTAGGACGTCCGCTGGTGCTCGGCGAAGTCGCCAAAATATACACCACCTTAAAAAAAGAGCAGATCGCTCATCGAGTCAACGGCAAAGAGGCCATACGCTTGGTGGTTATGAAAAAAGAAAACGCGGATGCGATCCAAATGATCGATGAGATCAAAGCAAAAATTGAAAATGGATTAAATCCGGAACGCATTAAAAATGTTGAGTTCGAGTTTGTAAACGATTTATCTCTTTTGATCCGCAGGCGCTTGGGTGTTTTATCCAACAATCTTCTGGTCGGTCTGGTATTAGTCGTTCTGGTTCTCAGTTTATTTTTACCTTTTAGCGTGTCACTAGTGACAGCTGTTGGGATCCCTTTTTCTTTCCTTGGAACCATGACATATTTTCATTTGAACAACATCAGCCTTAATTTGATTACGATGATGGGGTTGATCATCGTTTTGGGAATGCTTGTTGACGATGCCGTTGTCGTCACCGAAAATGCTGTTCGCGAAATGGAAGAGGGACACGACCCTATGAGCGGAGCCATCTTGGCCACTCAACGTATTTGGCCAGCCATTTTTGCATCGGTTATGACAACTGTCCTTGCCTTTTTCCCAATGACAATCATGACCGGAATTTTTGGAAAGTTTGTCAGTTATATTCCCATTGGAGTTATCTGTGCCCTTTTACTCAGCCTTGTCGAATGTTTCTTTATCCTGCCTTATCACATTGGCCGTTGGGTGCGCATCGAGCATATTCGTGGTCCAAAGAGAGGTTTCAAATTTTATTTTGAAGAGTTTTGGAAAAGAGTTGTCGAGCTTTATGGAGACTTTTTACATTGGGTGATCCGTTTTCGTTGGCCAATGGCGGGTGCATTCTTAATTCTAATGATTGTGTCTGGGCTCAACGTTAAGCATAACATGAAGGTGATTCTCTTTCCTCCCGAAGGTATCGACCAGTTCTTGATTAAGGCAAAAGCTCCTATCGGGACATCTCTGGAACAAACAATTCGCTTGATGGCGCCAGTTGAGCAACTCGTACAAAGCTTGCCAGAGCAAGAACTCAAGAATTATGTGACCACAGTTGGCGAGTACAGGCAGCGTGAAGACTCACCCGGGGAGCGTGGATCCCATTACGCACAGCTTATGGTTTACTTGACGCCTGAAGGAGATAGAGATCGTTTAGCGGCTGAAATCGTAGAGGCTTTACGTGCTGACATTGGTAAGCAACCTTTTCTCGACGTGACCTTTGAACGTATCAACCCTGGGCCACCTGTGGGAAGTCCGATCAGCATAGGGGTCCGCGGCGATGAATACGATAAGATCATGCCTCTTGTCGATGAGATCATCAAAGACTTAGGTGCGATAGAGGGGACCAAAGATGTGACCCACAACTTTTCCCAAGGCAAACAACAGATGGTTGTGAGTGTTGATGCGAAAGAGGCTCGGTCTGTTGGCTTAAGTGCAATGACTGTTGGAAACACAGTTCTAGCCGCCTTAGAAGGTTTTGTGGCCACCAGTATACGCAAATTGAATGACGAGATAGACCTGCGAGTTTCTTTACCTGAAGAGGAAAAGGTCGGCCAGGATGGGGTTGGATCACTGAGCGTGCTCAACAGCTTTGGACAGCTGGTCCCGTTGCGTACAATTGCAAAATTTAATAATGAGAAGGGCATAGAATCTTTCACTCATGTGGACAACCAGCGCCAGGTTAGCATCACTGGAGAAGTGGATGTGGATGTGGTTTCGGCTCTCGAAGTAAATCAGCGCATTCGAGATAAGCAGTCTGAATATTTAGCGAAATATCCCGATTTGAATTTGAATTTTTCTGGAGAAGACGAAGACACTCAAGAGAGCTTAGAGTCATTGAAACGAGCTTTTATATTAGCTCTTGTCCTCATTTACTTTTTGTTGATTTTAACATTTCAGAGTTTTGTTTGGCCTGTGATCATTATTCTAGCCATACCGATAGGTGCCATTTCTGTCACATGGGCTCTTTTTTTACATGGTCAACCCTTGAGTTTTATGGGCCTGCTTGGAGTTGTGGCTTTGGCGGGAGTGATTGTGAACAACGCTATTGTTTTCGTCGACTTTGTCATGCACGAAAGATCAAAAGGCGAAGAGTCACATCGTAGTATTATTGAAGCTGGTAAAAAGCGTTTGCGTCCAATTGTCTTAACGACTCTGACAACAGCATGTGGAATTTTACCCACTGCCTACGGGATAGGGGGTCTGGATCCCTTTGTCGTACCCATCGCGATGGCGTTAGGCTGGGGAATGCTCATTGGCTCTATTGTTTCGAGCCTTTTTCTACCTGCGTTTATTGCCATTTTTGACGATCTATCTTCCTTGCCACAAAAGCTGAAGAGATCAAAATCTTTAGCTTAAGATCCAGCGGATAAGATCTTTGACATTATTTTCTGTTGTGGTCAATTCGGTAGGGCTTTTTGCTAAATCAGGATTGAATTCCACAACTTCGCAAGAAACCAAGTTAAAGTCTGTTTTGACGCTGTCGATGATCATCTTAGCATCCTTCATGTCCAGGCCTTGGCCAACAGGAGTGCCAGTTGCCGGTACTAAGCTGCTATCAAGCCCATCGATATCAAAGCTCAAGTGGACGGGATATTTTTGCCAACGCTCAGCTAAATCTTGTAAAATATTTTGTAAACCTTTTTCTCTAATTTGTTCGGGGGTGTAATACTCCACTTTGTGCTTGGCCATAAGTGCTTTTTCACCGGCATCGATGTCGCGCACACCCAGGTGAACCACTTGCTCGGGTTTGATAAACTGGTTCATCCACGGCATGCCCCAGATGTTTTTATCGACCAATCCTAGTAATCCAGAAAGTGGCATCCCATGAGAGTTCCCACTGGGACTGGTTTCTGGTGTATTGATATCAGCATGGGCATCAAACCAAAGAATACGCAGGTCGGGGTACTTGTTTGCAATTGCACTGATCGAGGCAAAAGCTTGAGAATGGTCGCCGCCTAAAAGCAAGGGACGATGACCGCTGTTTATAATCTCAAGTGTTTTATGGAAGAGCGTATTATAGGCATCACTGACGGGAGCTTGCGGAAGCACATCAAAATTTTGGAAGTCGTAGTTGTCTTCTAATTCTTTAAAAAATCCAACTAACTCAAGATACTCATAGGCTTTTTCAACTCCTGGTTTGGGTTGCCCATGGCCAATAGCTGTCCCGAGGAGACCAAACCTTTGCGTGTTTTTTTCTCTCATTTTCTTTCCTTAGATTTTCTTGCGATTCATATTAAGAAAATCACAGCCACATTGGGCTTCAACTGAAGTGCAAGTATTTACTCATATTTTAAGTTTAGGAGCAAGCCAAGAGAGGGGCTATTTTGCACTCTTTTTGAGCAAATCAAGCAGGGCGGGCCAGCTCTCTTCACTGAGGTCAAAGAACCATTGGTTTTGAGGATACAAGCAGGCCGTAATGCCACGTTCACAATATCCTAAACAAGAGCTTTGCGACACTTTGAGCTGAGTTTTAAGACCTTCTTTTTTGAGTTGGGCCTTGATTTTATCGACCATTTCCAAAGAGTTTTTAGACCCACAGCTGGCTTTGCCTTTGCGTTCGCGGCAACAAATAAAAAGGTGAGCATTTGGGGGAGAATGTGTCGAAGTCATTTCTAATAGCTAATAGTTCTCGGTCGAAAATGCAATGGACTTATTTTGCAATTGACTGATTTCTTGGCATTAGCTCATCGGGGGTTAAGTAGTCGTAAATGAGAGAAATACGTACGACATCTTCACCACGGCAGTCGGATGGCAGACAAACCTTGGAACGACGACAACGCGACACCTGATCGTAGACAAAATCAGTTTCTCCGCGCACCAGGATCCCTTCGACTAGGCGGCTTTGGCTATTAAAGACTGCACTTCCGGAGTTGCCACCATAAGTATCAAGATTTGTGACAATATAGTTGGGATTTTGATTGTCGCGCAAGACTCCCTGATCCGCCCATTTCATCGGTAATCCAGAAGGATAGCCAATGACGGTGAGTTCTTCTTCTAAACTTATCTCACCACCACTCCGCAGTGGCAACGGATCAAAATTTTCAACTTCGCGATCGAGTCGAACAATGGCAAAATCGCGTCCGCTGAGGGCGTTGGTCTCGGTGTGAATCAATTGACTGCAAGAGAAAACATTTCCTTTGGGGATAGTCGGCCCCTCTGATTTGGCAGAATCCATTTTATAACCAAAAACAAAACGTACAGTTTCACAGTTAAAATCATTGCGCAGACAATGACCAGCGGTGACTAATGTCTGCGGGCCCACTAAAAATCCAGAACAAAAACTGACTGTGGGTTGTTCGAAAAACTTTTCATCTTCACAGAGGTGAAAGCGCTGGCCATAGATTTTTGTGTTCAATAGATACTCTTGCGGATTGGCAGGATTTTCTTGTAAATCGCGAAAATCAGCGAGTGCCACTGTGGATAGGCCTAATTGTTGCCAATTTTGATCCCCAATTTGATAAAAATCTTTTCTATTGTCTTCACCATAAATAACTTCTGGACCCAAGCCCTTTAGTTTCGAAGGGGTGTTGGATTTCATAGGAGAACAAGAGGCGAGCAGGATTAAAGATACAATCCATTTTATTTTTTCTCTTACCATCTGCTCTCCTTAAAATCTGGGTCTTTACATCATGCTAATGGTCTCCCCCCGAATGACAGAGTCCTGATCTTTAGAAATGCGACAAAGCTCTGATGGCCCTTGGTCCAACCTAAAAATCGGGTTCGTTCTCTTTTCGGGTGCCAATCTGTCGATAAGTTTTTATTAGTCTAGGCGAAAATTCTGACCTTGCCAGCATTTTGCCTTGCGGGCACAAACGCCCATTCTATTAAGAGCCTTAAAGTGTTCTGATTTGAGACGCTTTTTTAATAATGAATCGTTTTTTTATAGCTCGACTAAAATCTGTAGTAATATTGAATTGTGAGCTGATTATGAATTAAGGAGTCGTTCTGAGTAAGAAAATCATTGGTATCTATTTGTTCTTTGGTTTTGTCATGGTTCAGTACCAAAACTGTGCGCCAGCTCAGAACTTTGATCAAGAGCTTGAAGCCGCCTCGGATGTTGGAGTTATTGATCATGTGGCTGTCGGTGCAATCTCCTTTCCGCAAGAGAAATTATCCATAAATTTCGAAGACCAAGTTGAGGCATTGGGTATTTGTGAGCAAACTGGAGCTATTATCAGCTGGAGTTTGACAGATCGCGATGGCTCTGCGATTGAACGAGGTTTCTCTGAATGTGATAAGGGAATTTTTGTTGTCAGTCTTGGCGAAGAGTGGAAGCAATTTTGTGATGACACTTTGACTTTAAAAGCCGCCCTGGGCGCAAAAGCTTCAAGTGAAATCAGACTTGAAACTATCTGTCCTTTCTAAACAATCAAATATTTTTACCGATCAAATCTGATTTGAGTCAAACTTAGATCTACACCTCTATTTGCTAGCAGTAAGAGAGGCGGACCTTCGGCTAGTTGTTGTTGCAAAGAACGGGTCTAAGGTGTGGAAGACACTTGTTTTTTTGCCAAAACTTGCTTTGTTACCTCTCTCGTTTGAAAATATCCAAATGGAATGGTTTCTCTCTTTGTTCATTTTCCACGATGCCTATGTGGTCAGTTTTTTGGTTCTTGCCATTGCCATACTGGTTGTCTTGTTATTGATTTTTAATCACAAAAGTCCCCAATCTGTAGTCGATAGCGAACTGGGAAACCCTCGTGGAGTTGAAGAGGCCCTACGCCGCGTCCTAGAAGATAATTCCATCGTGAGGGTGGGTGCTGATAATGGGGTCGACAATCAAGGGTTTGAAAAACTTAAAGAAGAAGTTTTGCATAAAGACCGAACCATTGCTGAACTCAATAAAAAGCTGACACAAAGTTCAAGTGCGGGTGGCATCGCCGTTGGAATGGCTGAGGATACCGATGAATTAAAAAGAAAAATTGCCGACTTAGAAGATCAATTGCAAGAATATGAATTAATAGAAGATGATATTGCAGATCTGTCCTCCTACCGTGCAGAGAATAGCAAGTTAAAGGCGGCTCTTGCCCAACTCAAATCACAACTTGGAGACAATGCCGGCTTACAGTCCACACCTTCACCTGATGCAGATTCTGAGACTGTTGCTAGTGAGGAAGAGAAAGCCCCATCAACTGAAGTTGAGTCTCCAGATGCAGAAGAAGACCCTTTAGAAAGCATTTTGCAGGGGGCTGCTTCTAAAGGGGCCAATGCAAGCTCTTCGACAGAAGATTCGGATAAGGTCGAGCAAGCTCAGCAGATGGAAAGCTCTGAGGAAACTGAAACAAGTCAACAGATGGAAAGTCTCGATGACCCGCAAGAGGGCAGTGATTCAGTGAGTAGTGATGAATCGAAGGCCCACAATGGAAAAGTAGAGAATGCACCAGCTGAAGATTTGCTTTCTGCTTTTGAAAAAGTTGTCAGTCAGCAAGAGAGTATGCCAGGAGCAAACGGACAAGGTGACACCAGTGTCGTCGATACCTCTCCACAATCGACCGATTCACCTTCTCGGCATCCCAAATTAAAGGATTTAAAGCCAGATTCTAAAGAAGAAGCCGATGTTTTCATTAATGAACTGAAGTCCTTGAGAAAGGGTTCATAAATGCTTCAAATTTTCAGCTGTTTATTTTTCAGTACAGCTTTGTTTGCCACGCCCAATCCACAATCTGTTCAACCCCAAATCGAGGGTCTTTTGCTTAATGATTTTGAAAGAGCGGTGACCTCTGTTGAGAGATATGGGGAGCCTGCTTATGAAGTTTTACAGGCTCTAGCTTTTGATGACAGGCTGCCTATGGAAAATCGTTGGAAGTCGCTCATGGTGTTGACCAAACTTGCTGGCCATAAAAGTTTACCTGTCCTAGAAAAGGCTCTACAAGACCGACATTGGTTTATGAGGAGTGCAGGTCTAACCGCAATCGGCAGTGTCGATAAGAAAAAATCTGTTCAGTGGGCCTATAAAAAGTTTAAGTCTGATCCCGCTCTCATGGTTCGAATGAAAGCCTTTGAATTGTTACGTGATAAGCAAAACAACTCTATCACGGAACTTTTTTGGCACAAGCTGAACAGTGCCGACAGTTTTCATCAAGACAAAAGTTTATGGATTCGACAAGACATCGCCTATGAACTACTGCAACGATCTAGAAAAAAAGATCTCAAGCGTTGGGTGGATGTTCTGCACGGTAAAGATAGTAAGCTTCAAGCGATTGCCAGTCAGGCTCTTAGTAAGCTAAGTGGTCAAACAAGCCTAAGCGTCGAGAGCCATGTTTCTTACTGGAAAAAGATTTATCCCCAGTCTGAAAAGCTCTAGTTGAAGGCGAGACTTCATGAGTCTTCCATATTGCGTTTCAAAAGTTTTTCAATAGCAATTTCTCGTTTAATTCTATAAAGAATAACCTTTTCTTCGAAACCATCGGTTGTGAGTTCGCGAGGTTCCGAGAAAAAGTCGACCTGTAATCGAGACTCTTTAGCGACAATCACTTTGGTGCGTTCGTCACCTTTTTGGATATTGATGTTGAGACGGTATTGAAAACCACTTGGTAAAAGTTCATTTTCTTTATGGGGAGCTTTGTAGCGATGTTTGCCAGTTATATAGAGCGTTTGCAAGTAACCCGCGTCCATATTGTTGATATTCATCGGATAATTAAGCAGGGCCTGTTGGGTCGCTCTCCAAACCAGTTCAAAAGGGGCGTCATAGACCCGAGAGTATTCGGTTTCCAGTGAAGTTTGTGGGGGCGTCGAGCAGGCCGAGAACAATAGGCTTATAAAGAGGCAGCGAGAGAAGTACAACATAGGTCTAGGATATCGAGGTCTGACTTCAGGGACAAGCTCTCATCCCTATTGGACTCAGTTTGACGTTTTGCGCGATCAATCTCAGCTTATCTAGACCGAGAACCCGTTCAAGCCTTTTCCATGGCCGCCATGATCCACAGTTGGTAAACTCTACTTATGCGGTCACTTTGGTTGTTTCCTCCTTTACTCCTCATTACGGGTTGGGCTTGTACTCAAACTCCCAAGCCTGTGCAAGAGGTGAAAATCCAAATGAAAAATCAAAGGCCTGCACCGGTGGGGCCAGATCTTGTTCACTTTCAGAAATTACAGCCTCTTTTTAAAAGACAAGGTCTGCGCAAAGAAGCTCTTCTTGCTGCAAAAGAAAAAGGACTCATTGGAGAGAGTGAGAATGGTTATATCCTGATAAGAAATGAAAAAGGTTTGGCGCCTGACGAACTCAAGAAATTGAAGTCTGTTGTTTTGCAAGAAAACAAAGACCGTAAAAAAATGTATCAATTTCTTTCGCGCGAGCAAAAGTTTAAAAATGAAGAGTATCAAATTATGAAAAAAAATATGTTTGAAAGTTTTCTCGAATGGGACCCTCCTGGGGTTTACTACTTTAAAAATAAAAAATGGCTCAAGAAATAGGGGTGCCCATGAAATTTAAGTTAACTCTCATTATTGGATTACTTATGTTGAGCCAAGCTGCTTTTTCCCAGGCACAGCGTTTTGGTGGAACCAGCCTAGGCTTCAGGGGAATGAGTGGTTATATGGGTTTTGGAGTGGCTGAGTTTACAGTTTTAAACCCCACATCCGAATTCAGAATGGACTCGGGAACTCAGGTCTATTTAGCAGGCGAAAAGGAAATTGGACAGACTGGTTTTTTTATCACGTTCAATTTTAGTTTCATGCAAAGTAAGGGGCAAAGCTTTTACGACTACACCACACTGGGTGGAACTAATTATTCTACAAATCCAGGCACTCAAATCGAGTTCTCCTCGGATCACCTTCATATGGGAATGGGTTTAAAATTTAAAATTTTTCCCACCTCGTTTTTTCGTCCCTACGGAGAGGGTGGCGGGTTATTTAGCTACCACACAATGAATTACCAGCCTAGACAAGGACAATTGACCAATTCAGATGGTCAGCAAAAAAATGAAGACGGTTTAATTGGTTTTGGTCAGTACCTGGAAGCCGGCGTCGAAGTGGATTTCTCAGATGCTTGGGGGGTGCGAGTTGGGGCGCGCTATTTATTAACAGAAACCCGTGCTTTTGAAACTCTCGGCAATGAGAAAGTGAAATTTGAAGCACGTATTTTTCAGTTTGGGATCGGTCGAAAATTTTAAGTCTTCTGGATAATGTAATGTGTCTCGGTCAATTTTAAATTGGCTTGCAGGCTCCTCTTAGTAGGGGCCAGGTTTCTCTCAAGGCCCCGTAATCACAAAATCAAAGGGGTTAGATATCTCTTCTTGTCTGTAAACGGTTTCGGTCTTGTCAGTTTCTTTGATTTTTGCTTTTTTGCTATCAAAAGCAACTTCCTTCAGAAGTAAAGCGACAAGAACGCTGATCACAAGGCCAGCGGCGGCTTTACTCAAGTCCATGGAAGTCTCTTTAAAAGTACTTTTCAAAGAGAGCAACTCAAGTCGATGGTTCATCGCGTATTCTCGCCCTGCTAGCACTCCTAAGAACACCCAAGTGGTGCTCATGGGCAAGTTGTTCATTTCTTTAAAAATTAACAAAACAACAGCATAGAGACCATCGATAAGAGTGGCGGAGCGAATATCGTGGGTGTTCGCTTTACGTTTCACGATGCTTTGGATTTTCCCGCCTTGGTGCTGAAAGATTAAAGCCAAAATTCCAATCATAACCACAAGAGTTAGGATCAAGGTTGAGCCATCAAGCTTGCGCGGCAAGTAGACATAGATATTGGCCAAATCTTGAATCAGCCATTGGCTCCAAAGAAAACCAGTCGTCACCCATTGGGCCACAACCCATCGCTTTTTAGTACTTTTGGTGTTGATAAAAGTTTTCTCAATACGTTTTGAGATAAGAATCCATAGGCCAATAGCTGCAATAAAAGCGACGGCGTATCCAACTAGTGATTTTATAATAATTTGACCCAGTAGAAAACCAGGTGTGAAGACACTCAAAACAAGAAAAGTAGTGCTCACCGGAATGCCCAATCGAGTGAGAATAAGGAGAGCAAAGGGCGGTGCAATATGCCACCATTGTAGGGTCTCGACAGTTGGAATGCGGTCCAAACGCCCATAAGAAACATCACCACCATAAAAGTACCAACCATAAACGAGCACGATGGTTAAAATTGTGCTGGCAAAAAGCCACAAAATCCACCAGGGCCGCTTTTCATTCGAACTTAAAAATGTACCAAGGGTTTGGATGGCGTCATTCCCGATGATGGAGTAACTTGCTAGAATAAAGCCAAGGCTGACAATAAGCATATCCATATAGACCTCCAAAATAATACAGTCCCAATATGTGGAGTGTTTGGATTGGGTTAAGATTGTGTGAGGGCAGTCTATTTGATTTCGATTGTAAAAAATGCAGTCCAAAAATTAATCAATAATGCGATGGCTCTTTTTCCCCAGGACATTTGAAGAGAACATCTGTACAAAAGCTCAATTATGAACCAGTCTTTGCTCGCCTACACATTCGCCTTCTCGTCTGTACTGACCTTTTCAACGGCGGCCATTGGCTTTACCTATTTTTCCAAAAAGGTTTCGCCCCTTTGGATGAATATTTTCAAGTGTTTGGTCTGCCTACTTTTTAGTCTACCTATTGTTTTTTATCTCAACGGAAAACTATGGTGGGATATCAATAGGGTGTGGCCCTTTTTAATTAGCGGTGTGATTGGCCTTAATTTTGGCGATTGGATGTTGCTAAGTGCTTACCGTATTATGGGCCCAGGACGTACCTTGGTTCTTTTTGGCTTTCAGCCTTTTATAGCTGGTGGCTTTGCCTTTTTTGTTTGGGGAGAAGTCCTTTTTCCCATTCAATTTGTGGCCATTTTATTTTTTGTTCTCTGCCTATTTTTATTCAGCTACGAGCGCTTTAAAAAGAGTGGCAGTTGGGAGTTCAAGGGATTGATGCTTGCGCTGGGTGGCGTTGTTTTGGACAGTGTTGGAGTGATCCTGACCCGCTATGGGTTCAACGAAAATCCACATCTGACCGGCATGGAAGTACAATACCTCAGAACTCTCAGTGCCAGTTTAAGCTTTCTTATTTTTGTACCTTTTGTCAAAATTGGCTTTATAGAGGGCTTTAGAAGGTTGAGCTCCAAAGAGAAATCCTTGGCCTTTTTATCCAGTTTCGCTGGTACCTTTTTGTCCTTGGTGTTTTATATGCAGGCCCTAAAGCTTGGGAAGTTGGCCACCGTGACCTCCATCGTTTTGACTGATCCAGTGATTTCCACTTTTTTTGAGTGTCTGTGGATTCGCGCTTGGCCATCGCGCTTTCTATGGTTGGCTCTTGCCTCATTTGCGTGTGCTATGTTCTGTCTTTTTTACCCTCAGTTGGCTTAATTTAAAGAAGGAATGGCTTTTATATAAGTTTTCTCTACCCCTATTGAATCTGAACCAAGCCAAGGGTATCACTTAAGGGATTTGTATTGAGGGAGGCCCCATGGTCCAAAAAATCAGCACGACTTTAGATAAGCACGAGCGCAAGTTTGAGCTGTCACTCACCATCAGCCAAACAGAAAAACTCTACAGCGAAGCCAACCAGGCTTTGATCTCACCTATTGCCAATAAAATTTTTGGCTTCCCTTGGACTGATCATGTCGTCGTGGGTCCTAATTTTGTAACGATCAAAAAACAAGATTGGGTGGATTGGTCTATTCTTGAAGAGCCCTTAAAGGGACTTATCACTGAGCATTTTTCAGAACTTGATGCTTCTGCTGTGGAAGAGAATCCGGAGCCGACCCAGCCAGCAGAGGCCAAAGGTGACAAGAGCTTGAACACACCCGAAGCCCAGACCATCCAAAAATTGATTGAAGAGCATATCAATCCCGCTTTGGCTAACCACAATGGTTATGTGGTTTTGCATGGCATTGAAGGTTCGCGTGTTTACCTGGAAATGGGAGGTGGTTGTCAGGGTTGCGCCATGTCCTATCAAACTCTTAAAGAGGGGATTGAAGGCGCCATTAAAGAAGTGGTACCGAGTATTGAAACAATCATCGATGTCACTCGCCACGAAGAAGGCGAAAATCCTTTTTACGCACGCTAATTTAAAAACCCTTTTTTAGGAGATTTTATGAAAAAGAATGTTCACAAAATTGAAAGAGGAATTCGAGTTGTTGTGGGCCTTGCTCTTATCTCTTTAGTTTTTGTAGGTCCACAAAACCCATGGTTTCTTTTGGGAGCTATCCCTTTATTGACCGGTTTGGTAGGTTGGTGTCCACCTTATCAATTGCTTGGAATCAGCACTTGTGGGAAGTCGGACTGCTAGCACTCTTTTTGCCATTTGTATAAAAGCGAGGGCAGTCCTTATTATTATGCCTTCTGTTCCATTAAAACAGCTTGCAGTAGCGTCCTCGCCGGCGTTTATCTCTTATTCTTAGTTTTTCTCGGGGCCGCCTTTCTGCCCTCATTGGAATAAATCATCCAAACGAACTGAAAACTTTTTTTGATTTGGCGAAATTCTTGGATCTAGGAAGGTATAGACAGACTCTTGCGATTTCCTTAACTGAGTCTCATGCACGTGCACGATGTTGTTAAGAATCTGACACGATTTAGGATTGCGTATTTTGAAAAAAAATATTTGACGAGGAAGACAACAATCTATCAACCACTAGTGGTTTGTTGGCAAATTAGAAGGTAAACACAAGATTTGTTCTGCATAGCGACAGGAATCCTGCTTGGTATGCCGTTAGTCTATAGGTAGAAGCCCTGAATCTCAAAATTCTCTTGGGATTTTTTTTTAAAGAACATATGGTTTGTAGTCTAAACTAGGAGGGGCCACTTTTTCCGAAATACTCAGATCTACAGTATAAGAAAATTTGGCCGAAACTAAAAATACGACTTAGGCGTACAAGAGAGTGGTTTATGGATTTTTGGGGGACTGAGAGAACTGAAAAGATTATTTGGAGTGATGAGTACGAGTCATCATTTCAATATTCCAGATTTTATAAAGAAAATGGATATGCCCATATTCCAAACTTTATGGATCCATTTTTAGTGGATAAAATAATCTCAATTGCAGAGTCCATTGATTTTAAAGATGAAAAAGTAAAAGGTGTTGTATCCGAGGTTGGTCACCCTGACATCATTCGCTCCGTCTTCGACCTTCACAATTTGAATGTTCAATTAGCCCAACTGTTACGATCCGAGCGAGTTTATGAATTAGCTAGAGGAATCCTAGGATCGGATTACAATATTCACCAATGTCATATCAATTATAAAAGGGCTCAGTCGGGGAGGGGGTTTGCTTGGCACTCCGACTACACCTATTGGCATTACGAGGATGGAATGCCTGAGCCCAGGGCTATATCGATCTTTTTTGTTCTCGATGATGTAACTGAAGTCAGTGGTCCATTGAGGGTCATCCCTGGGAGCCACACAAGATGGTTTAAGCGCGACTGGCATCATGGGAAAAAGAACCACAATCAATTTGTAGCCCATAGCAGTGATTATTGCGATTACGACCCAGGTGTTTTTAGCGACCTCGAAGTTGACAATTTATCACGCCAATTCTCACCACCGGTATCTATTCTCGCAAAAGCAGGGGACTTGATCTTGATGGATGGGAACTTGGTTCATTCAAGTGCGGAAAACCGTAGCCCAGTAGATCGTCGGATGTTAATTGCTGTTTTAAACAGTGTTGAAAATAAGCTCAATTGGGTTGACCCAGAGAGGCGGCGCCCCAATTTTATTACAGATCGCAAGAATCAGGAGTTGAGCTGATGATTTATTTAGTTTTTGATAGCCTATCTTCTGGTACCAAAATATTAGGGGTAGATAATCTTAATCTTTTATTGGTTGGTTTATCTTGGCCCCGGTAGGACCAGTGCTTGTCACTGGTGGCAGTCAAGGAATTGGGGCAGAGATTTGTATACAATTGGCCCATTTAGGACACGATATTCATTTTACATATTGTAGCCAAGAAAAGAAAGCCTTTGAGATTCACAAAACTGTGACAAAGCTGGGGGTGAAATGCTTTTTTTATCAGTGTGATTTTAGCTATGCTCAAAACATTCCAGTACTTTTTAAAGAGATTGAGAAAAACACGCAGAGACTTTATGGATTGGTTAATAATGCAGGTATTTCTGGCCCCATTTCGACTTTTTTAAACTCTTCACCCGAAACATGGAGACAAGTGATCGAAATAAACTTACTTTCATTATTTCAGTGCACCCATCATGCTTTGCAATTGATAGATAGTGGTGGGGCCATCGTGAATATTTCCTCTATCGCAGCTGATTCAGGGAGCCCTGGTGAGTACACATGGTATGCCGCCTCAAAAGCAGGAGTGAATAGCTTCACCAAAGGTCTTGCCACTGAGCTCGGGCCTAGGGGCGTGAGGGTCAATTGCGTATTGCCGGGTCTGATCAACACAACAATCCATAAAAAAAGTGGCGATGAGGGTCGGCTTGCCAGGAAAAGTGGAACTGTGCCCTTGCAGAGAGTTGGAGATCCTAAGGAGGTCGCCGCATGTGTCACTTTTTTATTGAGCGATAAGGCCAGTTACATTACCGGAGCTTGTATTCCGGTCTCTGGTGGTCGCTAGGTCTCTTTGTCGAAGCCTCTATTCATTGAAAACGGGTCCACTTTTCTCTGAAAAGTAGATCCTATTTTAAAGAAAAGAAGCCTTGAATGCATTTATTCTCTTTATTCGTTAAGTTGAACTTGACCAAAATATTCGGGCTTGAGACAGATTTTTCGTATTTCGCTATCAAATGGCCAGACCTTGCATTCCATAATATTCCAATACTTTTTCCAGATGGGGCAAGTACCCGCAGGAATTATAGCCTCTTGGTAAGAATAGTACTTTTTAATAATGGGTGTGGTATTTGAAGCCCAAATATCCATTCCCTTTTTTGTAGGACGATTTCTTTGAAAATAATAGTATTGATAAATCCCCTTTTTTTCACAGTGGGAGTAAGCAGCCTCGATACAAGCCATATAACCACTCTCAATTGGTCGGAAGTACTTGCGATATCGAGGGCTAATAAATAAAAAACAAATCGTGCAGCAGGGCATGTCATCCCACTCTTCAAGACCAACACATGCGGTCAGTTCATCCTCACTGTTGAAGTAACCAATTAATGAACGGGAGCAATTTGGAGCCAAAAAACTGTCCAAAGTGGAGCCGTGGTATGTTCTAGTGTTGATACCAAATTTTTCCTCAACATCCATTCTATTTTGCTCAAGAAGGAACAATACCCGAGGTTTATCTCCCCATCTTAAGAATCGCGTTCCAGTCATGCACGTACCTTTTTTTATTATTAAAAATCATTTGTCTTTTTAAATAAGGTGATGATCATTTTACTTTAGATTCTATCTTGGCGTAATATTTTACTTCAAATCCAGATCTCTCCTGGAGGAAGGGTCTGGGAAAATTCAACATTTAGATCTTGTATCAGTTGCAAATAGGTCTCAGTCATCTTATGAGTGTCTTCTCTTGTTAAAGCCACCCAACCATTGGAGAAAATATTATAGTCCAAACGCGATTCCAGTGACCAATGGCCCTTAGATAGATGACAGTCCCAGTCGATGATATCTGGGCGATAAAACACATTGTGATTAAATTTTTTCACAATTCCCTTTGGTAAAAGTAATCCACCATATAATACAGGTCTGTCTTGATCGTGTGGTTCAATTTTAACATCTCTCTCGCCCCAATAAGACTCTAGACCATTGTGAACATGATCCTTCTTTCCTTGAGAAACCCAATGGACCATGGGAATACCTGTTGAGCTGAAGCGAGGTGAGAAATCAATGACCCAAAACACTCCCTCCGCATCGACGATGAAATCTAACATAAAGGGGCCATGCTCCATGTTGAGTGCAGAAATAACTTGTTCACTCAATTCTTGAACCTTTTTCTGCTCGATACCAAAGGGTAGAGGAGAGCGGCAGGCGTATTCGGCTCTAAAAGGCATTCCCGTCATCAATAATTCAAAAGCCAGATCAATATAACACTTTCCTTTCTCAACGTAACCAGAGACTGATATGACAGGTCCTTTGATAAAGGACTCCACTCGGTAGTCACCCAGGGAAGGGATATAGTGGTAGTGCCTTGATTTTTGGTTTTGGGTGCCCAGAAAACCTTCCAGTTTTTCCTTATTTTTGGCGACATAGACGCCTCTCCCGCCTGAGCCATAGATTGGTTTGCAGATAACTGGAAAATCTTCATCACTAAGGGCAGCCCTATTTTTTGGACTTTTAATATTGAGATTCGCTTCACTGAGTTTTTTGAGATATTTGTTTTTATCGAATGCAATTTTAGCAAAGTCCACTGGATAGAAAAAACAAGCATTCTGACTGGCATATTTAGCCAACTTCAACCCTAGAACACCCTCTGAGGCGGTACTAGGGACAACGCTATTGTAATCCTCCCACGGGAGTGAGGCCACAATCTCGTCAATTTTATTTTCGAATTGAGAGACGTCAGAAAACTCAAGATGGTGAGTTTTATGCCAATAGACTCGACTGGTGAATGTCTTAAACTTATTGAATGTCTTTTCATTGGCTGGATGATCTGATTCAATAAAAAGCACATCAAAGGGTATTCCCGATTGAGCGAGATACTCGACAATAGGGAGGCAATTGCAGGTAGCTGCAATGAGTTTTCTTTCTTTGTGTTGAGTCGTATCATACTCGATTTTTATAGAATCAATGAGCCTTTGACTATCGGCCTTAACTTTTTCACGTAGGGGGTCCACAAAAACAGCAAAGCCCTGTTTATTCATATTATCAGTCATTCTATGTTGTCGAATAACCGAGTTTTTTTCCAATGGAGAATAAAAAGCAACAAGAGACCCGGGCCAGTCTTTCTTTTCTGGATATGAAATTTTAGTTATCTTTCCGGGGGGGTAGTTAAAATACCGATAGTAGGTATGTTTCATATTCATGGAGCTAATTTCATAGTCATCGATACTTTTACCTTCTGCAGCTAAAAGCCCTTTTTTTATATAAAAGGTCGCTCTCTTGGCCCCATAACGCAACAGTTGGCAAGCATCGAGACTTGGGCGAGGTGTGCCCTCAATCAAATAAATTTCATGACCTTGGATAATTGCATCTATCATGTAGTGGCCAGGCCTCAGCTCACCAGCTTCCTTCAGGTGAGTCATAAGTTGATAGACCAGTTCAATATCTTTAGCCCCGCCCTCTGAGGGGTAGATATACCCCGTTTCTCCACGGTACTTTTCATGGGGTGAATGGATAACGTCGAATAGAATTTCAATATGGATGTCTAAATCTTTATCAATAACTAAACCAGCCGCAATACTTCGACCCTTGATTAACTCTTCAATCATATAAGGTTGCCCTTGAGACCAGTAGTTAAAATAATTTATAAATTTTTGTCCGTAACACAGATGGGGTGGGATCTGATCTTTAGATATTCTGCGTACTGATTTATTGAAAAATAAGTTTAATTGTTCCTTATTGTGGATGACTTCCACTCCGATTCCTCCGGTGGAACCTGCGGAGGGTTTTACTATACAGGGATATTTTTCAATTTTAGATTCCTGGGGAAGTTCAGCCTCGTCTACGATGTCATAAAGCTTTGGCAGGTTCACTTTAGACTTAACGAGCCTTTGGTGAAATTTTAATTTATCAGTCGTTTCATTTTTTATGTTTGCCCACTCCTCACACTGATCCATAAATAGGTTATAGGTTTCGAAACCGAATGAAGGGATTAAATGAAACGGTCCCAAGTTAAGGTTTTTTATATAATCTGCGAGACCTGCATAATAGGGGGCCGGATCTTGTAACAACCTTGCTCGATAGGGATATTGGTAAATGGGAAATTTTTTGCTCTTAAGCAAAGAGATTTCATTTCCAAGTTGGATGGATACGATGACGACGTCTCGATCCATCTCTTCTAGAGCGTCAATATAATATTGATCACTATTCCAGCGGGATATTAAGAGACTTCGCACCAGTGAAGGCTATAAAGAAGATAACAATCTGTCAAACACTAGTAGTTTGGTAAGCCTATTAGTTTGAGGAAGCTATCAATGTAACATAATGACTTACATCGGTTAGATGATGCGGCATAAGGAAAATGGCAAGCTAGTTAAAAAACTTTTGCATCTAGATCACCTGTAGTTATCAAGAGAGGCCTCAATATAACCTAGGCTTTCTAAGAGGGCGGAGTTTGATTGCAACCAATCTTTATGTCGATGGGATAAGCTTTTCACATACTTTTCAGCCTGAGCCTCACTCCAGTTTTGTTCAATTTTTATGTAGTGAAACGGGTAGTCGGTAAATAACTCTTCGGGGTGTTCGTGAACAATTGTACCACTTGTCACCCCTCTAAACAGACCGTGGTGAAGAGTGGCCATGATGACGCCGTGGTGATCCGATGTGAAGCGAGTATCAATTAGCAGTTCTGCAAGGCCAGGGGCCGCCATCAATTCTAGGCGATTAATGTGGTGGTTGAGGAGTGAATCAAAATCTTGATTTGGTGCCAAAGGGGCAGAGGCCCACTTCCTTAGACGAGCCATGCGGTTAAGGGTCGATAAACGTCTCATTGCACTGTGAAAACCTTCGTGGATTTGAATCAAATCATGAAATGTGTCTTTGCGATAGCCTTCAAAGACCACAGCCTGATCGGCGATAAGACTGGAAAAGGCGCTTGATCCACCACCATAAAAATCCACCACTTCATCGGAGACAATAGCTGGAGTGTTTTCAAGTCCGTATTGGGCGATACAGGCCGCATAGCGCACTCTCGGATTAATTCCGTCACTTTGACAAGCCTGTCTGAGAGTAGGGGAGGCCGACCGATTTAAGAAGATTTGCAGATGTGAAAAAGTATTATTTTCGATTATTTTGTTCCACAAACGATCGTCCATGCCGACTAGGGTGAGAATAATTAAATCCTCTTGGCGCCACTGGGTCTGACTTTTATTTTGGAATCGGATCCATTTGTTTCTAAAAATACTCCAATCTTTTGATTTGAGAGAAGGGGAGGTTTGGTCGGAACCGAGCAGAATCCTAATTTTTTGTAGACGACTTTTTTTAATTCCCAAGGAGCGAGCAAGTTCGTTCCATGAAGTAGAGGAGTTTTCTTTTGTATTCGGAAAGGCTCCATGGGACTCAAGACTGAATAAGATGAATAAAATTATTAAAACCCGCACATCAACAAAATACATAAGTTTTTATGAACGGATAGAATAATTTTGTTTAATGACCTAATATTGCATTTTTTTTAGGGTTTTGGGGGACGTTATTTTTTCGCCCAACCCCCCAAAGGCTTAGAGTCTCGCTTTAACGACCAGATCAAGAATGCGAGGCCCACTAAAAACATCCAAAGGCTGATAAATTGTCCTCGACTGATCCCCAAAGGTTGCTCGGCCAGATTGGCGATATGGGCATCAGGTAAACGGAACTGCTCGTTGAAGATGCGTCCGACCGAGTAAATCATAATGAAGACCGAGCCGATCACACCTGGCTTGCGTGGTTTTCGCCATAAAAATAAGAGGAGGGCTAAGGGAATCCAGGCCTCTGTAAAAGAAGCGTAGATTTGGGAGGGGTGACGGGGCTCAAGTAAAGGACGCAAGGCCTCTATCATTTCGCTGTTGCCACTTTGAACACTGGCTATAATTTGATCTGTCAGTCCGTAAAATTTATTTTTGTACATCTGGATATTGCTCGACCACAGACTCCAGTCACTGGGACTTACTCCAAGAAGACGAGCAGGCTCTTCTAAAGTGCGCAGCTTTTCGGGCTGGTAGCCAATCCAACGGTAAATATCCTGGGGAAATTTTACAGCAAAAATAAAGTCGGGACCACAGACTCGCCCCATCAATTCTCCGTTGATAAAATTAGCAATGCGTCCCAAGCCAATTCCAACCATAGCTCCCACCACAGTGAGATCACCCAGGTGAGGAAATTCAATTTTGTGCTTCCAAGAAAAGTAAAGACAGGCGGCCCAGACCCCAATAAAGCCACCATGGGAGGCCATGCCGCCCTCCCAGACCGCTAGCACACCCCAAAAAGGGAAGTCCGAACGAAAATCAGTGAGTAAGTTGGGGCTATAAAAAATGGCATAGCCGAGGCGTCCGCCAATCAGGACTCCAAGAATGAGGCTGGTCAGAAAGTCTGAGGCTTGATCGACCGTGAG
>JBGSNK010000076.1:0-6938 GCA_041739665.1 Bdellovibrionales bacterium
ATATTGTTTTTGAGTCACGGACTCTCTCCTTTGGTTATTAATTTATCTTCAACAAATAAATAATAACTGAGAGGGTCCGACTCTTTTAGGTCTCACCCAGACTTTGGTGATGTAAACGCAATTCTAAACTTATCCATATAAATTGTAGCTGTACGATCAACTGTTCACTTTTATAATTGATTCTTACTACGACGGCACTTTTCACTGCAATATTTCACTTGGTCCCAACAGTTGCGCCACTTTTTGCGATAGCTAAAGGGCCTATTGCAATGCAAACAGATTTTTACAGGTAGAAAAGGTTTTTTATGCACCCAAAACTCTCTTATATTGTGGAGTGAATACGCGAGGTGTCCTCGTTGTCGTCCAGTGCATCAAGAAATTCGTAAACTTCTTTTTTCTGCTCGTCACTTAGGTTTTCAGTTTTGTTCTTTGCTATGTAGGAAAGCTCGCAAGTCTTGATTTCCCAACCTCTCTCACTCAAAGCATTTTGCACGTTGTTGACCTCTTCGGGGGCGCTGTAAAAAGAGTAAAGACCTTGGTCTTCGCCTTGAGACTTTTCTACTTCGTTAGCGCCGGCTTCAATGGCCTCTTCTTCGGGGTCAAAATCCCGACCTTGAGGACCTATACCTTCAACAAGACCCACACGATCAAACATCCAAGCGACACTGCCTTGCTCACCCATCTGGCCGTCGTGTTTTTTAAAAATAAAGCGGATATCAGGAGCGGTGCGGGCTCGGTTGTCCGTCTGGCACTCAACTAAAACACCCACTTGATGAGGGGCATAGCCTTCATACATAACTTCTTCGATGATTTTGCCGTCATCGAGTTGCCCAGTTCCCTTATTAATGGCGCGTTCAATTGTGTCCTTGGGAACAGACTCGCCACGTGCCGTGTTGATCGCAAGTCGTAATCTAGGATTGGCCTCTGGATCGCCGCCACCAAGCTTAGCTGCCACTGTAATTTCTTTGGCCAGCTTTGATATTTGCTCGCCTTTCTTTGCGGCATTGGCTGCTTTAAAGGGGTTTTTCCAACCTTTTCCCATATCTGACACCTCGTCGTTAATTTCCCCAATTTAAGGGGGATGGCTGCATCTGTCCAGCTTTGTCAAAAGTCTGCTACTCGGCTTATGCCTCCTTGCGCCATCAAACTTCATCAGACTTCATCAGTTCACAGTTACAAAGAATCACATCTGGCTTGAGATTAAGCATGAGGCTAGCGGTTGGTTAACTCTTCGTTGGTTTTGTGTATTTGGCTTGCGACAGGATCACTCTTCCTTTAACTTACTAATGAGGCCCTATGAACCGAGTTCTGTTTTGTTGCATATGGGGTTATGGCCAATTCCTTTCACCCGAGAAAGTTCTATGGATCAGCCAATAAAAGCGCAAAAATACTTGAGCACTTGGGGCCGTTTCAAACAGGTGTGGTTGATCTCATGGCCATTGATTGTGGCCAATAGCTTTTGGAACTTACAAGTCACTATTGATCGCATTTTCTTGGGCTCTTTTTCCACAGATTCATTGGGTGCTGCCATTGCTGCAGTGGGATTGTTCTGGGCCCCCATGGCCCTTGTGCAGCAGACCGCCGCCTATGTGACGACTTTTGTTGCCCAGTATTTGGGGAAAGATGAGCCCCAGTGGATTGGGCCTTCTTTTTGGCAGTCCATTTATTTGAGTCTATTGGGTGGAATTTTATTTTTGCTTTTGATTCCGGCTGCACCTGTCTTGTTTGAGTGGGTGGGCCATTCCGCAAATCTACAAATTCTTGAGGTGGAGTACTTTCAAATGTTGGCTCTCTCAGCCTTGCCCACAGCCCTTGTCGCCAGTTGCAGTGGTTTCTTTACTGGGCTGGGGCGCAGTCGGGTGATTATTCTAATCAATTTTGTGGGGCTTTTGTGCAATGTTCTTTTTGATTACCTTTTAATTTTCGGCAACTGGGGTTTTCCAAGCCTCGGGATTGCCGGAGCCGGTTTGGCAACTGCACTTGCCAACTTGTTTGCAGCTCTGTTTGGTTTTTATCTGGTCTTCAGTTCGCACAACAAAACCAAGTATGGCTTAATTCAAAACTGGAAGATTCACAAAGATTTAATGTTTCGCTTTATCAAATTTGGAGTGCCAAGTGGTCTGCAATGGGCACTCGAGGGTCTAGCTTTCACCGGCTTTTTGGTTTTTATTGGGCGTTTGCCAAATGGCGAGGTGGCGCTGGCAGCAAGTGGGATTACGGTCACGATCATGATGCTGGCGATTTTACCTGTTCTTGGCGTGGCTCAAGGCCTCTCTGTCCTAGTTGGTCAATCCTTGGGACGAGACGAACCAAAACTGGCGCGCACATACACTTGGGTGGCTTTCCAGATGGCACTTTTTTATATCGTGTTGATGGGGTTAAGCTTTGTGATTGTGCCACAATTGTATATTCAAATGTTTCAAAACACAGACAATTTGGAAAAATGGTTAGAGGTGCGCTCCATGGTTACTTTCCTTTTGATTTTTGTAGCTCTGTTTTTAGCCTTTGATGCCTTCAATTTGATTTTTTCGTTTACATTAAAAGGAGCGGGTGACACCCGTTTTGTCAGCCTTGTAGCCCTTCTGTTGCCTTGGCCAGTGATGGTGTTACCAACATGGTACGTAAGTAACTGGGGCGATGGGGTTTACTGGTCATGGGGATTTGCAAGCCTCTACATTTTTTTACAAGCTATGATCTTCTTAAAGCGATTCTTGGGAGGAGTCTGGCAGTCCATGCGGGTGACTTAGATTTTTTCGTCCTCTTCAAGCAAGCGCCATTGACCCTCCTTAAGATCCAGCAAGCGAAGTTTACCAATGCGAATGCGTTTGAGCGAAGTGACTTTAAGGCCGACCAATTCGCACATTCTTCGAATTTGTCGTTTGCGTCCCTCTTTTAAAATAAAACGTAACTCTTGGGGAGATTTCAAGCTGACCTCAGCCGGCTTGAGTTTTTTTCCATCTAAACTCAGGCCATGACAGAGCTTGCGGATAACTGTTTCAGTGACGTTGCCTTCGATGCGAACTAAGTATTCTTTTTCGATAACCGAGTCTTCACCGATGACTTTTTTAGCTAAGCGTCCATCTTGAGTCAGAATAAGCAACCCTTTCGAGTCGATATCCAAGCGCCCAGCTGGAGCTAAGCCGTTGAGCTCAAAGTGGGGTGCGCGTCCCTTGCCTCCATAATTTTCTTTTTGGATCAATCGGATAGCCGGCGTGTAGTCTTTTTCAGCCTGCGCCGAAACATAACCGACTGGTTTATTAATAATCACTGTTTTTTTCTTATCGAGAAAAGAAGTTACCTGTTGAGAAACTTCTACTTTATCATCAGGCTGTACGCGGTAAGCAAGGTCGTCTAAAACTTGGCCGTTGACTTGAATCCAACCTTTGAGCACCAATTGCTCGGCTTCACGGCGAGAGCAAATATTTTGGTCCGCCAAATATTTGTTAATTCGGATTCCACTAGCTGGCATCTTGAGATGGTTCCATGGAAGACAAAGGGTTGGACTCTTGATGGCGATGTTCTACAGCCATGGGAATCAGTTTGGCTTGCACTCCGATATGAACCTGCCATGCGTCGTTTTTCCTCTCTAAGGAAAAGCAATAAAAGAAACCGTAAGAGAAAAAACTAGTTTTCTCTTCGACAACAAAGCTTAGGGTTTCTTTGTTATGCCAAAGTAACTTTGGGTTTTTTAAAATCCAGTTCTCTAAGAGTTGTTCGAAGTCTTGAGACGAGCCCTTGAAGTCGGCTTTTTTCTCAAAAAAGAAGGGACCCATGGGAAGAGCTTTGTGCGCGCGCCACAAACAAATGCCGTGCATGGTGATTGTGATACTAAGGAAAAAAAGACTTATAAACATTCCCTATCCCATCGGACTTTTTGTCTCGAAAATAAACAATACTTTGGTTTAGCTATTGAGAAGTATGCCACCATCAATTTGGACAATATTACCCGTGATCCAAGCCGAGTGGGGAGAACAAAGTTCTAAGGCCATCGGGGCAATGTCTTGTGGTTTTCCAGTGCGACCTAGAGGTTGCAACTTTTGAAGACTTTTATAAGTCTCCAGATCTTTTGGGTCAGTGCTTTCAAAAAAGTTGTGAATTGGGGTCTCGATAATCCCTGGACAAATGGCATTGGCACGCAATCCGTGTGGTGCCCCCTCTATAGCCAAGCTTAATGTCCAGTTGTTCATTGCGGCCTTAAGCGCAGAGTAAGCCGCAGTATTTAGGATTGGGCGAATAGCCAATGTGGACGAGATATTCAAAATCACCCCTTTATTTGCTTTCAAAAGAGGCCAAAATTGACGGGTCAAGCGCACAGCACTCATGAGGTTGCATTGGTAATGTTGGTCCCAAACTTCGTCATCGTCCTCTTCTAGGCTCTTGGGTTGATAAACGCCAGCGTTGTTGATGAGGGCTGCAATAGGATAGCGGAGCTTCTCAATGGATTGTGACAACTTTTGAATGTCCTCAGTTTGGGTAAGATCGCAGACTTGAAAATCACTATGGGGGAGTTTGTCTTTTAAGGCTTGCAGCCTCTCTTTGCGTCTGGCCACCATAAATACAAACCAACCGGCTTGATGAAAGTGTTGAGCCAATTCTTGGCCAATACCCGAACTTGCACCACTAATCAGAACTGTCTTCATAGAAACCATATAGGCAAAAAAGAGAACAATGTCCACGAGTCTCTACAAATGACCCAGTGGGGTTTAAGAAACTTTGCGAATAGTACCGAGTGTGGCGTGGTGAAAAATACCTGCCTCTATAAAGATTTTAAGCAGATGACCATCAATTTTTCCAGCTCTTGCGTCTTTTATAAGGATCTCAAGGGCGCGGGCCGCACTTAAAGACTTTTTATAAGGACGGTCAAAAGCGGTGAGAGCGTCGTAAATGTCGGCAATTGTCATCATGCGTGATTGAATGGGAATCTCATCTCCCTTGATCCCTCTAGGGTAGCCTGTTCCATCGAGTTTTTCGTGATGACAGTGAGCAATCGTTGTGACATGTGAAAGATTATCCGTCCAAGCAATTTGCTTTAAGAAAGTATATGTGTGACTCACATGAGATTCGATCTCTAGACGCTCGGAATGGGTCAAGCTACCCCGTGGAATAGATAGAGACTTGAGTTCTTCTTGCGTTAGTACAGCGTTGTTAAAAAACTGATTACCTCGATCCAGCTTGTCCACCAACTCGTTGATATCAAAATCTTCGCTCATAATTTGTGGTTCATTGGCGGTGATGACGTTGGAACGCATTTTTTTAATGCGATACTGGAGCATTTCAATTTGTTTTATTGCGTTCTGATAGGCTTGGTCGACATCAAAGGGTCGTCCCGTTTGGCGATGGTTCTCGACGAATTTTTCACAAAGATTTTTCCACACCCGACTTTCTTCGTTAAAACTCATAGTATCAAAACGTAAAAGGATAGATTCAAGATCGCGATCTTTTAATTTCTTCTTTTTAAGCAAAACGGGTTCTGTCACCCCAATTTTACCAAAGTCATGAAGAAGGGACGCATAACGCAACTCTTTGAGTTGTTCTTCGGAAAATTGAACTCTCTTAAACGGACCCTCTCCCACTTTGTGGGTGGCTAACGCCAACTCAACTGTCATCATGGCGACGCGATCACTATGGCCACTTGTTGTGGGGTCACGAGCTTCAATGGCTTTTACTGAAGCGCGAACAAAGCTCTCAAAAAGATTTTCAATACTTTCGGTGAGTTGTGAATTTTCAAGGGCAATAGCCGAGTAGCTTGTAAAAACGCGCATCAGCTCGGTGTCTTCACTGCTGAAAGTCGTGATATGCTTTTTTAAAATATGCTCTTGGCTGTGAATAATCTCAAGACCACGAGGTGTCAGCTTATTAATTAATTGAAGAACACCACGTACTTTTCCATCCCCGGTTACCAACGGGAGTGTCAGGAGCGATTTGCACTGGCTATTGTTCACCTGGTCAAAATGGTTGTTAAAGGAATAGGGTGTATCTGCCGGCATATTCTGACAATCGACAATATTCAGTGCTTCTTGCTGTTGTGCCACAAAACCAGCCACGCTTGTATTGTCGATTGGCAAACTTTCTCTATGGTCTTCAAGCCCTAGTGAGCGATGAAAAGATTTTAAGAAATACAGGATCGACTCTTTTTGCAGAGAGATAACGTTGCCTTTTTCGTGCTTGGCTTTCTCTCGAATGAGGTAGATATGGGCGGCCTCACAAGAGCTGACTTCAATTGCGCGTTTTAGAATCATCTCGAGAAGGCGACTCAGTTCTTTTTCCGAAGAAAGAGCTACCCCCACATCAATAAGGTGGCGCAGACGTGTGTTATAACCTTTTTGACTCGAAGCTTTCATATCTCTATCGATATCGGCTAACCTGCAGAATCTCTGAAGATTTGCCTCGCGAAGAAGACCTTTGTCTAGAGTGACTATTCAATTAGGAAGGCTTTGTCATATTCTTACTAGACATTTTGGCTAAAACCCATAAAGGTCCTATCAATAGGAAAGTAATATCCTTTAAAAAAGAGGGTTTAGCACCCTCATACTTATGGCCGATAAATTGAAATAACCAAGAGATAAAAAAGACTAGTGCACTCACTAAGAGTTGATCCTTTTGACTCGAAAAAAACTTAAAAGAAAAAACCATAAGAAGAGTGCTGCCAATAAGTATCAATCCGAGTCTTACATTTAAATTCAGATAAAAAAGTCCGCAAAGAAATATAACTATGTAGACAATGGAGAATGGCAGATTCGGAATCAGCAAAAGAGAAAGTGCATCAATAATTCCCAACGTTGAGTAGGCAATGAGCGGGACACAAATATAGTGAATTTTAATATTGAGGGGGTGTTGGTGGCTTTGGGAGTATTCACTAAACCAGGATTCTAAATTTTTCATATTGGTATCGTTTCATAAAGTACGGAAACAGACAAGGGTTTCTTCTCTATTTTGCC
>JBGSNK010000078.1:0-2882 GCA_041739665.1 Bdellovibrionales bacterium
AGACCTCTCCATAAATTATGAAATCTTTTGTCAGAGCCGATGAGAGCAGTTTTTTATTACTTTTTAATTGCCAGCTAAGAGAACGGGATTCTCAGCATTTTCAGCATTTATTGTTAAAAACTTGCCAAATGATAGGAGGTCAAATACTAATTTTATCCATTTCATTTACTCGAAGCGAAAGACTTGGAAGAACTAAAGCTCCTATTCGGAGTCTCACTAAACCACACACAATTAAAATAACTTTGTTATAACTCTCTGGTCTGAGTCTAAATCTTTCTTTAGCGATGCGGAAAATTTTTACTAATCTCATCATATGTTCCACGTAAATACGTTGCTGTGCAGATTTTTTATTCTCCTCTTTTTGCTGCTCCGTTAATTCGCTATTTTTCGGCTTTTTCTGAGGAGTAGACATTTGTTCTGCTCCCACATAAGCTTTGTCTCCTCGAAATTTTTGCGATTGACTAAATTCTTTTTGGCGTTCTCTAAACTGATTAATATCGCTTTTGGGACCGGGGTCACCTACTTTAATATCCACGATATCTTTTCCTTCAGGCAAAACGATAAATTGATTTTTTCTTGTATGAGCTTTCTTCTTTCCTGAATAAAACTTTTTCTGTTCTTGGTAGTCTGATGGTCTCTCTATCTGCTGTTCGGTGCTATCTACTATTAATTCATATTGCGTCAATATCTCGATAATCAATTCGTAATCGCTCTCTTTTTTTTTGAATTGTTCCAGCAGCGTCGCTGGTAGTAATTCTCCCAAAATCTTTACCCATTTATGAAAAATATTATGGGCTGTAGACTCGCTAACTTCAAATTGAATCCCTAAATATTGAAAAGTATGAAGTTGTGACAAATAAACTAGAGTTAATAGCACTTGTTCTTTGAGGGAAAGCTTCGGTTTACATCCGGCTCCTTTCCGATTAATGCGAATTTTATTGGACTCAACTTGAGCGCATTTTTCTTGGGACAAAATTTCAGCATGACTGCATAACTCATGAAATTGAGTGGCGGTAATTCCGATTAACCGTTTGGCTTCTTTGGGGTGTTTTTCTAGGTACTCTAATATCAGGCTCATTAGCTTAAACTTCCCCTCAAATTTACTGTTTATATTCTACTTTAGCACAAAATTAAAATTTTGGAGAGGTCTACTAGATACTCTGCTTCTAGCGCGAGAGAAAGCTTTAGTAATTGAACATCAAGTCCAAAAACTTCGATTACTCTCGAAGATTGCAGTAACACAAGCAAAGCTTAGAGATTTTTCTACAGCTTTGGCAACATTACAGTTCATGAGCGATCAATCATTTCAAGCATTAGCTTTACAGACTATAGCGGTACTTCAAATTCAGTCGGGATTTGCATCGCAGGCTTTAAAAACAGCAGATATAATTCCAATTATCCGTCACTGGCATCTTCCAGAAATTGCTGCTGCCTTTGTTGATATAGACGACAAAGCCAACTTCAAAAATCTATTAATTCCCTGTGCCTACTACTTAGACGCTGCCTATCGGATGTGCGGACATTTGGCGAAGCTTTATCCACAGCAAGCATCAGCAGTGGCAAAAGTTGTAAGTGAGTTAAATTGACGAGTTCGGGTGGCCCGATGCGATCGCCCTTTCATCCAACCAATCTAACTAAAGTGCGATCGCCCTTGTCGCAACATTAACCCAGTGCTAAAATGATTTTAAAATCAACAAATCCCAATAAAGCCCTATGCCCTCACCCTTTCCCGGCATGAACCCCTACTTAGAACACCCCGATTTCTGGCAGGAAACTCACAATCGATTAATTATTGCGATCGCCGATTCCATCATGCCTCAAATTCGCCCCAAATATGAAATCGCCATTGAAAAACGCATCTATCAAATTAACGACACCAATGACACTGACGAGGACTCGCTTTTAGTCGGCATCCCCGATGTAGCAATCAAACGTCAACCCAATACCCCCGATATTCCTACCCGTTCAATTGCCACTGCAACCCTCACAATTCCCACTACCGTCAAAGTGCCAGCCCCCGAAAAAATTAAACACACTTACCTAGAAGTACGAGAAATGGCAACTAGACAAGTTGTCACCGCAATTGAAATTCTTTCTCCAGTCAAAAAACGCAGTGGAGATGGCCGAATTACTTACCTCAAAAAACGCCAAAATATTTTAGGTAGCCTAACCCATTTAGTTGAAATCGACTTGCTGCGAAAAGGCGAACCCATGCCCGTACTTAACAATTCCATTCAAAGCGATTATCGCGTTTTAGTCAGTCGCAGCGCTCGCCGTCCTTTCGCCGAACTTTATGCTTTTAATCTAAGCGATTCTCTACCTGTATTTCTACTTCCCTTGCGCGAGGAAGATGTAGAACCAATTGTTAACTTACCAGAATTGTTCGCAGGTGTTTACGATCGCGCGGGCTACGATTATCGAATTGATTACGATCGAGATCCAATACCGTCTCTGTCAGAACAAAATCTGGTTTGGGCAAATCAACTTTTACAAGAAACTGGACTGCGAGATAATTAATTCTATTTAACCCGAACGATCGGAGAGCGCCTATACAAACTAATCTAACTGAAGAGCACCCTAAAAAGGAATATACTCAACAGCATTCATCCATTCATCAGATTCCGAAGCTAAAGCAATGAGTTCCAAATCCTTAACAAATTGTCCGATCGTACCGCCTAGCTGATGTCCAAATATCAAACCAGCAAACTGTTTTTCCTGACGCTGCCAATCTTGAGCCATTGCCCTAAAACGGATATCTTGAGTAAACAATACTCTCCCTAGCACAGTGGCACGTTCCAAAAGTTCGTCATCCGGCAATTCTGTCGCACCATCTTCGATCGCAGTCAAAACATCCACGCCACGACGGCGCAACTGTTCAGTAA
>JBGSNK010000088.1:0-20719 GCA_041739665.1 Bdellovibrionales bacterium
GTTAGATCAATGGCGGTCTCTTCTTCTTGTCTATTCTTACGTCGTCTCATAGTCAGTATATCCTTTAATTTAAGGGCAGGGCCTCTGAGAGTTTTTGTTGTTCTTTTTTGGCCTTGGCCTCAAGCAAACTACCAAAATACAAACCCGAAAGTGCTGCGACCATCCCCGACATGGTTGGGATCGTAGCCATTGAAATACCAGAGGCCATCAAACGAGCATTGCCAGTCCCAGTTTCGGCCATCACATCAAAAACCGCAATCATACCAGTGACGGTTCCTAAAAGACCCATCAAAGGGCAAAGAGCCACAAGAAGCTTGATATTCGAAATATTTTTAAACAGTTTCTTTGAAATTACTGAAATCTTAGCTTGCCGTATTTTGTGGGCATACCAGCTCGATGTTTCAGAGCGTGACTTCCATGCGTCGACCGCATCTTGCAAATCCTGGGGGAACTCGTTTTTGTAGTACATGAAACGTTCGATAATCAAAGACCACAAAATAATCAGAGTGAAGAGAATGAGCCAAAGCACATTCCCTCCGCGCTCTAAAAAATCTCGAATGACTTCAAAGATATCGATAAAAAACATCAGGGATTAAGCCTTTCCAGACTTTTCTGCACGTCCGGCAATCAATCCCGCACTTTCTTCTTCTAAGATCTGCACCAAATCTTTGGATTGGTTAGCAATAACATTATGCAAGAGCAACAATGGAATGGCACAAACAAGTCCAAGAACAGTTGTGATTAAGGCCTGTGAGATACCGCCAGCCATCAGCTTGGGGTCGCCTGTACCAAAGAGTGTGATCGATTGGAAGGTCGCAATCATACCTGTCACAGTTCCCAAAAGACCCAACAAAGGTGCGACAGCAGCTAAAATCTTAATGGTCCCAATCCTTTTCTCAAGGTTCGGTGTACTCTTCAAAATAGCTTCGTCCATTTTCAGTTCGAGAGTCTCGAGATCCGAATTTTTATTTTGTTCAAAGGCGAGCATAATCTTACCCAGGGCGTTGTCACCAGAGGCTGTGCTACTCTTCATCTGGGCGCGAATTTTATCGCCCTCGGTCTTGAGAGCCTTAAATCTTTCGGCCACCAAACCAATGCCAAGGAAAAGAAGGGCAATGATCACGTAACCAACCAGCCCACCCTGCTGCAAACGCTCCCAAAAACTTGGGGCACGAACCAACATGGACAGAAGTGAACCACGAGATGGATCAATAGCAAAGCCTTCGTAACCGGATTTCGCTTCTTCCAAGTCGTCAATAGTACCTGTGAAACGACCTGCAGGCTGACGACTTAACTCCACAATTTGACCTGTTGAAGGTTGATAGGTCAAATAAGCGCCTTCACTGGTCAGGTTGAAAGCACCCACACGGGTTACTTTTTGTTGGGACTTCTCACCGTCAGGTTTAACGACTTCTGCCGTGAACTGAGTGGTTTTACCCGTCTCGGTCATTTCACGCTGCATCTCGTACCAAAGCTGCTCAAGTTTTTGAATATCTGGCAAAGATTTGCTTTCCGCGAGGTCGGCGGCAAATTGTCTGCGACCTTGGATTTGAGCAGAAACCACCGAGTTTTCAAATTGACCTTTAAGGTCGCCGGCCACCTGCTTGACCACACCGAACATCTCGCCCAGGGTCCCCATAGCGATGTTCAAGGCCTCTTCAAGTTTGGCCAATTCTTTTTCGTTTTTATCAAAGATAACAGCGAGACGAGCGGTTTCACGCTCAAGCTGAGTGAGTTCGGCCTGAGCCTGCCTCAAAAGAGCCTGCTGCTTGCTTTTTTCTTGTAAGAATTCGGCTTCGCGTTTTTTAAATTCAGCCGTCTGAGTGATGCTCTCTTCTTGAACCTTCTTGAGAAGCTCATCTAAGGTCGCAGCGGTTGCAAAATTGGGCGCAATAAAAAGTAGGGGAAGAAAAATCTTAAAGAGTTTCAACTTGAACCTCCTGAGGAGCCGGAACAGGCATTGTCAGTAAATTGGGGGCGATTTGTTTACGAGCCATTTGCAAACCAAATTCAATGGGTTTGCTGTAACTTCCAGATAAAGGCTTCCACTTGCGTTCGGCCTGGTCCCAATAACCCGACTTTTTACCGTCAAGTGTTTGATAAACAAGGCTCACGCGACCGACGCGAAGAAAGTCCACCGTCAGCTCTTTACCATCGACATCGTGAAGGCCACGGTAGGCTTCGATCGTGCGGCCATACTCGTTTTCAATTTGGTAAGCTTCGATCACGCGACGGAATTTTTCAGAAGTAGAAACCTTAGCTTTATCCATAATATCTCGAATTTGGGACAGGCGACGGCTGCGCTCTTCAGGTAAGAAGGGCACATCCAATTTAATAAACTCTTCCAAATTGGTAATCATACGATCCATTAAAGGAAAAATTTCTTTGTTTGTGTTTTTAATGCTTTCAATTTGATCGGCAATTGAGACCATTTCGGTTTTTTGAGAATCAATGAGCTTACGAAGCTGTTCGTTATAAACCTTAGTGTTCTCAACTTTGCGAAGTGTGGCGCGGTACTCGTCCACAATTGTTTTGGTTTCCTCAGCCGTCTTGGTCACCTTTTGCTGAGATGCTTTGGCAGCGTCATCCACCTTCATCTGGGCACCTTGGGTGCCCTTTAGTTTTTCCGCCTGAGCCAATGTAGAGTTAGGCAACATAAAAGCGGCAGCGATCACGAAAACCACCCAAACTTGTAAAAAGCGGAATGGACTTATTTTTTGTAATTTGTTCATAAAACCCCTCGAAATTTGAGACTCCGAATACTAACCCTCATATAAGCAGAAAATCAAGGGTGGAAGCCGAGTTCGTTTAAAAATCACTGAAACAAGAAAACTTAACCGCATTTCTGCCTATTTCTAGATCACCAAAAAAAGAGGAGTGCCGCTCCTCCACAAAAAACTTAAGATCTTCGTAACTTAAAAGACCGTGTCCCTGAATTAAAAACTTTGGCTATAATTCATGAAAACTGTACGTCCAAAAGGATCGTAGAGGCTGGTGTTTAAAAATCCGTTGGATAAGTGCTCCGCTTGCCAAGGCCTATCAGTGTTCAATAAGTTTCGAATACCAGCTGATACTGATGCGTTCCAAGGAAGAACATATTGGGCTTGGACGTCTATTTCTGTGTGATCTCTTGTTTTCACACCTAACTCAGGTGAGTCTACACTCCAGTTTTGCTCGCCAATTGTGCGAAAGAGTGTATTGAAGCTCCACTTCTCATTTGATAGCCCGAGAGCTGTGTTGCTTCTCCAGTATGGGCGCCCTGCAAAACCGACTCGATTCTCAGCCTCAAGTCCTGGGAAAGGTGTTTCGTCAATTCGTAGAATAAGCGAATAGTCGACAACAGCATTTATTCTCCAGCCATTGGGCAATGGCTGGTCATATGCCAAACGCAATTCCGATCCTTGAGTTTTCCTATCAGCTAGATTTAAAGCTGGCGCCTCAATAAAATCCACTTGGTTTGAAACTGAATCTCTATGTATTATAATTCCATACTGAGTAAGATCAATACCTGCAGCCTCAGCTCTAAAAATATCCCGAAGAGCACCCACTTCGTAAGGACTGAAAACCAGATTTTGTTGATTATTATAGTAGTAGTCTGCGCCAAATGAGAACCGACTTGTTGCTTGCCAAATAAAGCCCACATTCAATGACTCAGAGGTCTCCTCCGTTAGATTTGGATTTCCCCTGGTAAAAGTTTGAAACTGAGCCTGCTCGTTCCCAATGGGATCGAAGCCGAATGGGAACCCCACCTGCGGTCCACCGTACATATCGACTAATGCGGGAGCCTTAAAACCAGTACCCCAAGAGCCTCTAAACATTAAACTATTGAGAGGCTTGTAACGAAAGCCTAGCTTTGGGTTGAAAGTGGTACCAAAGTCACTGAACTGATCAACACGACCCGCAGCTTGAAGCTCTAGATCAGCTAACAAAGGGATCGAAAATTCGGCAAAGGCAGACTGAAAGTCCCTGAAGCCATAACCTTGGGCCGATGTCCCTCCGCCCCATTGCGCGCCAGAAGCTGTGACAGCATCAGCAGTCTGTTCAAAATTTTGCCAGTTACTACTGAAACCCACAGCCAAGGAAAGAGGGCCATTAGGCATTTCTAAGACCTCTCCTGTAGCCTTAAACATCGCCCCACCAATGTTCGAGAAAATATTAAGTTCTGGAATGTATAGAGCCTGGCTGATGTCCGATTTGGCACCTGGAGCGGCAAATGGATTGAAACTATTTGGATCGGCAATAGCCATATTTCGAAGCATAACTTTGTTGGCATAACCGCCAATGCCTCTGTTTACTGTTTGAGATTGCGAGTAGTTAGTTGTGAGCTCCCAATCCCAGGTATCACCCATATAACCTTTTACTCCCGTGGTTACACCGATGTTATCAGTGGTGACTTCACTCCTTCTTGGTCCCGCCTCTTCGACCAGACGATACAGTACGTCGACGTCATTCCCGGGCTTAGTTGGATTGACAGTTGTGGCGCCCGGAGGCAAACCCCAGCCATCGGCAACAGCTTTCGGAACTCTTGTATCGATTCCGCCAACAAGAGCGCTTTGATCTGTGAAGTTGTCTGGGGCCGGAGCGAGAACAGTATTCACAATTCTTCGTGTCGCAAGAGCTTGACCAAAAAATTCTAAATTGTCGTTAATTTTGTACCTTCCACTAATAAGACCACTAAACTGCTCAAGATCAGGAATGACATTCATGAAGGGTGAGTAATCAAAGTTACAACGGCCATTTCCATCTACCACTCCATTACAAGGATCTGCTGAGCTACCTGGATTATAAGCTCCACCTGTGTGATTTCTCCAGCTGCCAGGGCTTCCAGTCGGAGAAAGTGCCTCTGGGGGTGGCATGAAGAAATCACGATCTCTCATAGCGATTGATTTATTTGTACGGTACTGGCCCACTGCTAAAAAGTTATATTTGTTAGTCGATTTTCCATAAGAAGCTGAAATGTCAGATCTAGCCCCGCCCTTAGCTTCAGGTTGAGAGTGAGTTAATGCAATGTTAGCACCATCGTAATCTTTCTTTGTTATAAAGTTAATGACTCCACCTAGTGCATCTGAGCCATAAATGGCCGAAGCTCCATCTTTTAGAATCTCAATTCTATCGATAGCGGCCATAGGTATTAGGTTCAAATCGACTGTTGTTCGGCCGCCAATTGTAGGCATTCTCTGGCCGTCTAAGAGAACTAGAACACTGTCAGCCCCCATACCTCTAACAGAAGTAGTAGCAGCTCCGGCATCGGCCCCACCCGAGAGTCCCGCTTCTCGGTCTGATCCAAGACCAGATACAGTATTATCTCGTAAAACATCGGCAACAGAGTTATAGCCAGTACGATCTAAATATTCGCGGTCCAATGTCAAAACAGGGGAAGGACCTTCAACATCAATTCTTTTAATATGGGAGCCAGTGACTTCGAGCTTCTCGACCCGTCCGGAACTGGGGGTTGAAACTTCCTCTTGCGAGGCTTGTGCCTCTGCTTCAGCCGGCTCAGCCGTTTGAACGTCTTCTTGAGCAGGATTCTCTTGGGCTTCTTTTTGCCCATCTTCTTGAGCAAAAGCTTGTGATAGTGTTAGCGAAAGGAAAAGCACAAGCCAGAATTTGATCACCATAGTTAGAACCCCTTGTTGAAGAGTAAAATAGGCGACTAGGATTTTCCCCATAAAAGCCAACGCCTGAAGGACACGGTTCTAATGGAAAGGCTCGGTATCAAACAACAAAAAATCTGCTAATACTTTGCGTTATCTATCTGATACAAGTCACATTCTGTTTAGGTTTTAGTTAAGAAACTCTCAATTCCCTTTTCTCCTTTGACCCCTTGACTTAGAAACCGTATCGAAAGGATCTCGGGGAGGGATTAAATGGGTTCAAAAATCACCACCATAATACTTTTGTTTTTTGGGAATTTTGCTCAGGCGACTTACGTTTTCACTCCTTCAGTCACCACTTTGCAACAAACTCAAAATGATCAAAACGCTGTGGAGTCGAAATCCAAACTGACCGTCTTAGATTTCCGCCTAGGTTACGTCCTCGAATCCGGAGTTTATTTAGGTGGCCTTTACTCCATCCAGGACCAGCAGCTCTTTCAGGGAGGATCGGACTCTTATTTAGGGCCGAGTGTGGGCTATTACAATGGGGGTTTTCTGGTTGCTGCCACATACTATCTTTATGGGGAAAGAGACTTGACCTCAGGTGGTGGTAAGTTTGCCAAGGTAAAAGGTTACCAAATCGATATTTCCTATGCGCTTCCCGTTACGGAATCTTTTCTTATGGGACCACAATTGACTTATCACGATGTAAGCTTTGACGAACTGCAAATCAATGGTGTGGGGCAAGTTGTCAGCTTCAAACGCAGTGGCATTTCGCCACTTTTTAATATGACTTTTCTTTTTTAGGACTGACTAAAGTTAACCTATTTGGCCTGGGGGGCTTGCAAAATGTTTTTCCAATTTCTTACTGTCGTTTTTGTTGTGTTCGTTCAAGTAGGCCTTATGGCACAAGACTCGGAAGATGTTGTCGACTTGGAGAAAAATGCCAATGCTCTTGATTCATCAGCTCGCTTAAAGGCCGACCAAGGTGACATAAAAAAAGAATTGAAAGGCAATCAGCAAACCCTTCCCATCTCCAACTCTCAAGTTGAAAAACTGCAAGTCACAGGTTCCTATGTCCGCCGTATCGATGTGGAAGGCCCCACACCGTTGACTGTTTGGGATAAAGAAGATTTTGAAGTGGCTGGAGTGAATACGATTAGCGATTATATGCGCGAAAGCCCGCTGTTCCAACAGTCCGATGACAGTGGCAACCGCGATGGTTATTTTCGTTTTCGAGGCCAACACGCGGGCAGCACTTTGATCCTCATCAATGGAATGCGCTTGCCCACATTAGGCGGCCCCGGTCGTGGCTTTTACACGGGGGTCGAGAATATACCCACTAACATCATTGAACGTGTTGAAATCTTAAAAGACGGCAGTTCAGCTCTTTACGGCTCAGACGCAATGGCCGGTGTGATGAACTTTATCACCAAAAAAGATTACGACGGTGCCGAGTTCTCGACTCGTGTTACCGCGCCCGAGGCCGGTTTTGGCTTGGAGCAAAATCACACCATGAGTTTTGGAAAAAGCTATTCAAAGGGAAGCTGGTTTGTCAGCAGCCAGTACATGGAGCAGCGGGGCTATAACCAAGCCGATATTGGCAACTACCATAACGTGCCGACAGTCGGCCCTTCCACCTACGGAAATGTGAAATACTTCGGAAACGACAAAGATTCAGAATCCGTCACTATCGGAGGCTGTCGAGGCATCGAGGACTGCGAAGTTGATGGGACCACTTTGGATTTTGTGCGCGACCCTCGGGAAAATTTGGGAAACCTCATCACCGGGCGCTATGAAATCACACCCGACATCAATGTCTCGGTCTTAGGGATGTACAATCGCCGACGACGCAAAGACATTGGTCGCCCCTTTTTCATCAACCAAACTCGCGAAAGTGGAGCGGCCCCCTTTAATGCCTCCCAATTTGGCGGACAGGAGCTTGGACTCAACCAAGCTGGGCACCCCTTTGCCGAGTTTTCAGCAAACCCTGTTGATGAAATTGGTCCCAGAGAGATTGATATTTTACAAAATTCCTACTCCGCCCAAACCATGATTGAGGGCTTTGTCGGCGACACTTGGCGCTGGGATTTGAGCGGCAGTTATGCTTACTCATTAGAAGAGCGTGATCACATCAATGGTTTGGTCAACCAAGCCGCAATTCCAGGCCTGATTGATCAAAAAATCTGGAACCCTCTGAATGCTGGTGACCCACGCAATATTGGTGCTTTTGATGGTATTGGTGTTCGTGGCACAGAAGCCTATGAGGCTTCGCAGACCATGGCGCGCTTTGTGACCTCTGGTGAGTTATTTGAGCTTTCAGACCTGTACTCAGATGGTGGGCCTGTGTCCATTGCCATGGGTCTTGAGGGTCAGTGGGAGACGACAGCAGATGCCCACGACCGCATCCTCATTGAAAATGATCTCAATCAAGTTTTTGGAGAAAACCAAAGCGGCTCACGTGGTGTGACCTCTGTCTTCACAGAGCTTGTCATGTACCCACTGGACAATCTAGAGCTCCAACTAGCGGGACGCTACGATCGCTACTCGGACTGGGGCGAGACAATTAACCCCAAACTTTCTTTAGGTTATCGTCCTTCAAATAAAGTACTTTTGCGCTCTTCTATTGGAACAAACTTTAATGCCCCCTCGCTGCGCAATATGATCGAACGGGACCGTCTTGCCAACGAGTTTTTATCGGTTTGCGAAGAGGGCACATCTAAATGCAAAAGCATAAACACACCTGTGCGTCGTTACCGCGACGAAGGACTTCAGCCAGAAGTCGGCGTGAATTACAACTTTGGCGCCATTTTACAACCCAATAAAAATTGGACCTTTACATTTGATCAATGGAATTTTGACGGCTCTCAAACTTTAGCTGCCATCTCTTTAGATCAGTACTCCGAGATCGGAAATGCCATAGGTGATGAGGGACTTGCAGACGCGGGAGTCACCTTTGATTACGATTCCAATGGACAAATCATTGGTGCTCGAGCGCCGTCGGTAACAAATACAGGGACAAAAACAATTCGTGGAATCGATCTTGGTTTCCGTTTTGACAGCCCGATAAAGCTCTTTAGTAAAGTCTTAAAATTTGGTCTCTCTATGGATCACTCTCATATCTTAGTTCAAGGAGATCGCCGCACTCCTCTGGCCCCAATTATATATCGCCAGGATTTAGAGTGGCAAAACACAATACGCTTCTTTTTTACAACGCAAAGACATGCCTACCAGGTTGCAGCCCGAACATTACCCGGCGACACAACACTTACGAGTAGAGGCTCAACCAGAACCCATACAGAGTATGATCTGAACTACAGTTATGGATTTCCCTGGTCGGGACGTTTTACTTTTGGAGTGAAAAACCTGCTCAACACAGGAACTCCCACAAATTTGGCCACTAACTTTGTAAACTTCAATAGCAGTTTCAACTCTTACGCCTTTTTGCCATTAGGACGCCGCTATTATGTGGGCTACAGCCACAGTTTTTAACCGTTTGGAAGTTACATTCTGAAGTTTTATTTATTAGATCTAACACCCTATGAAAATCACTTTTGCTCCGGCGCCAATACTTTAGAAGTAACCAAGCAAACCACAAACTAAAAAGAGCATGCCACAATAGGCATGGTCTTTTTATCAAGCTTAAAACACGTATCCGAAGTGCGTTTTAGAAATCCTGTCTCCATGCTGCAAAAATCGTCTCAACACCTTGAAAAAGGTCTGCATTAATTCGCTGCTGCAACCCTTGATCAAAACGTGGTTGGATTCGACCTAAGTTTAAAACTCCAAACTGGAACTGACCATATTCTCCAGAATTATAAAGTAAGGTTAAGTCAAACTGAGTGGGTGAAATGATTTTGCCAGCTCCACGTTGACGTCGCTCTATGTCTGCAAAAGATCTAGCAATAGTTTGGAAAGTAAACTTATCTTTTGTATAGGAAGCTGTAAAATTGTTTCTCCAACGGGGATTTCCAAAGCGTCCAAGAACCTCATCTTTTCCGATTTCTTTGTAAAATTCTTGAGTGTATTTACCCATGTAGGTCGTTTCATTTGCGAAACGGAAGTCGCCGAAATAGGTCGGAAGTTTGTACATAAGTTCTAGATCAACTCCTTGAGCTTCTTCAGTCCCGGCATTGATCTGTTGATATGTGATACGTTCAATTTCACCTGTCGGCGAGTTGCCCTGTCTTTGGATGTTGAATCCGTAACGACCAGGAGCTGTAGGATCAATAGACTCTAAGAAGAGCACATCTTGTGGGACAGCACCTATTGTGTCAGTCACACGAACGAACCACCAGTCCAAAGTCATCGTAAAGTTTTTAGTTGGTTCAACAATAGTTCCAAAATTTAGATTCAAGGATTTTTCTTCACTCAAATCAGGGTTCGTATCCAGAGCTGCAGAGTAAGCAGTATTACTACAGCCTTGCCCAGTGGCATTACATCTGGTGTTGTCGACTACAAATAAGAAACCCTCTAAACTGGCATTCATATTTTGCAATGTTGGAGCTTGAAAACCAGTCCCTGCAGACGATCGAAAGCTTAACCAGTTGGTTGCTTGATACTTGAACGCCAACTTTGGATTGAACGTGTTCCCGAAATCAGAATAAAAATCCCCACGCATTGAAAATTGGACTTCTAGTGTATTGTCATACAAACCACTAAACTCTGTAAACACTGATGTTAATTGACGTGATCCGTCTGTAACAACTCCAGATTGCCCCATGATGTCGCCATCTAAGATAGCTTGCATACGTCTATCGAAGTAACTGAAGCTTGCAAAAGAGGCTCCTGCTGCAGAGGCCCAATCAAATCCTAATAAGCTACCAAGATTTCCATTTGCTTTCGCTTCCAACCAATGAACCATACTTTGGTTACGATTTAATCCACTCACTCCAATCCCAGTGGTATCCCTTGCAGCAAGATCAAAGGGATCATATGCTCCACTGGTAATCGCATTGCGAGCCCCACTAAAAGAAGCAAGATTGTTATTCTGATTCTCAGTGTGGCTGATTTGATTGTTGAGAGTCACGTCCCACTGCCAATCACTCTGTCCAAAATAGCCTCTAAGACCTGTAATAAGGGCTGCGTAAGTATTGCGATCAATTTGATCTTGGACTAAATCGTCAAAACGGTGAGTAATGCGAATGTCTCCGCCGGAGTAATTAGGTAATGAAGTCCAGGCAGCTGGCCTCTCAGCGGTTGTAAACTCCATCCCCGAAAATTGGCCAGGAGTACTGAGATTATTTGGAATTTGACGGCCACTCAAATCTGCACCTGCAAGGAATGTTGTGTAGAAAGTCATATCTGACCCTACATTTCTTGAATAATCTGTAACCCAATCTAGATTGTAAATAGGCTTTCTTATATCTCTAACAGCCATAGACTCTGCACACATACCGTTAGCATCAAATTCTGTACAAAGTGGGCTTGGTCCTCTTGGAGTTGCAGCACCGAGAGGGGCGTCGTAATAGTTTGTCGAGAAAGTCTGTCCACGGTTAATATCAACGAGATAATTAATATTGGAAGCCCTGACCTGATCTTTAATACGAAACTGAACACTTGATATAAGGCTACTATTTGCTGTTGTCTTACCGTAGGCAAAGCTTGTCACATTACGATCGCCACCAATGTGATTAACGTGATCGTACTTAGTAGAAACTGAAAAACCATCGAGATCTTTTCGAGTGATCACGTTAATAACTCCACCAAGTGCATCCGAACCGTAAGTCGCAGATGCTCCATCTCGTAAGATCTCAATACGCTCAACAGCAGTGATGGGAACTAAATCAGGACTCACGGCACCAGTACCATAGCTGCTGCCAGACCCTGGAGCTCTCTGTCCATTAATAAGAACAAGGGTGCGAGCTGAACCAAGCCCTTTTAGGTTAACTGAAGCCCTACCATCTTCCGAAACGCCGCCAGATCCAAAAGGTGATACAGTTGAGCGTGTTAAAACGTCACTGACTGTATTGAACCCTGTCTTTTCAATTTGTTCGCGGTCGATGACCAACATGGGTGAAGGACCCTCAATATCAGTTCGTCGGATATATGAACCAGTCACTTCAAGTTTCTCAACACGAGAGGATCTTTGGGGAGGTGTAGTCTCTGTCTCGGTTGTGGACTTCTCTTGGACAACATCTTCAGACTGAGTGCTCTCTGTATCTGGTGTTTGCGCATTTAATAGTGCTGTGAAACAAAAAAGGAAAATAGTAATTATAAGTTGCAAAGGAACCTCCTCAAGAACCTGCTAACAAATACCAATACAAGCAAAATGTGAAGGAAAAAAATTTTCTTTATTGATTTAAATCCTAGGGCTCTAAGTGGACTTATAAAGATGTGAGGCAATAGCCACAGACAAGGGAATGGTGCGCCGCATAATTATTGGCGCTAATAATATTCAAGAGGGAAGATTCCTTCCCTCATTTTTAAACAAAATGACATATTTCTAGTCATATCACTTCTTTATTTTAGTACAGCTATGCGCCCGACATTTAATGTCTCAGCCTGAGGCACTCCCTTTTATTTCTCGACTAGACGACCGAAAAGTCTGTAACAACTAGGGAGAATCTTCGATGTTACAGCTCACCAGTCATTTTATTCTAACAACAGCCCTCCTCTTTTGGAGCACAGTCAGCCAAGCCGCACCTCAATTTGAAAACCCACGCCAACCCAATCAACAAATCACCTGCCCTCAAGAGGACAGTCACGATGTGGCCCCTCTGCGCTACCAGTTTTATACGGCTTTTCAAATGGGGTTTAGTGGCTACGAGGCCCCCTGTGAAATAAAGTGCCTAGGCAAAGCGTCTTGTCAGACCTCTTGCCAAGAAAAGAAAGGGCTGGAGCTTTTGAGCCAAGAGATTCGACGTATTAAAGAGAAAAACAACATTCAGAGTTGTTATGCCTACGAGGCCATTTGCCACGAGCAATGTGAATCCTTGGGATCGGCTTGCAAAAAAGCTTGCGACTACAAACCCCAGTCAGGCATTGCCTCGACAACCACACCCTGACCTTGAAAATCAAATTCTAAACGACAGGCATGGAGCATAAGTCGGTCGACATTATGACTTTTAAAGTCCTTGGCGTAAGTGCGGTCTCCTAAAATGGGCCAGCCCTGATGGGACAAATGCACGCGCAACTGATGAGTGCGTCCGGTTAGGGGTTCGCACTCAATCTTGTGCCACTGTTGATCTTGGCTTTCAAGCAAGCGGAAGCGAGTGATGGCTTCATCCCCTTTTGAACTCACTTGAAAATAAAAACGACCGCGCTTTGAGGGACCGCGCGAGATCAGGTTGCGCACTTCCCAAATGTTAGTGGGCTGAATCTCGCCAAACTCGGTGAATGCCAAGTAGGTTTTCTTGATCTTTTTATTTTTAAACAAATCGGAAACCGCTTTGTTGGCGCTGCTTTTTTTTGTCATCAAAACCAAACCCGATGTGTCCCGATCCAAACGATGGTGCAAGCCCACGTAGGGTAAGTTTTTGGGCCCATTTTGTTTGAGGATATAAAATCGTCGCACTTGATCGTAAAGATTATCTTGGTTTTGCTTGAGTGTCTTTTGGGTGGGCACACCCGAGGCTTTGTTGAGCACCACTAAAAAAGGCGACTCATAGGCAAAACGCAAGTTGGCTTGGGGAGCAGACATTTCGACTGCCACTATTTTGGAACGCGCCCTGATTTTTTTGTTGAGAGAGTCCTGGCGGACTTCATTGACATAGTAAATCCACTGCCCACTCTCAAAAGGGTTTTCTTTTTTAAAAGAAGCCCCAAGACAGTCGCCCAGTGTGCGGACGTCATTGGGACTTTTGAAGTCATATAGCCACATCAATAAATGGTCTTAAACAAGAACTCGTAACTCAGGGCCCGCATTTTAGCCTGTTGTTGGAGGTTGGCACTCGCCGCATGACCACCCTCGGTGTTTTCATAATAAAAAACATTGTCGTGACCCAAAGCCTTCATCTTGGCCGCCATCTTGCGAGCGTGACCTGGGTGAACACGATCGTCCTTGGTGGATGTCATCAAAAACAAGTCGGGATACTCGGGTTTTTCACTGATGTTGTGGTAAGGCGAGATGGTCTTTAGGAAGTCCCTCTCTTTAGGATTGCGTGGATCCCCATACTCGGCCATCCAACTGGCACCCGCCAGGAGTTGTGAGTAGCGAAGCATATCCAACAAAGGAACGTGACAAAGCACTGCCCCGTAGAGGTCGGGTCTTTGCGCCATCACCGCTCCAACTAGGAGGCCCCCATTGCTACCCCCTTGGATCGCCAACTTTTTTGAGGTGGTCACTTTGTTTTGGATCAAGTCTTCGGCAACCGCTATAAAATCGTCATAAGCTTTTTGGCGCTTGAGCTTGAGAGCCGATTGGTGCCAGCTGGGCCCAAACTCCCCGCCTCCACGAATGTTCGCCAAGACATAGAGACCGCCCTTTTCCAACCAAAGTTTACCAACCAGTGGCTTGTATGTGGGAGTTAAGGACACTTGAAAACCACCATAAGCATAGAGCAAGGTGGGAGCGTTCCCCTTTTTAATTTGGCTTTCTTTGCCAACTAAAAAATAGGGAACCATAGTTCCGTCTTTGCTCTTGGCCCATTTTTGTCGAACCACCATGCCCTTATTATTAAAACGCGAGCTTAATGTCTTAATCTTTGAGGAACTTGAATTTTTGTCATTGTAGTAATGCAAGGCTTCGGGATTGAGGAAATCCTGAAGGCTAAAGAAGAAATCATTTTTAAAAACACTAGTAGCACTCAAAGCTAAATGACTACCCTTGGGAGCCAGGTTCATTTGGCGTGGGTTTTGAAATTGACCCTTTTGGAGAGTCACTTGATACAATCGCCCTTGTACGTCCTCAAGGGTGTTGATCAGAATTTTATCTTTTAAAATAGCGGTGTGCAGAATAGAGGATTTTTTGTTTTTGAGGAAGATGACTTGCACATCAGAGGGTTCGACTTTCTGATTGGCTAAAACTTTTTGGGAAACACCGACTAAGGAACCCTGTTTGTAATTGGCGGAGCCCACGGACCAATCATTTTTAAGATCCACAATAAAATAACCTTGGAAGAATCCCACCAGCTCGGCACTGTCCGGAATGGGAAGACTTTGTAGTTTTCCCTCTTTGTAAATCCACTTTTTAGAAGAAAAAAAGTTTTCTAATTGCTCGACAACGGCCAGACGTCCACCAACGTAGTCTATGCCATACCCTCTCGCAACCATATCCTTTTGGTTGCCCATATAAAGAGTCTTGGCTTGCTCAAGGGGGGTGCCACGCTTCCATAACTTAATGATTTTTGGGTAGCCTGAATCTGTCAATGTATTGGCCCCAAAATCAGTGCCTACAAAAACTGTATTCTCGTCAATCCAATCAATGGCAGATTTGGCTTCTTTGAGATAAAAACCATTTTTAACAAAAGATTTTTTTGAAGCGTCAAACTCACGCACCACACTGGCGTCTTTGCCACCCCGGGAAAGGGACAACAAACATTTTTTGTACTCCGGAGCCAAGCAGTTGCCTCCTTTAAATACCCAATTTTCATTTTCTTGTTTCGCCAGCTTATCGAGATCCAAAACCACTTCCCATTTGGGATTTTTTTGTTTGTAACTTTCCAAGGTGGTTCGTCGCCAAAGCCCGCGTACGTGTTTGGCGTCTTGCCAAAAATTGTTTAGATACTTACCTTCCATGGATACGGACGGGATTTTATCGGTAGCTTGTAGAATTTTAAGCGAAGCTTGCTCCATATTTCTGAAGCGCTCGTTTTTAGTCATTTCACCAAGGGTTTCTTTGTTTTGAGTCTCAACCCAATTCAAAGCTTTTTTACCCTCAACCTCTTCTAACCAAAGATGGGGATCACGACTACCATCGAGCAAAGAATTCTGTGCACAACCAGCAGAAATGAACATGGCAAATATCAGAGCAAAAATAGTTTTACAGGATCCAAACATGGTGCCTCCTTACAAGGATGAAATCACATCGTCTTCTACATCAGAGGAGTTGCTGTCGGCGGCAACAGCACCAATGGCCTCGAGCGCCGTTTTTAACGCCTCTACAAAACCAGAGTCGCGGTCGGCCACCATATCGATTTCAATGTCTGGTGTGACACCAGCATCCTCAATATACTTACCTTTGGGGCTTATCACCAGAGACTCAGTCAGGGCAATCCCCAATTTACTGATTGGCGAAAGACCGTGCTGAACCACATTTCCACCGCCACCCATGGTGCGTTGACCCACCAGAACGCCCATTTTGTTGTCTTGAAAGACAGAGGCAAAAATATCACACATGGACACACAGAGTTCATTGACTAGCAATGCAATCTGAATATCTTCACCCAAACCGTAGGCTGGGTTCTGTAAAAAGAAGGGATCTAGAACTGTTACTGAAAATGGACGAGAGAGATTTTTGCCCGCCGCTTGATCTTGCTCCAAGTCGCGAACCACACGACCTGCTATGGATTTGCTATAATCATCCGAACCGAAAACGGCTTGGGTTTTAAAAGAATTCATCCAATTGTTGTTGAGTCGCACTTGCAAAGACGGATACTGCAATGGGCGCTTGCGTATCATATTTAAAATGCGCATGCCGTGAATCAGCGAGCCTCCGCCATTGTCCACTAAGTCAATGACCACACTCTTGATTCCTTTGTCTTCAATAGCTGTGATGGCGCGAAACCACTCGGTCAATATTTTATCCTCGGCCGGAAAGTTCGCCAATTGAATATAGGCATAGGATTGGCCATTGGGCATAGTGATGGCTTTAGCGGTGAACAGAGGCTCAGACATTAGATCGTTTACTTTAGTTGCCATCGGGAAAATTCGTGTTTTTAAATTATCGGCCCAAGAACCGAATCCACTAAAATTTTGCCGCAACAAAGAGCTTAAAACAGGATTAAACTTCGCCATGCGAAAACCATTTTGCAAAAGGTAGTGCAAACGATTGGTCACAATCTCGGCAGGGTTGTCGAGAAATGTAAAAAGATCCTTGAGTTGCTCATAGCCAAAAAAACTTTGGGCTAAAGGATTGGTCACCTGGAGCCGAGTGGTGCTGGAGACATACTTTTCCAATTCTTGCTCAAGTCTATCAGAGGGGTCCAATTCTTCTTCTTCTTCAGATGGTGGGTTTTGCTTGAGCTGGAAGGCGAGCATATCTTCTTTAATCCAGGGTAGCTGAATGGGAAACTGACTGTCCCCACGCACGACTTCTAAAGTGATTTCATCTTCTTCTGGCAAGGCCATGTCGAGAGATGTACGCACGGCAAAACGCAAAGAGGCCATGGTTAAGTTGGCTTCCTTTTGGCCCACATTCAGGTAGGGCACAATTTCTTCTTCTAGATATTCATTAACTGGCCTGCCGTTGACCGATAAAATAAGATCGCCCCTAACGAGAGGAGCTCCCGAGTTGTCCGAACCCTTTAAGAGGTCCATAATCTTCAAAGCTTCTAAGCTTTGACCATTTTGCTGATACTTGGTTCGCAAAGTCAAAAAACCCAAGTGAGCCACATTGGCGTACTCAGGCAGCAGTCCACTGTTCATCTGTTGACCGCCCACATGGGCATCTTGAAACGTATGTATACATTTCTGAAAAAGAGCTAAAAAGGACTGGTTGTCCATGTCCTCTTCAGCAAGAGTCATACAGTCTAGCTCGACCTGACTTATTTCTACCCCAAAATTGGTTTTCTTAAGTTCGATGGGCGCATAGTTGTGTTTGAAGACATCAAAGGCCCATTTCATGTCCGCCTGGCGTTCTTCTTTGCTGAGTTGATTGATGGGCAGTCCGCAGGCTGCAACAAATAGTAATGGAACTAAGAGAAATGACTTAACAATTCGCTGCATGGATCCCCCCAAAAGAATTTTACACCTCGCCCCATTTCCCCAAATAAGACGATGGCAGAAAATGACAAAGAATTGAAAAAATGACAAGAATTTTTTTCAAAAGAGAAGTGTTAAGATAAGATTGAGCTCTGTGTTCAAACCTGGTGGCTTACAAAATGACTCAAGGCTTGCACGATCTGTCCAGAACCACCACTTGCTGCAAAAAGTCCATTGGGTCGATCGTTCCAAGCGTAAATATCAAAATGAGCCCAGGGGACTTTGTTCACAAAATGCTCAAGAAAAAGAGCTGCTGTCACGGCCCCACCGTATCCTTCTGTGCAATTGACCATATCGGCTACATCGGACTTTAAACGGCTTTTTTCCTGGGGAACGAGAGGCATACGCCAGCTGTTATCGCCCCGCAACTTCCCCGCCTGCAAAAGACTATCTGCTAAGTTATCATCGTTTGAAAATAAACCTGGAACACTTGAGCCTAAACCCATCTTGATCGCACCGGTCAGAGTCGCCACATCGATTAAAAAGGCCGGTTTGCTTTCGCTGGCCACGGTCATCACGTCAGCTAAAACCAGACGCCCCTCCGCATCGGTGTTGTGGATCTCAACGGTTTTGCCGTTTCGAGCAGTTAAAACATCTCCAGGTCGAAAGGAATCTTCGCTGATCGCATTTTCAGCAAGAGCCAAATAAAAATCACAGTTCACAGCCAGCTTTGTCGCGACTACATAGTGAGCCAGCCCCACCACGCAAGCCGAACCGCCCATGTCTTTTTTCATCAAACGCATACCCACTGAAGGCTTGATGTCGAGCCCCCCCGAATCAAAGGTGATCCCTTTGCCAACAAAGGCGACCGTTTTGTCATTGGTTTTTCCGCCTCGGTACTGGACCCGCACCATATAGGATTTGTCGTGAGATCCCTGTCCAACCGCAACGTGCAGACCCATTTTTTCTTTTTCGAGTCGCTTGTGGTCCCAAACAGTCACTTGGGTTTTTGCTTTTTTCGAAAAATGCTGCTGCAACAACGAGACATAGTTTTTGGGTGTTAGTGCGTTAGCAGGCAAATCCACCAGATAGCGGGCGATGTTGACACCTTCACCTAGAGCACAGGCCTCTTGCAAAAGAGCTTTGTGATTTTTAAAAGAACTTTTTATTTGGATCTTCATTTTTTTGGCTTTGCTTTGGGGCCAAACATCTTTGAAGCGGTATTGAGCCATTTCGATTCCCACACAAAGACCCATAAGTTCATCTTCGCTTTCACCAAAATATTGAACAACTAGAGACTTCACTGGTTGCTGAGAAATTTGGCGAAAGCAAGTCCCCATAAGATCGCGAGCCATGGCGTAAGGAGATGGGGAAAAAAGCTCGTAATGATTTCCAGATTGCACCACTTGGGCCTGCAGAATCCAATTCTTATGATTCTTGGTTTCAAAGCTCTCCATCGAGCTTTTGTCGGTCAACTTTTTTTTGACAGAGGCCGGTACCGTTTTCAAAAGGGTTGGGGAAAGTTTAGCGCCGCGGCCGATAAAAAATACTTGAGCTGAGATGCCATCTTTAGCGGCCTTTTCGTTGAGGCAGGTATTCAACCAAGGTAAACTTTTTGTCGCCGGCACACTTATTTGCATCATCACTTGCTCCCGTTCAGACTTCTAAGAATTCCCCATTCTTTTTGGCGAAACAAGGAATAATGCCACATGAAATACTTTTTCCAGCCCTTTCTCTCAAAGAACAAAGTCAAAGCCTAGAGGCCACTTGTTAACAGGTGACAGACCGGTGAAAAACTGAGAACTTATCGGCCTTGTATCACCCGGAGGGTCTATGCGTGTTTTTTTAGTAGGACTGATTCTATCCCTTTCTTCTTTAGCTATCGCCGAACGATTGGAGCTCAAACCCCTTGAAGCCACTGAAGCACCTGTTCGCAAACAAACCTTAGGTGAGCAAGCTCGCGACAGGATCGATAATTCGAGTAACGTGCGCGTTCCCACCCGCCGACAAGTTCAGCTAGGTTTTGGACCCGCCTATTTTGCCAATATGAATTCTGGTAATGCCGGGCTTGGCTTTACCGCTGGCTACAATTGGATCATCAATGATCAATTTGAATTGGCATTGCAATCGGAGTTTGCCCTTTCGACGGAGCCCGCTCGTGCCTATACTCTCGGCGGTCGCATCGTGACCAACTACTACTTTCTCGTTCAGGATATTAGCCCCTTTGTTGGCGCCGGTTTTGGTTATGGTTGGGGCAAAGCTCGAACCGGATCCCATGTTGCAGACAGCACTTCTGCTGGTTTTGCGTTAACAGCTCAAGCTGGTGTGAAGTTCTTCCGCACTTCTGATGTCAATATGGCCGTTAGCGCTGCTTATACGACGATCTTTGATCAAAACTCCATCGGTCAACCGGGAGTGTTCAGCCTTCAAGTCGGCTTATTTTTCTAACTTTATTTACGCTTTTCTAGACATCTTCTGCAAGGTCCGGCTATCTTCTCGCTGATTCCATATTGACCAAAACTGGCTGTTTGGGGGTCTTTTATGGGGCGCCGAAGCCGATTGGGTTCTTGGGCTTTGCTACATCAAAGATACCAGTCTGCATATTCAGTGCAATTTGCACAATGCTTTGGAATTTTTCGCCAGGCTCAGAAAAGCGGATAAAACCTATTTTCTCACGCTGGGCAGATTCTAGAGCCTTCGCGGCTGCATCGGAAAAGACTATAAAACCCAAAGGACCAGACAATATTTTCTCACCTATCTCATCTACGGGTGAAGCTGTCTGCAAGTTAGAAGGTACGGAATCTTCAGCTCCCTCTAAACCTTCTTCTTGTTTATTTTGTAGCAAACTAAAACCAATGGTGACAGCTTCCTGACTTTCTTTATCCACTGCTTCGCTTTTATACTCAATGTAACCGATGAAACTGGCGCGATCTTCATCGCGCTGGCCTCTATTCAAAAGGCGATTCTTATCCTCCCAGTAACGAATATTGACAACTCTCTCAAGTGTCTCAATGTCGAGTTGGGTGATGTTGGCCAAATTTTTAACGAGAGTTACAGAACTCTTTTGGAAAGCAATAGCCTTATCCTCTGGCAGGTTGCGAAATTCAATAATGATAATGTTGTCTACAATACTATCGACAATATTATTAGCTTGTTGGGCGAGCAAGTAAAGTGCCTCGACAAACTGTTCTTGGTTACTGGCACTCTGGACGATTTTATTGGCCTCGATGAGTGCTCGGATGGCTTCCTGATCTTCTTGCAAGGCAAAGTTAGCTGGTAGCTCAGGGCTGGCAAAGACTTGCTGACAACTGTTTGAGCGAGCT
>JBGSNK010000103.1:0-18228 GCA_041739665.1 Bdellovibrionales bacterium
GTCATTCGAGTCATAACTTCCCCTAAGGTAAAAAAGGCTTAAGGATATATCGGAATGGTGATGGAATACTTAAAAAGAGCAAGTGTGCATGTATCAGCCTGAGTCATCAGTCTGCATTCGAATAAATTCGCAAACTTCTAGAAAGTTTTCGGCCACAAAATCAGCTTTTGGAACGACGCTTGGGTCGTGGTCCTCGGTTCCTTTCAAGAAAATATTACGCAACCCAGCCTTTGCTCCTGCTTCTATGTCTGTTTGTCGATCTCCAACCATCCACGATTTCTTGCATTCGACATTAAAGTCACTGGCGCCGGCCAAGATCATTCCAGGGTTGGGCTTACGCATGGGATGGTTGGATTCAACAAGGAATGGGGCGTAGTAAAAATTGAGGATATCAACTCCATTTTGAGCCATATCAGAACGGATCACGCCGTGAATCTTATGTAAATTATTAATATCGACCAATCCACGTGGGACTCCAGATTGATTGGTTACTACTATAAACTCAAATCCGATGTCGCGTAGCTTGCGAAGCCCCTCAAACACTCCTGGCAGGTATTCGATCTGTCGTGGGTCATTTAAATAAATTTTGTCGATGATCAGTGTTCCATCTCGATCAAAGAAAACCACTTTACGCATGCCACATCCTTTTCTACTACGGCTTGGGAGTTTTGGTGCCCGCAGAGAGAGGGTGGAATCTTTCCATAGAAGCGGCCAATTGATCAATATCGAGGTGCGTATAAAGCTCGGTAGCACTCAAACTTTGATGGCCTAAGAGCTGCTGGAGAACACGAAGGTCTGTTCCCCCGTTTAAGAGATGTGTCGCAAAACTGTGGCGAAGAGCATGGGGGTGCAAGGGTTGCATTAAACCAACAGATTGGCCTAGCTGTTTAATTCGATCGTACGCTGTTCGCGTGGGTAGAGAATTGGGGCCCCAAATATAAGACGACCCCCCATTTCTTTTTTGCAGCATTTGGGCGACGGGGAGGGGAAGAACAGCCATTCGCTCTTTGTCTCTTTTTCCTAAAATTCGGATTGTTCTTTGGGAGAGGTCGATATCCTCCCATCGAATTTGGCAAGCTTCCGACACTCTCAATCCGCAGCCATAAAGTAGGTAGAAGAGCAGGCGTTGCTGATGATGAGAAAGTTTATCAGAGCTCTCTAGGGCCCTCAGGTGGCTCACTACACTCATGCACTCATCCACTGATATATAATGGGGCAATTTGCGTTGATGCCCTCGATCGGTGGGCAAAACGATTTCGAGGTCAATTTGCTCTTCTGACTTTAGCCAATTGAGAAATGAGCGTAGGCTGCTGATTTTGCGTTTTCGCGATTTTGGATCAAGATGGGGCCAATTTTGAAGAGAATTCTTTAAAAGAGCTTGTAAATCTATGTAAGTAATTGATTTTATTTGATTAAGTGTAAACTCCCAGCGGTACTTTTCTGTTTTATCCAATTTGGGGCCATGGAGCGAACACTTGTGCGAAAGTTGAAAGAGTTGCAGAAGGTCAAGTGCGTAAGCACGAATGCTGTGAGCGGATAGTTTTTTCTGAAAATCAATGAATTCTAAATATTTACAGATAAGTTCGGGGGGCTGAAACAGGCTTTTATGGCTCATAAATTGGATCTCAATGGAAAATATGCATTTTTTTTGAATTTTTTCTTGCAAAAATTACGCGACGAGTATAAGCTTCGTGTCAAATTGATACAGTGTATCATAACCCTAAAAACGAGGTGGCACGTATGTCAAATACAACATTTCCAGGAAACCAAATGGTTTCAGGAGCGTCAAATCCCATTCTATCCGGAAACAAGGTCATTCACAAATCCGACCTTATGAAACAGGTCATGAGGATGGTCGACCGTGTAGCTCCCAGTAACGCCTCTGTTCTAGTTCTTGGCGAAAGCGGCACCGGTAAAGAGCTTTTAGCTCATGCTATTCACAGTAAAAGTCAGCGTCGCGATAAACCCTTTGTGGCTATCAACTGTGGGGCTTTACGTGAAAATCTTCTTGAAAGTGAGCTTTTTGGTCACGAAAAAGGAGCCTTTACAGGAGCTTATGCAAAAAAGATTGGTTTAGCCGAAATGGCCTCAGGTGGAACTCTTTTCCTCGATGAGATCGGTGAATTGAGCCCCGGTATGCAAGCCAAGCTTTTGCGTTTTATTCAAGAAGGTGAAGTTTATCGTGTCGGTGGAAAAGAGCCAGTTAAAGTGGATATCCGCTTGATCTCGGCCACCAACCGCGAGCTGGACGCTGAAGTGATGAAAGGAACCTTTCGCGAGGACCTTTACTATCGAATCAATACGATCACCGTTCATTCGCCCCCTTTGCGACGTCGCAAAGAAGATATTCCTCTTCTTGTGGAATATTTTCTTTCTAAAAACACGAGTCGCATTCTCAATCGCGGTCGTAAAATGAGCGACGAAGCAATGGCAATACTCATGAAGTACGACTGGCCAGGAAATATTCGCGAGCTGCAAAATCTGTGTGAGCGTTTGCAGATTTTGTCAGATGGCGAAATTATCATGGCTTCAGACTTACCTGATTCCATTGTAAGTCCAGAAAATAGAATTTCCATGGATGAGTACGATCCTTCTATGACTCTTTATGAACTTGAAAAGCGTCATATTATTAAGGCCCTTAATTATTTTGAAGGAAATAAAACTCAAGCTGCGAATGCCTTGGGAATAACTATTAAAACACTTTATAATAAACTGCACGAGTACGGTGAGTTTGAGAAGTTTGCGATTCATAGCAAACCCAAAAAAGCCTAAACAAAAAAGGAGCGCCAAGCGCTCCTTTTTTTTATCTAAAATAGATAAGTTTTAAGATTAGAAATAACTTCCGTCGTCGTCCTCGTCTTCATGATCACTTTCGTCCTCTAAGTCGTCAAAAGGATCCAGCTCTGGGTCATCAAAAAGGTCATCGGCCTCGCTATTATCCTCTTCAACTTCAGTAAAGTCTTCGGAGTCTTCGGAGCTCGCAAGCGTGTCCATGTCACCACGCAGCTCTTCCAGGTCATCGTCGAGATCATCGTCCTCAAATAAGGAACCCTGTTTGGGTTTTTCATCCACCTTAAAAGGATTACCCGAAATAATCGGAGCGACACCGAGTGAACTCGATGAAATGATATCCTCAAAAGAGGGGACAGAGGGTTTTTCTAAGGTTTTTGTTGTGGCCTCTAAGTTAGCCTTTGTGGTTTCTTTTTTAGCTTTGCTGTTTGGACTTTTAGCTGGAGCAGCCTTTTTTGGAGTCGCTGCTTTCTTAATGGCTTTTTTTGCGCTCGCTTTCTTTTTTACGGCTTTTTTCTTAATAGCTTTGGCTATCTTTTTCTTTGTTTTCTTCTTAGTCGCTTTTTTCTTTTTTGTTGTCTTTTTGGCGGTCGCCTTTTTCTTGATTTTCTTTTTGGTCGCTTTTTTAGCTTTCTTAGAGGCTTTCTTTTTCAGCTTCTTTTTGGAGGCCTTGGCCTTTTTTACAGTTGCTTTCTTTTTGGTCGCCCTTTTTTTTGCTTTGGATCGAGCAGGAGCTTTCTTTTGAGTTTTCTTCTTTTTTTTGGCCATCGGTCCCCCATGCTGTGATTTTCATCAATGAGGATATTTTGGATAACGCCAGCAAATTGTCAAAAAGGAAATCAAATAACGCAGTATTAACAGAGGTCTAAACCCTAAGTAGATTATAAAATTGCCCTGTTTTTGTTAAAACAGAGGGGACTTTCTTTCCTGTCCCCCCTGAAAACGGGCAATTGTACTTATCCGAGGAGTTGCAAAGCCAGGTTATTCTTCTGGTTTGCTTGTGCCAATGTGGCGGTGTTTGCCTGCATCAAGATTTGGCTCTTGGTCAGGTCGGCAGAGACATTGGCCATATCAGCGTCACGAATTCGACTGTTAGCGGCTGACAAATTCTCTTCCATACCACCCAGACTTGAAACTGTGTTCACAAGTCGGTTTTGTAGGGCACCTAAGTTTGAGCGAATACGGCTCACTTCAGTTTGGGCGGCATCAAGCTCACCAAGACCTTGTTGTGCACCAGTTTTATCTGTGAAATCAATTCCAGAAAGACCAAGTGTCGCAAGGTTGGCATCTAAATCTTGGCTGTTAAAGCTGATACGATCTGCAAAGTCACTGTTGTTGATGCCCACTTGGAAATCAAACTGTGGAGCAGAACCGTCAAGTAAAGAAGTGGAACCCCATTTGGTGGTCTCAGCAATACGCTGCATCTCTTCTTTTAACTGTTCAACTTCAGCATTGATGAAGCTACGCTCGTCAGCACCGACGGTATCAGAGGCCGCTTGGATTCCTAATTCACGTAAGCGAACGATCATATTCCCGATCTCGGCTAAACCACCTTCTGCAGTTTGCACCATTGAGATACCATCGTTGGCGTTTCTCTTGGCTTGTGTGGCCGAGCGAATTTGAGCTTTAAAATTCTCAGAAATCGCGAGACCGGCAGCATCATCAGCAGCACGGTTAATGCGACTTCCGCTTGCCATTTGTTCAAAGGCTTTATCGATATTGCGCGTGTTCGTTCCGAAAGATCGGATTGCGTTCAGCGCAGATGTGTTTGTTGCAACTCTCATAGACATAAATATTCCTCCCGTTTATTAAAAAAATTTCTTTCAAACTAGACAAACCACCTTTCGGATCCTGCGTTGGGTTCTTGACAAGACTGGAGTCTAGATTAACGACCAACAGTCTAATTTCTAGCTCTCAGTCCTAAGTTGAAAGTCCTGGAATTAGGCTCTAGGGCTAGCTTTGGAGGGACAAAAAGTAAACTCTCTAAAGGTATTAAGATGAAAAAAAGTAGCGATTGATCTGGTCAGCCACCCAATGGGCTTGGTCTTCCATAACCAAATGTCCAGCTTGGGGATGGACGGAAGACCGGGCGTGGGGCAAACGTTTTTTTATTTTCTTTAAAACTTTAAGGTTCACCACACTGTCTTTTTCGCCCCAGAGAAGAAGAGTGGGGACTTTTATATCTTCGATATGTTCATAGACCCGGTTGTCGCGAATAATATCTAATGCAGCAGCAAAACAAAGGTGGGCCTTGGGATCTTTATAGGGAGAAAAATAATTTTCCACCATCAGTGGAGTCACCTTCGAAGGATCTATGATCAATCTTTTAAGAGTCTGTTGGATAACTGGACGTGAGATTAGCCATGGTGTGAAGTTGGCCACCCAGCCCATTCTTTTGAGCGTGCTCGAAACAAGTCGGGGTTCAATGGCTGGCGCGATGGCCACTAGTTTTTTGACTTTATGGGGGGCTTTATGAGCTAGCCAAAAGGCAATTTCTCCTCCCATAGAATGGCCCACTACATACGCCTTCTTAATATTGAGGTAAGAAAAAAGATCAAGGATGATCCGGACCTGATCGTCAATATTCATGGGGCCATCTAATTGTTTCGAGCTCTCCCCAAAACCCCAAAGGTCAAAAAGAAGAATGCGACAATCCTCGCTGAGTGCTGGAGCGATTTCACGCCAACAGTACTGGGAAGCGCCAAGGCCGTGAATAAAGACAACGACGGGACCATGGTCTCCAATAGTCTTGTAGTGAATGGGGCCACGATGACTCTCAAAGAACTCGCCTTTGATACGGACTTGGAGGTTTCTTCTATGAACATATATATAGACAAGGCTTACGAATATAATCAGAACAAAAAGGCCGATAATAAAAAGCGTTTGTTGTTCCAAATCAATCAATCTCGAGAAAGCGACAAAAGGCCATGTGACCCAAATTTTCAAAAGTCTTCAGTTGCTGCTCTTGGGTGTGGTGAGTGGGCCGAAAACCGAGCATACAGCTCTTTGTTGCGGGGGCAAAATAAGAGCACTGTTCACAACAATAAATCATATTGTAGTTAAGAAAATCAGCAGCTTGGACTCGGTCTAACCTTATGCTGCGGCGGATTCTTTTGGGGGTAAAAGCGGACCCTTTTTTCTCCTGAGGCATTGACTTCTCCTGCAAAGCCCACATCTTAGGTATAGTAAGGAAAGAAGTAAACCCTTTTGAGGTCTCTATGAATGATATCGAAAAAATGACAGTCACAGCGAAACAAGCCATGCAGGGTGCTGCTCGCAAGGCCGAGGCCCAAATGAATACAGCGGTGGAGCCCGAACACCTTTTGTTAGAAATTTGCCAAAATCCCACTCCTAGACTTAAAGACATAATCAAAGAGTTAAAGTCCGATCTGAACCAAATCAAAAGTAGCTTCCGAAAGAAGATCGAGTCCTTTCCACAAGTGACGAAGGGGACTTCAAATTTGTCTGCCAGCTCCCGTTTAACGAGCCTTTTTAAATTTTCTGAACAATATGCCGGTGAATTGGGTGATCAATATATTTCTGTGGAACACTTTTTTGTCACCGCCGCCCGTATGGGGGATAAAGAACTCAATCCCATTTTTAAACAAAACAATTTAGGTGAAAAAAATCTACACGATGCCTTTATGAAATTTCGCAATGGCGAGACTATTGATTCTGAAAACCCAGATGATCAATATAAGGTTTTGCAAAAGTACACACGCGATCTGACGGAGTTAGCTGCAAGTGGTAAATTGGATCCGGTCATTGGTCGTGATGAAGAAATCCGTCGCACGATTCAAGTCTTGGCTCGGCGTAAAAAGAACAATCCAGTATTAATCGGCGAGCCAGGAGTCGGTAAAACGGCTATTGCAGAAGGTTTAGCTTTAAGAATTATCAGTCGTGATGTCCCAGAGGTCTTAGTTGACAAAAAAATCTTAAGTCTCGATATGGGAGCCCTTGTCGCCGGTGCCAAATATCGTGGTGAATTTGAAGAGCGTCTTAAGGGTGTGATCAAAGAGGTCGGAAAAAGCGATGGCGAAATCATTCTTTTTATCGACGAACTCCACACCCTTGTCGGAGCTGGTAAAACAGATGGCGCTATGGATGCCGGCCAACTATTAAAACCGGCCCTTGCCCGGGGCGAATTGCGTTGTATCGGTGCAACTACTCTTGATGAGTACCGTCAGTATATAGAAAAAGACAAAGCCCTAGAGCGCCGATTTCAAACAGTTTTTGTAGGCGAGCCCTCAGTCGCCGATACCATTACCATTTTGCGTGGACTCAAGGAAAAATACGAAGTCCATCACGGTGTGCGCATCACCGACAGTGCCTTGATTGCAGCGGCTCAACTTTCTGAACGCTATATCTCCAATCGCTTTCTTCCGGACAAGGCCATCGATTTGATTGACGAGGCCGCAAGTAAATTGAGTATGGAAATAAAAAGTGTGCCGGTTGAAATCGATGTGGTTCAGCGCAAGATCATGCAACTCCAAATAGAAGAGCAGGCCCTTAAAAAAGAAAGCGACAGTGGCGATCGCCTCAAAGAAATTGAATTTGAAATTGCCGAGCTCAAAGCCAAACATAAAGTCCTAGAGGATCAGTGGAAAAAAGAACGTTATAGTATCGATGGTCTAAAGCAAGTCAAAGGACGGATCGAAGAAGTCAAAGCTCAAATCGAAAGAGCCGAGAGAGAAGGCAATCTTGAACAGGCGGCACAACTTAAGTACGGCGAACTCCCCTCTCTTGAAAAAGAAAAAGAGTCTTTGGACAAATCTTATCAAGAAGAGAATCAAGATCAAGACAACAAACTCCTTAAAGAAATTGTGGATCCCGAATTGATTGCCCAAGTGATATCCAGTTGGACAGGAATACCAGTAGACAAAATGGTGAAAAGTGAGACCGAAAAACTTTTGTCTATGGAAACTTTGCTTTCTGGGCGTGTGGTTGGTCAGCAAAAAGCCCTAGAAGTCGTGTCGGACGCTATTCGAAGATCACGCTCAGCTCTAGCTGATCCAAATAAACCCATTGGTGCCTTTTTATTCCTAGGACCAACTGGAGTCGGTAAGACCGAGGTTGTCAAAGCTTTGGCCGAATTTATGTTCGACAGCGAAGACAATATTGTGCGGGTTGATATGAGTGAGTATATGGAAAAGCATTCTGTCTCACGCCTGATTGGTGCCCCTCCTGGATACGTCGGTTACGACGAAGGTGGACAATTGACCGAGGCTGTGCGGCGCCGCCCCTACAGTGTGGTTTTGTTAGACGAAGTGGAAAAGGCTCACAAAGATGTTTTTAATGTTTTGTTGCAAGTTTTTGACGAAGGTCGTTTGACCGATGGGCAGGGACGAACAGTGGACTTTCGCAACACTATCATTATTATGACATCCAATGTGGGCTCTGAGTTCATCATGGATGAAAATTTGGACGACAAACAAATCGAAAAGAAAATTGATGACAATTTAAGCCAGTACTTTCGACCCGAGTTTCTCAACCGTATTGATGAGCGCGTGATTTTTAAAAAGCTCAGCCGCGAAAACATTGCCGGCATTGTTCATATTCAACTCAAGAAGCTTTTGGATCGCTTAGCGGCCCAAGGCATTCAGATGAAGCTTGACGATGCCGCGATTGACTACTTGGCTAGCAAAGGTTTTGATCCTCTCTTCGGAGCGAGGCCTTTAAAGCGTGTCATCCAAAACGAGATCGTCAACGAACTCTCGCGCAAACTGATTTCAAACGAAATTGGCAAGGGCAATGTGGTTCAAGTCACCGGACACGATTTAGGACTCAAATTTTCTGTACAGTAAGAAAAGAAGCTCTTATCTGTCGAACTTTTTATCCTTAAGTGAATAATTTTTTCAATACTTCTTAATTTTTTGCTAATTACCAAACTCTAACCCTAATATGAGGAAAATTATAAACCAAGGAGTTTGGCAATGCTTATGTTCCGATTATTAGTTCTAATACCTCTTTTTAGTGCAGTGTCTTTCCTAGGACTTAATACGGAAGAATTTTCAATCCATCCAGATGTCGCTTGGGCTGAAGGTGGAGGGGGTGGTCAAGGCGGAAGCGGAGGCGGAAGCGGAGACACTCCTGGAAATGCTGGAAACCCTGGGGGAGGCGGAAGCGGTCCCGGCAATTCAGATGGCAATGGCAACTCTCCAAGTGGTTCCGATGGCAACCAAGGCAATGACAGTGGCAACGGCAATGCTGGCGGTGGTAATGGCAACGGTAACGGCAATGGCAATGGCAATGGCGACGGTGATGGCGACGGTGATGGCGATGGCGACGGTGATGGCGACGGTGATGGCGATGGTAATGGCGATGATAACGGCGATGGTAACGGCGATGGCGATGGCGATGGCGATGGTAACGGCGATGGCGATGGCGATGGCGATGGCGATGGTAACGGCGATGGCGATGGCGATGGCGATGGTAACGGCGATGGCGATGGCGATGGTAACGGCGATGGCGATGGCGATAGCGACGGCAGTTCGTCGAGTGGCGGCAGTGGAGCCGGTGACGGTGGTGGTGAAGACGGCGTAGGTTCTTTTGCTGGAGCCTTCAGTACTTCCTGCAGTGAACTTCCATTCCAAATCAAATACTTTCGCTGTGAATCGAGCGTTGAAATGGGCCAGATGCGTGTTCGATCTACTGACATGCTTTACAATGTCCAAGAGGATTCTTTTATTTCAGCAGTTCGCGATCCTTCTTTCAACTTAAACGCCCAGGGTAGCGAAATGATCTATAACAAAGTTGATATTACAGATATCGACAAGGGGCACGTGAAGCTATTGTCCGCAATCACTAGCTACGACCTTAAAAAAGGTCGCTATGTTATGTCACGGAAAGGTCAGATTTCTGGAGAAGTGCAAGAGGCAAAAATTAATGTCTGCAAAACTGATAATTTTAGTCGTAAATTTACTTTGGTTAACTCGCGAGATGACAAAGTCCGCGTAACAATTTACTGCACAGCCAAATAAACGGTTGTGGTGATGACTCTCACGCGAAGGATCTTGATTCTTAGTGTGCCAGAGAAAACTTAAAGAGTATTTAGAACCCATACTTCAAGGTGTGGGTTTTTTTTGGTAATTTACTAAATACGTGACGCTTTTTTTGCATCAGGGAAAGATCCTGTTTTGGCAAAAAAAGTGGTACATTCCACTCTCTGGTTTTACTTTTAAACAATCCTGATCAGTATCAGTCTTGGGATCTTTCTATAATTTGTAGCCAATCTGTGGATAAGTTTTTATTAGTCTGGGCGGACATCCTGACCTCGCCAGCATTTTGTCCTGCGGACAAAAACGCATCCTGCTTGCTGGACCCAGCCTAGTAAAATTTATCCACAGATTGTTTAAATGAAAAAAGCTTCCTTTTTGGTGCTTGGTTTGATTTCATTTTGTTAATCAAAAAACGAATCAAGAGTAGAAGGCTGACCGTCGAAGTGACATCCTCACTCCTATACCTCAAATATATGTGCTTTTTCTCTTCTCTGAGGGGACCCGAGGAGCTTCGACTGAGGTTTTCCACATGGCAACAAATTAAAGAAAGAGCGTCAGTCTTGTTTGGCTTTGACCGTAGTGGTGTAAAAAATTCATAATCAGCGCTCTTCTTTATTTGGATTTACAAAATTGGAGTTTATCGATCATCCTCCGAGTGATTCGGAGATTTTATGAAATCTAATTTAAATAAGTTAGTCTTAGTCACACTTTTAACGATACCTTTAAGTGCTTATTCTCAAACAATAAAAAAGAACCCAATTGAATTGATTCAGCTCGAAATTGAAATACCCATTATCATTAGCGACAGTTGTCTGGTGGGTGAAGATCAGATGACTGACAGCGTACAAGTTTTATGTGCTTACAGTTTGGGAGGAATACTTCCCGCTGGAGGTCAGATATTAGAGTCAAGTTTGCAAACAGACCCTTATTATGAGACCCGCTATTGGCTAGATGGAGATAAGTTGATTTTCGAAATTATTGATGATTTAGGGGAGAGCAAAGAGAGCTTTTATTTAGAAGTTTTAGAGAGGTACAAAAACTTTCCTGTCAGTTACAAGGCTCTGTACCAAGGCCCCGACTTCGAAATAGATGAAGATGTTGTGGGCAAAGCTGTTGCCCCCTACTAAACCTTTAGAAATACACGTGTTTCTTAATATTTACCGAGTTGACAGAGCGAATCAAAAACCCTATTCTCCCGACAATCTTATCGAAACGGAGAAGTGGACTTGTTTACGGGCATTGTCGAAGCCAAATCAGAGGTATTAAGTGTTCAGCCTGGTGATCAATCATTTAAAATCATATTGGCGCGCCCACCCCATTTTGACGACCTCCACCGTGGGGATAGTATTGCGTGCAATGGAGTGTGCCTAACTCTTGAAAATTTTGACAATCAAACTTTGCAGTTCACAGTTGGTTTTGAAACTATTAATGTCACGGCCTGGAATCTTGAAAAACTGTTAGGCCACGAGTTCAATCTTGAACGTTCATTAAAGTTTGGAGATCGTATTCACGGGCACTTGGTTTCAGGACATGTGGATGCTGTGGCAGAAGTGGTTCATCGCGAGTGGGTCGGAGAGTGTTTGATATTTATTTTCTCCTTACCCCAAGCTTTGAGAAAAGAAATTTGGAAAAAATCCAGTGTGGCTATCAATGGTGTGAGCCTCACGGTGAATGAAGTCGATAACGACACTTTTTCTGTTTGTTTGATTCCCGAGACCCTTCATCAAACCCAGCTTGAAACTATTATTGTGGGCGATAGGGTCAATATTGAAACGGATTATTATATGAAGGGCCTGTTGAGTGCTCAAGGAGTGAAATATGAATAGCGCAATCGAACTGATTGAGGATATTCGCAATGGTCGTATGGTGATCCTGGTCGACGATGAAGATCGCGAAAACGAAGGGGACATTGTCTTGGCAGCTGACTTTGTAACACCCGAGATGATTAATTTTATGGCGAGGGAAGCTCGCGGCTTGATTTGCTTAGCACTGAATCACGAGCAAATTGAGCGCCTCGGTCTCCCACCAATGGTGGGTCCCAAGAACAATCACTCGCCAAATAAAACCGCATTCACCGTGAGTATCGAAGCCGCAACTGGTGTGTCCACAGGGATTTCTGCTGCGGATCGAGCGCACACGATTCGGGTTGCCGCCAGTCCTGGTGCTGAGCCCATTGATGTGATCATGCCGGGACACGTGTTCCCAATTCGTGCCCAGCAGGGGGGAGTGCTCAAGCGCGCCGGTCACACAGAGGGAAGTGTTGATTTAGCAAAGCTCGCGGGTCTTAACCCTGCTGCTGTGATTTGCGAAATCATGAAGGAAGATGGAACCATGGCTCGTCTTCCTGATCTTAAGGAATTTGCAAAAAAGTTCAATATGAAGATTGGGACCATCGAGGACTTAATCCGTTACCGTTTAGAGACCGAGACCTTGGTGCGCCAAGTGGCTGATGAGCCCTTAAACAACCCCTTCTGCCCTGATTTTAGGGTCAAAGTCTTTAAAAACACTTTAGATGGTTCCGAAAATATCGTGATTCAAAAGGGGAGCGTGAGCAAGTCGCGTCCCACTTTGGTGCGCGTGCAAGTAGAAAATATTTTGGGCGATGTGTTTCGGGGAGGGGAGTTTGATTCTGGCTCTCGCATCCACGACATTCTCGCCTCTATGGCCGAAGCTGAGTCGGCTGTCTTTGTATACTTACGCAAAGAGGGTCTGCACTCCTTAATCGCACAACAGGTGAAAAACTTTGGTCAACCACCGAAACCGCAAAAGATGGACCCACGCGACTATGGAATTGGGGCTCAAATATTACGCTGTCTTGGCGTGGGTGATATTCATCTGGTGGCTCGCAAAATGCCAAATAGCATCGGTTTAAAAGGGTTTGGCTTACAGATTACCGAAGTGGTAAACATTGGAGGCGATAAGCCATCTAATGGCTATAGCGAAGAAGAGTTTTTTCACACCTCATAGGAGTTTCCTTTTATGCCAATCATTCAAGCTTCAAGTGGTATCAATAAAAAATGGAAAGTGGCCATTGTCACATCCCTCTTCAATGAAAAATGGACCAAGAAACTAGAGAGCGGGGCTCTCGAAGTACTTGCTGCCCACGACTTGCAACCCTACGTCCAGGTCGAAGTCCCTGGTGCCATTGAAATTCCCCTAGCAGTTAAAGCTTTGCTTGCCGACAAAAATTGTGACGCTGTGGTGGCTTTAGGTTTGGTCATTCGCGGTGAGACGTCTCACTACGATTATGTGTGCAACTCTGTGGAGAGAGGGTGCTCTCAGTTGCAACTTGAATACAATAAGCCGGTGGCTTTTGGTGTCCTGACTACTGAAGATAAAGAGCAGGCCAAGGCCCGTTGTGGTGGTCGAAAAGGCAACAAAGGAGCCGAGGCTGCTCAAGTGGCACTTGATATGTTGCAAGTTCTTGAGCAGATCAGTAACCTTAACAAATGAAATCAAAAAAAAACGAAGGTAAAAAAAGGAATCAAGAGATTACGATTGCTATTCTCCTAGCCCTTCTTTTTTGCATATTGGCTTGGTTTGAAATCCGTATCTTCACCTTCGCCGAACAGTTACCATTTAATCAGTCCATTTTCTTTTTTGGACTGATCAATTTTAACCTCATTCTTCTACTTCTTCTCAGCTTCTTTATCCTGCGTAATTTATTTAAAGCCTTTGTGGACAATCGCACGGGTCTTATTGGCAACTCGCTCAAGTCCCGTCTGATTGCATCTTTTTTGGTTTTCAGTGTGGTGCCCACCGCCCTTATGTTTGTGATTGCTCTTTTTTATATCAACTCAAGCTTTGACCGTTGGTTTAGCGAGAAGATGCAAGGAGTTTTAAAAAGTGCACTTGTAATTCAAAACGAATACTACTCGAACGCGAAAAAAAAGAACTACAACGCCGCCTTTATTTTGAACCAACGCTTAGAAGGTGTGAAAACATCTGAAGAAAAAAGCAAAATAATTGAAGTCTTTCGTAGTGAACAGAGTTTGGATGTTGTCGAGTATTATTCAGACTTGGATAGTGAACGTTTGATTGCCCTTGTGGATGATGCGACAGTTCCCATAATCCCGCCACCCTCCATGGAAATTCTGCGCCGGGTGTATCGCGACCGCGTCGAGAAAAGCGAAATTGAGACCCTCAATCAGGGAAACCTGATGCGAGTCTTGCTGCCATTAAGTCATGAAAAGGGGGTGGTAGCCGTGTCCTCTTTTATCCCAATCTCGGTGATTTCAAAAATGAATGATGTATCCTTAGCTTATGAAGAGATTAAGGGTTCGAATCCACTGGAGTATCCCCTCAAGTCCATCTATGTGATCGTCTTGATTCTCACCACTTTGATGATTCTATTTTGCTCCGTTTGGTTTGGAGTTTATATTTCAAAGCAGCTTTCTTTTTCACTAGAAACTCTAGGAAAGGCGACACAGAAGGTGGCTGAAGGAAAGTACCAACCCGTCAAAATTGAATCTGGCGAGACCGAAGTCCTAAAACTTGCAGAGCACTTTAACACTATGGTGGAAGCGCTAGCTCGTTCTCGCAAAGAAAACGTAGATGCTAACAAAAGTTTAAAGGCCACTTTGCGCGAGCTCGATCAAAGACGTCGTTATATGCATGTGGTTTTGTCGAACGTGAACACGGGCGTGATCTCGCTCGACTCCAATGATAAGATTACCATGATCAACGACAAGGCCTCCACTCTTCTGCAAATAGACGCCAAAGACTACATTCATAAAAATGCACAAGATGTTTTGGATGAAAAATACTACCGCTTATATCGTCAGATGGTGACTAAGATGAAAAACCACAGCCTCAACACTGTGGAAAAAGAAATTGTCTTGGATCGTAAACAGTCCAGTGTTCCCTCCATGCTCAAGATTTCAACTCTTTACAACGATGAGGGTCACGATATTGGAAAGGTTGTGGCCTTTGACGATCTCACAGATGTTGTGCAAGGGCAAAGGGCCGCAGCTTGGAAAGAAGTGGCCCGGCGTATCGCCCATGAGGTGAAAAACCCGCTGACGCCCATTAAACTCTCGGCCCAACGTTTACAAAAAAAGTTTGCTAGCCAAATCAATGATCCTGCGTTCACGACTTGCACCAATATGATCATTGAACAAACCGACTCTTTAAAATATCTGATCAATGAATTTAGTCAGTTTGCACGCTTGCCAGAAACCCACCCCCGTCTCGGTGATATGAATATTCTAGTGGAGAAAGTGATTTCTTTTTATGAACAAGCCCATCGTAATATTCGTTTTGTAGGCAGTCTGGATAACAACATGGGCGAGTTTTATTTTGACCCTGAACAGATCAAAAGGGCCGTCTTCAACTTAGTGGAAAATGCGGTCAACGCCACATCAGGCACAGAGCGTCCTGAAATTCACATTGAAACCCTTTTTGAAAGTCAGAACAACTTGGTCACATTAAGCGTTATCGACAACGGTAAAGTTATCAATGAAGAAGAGATGCGACGAATGTTCGAGCCCTATTTCTCGCGCCATCCCGGTGGCTCAGGGTTGGGCTTGACCATTGTGAAAAAGATTATTGAGGACCATAACGGTTATGTCCGGTTGCGTAATAATGCTCCCCGTGGCTTGGTGGCTCAAATTGAGCTGCCCTACAAAAGGGCTTAGGTTGAGAGACTTGCTGAAAGAATTGAAAGAATGTAAAGATCTTAGGTGATCCCCCTCTGTATTAGAACTTTTAAGGAGCGCTAATCATGACCGAGAAAAAAGCCAAAATCCTTGTCGTCGATGACGAAGCCCCTATACGTGAAGTTCTGTCGGCCTCATTGATTGACGAAGGTTTTCAGGTGGAAGTGGCGGAAAGTGCTTCGACTGGCATAAAAAAAATTGAAGAATTTCAGCCCAGTATTGTCTTGCTCGATATTTGGATGCCTGGCGATAAAGATGGAATGGGGCTTTTGCGTGAGTCCATGGCGCAAGCCCAACACCCTGACTTTATAGTCATGTCTGGCCACGGAACCATCGAAACGGCAGTTGAGGCGACCAAGCTTGGCGCATGGGATTTTATCGAGAAGCCCATCTCAATTGATAAGGTGATCATACTGCTTAAGAACCTTTTAGATGTTCAGCTAGTTAGAAAAGAAAAAGGCAGTCTTTTAAACAAGCTTCGTCAAAACATCGCTATTGTCGGCAACACCAACGAAGCCAAAAAAATCAAAGAACTGGTAGCGCGTGTGGCTCCCACCCATTCTTGGGTTTTGATTAAAGGTGAAACAGGCGTTGGCAAAGAACTAGTGGCTATTAATATTCACTACTTGAGCAGTCGAGCTGGCGAATCCTTTGTTGACTTCAAGTGCGCACACACAACGAAAGACCTTATTGAAGGCGAACTTTTTGGTTATCAAAGTGGAGCAGTCATCGGTGATCAGAGTGAACGCAAAGGCGCTTTTGATCAGGCTCATAAAGGCACCTTATTTTTAGATGACGTCGATTGTTTGCCAATGTCTGTGCAGGCCAAGCTTGTCAAATACCTGGAGGAGCAAAAAATCCAAAGAGTGGGCGGCAACCAAACCCTTGACTTAGATGTCCGCATTATCGCCGCTACGACTCAAGATTTGCAAGCTCTTGTCGTTCAAGGAGTTTTTCGCGAGGATCTTTATTATCGATTGCATGTGGTGCCCTTTGAAATTCCTCCGGTTCGTCAGCGCCGCGATGATATTGAGCCCTTGGTTTACCATTTTAGCGAAAAAACTTGCCTGAGTGGTGGTTATCCGGAAAAGAAATTTTCAGCGAAGGCGATCAAAGAACTGGTCAAGCATGAGTGGCCAGGCAATGTGCGCGAGATCAAAAATTTTATTGAACGCGTCTATATTTTAACTCCTGAGGATACTATTGACGTGCACGACTTGGTGTTTGCAGGTCTTAATCAAAAGGATGCCAATAATGTATTTGCCGATGTGGCCAGCTTCCGTGAAGCTCGCTCCCTTTTTGAACGCGAGTATATTGTCCAAAAAATCAATGAGAATAACGGTAACATCTCTAAGACTGCCGAGGCCATTGGCCTGGAGCGCTCCTACCTGCATCGCAAGATCAAAAGCTTTGGCATTGAACTCGAGTCCTAGATCCTCTTTCACTATTTAGCTAACAGCCTGTGGGAATCTGAGCTTTTGAGAACACGGGCTTCTGCCCACTGGTGTCGAGCCTTCGGCTCGAACGCATCCTGCTCACCAGATGTTCGTTGGCACCATGTTGGTTTGGTCGTGGGGTTGAGTTGGGGATGTGTGCGGCGAGAGGTGGTTTTGTAGAACTTTTATCCAATTTTTCCAGGCAAACTAAAAATAGAACAACCATTTATGCTGTTCGAGCCTTAAAAAGAATTGAATTTCAAAGCTTGTCTTTTTCAAATTAGAGATGGGATTCCACATCTTAGCTCATTTCCTTGCAATGCGCCTTGGGACGCGAGCTTTGGCCTTTTTGCCGGAGACAATTTTGAGCCTGCCTTTTGAAATTATTAGTTGCTCATTCAAGCACTTAAAACCTTCGCTTTTTTGGCACTTTTCTAACCTATCGAATCTACCGTACTTTTTTAAATGTTTAGAGCCGCACCCAGAGCCCTTGTTGCGGCATTAACTTTGCGATGTCTTTGTCTGGGCTAAATTGGAGCAAGCCTGACAGGAACCTAAGTTTTATGACCATCTTTATAAGACTCTTCATTCTAAAACTTTTAGCTGTTGTCATGACTTCGACCTTTTTATCAAACTCGTTAGCTCATGCGCGGCCGGAAAGTTTGATTCGAACAAGAGTTGTTTCTGTGGGTCCCAATCAATTCGAAATGGGAGAGTACTGGAACCAGCATGGAGCCTATGAGGTCAGAGTTTACCTCAAAAAAATTCATCGCTATTTTACTGAAAGCAAAAAACTCATTTTAGTGGGAAGAGCCATCGATGTTCCCGAAAATCTGATTGCAAATCTCCCCGAAGACGAACATCTCAATCCCAAAATTATTACGACATGGTTTCTAATCCAACCCACATCTGTGTTGGAGCCTATCGAGTATGTACAGACCATGAGAGATCCTTGGCCGACGGCCCAAAGAGTGATCGAGACCTATATTTCTACTGAAGAGGACTGGCACCAATGGGTTCTGCTAGATAAGTTTGCCACCACTGTTTCTTTAGCAGCCTCGAGCAGAAAGACATTTTTTGACGAGTTGGTGCAAGAGCAACTGACGTTATACGACCTTGAAATTAGACTCAATCATATAGAGGTCTCCAAGCCGAAAGATCCATTGGTAGCCTTGGGTCGCCAATTTCTTGCTAGCAGCTGGCAAGACATAGAAACACGAATCAACAAACATATAAAACAAGATCTGTGGGTGAATGTTGGAGCTGATACAGCGATCACCCTTTTTGGAGGCAAGTTAATATCTTTGGGTTTCAAAGGTGCTGCAAAGGGAGCTCAACGCGTGGCCC
>JBGSNK010000083.1:0-58731 GCA_041739665.1 Bdellovibrionales bacterium
TATTTATTCTTTGTCAGCCGTAATGATGGCACCCATGTTTTCACTAGCAGCTACAAAGATCACAAAAAAGCAGTCACTAAGTTTCAGCTTGATGCAAAAATGCGTGAGGGTCGATCGTGGCGTGACCTTGAGAAGAGAATCAAAAAATAACATCTCAGGATCGGTGCTTGCGGTTCAATAGAGTTCGCGGTAATTTTATTAAATGAAGCTAGGCACAAGTTTATTTATTTTTTCATTGCTCCTTTCTTTTGTGATCCTCAATCCATCGGTCCGTAAGAAAACGGTAGGGCTTTTTTTAGACTCTCAAAGAGAGATCTTGTCGCATCTTGAGTTTCAGAGAGATCAGAATCTCTACAAGGTTGTTAAAGTAAGGAATCTTAAAGGTCTTAGTCTTGAGCTTTATAAGAAAACGGATGATGGCTTTATTCTGTTAGACTCCGAACAACTGACAGACAAAACCGATGCTTTTTATAAATTTGACGAGGGCGAGCAGCACAATCTTTTTATGAAAGATTTGAGTGGCAATGGCGAAGCCGAGATTATTTTACCCAGTTTAGATAAGAATATGAAGGCGCGTCTCAATATTTTCAGTTTCGATCCTGAAAACGAAGAGCTGATTAAACTCAGCCAACACTAGTCTATTAGTTGAATGAAGGAAAAGTTTCGCTGTTTATTCAGTCGGTTTCGCCTATAGGAGTTGTGATAGGGGCTGAGAAATGTATCAACTGGCGAAATATAAGATGGCTCCGCCCCATAGGCCCGGGCCTCACGAGAGACCAATGCGCATAGTGATATATGATAGTGACTTATCTGGGAGATCGAGACGCGCGCAATGGATTCATCTAGCCCTCGTGAAATCTTAAGGTCATGTTCTTTTAATAGGCCTTGGGCGGATTCGCGATCGAGTTGAAAAGAGTTCATCTGGATATGGGGACCGATATATATTTTTGCAGATTGGGGATTGCGACACATATCTAAGGTTCTACTCACGATTCGTTTTTTAATCCCTCTCCAGCCGGCATGCAGGGCAAAGATGCGACCCATATCAAATATAAAAATTGGCAAACAGTCTGCCGTTTTGATTACCAAAGCCTTTTCTGGGAAGTCCGTCCATTGCCCATCAGCTTCTTGATGCCCCAGTGATGCCTCAACGACCATAGAGCCATGAACTTGCGTGAGAAGGTGAGGGTTAAATTCCTGCAGATCTTCTTGCCTCAAACTGTGGTTACCAAAGACAACTCTGAACTTCTTCTCGCTGATTATATCGGCTTGATACTTAAGCTCACGCAATGAACTCTCCAAAACCGCCCAGTTGATAGAGATTGTGAAGATCTTCTGGTATTGGGCTCGTGAACAGCATTTTTTCATGACTCACAGGATGGACAAAACCAAGTTCTTTTGCATGCAGCGCAAATCTTTCCATATTGAGGATGTGATTTTTCAAGGTCTGATTCTTAAGGCCTCGAGCTTGGTTTTTTCCGTTATAAACCTCGTCGCCGACAATGGGGCATTGGTGGCTTGAAAGATGAACACGAATTTGATGGGTGCGCCCTGTTTCTAAAGTGAGTTCTAAGAGTTGAAAAGGACTTTGTTGGGCGAGAGTTTTGTAATGGGTGATTGCAAATTTACCACCAGCCTCATCTATAGAGATAAAACGTTGTCGATTTTTGGGGTCGCGAGTGAGGTAGCTTTTAATTGTTCCATCCGTTATCTTTTTATTTGCAAAACAAAGCGCCCAATAGCGACGATGGATCGTCTTTTTTAGGAATTGCTTTGCGAGAAAGCGGTGGGCACTCTCGTTTTTAGCTAAGACCAGGAGTCCACTTGTGCCTTTGTCGATTCGATGGACAAGGCCTGGGCGAAATGGATCATCAGATGGGGACAGCATGGTTCTTCGATGAAGGAGCGCGTTGATTAACGTGTCATTTTGGTGTCCGTAGGCGGGGTGAACGACGAGACCAGCGGGTTTGTTGACGACAATGACGTCTTCATCTTCATACGGGACATTCAATGGAAAGTCGTAAGGAGTGAGCTCAAGGTCAAAAACCTCGGGGACTTCCAGTTGAATTTGATCCCCAACCTGAACTTTATAAGAAGCTTTTTCTAAGGTTCCATTGACCCAAACCTTTTTGTCTTTGATTAATTTTTGGCCCTGGGCACGGGATTCGACAAGTCCCGCAACATGAAGAGCTTGGTCGAGGCGCTGTCCGGCCAGTGTTTGGGCGGCTCGGATTGATTTTTTGTTAAGGCTCATTGCGGAGAAGTTTCATAAACGACTTCACAACATGATCTTCATTAAGCCCCAGCACGCGACAATATTGGATAATATATCCTCTGACAAACACAGAGGCTGGGAGAACAGAGAAATTGTTATTCTCAATGGCATAAAGATGCCGAATCGCAATGCAAGTTAAATTAGAGAAGTCGGTCAGCTCAATGTTTTTATAAGAGCGGACTTTTTTAAGAAAAAGGCCGTCTACAAGATCTTGCGTGTTGATGTACTCTTCCATTTTGGGATCGATCTTGTATTGACTAACGGCCGTTGAGGCAAAGCCCTCTGGAGGATCACTAGGATCAGGCGCAAGAGAATCTGTATTGCTAGCAGAACTCTGCAAATTCTGACTTTGTTGTATGAGAGCATCTAATTCACGATCATAATCCCGGCGAGTGTTTGGATGTCCAATAACGGCGTAGGCTTCCTCAATAAGATCAACCCAATCTTGCACTTCGTTTTGTGAAAAGAACTGATAAACTTCAGGGTTTTCAAACGAATAGGTAAGTTTCGCCTGACGGTAGGCTTGGTGAATGGTTTGCTGAGTTGCCTCGGGCGTTACATCTAAAACTTGGTAGTAATTATAAGAGTCTTTCACCATACACTTAAAAGCCTAGCATATTGCTTTGCCTTGTAGGTAGAAGAGTCGAATTTCAAAACGCGAGGCGTAAAAATGACTTAGGTCTAGCTCAATGTATTCACTTCAAATTTTTTTCTATCAACTCTTCGGGTGCAGATTTTTTTATATAAAGTGGACGGAGGTTTTGCCAAGAGCTTTTGGGCAAAGCGCTTGTGTTTGTCTTGCGAAAGTATTGGCTTAAGGAAATCTGTTTCCATGCTTTATCTTGAATTTTATTATTTTCTACAAGACTCGGTAAGAAATCAGAGTAACGATCCAAACCATCGCCACAAACAAAAAGAGGTTGTTCAAAATATTGAGCCAAATCAAGAATAGAAACGGTGAGATCCTTTTTTTCTGGGAAAGCAATTCCATTTTTAAGTTGGTAAGTCGACAAAAATATAGAATTTTTCTGAGCATCTATGCAAGAGAGAAGCCTTCCTTCTTTCTTATCGCAGGCGGCGGCTAAGAGGTCGAGTGTATTGAGGCTCGAAACAGGACAGGATAAAGAGTAAGCAAGTGCGCGCGAGAAACTGACACCAACTCGAATGCCAGTAAAGCTACCTGGCCCAACACCACAATAGATGTGTTTAAGGTCGGTAGGCTTGAGTTTGTTTTGCTCTAACAGCTCAGCAACCTTAAGGGTGAGCCATTCGCTATGTGAGCCCGCCTTCTCCCAATCCAGGCTATCAATGGGCATTTGGTCCCGAAGAAGACAAACCTCCCCAGATCCGAGAGAGGTATGTAAAGCCAGTTGGTAGGTTGGTGGATTATTCATAAGCTTCTTTGTTAGTTTTTAAATTAAGAGCCAAAAATACGGTTGAAGTCGTTGAATAAGGCGAAGGCCATCAAGAAGAGCAACACCAGGAAACCAACCTGTTGTGCGACCTCAACTTTTTTGAGGCTGACCGGAGAGCCTTTAATAGCCTCAAGTATGAAGAGAACAAGGTGGCCACCGTCTAAAATAGGTATGGGCAGAAGGTTGAGAACAAACAGATTGATGGAAATGATCGCCATGATCTTTAAAAATGCATTGAGCCCAAGGCTCCAGCTCTGCTGGGCCACCTGACCAATTGAAATGATGCCACTAATATTTTTTGATGAAACTCTGTTTTGGACAATGCGAACAAAACTCAGCATTGTAACTTTTGTCCAATGAGCCGTCTGTTGAAAAGCGCGCGAGAAGGCCTCGCTAAAGCTTTGCGACTTCCAGAGGAAAGTGTTGGGCATGGCCAGTAAAACGGGAATCACGCCAATTGTAAAACGATTTTCAGTCTCGCCATACTGTCCTTCAAGAGAGTTCATCTCGGGGCTGACAGAAAATTGCATTGGATCATCACCCCTGAGCACCTTTATGGTGAGAGGTTCTCCCTGTGGTTTGTATTGGCTGACGTTTTGTACAATATCTTGAAAAGAGATGATGGTGTTGCCGTTAATTTCGAGAATTTGATCCATTCTCTGTAAGCCGGCCTTTGCGGCAGGGCTATCCACTTGAACTTCGGCAATCAAAGTTTCGGGTATAAACAAACCCAAATTTTGTTTGGTGAAGTTTTGAGCGTTGAGAGTCAAGTTGATCTCTTCAAAGCTATCTCTCTTGCGAAAATCCTCAAAGCGGCGCAGTTTAACTCTAGCAAGGCCGGGCCCATTGAAAAGGCTTTCTAAAAGGGTGGGTTCAATATCTTTAAACCATTTTATGGGTTCCCCATCAATCTCAAGGACTTGGTCCCCACTGCGTAGTCCAGATAGATGGGCGGGACTCTTGCTAGAGACACCAATAACAGGCAGGTGAAGATCCGAACTGAGGCCTTTGATTTTTCCAATTCTGTCAGCTGTTGAGAAGAGATTGTCATTGGAGGACAGTTCTGGTTGAGCTTGAATGGTAAGACTTTCACCATTGCGATTTAAGTGAAAAGATAAAGTTTGACTAGGAGAGGTTTCGATAATTTTCTGCACTTCATCCCAGGTGTTGATGGGCTGATCATTAATAGATAGAACTTTGTCATAGGGGCGAAAGCCCTGTTCATAGGCCGCTGAGTTTGGTGGAATTTCACCAATTGCGGGTGAGATCGCTTTATCCCCAATCCAGGCGATCCAAAAAAAGAGGACAGCTGCAAAAAAGAGATTCATTAAGGGGCCAGCTAAAACGATCACAATTCTTTGCCCAACAGGCTTATGTAGATAGGATCGCCGTTTGTCTTCTTCGGAAATCTCTTTACCGGGTTCGTCGCCAAACATTTTGACATAGCCACCAAGAGGCAGAGCCGAGACACAATACACCGTGCCATTGCGTACAAACTTAATCAGCTTTGGTCCAAAACCTAAGCTAAAGGTTTCCACCCCAACTTTGTAATATTTGGCGGCAAGAAAGTGACCCAACTCATGAACAAAGATCAAAAGACCCAAGAGAATAATCATAGGTATGATGTAAGCAAGGCCTTGATTTAAAAATGTTGCGATCATATCAAACATAAAAATAGTGTACCAACCAGGACTGTGGGTCGCAACAAGTATGCTGGGAGCGATGCTTAGAGATAAAAATCCATCCAAAGGTAAATAACCGGTCCCGCAAAGAGGAGGCCGTCAATTCGGTCGAGAATGCCACCGTGGCCAGGTAAAATACGTCCAGAATCTTTTACGCCCGAGTGTCTTTTGATCATGGACTCAAAGAGGTCTCCAACCTGACTAAACAGAGAGCTGGCAACACAGGCCAAAAAAAGAATGGGAAGAGGACTTTTGTGGGGCAAGGAGTTGAAATAGAACGCGCCAATTCCCGCTCCGCAAAAAAGGCCCACCAGGCTTCCCTCTAAGGTTTTTTTAGGTGATATGAGGGGTGCTAATGGACGTTTTCCGATCAGGCGCCCTCCTAAATAGGCAAATGTATCTGTGGCAAAACTAAGCAGGAGAAGTGCAATAAAATATTGGTCGCCAAATCTGTTCACTCCCAACGAAACAACGCCCGTAAAAACGCCGCAGTAGAGAACTCCCACCGTCCAGGACGCCAGTCCCGAAACCCGTTTTTCGATAGTGTGTTGAGTGAACAGCATAAAATAAGTCACAAGTAATATGAAGAAACTTAAGAAGACGACAAAGGATTGAGAGTAGAAGCTAAAAAGGAGATAGAAAGCGAAGCTGACCACAACAAACAGGCTCTGGACAATGCGGATTTTGGATTCGACCAGTTTTGAGAACTCAAGGCAGGCAACAAAGGTCACGAGTGCACAGACAAAGAGAAGGCCCGAGGTCGCAAAAGTCCACCAAATTGCGAAAAGGCCTGCGAGGCCAACAATTGCAGAGAGAGCTCGGACAATCAGTTGAATCTCCTAGTTAGAGAGTGTCTGTTGTCGATTATCCGCTTGCGAAGTTTCAGATGTCAATCGACCAAAACGACGCTCTCTTTGAGAGTAGGAATCAAGGGCCACATTGAAGTCTTCAATTTTAAAGTCAGGCCATAGAATATTTGAGAAATAAAGTTCAGAGTAGACGCTCTGCCAAGGTAAGAAATTGGAAAGTCTCCACTCGCCACTAGTGCGGATGAGTAAGTCGGGGTCGCCAATCGGCGCCGTTTGCAACATGCCACTTATGAAATCTTCGTTGATATTCTCCGGATTTAGTTTTTTATCTGTAACCAGTTGAGCGATATTCCTTACTGCAGTAGTGATTTCTTGACGACCACTGTAACTCAGCGCAAAAGTCAGATCCATCCCGGTGTTATGAGCTGTGGTCTTCATTGAGGCTTCGACCTCAGAGCGCACATAATCTGGGAGTCGATCAAGATTACCAATACAGCGAAAGCGAATATTGTTTTCGATCAGACTTTTTCTTTCCCGAATGATATAGCGCCTCAGTAGTCTCATCAAAAAATTGACTTCTTCAAGGGGGCGACCCCAGTTCTCTTCGCTGAACGCATACAGGGTGAGAGCCTTGAGGCCAATGCGAGTCGAATGTTCCACAATTTTTTTGGCAACACGAGCGCCTTTCACGTGGCCGAACACCCGGTCTTGATGGCGCGAGCGCGCCCAGCGACCATTGCCATCCATGATTATTGCAACATGTTGGGGATGTTGTAGGGACAAACTCATAAGGTCATTATGTCTTTTTCTTTTTCAGCGGCGACCTTATCTAGATCCGCTGTGTATTTATCGGTAATTTTTTGAATTTCATCTTGTTGAGTCTTGTTGTCGTCCTCACTGATCTCTTTATTTTTCAGCGCATTTTTGAGCAAGTCGTTGGCATCACGACGAGCCATGCGGACAGCGATCTTTGCGTCTTCCACCATTTTTTTTGTTTTTTTAACCAAATCTTTACGGCGCTCTTCGGTGAGCTCTGGCAGTTTCAGTCGGATGACTTTTCCGTCATTAATGGGAGCCATACCGAGATCACTTTTTACAATGCTAGATTCAATAGACTTTAAAACCGATGTCTCCCAGGGAGTGATCATAAAACTACGGGCATCGGGACAGCTGACAGAGGCCACTTGGTTGAGTGGCGTGGGGTTGCCATAATAATCCACCCGAACACCATCGAGCATAGAGACCTGGGCCCTGCCTGTGCGAACCTTTTTAAAGTCCTCGGACAAAGATTGTATAGCCGCCTTCATTTTATTTTCGGTGTCTTTGAGTAGAGAGCTAAATTCCATGGAAACTCCTTTAAGAGTGTATAATCGAGCCCACAGTCTCGCCTTTAAGGACATCCAGAATGTTACCCTTCTTCATCATCTCAAAGATAACAATTGGCATTTTGTTGTCCATACAAAGGCTGATCGCTGTAGAATCAATCACCTTGAGGCTCTGGCTAAGGGCCTCGTGGTGGCTAATCGACTCGATTTTTACGGCATCAGAAAATTTATTAGGGTCCTTATCGTAAATTCCATCCACTTTTGTCGCCTTTAAAATCACCTCGGCATTGATTTCCATACCCCTCAGGGCAGCAGCTGTATCAGTGGTGAAATAAGGGTTACCAGTTCCAGCCGCGAAGATAACAATACGACCTTTTTCAAGGTGGCGCACAGCTTTGCGCCGAATATAAGGCTCTGCGATTTGAGCCATTTCGATGGCGGACTGAACACGTGTTTGAACTCCCAAGTTCTCGAGAGCATCCTGAAGGGCAAGGGCGTTAATACATGTGGCCAGCATTCCCATATAGTCACTGCTGGCGCGATCCATGCCCTGGGCGGCCGCAGCAACTCCGCGAATAATGTTGCCGGCACCTATGACCACTCCCAGCTGAATGTTGTGGTGATAAGCGCTTTTAATCTCACCCGCGACAGACTTTATGACATCCGCATTGATTCCGTAACCATCAGGTCCAGCAAGAGCCTCCCCGCTGATCTTTAAAAGAGCTCGTTTGTACTTAGGTAAACTCACAGAGACTCACTTCCTGTTGTTATTTAATTGCAGCAGCTACTTCTTCAGCAAAATTGTCCACTTTCTTTTCTAGTCCATCACCCAACTCAAAACGGGCAAAGCGACGAATCACCATGTTTTCACCAATTCGAGCCACTGTATTTTGAAGGTGCTCGGATACAGTGATGTCAGGATTTTTTACATACTTTTGCTCAAGAAGGCAGTTTTCGGCTAACCATTTTTTAATTTGGCCATCGACGATTTTATCTAACATATCTTCTTTTTTACCCTCTTCGCGGTTTTTAGCCATAAGGACTTCGCGCTCTTTGTCGATGTCACTTTGGGAAACCTCATCCTTTGAAACAGCAATCGGGCTTGTTGCTGCAATATGCATGGCAATGTCATCGGTGAATTTTTTAAAGTCGTCGTTGCGGGCAACAAAGTCAGTCTCTGAATTTACTTCAAGCAACACACCAATGCGTCCGCCAGCATGAATATAAGATGTGACCAAGCCTTCGGCAGCAAGGCGACCGGATTTTTTCGCAGCCTTACTTAAGCCTTTTGTTCTCAGCCAATCCACGGCCTTGTCAAAATCCCCTGAATTCTCTTCAAGGGCTTTTTTACAATCCAGCATTCCGGCACTGGTTCTTTCTCTGAGTTCTTTCACCATTTGGGCGCTAATAGCCATGAGTGTTCTCCTTCATGATTCCTAAAATTATTTTTTATCGTCAGCTTCGGTATCTGCAATCACAACCTTATCAGGTCCGTCTTCAGAGACAGAAGAAAGTTCTTCCTCAACTTCTTGTAGAATCTCGATTTCGTCAGCGGTTCCAGCGGCTACCAGCTTACGACCTTTGTTGGCCTTCACTACGGCTGGTCCCTTTTGCTCTACTGGAGTTGGAGTCGCAGCGGCTTTGGACTGCTTCATCTCAGCTTCCAAATCGGACTGCTTGTCTGTTTGAGAGCGTAATTTCTGTTCCCATCTTTTAGCACCAGCAAGGTAGGCTTCAGCGACAAGATCACAAAAAAGCTTGATGGAACGGATGGCATCATCATTGCCCGGAATAGGATACTCGATTTCTTCAGGGTCCGAGTTTGTGTCGCAAATTCCAAAAACACTCATATGCAAGTTTTTGGCTTCCTTAACGGCAATGTGCTCTTTGGTCACGTCGACAACAAAAATCATTCCAGGTGGCTCTTTCATTTCGCGTATACCTTCTAGGTATTCATTGAGCTTGATATACTCTTTTTCGATATTCGAACGTTCTTTTTTAGAAAAAAATTGAAGTTCACCTTTTTCGCGCATTTGATCAATTCTTTTTAAACGATCGATACTTTGTTTGATAGTCACAAAGTTAGTCAGTGTTCCGCCCAGCCATCTTTTGGTAACGTAAAATTGACCTGACTTTTTTGCAGCATCTTGAACGGCTTCAACGGCTTGTTTTTTAGTGCCGACAAAGATGATTTTTTTGCCTTCAGCAGCCAAATCTTCGATGGCTTTTAAAGCAGTCTTAGTCATTTCAAGGGTTTTTTGTAAATCTATGATATGAATCCCACCACGATCGCCAAAAACATAGGGCTTCATTTTGGGGTTCCATCTTTGAGTTTGATGTCCAAAGTGGACACCAGAATCGAGCATATCTTTTAGGGTCACCATACTTATCCTCCTGTCTGGTTGAGCCTCCCTCTTGGCAAGAATTTCTTAGGAAACACCAGTAGAGTTCCAAGAGGTGTGTATTAGTATATTGAATCTGGTGCTGTAGTTAGCACGGAGCGGAAGAGGCTGCAACCTCGTTTAGAGGTCCACCTTTGATTTTTTCTTGCTCAGCTTTGTGGCGATTAAAAAGCCTATGGCCGAGTTGCTTCTCGTGGTACCAGCCCACTTGCGGGGATAGCAGTGGAGAGCATAGACTTAAGTTGCTGAAACAACTAATTTTATCGTCGAGGCTGGACAGTTTGCTGAGGTCGGCAAAGATCTGTTCATGAATGATTATATGTTCAGAATCCTGAGTGGAATCTTCGACAGAAAAGGCCCGTTTGACCTGCTTCTTGATCTCTTTTAAGCAAGCTCCCGTCGTCTCGTTATCGGGCGTGAGCTCGGCAGGAAAAAAAGACTCCCAACGGGAGATTAAAGAATCTCCAAGGCGGCTGAATTGACCCAGACAAGCCTGGCCCTTAGAGCCTTTGAGAAGGTAAAGCTGATTGAGTTCCACTTTCTTGGGCTCAGTCTTGTGATGAATAATAAGATTAACGGAGGAGTACCAAAAGGCTTTTCCAAACTGGCTTGCGAGCTTTTTAGTTTGCGAACCTACTTTATCGAACAAAAATGGCAGGTGGCCGAAGAAGTAAAAGTTTTGCCCCTTCAGGAGGGTATTGCCATTGAGTGTAAGAGCCGTCACGCGGGAGTCCTCAAAATGCAGATCCGTTGGCTTTTGATCCAAGAAAATGAATGGTAGCAGGCTATTTTTGACCTCGGCCCAAAAAGCCTCTGGAGAGGAGTTTGGGGTCAAGCTTTGGGCTTGGCAGTATTTTTCAACCACATCGCGCTCTTGGATGGTGTCTTTACCAAAACCCATAAAGCCTCGAAAATCGCCCTTCTCAAAGGTAAGGGGGGGGCCACTGATCACGGAAGCTTCCATAAGCTCTTCTAGTTCATCAAGTGCAGAGTTGTATGGTACGCGCGCAAAAACGGCTTGTCCAAGGCTTGGCACGTCTTTAAAGGGGCCACTTCCAGAAAACTTCGTATCTACTATACAAAAATTTAAACCGTGAGAGTGAAGTTCTTTGGCGAACTGAATACTCGAGATATTGAAGCCCACAAGGACGTGATCATAGGATTTGGCAAGCTTTTGGGGAATGTTCATAGATATAAACTTTAAGAATCTGGCTCTTGTGGCAAGCGAAAAGTGATCTTGAGCACAAATGCCACGCCCCGCAAAACAGGGCGTAGGAGTCTCTGCGATCTGGGAGAGTTATCAATCTTTTCGGCTACCCAGGGTGATCTGTTATAATAAAGAGCGATCATACGACGACCTAAAGGCCCTTTGCGTAAAATTCGGTCGCGAAACAGGCAAAGCGTGATCACCGTCGGGTGGGCTCGGCTTTGAAAAGTGCTATTTGCGATAAAGCATCGGGAGGCTTGAGTGTCGCAAAGTTGGAGCAGTTTTTTGAACGCTTGTGGATTCTTGGCGCGTCTCGACTCACTATCAGCCCTGCGCAGGACTGTTTTATATATGGGACTGAATCTTAAAAACTTAGCCAGCAATTCTGCGCATTCGAGTTGCTTCACGTGATATTGAACGATGGCATCGTAGGCCATCATCAGGTCCCACAAAACTGAGGCAATAACAGTCACCTCTTTAGGGGTTTTGCTAAAAAGGTTGGGATTCAGGTCTTCGCGGCGCGTGTTCGTGACGTCACTCACAGTTTTGAGGTATTTCTCGTAAGAGACTGCGGCCTCGGCAAAATCGCCTCGCGCCAAGCAAAGTCGACCCTGCTTCACTAAGCCTAAGCGACTGTTCCACAGTTCTGTTTTTTTTCGAAAAGTGGCTTCTTTGCTAGCCACAATTTGGGCCCCAAGCGAAGCTGAGCTTCGCATTTGACTGAGGCAACCAGAGCAAACAGCGTCAAAGGCGTCGCCCTTGCCGCTTTTCGCGAGCGTGAGCTTGAGACCACTGTCTATGGTGAGAAGTGAGGGGGCGCTGTTTCCACAGCTAGGACAAGTTGCACCAGGCGTTTGCTTTGCATTTTGTTGACTCATGAAAAATTAGTTTATTGAATTCTTGAGCACTTGTTAAGAAACAACTGAGTAGCAAGCCAAGTTAAGACTCGCCTATGGTCTTGGAATGGGGTGTGACAGGGGGCGTGACAATATTTTCTTGCCGTATTTTTGAATTTCTAGTGTTGAGTTCCCAATGCAAGGATCCATTTTTCCTTAGGTGAGTGAATAGGGGTCAACATCGATAAGAAACTTTGATTTCTTATTTTGATCTTTTATAAAATCAGCCGTCTTTTGCACGAGATGATTGAGTACTTTGTGATCGGGTGCTTTTATCAAAATATGGAAACGATAACGATTTTTTAGACGAGACAGAGGAGCCGGAGTCGGACCCAAAATATGGGCACCAGCCAAGGAGTCAAAATTTTCTTTTAGTTGCAGTAAATAACTGCGCAGGTGTTCACCATCGTCAATGACTTCTTGTTTCTTAAGGCCCGAGATGCGGATAGCTGCTAAACGAGTGAAAGGCGGATAGCCAAACATTTGCCGATGCTCTAACTCTAAGTTTACAAAACCAGAATAATGAGCGGCCTGGACATGGGTGAGGCTTGGGTGGTCCTCTTTATAGGTTTGGATGACCACCTCGCCTTTTGAGGCATGCCTACCGGCGCGCCCACTCACTTGAGTGCAAAGCTGAAAGCAGCGTTCATTGGCGCGAAAGTCGGGAACATTAAAAGCAATATCGGCCAGAACAATTCCCACCAAGGTTAAGTTTTTAAAGTCCAAACCTTTGGCAATCATCTGTGTTCCCACTAAGAAGTGGATGTTTTCGTGCTCCATCTTTCTTATCATCTCTTCGATCGCGCCACGGCTCGAAATTTCGTCGCGGTCCGCCCTTAAAATTCTGGCTTCAGGGAAAAGAAGACCGAGATCCTTTTCAATAGTCTCGGTACCCAAACCATAGGCCTTAGGTTCGCCCTCGTGACAGCTCGGGCAAAGTGTATTGAGGCGATCGTGATAATCACAGTAATGACAAACCAGATGATGTTCGCCGTGTAAAGTTAATGAGATGTCGCAGTTGGGGCACTGGTAAATAAAACCACAAGAGTAACATTGAACACTGGGTGCCATGCCACGGCGGTTTAAAAAGAGAGCGGATTGGTGGCCGTTTTCGTAGTGTAGTTTGAGTTTGTTGTAAAGGGTGTCAGACAACCAGTGGGGTCGATCTTGTCGCTCGTTGCGGTCATAACGTGGGTTGACAATAGTCACGTCGGGCAGGCCTTGATCAGAGACGCGATTGGGCATGGAGAGAAGTTGAAACTTGCCTGCCTGTGCGTTGAACCAAGATTCTAGGCTGGGAGTGGCTGAACCTAAAAGAATGGGACAGTTCAAAAACTGAGCTTTCACAACAGCGAGATCGCGCGCATTGTATTTAAGTTTCTCTTCTTGTTTGAAACTGGTTTCGTGCTCTTCGTCGACCACGAGAACGCCGAGGTCTGGCTGGGGACAAAAAAGTGCGGATCTGGCTCCAATCAAAATGGGCTTTTGTTTTTCAACGGCCAACCACCACTGTTCGGTTTTCTCACGTTCCGTGAGATGACTGTGGAGCACGGCGATCTGATCGGGAAAACGCTCCGCAAAACGTCGAATCAACTGCGGCGTTAATGAAATCTCGGGCACCAAAACAAGTGCAGTTTTTCCCTGAGCTAATGCTTTGGCAATGACCTCGATATAGACCTCTGTTTTGCCAGACCCTGTAACCCCGTGAAGAAGATAGCTTTGAAATTGGTTGAGCTTGATCTGCTCGAGAACATGGTTTTGCTCGACAGTTAAGGGGTGTGGAATAATGGGCGCGACTTCGGGGACGATAGATGTTTTACGACTGCCGCGGCTCTTTCGTTTCAAGGGTGGAAAAACCAACTGTTGGACTTGTCCAAGGGGATAAACATAATACTGGGCGATCCATTTGAGCCACTTGAGTTGAGCTTCGTCCAAAAAAGGTCGTTCCTCTTCAAGCGATAGGATTTTCTTGATCTCAAATTTTTGTTCACTCTCCGTCGTAGCTGCAGCAATAACAAGACCTGCTACGTCTCTGTTGCTGGGACCAAAAGGAACACGGACAGAGGCACCAGGCTGGAGAGGCAAATCACTTTGGTAGGTGAGACCGTCGCGCAAGGGGGCATTGACGGCCACCTGCCAAAGTTGGCTCTCACCAGGGTTTGTCACTAACGAAACCTCGAATAGAACTCTTTAACTAAAGGGTCAGTTGGGATAGAGCCCGCGTCTTGATTGGTCAAAGACCAATCTTTAACAGTTACCTTGATGGGCTCAGCCGAGATTAACTTAATGCGAGCCACACGATCATTCCAACTAATCAGTTGGCTTGAGGGTAGAGTCAGCCCACCGCTAAAGCTTTGATAGCTGTTGTTCACAAACTCTGCTCCCGTGCCGAGGCGCCCTTTTTTAATTAGAAAAGAATCCTGTTCCACCCATAGTTGTGTCTGAGCCCTTTCGCCACCAGACGAACTGCGCGCACCCAGGGAGTACGTGATAGTGCCCTCAACAGGCTCTAGCTCAACAAAAGGTTCGGGTGTGATAACCGTTTTACCTTTCTCGGAAACAGTAGGGGCCTTTGCATCTTTCACCCAATCTGGAATAAAGCGGTGGTGCGCCAAACGACTGAGTAAACTTCTGTGGTAGCGATCGTGGAAAAGAGATTCAAAAAATTCATTACTGCGGGGATAGGTCTTAAGACTTTTGTTGGAACTCAAAGTCTGTCGATCATTTTTCCTATAGAGAATAGTAAACTTCCAAGGATTGGCGCTGTCCAAGCTCTCAGCCTCCAGCTTCATATTGTCGCCACTGCGAACGGTCCAAGTCTCTCTTGCTTTGATTTGTTTGCTGTCCGCTTCTAGAGAAACTTCGCGCACAATCTTGTAGTCTTTATGGCCATTGTTATCGGTCATTTTTTTAACAATGGTTTCGGTTCGAGGAATATAGGCATGTGCAAACTCATAGAAGCATGCAAAAAAAGCCATTACACAGATGAATTGTTTCATGGGACCTCACTTATAAGTTTAAATTTTTCAAATAGGTACGCAAATCTCCGCCCAGCTCGGGATGTTGGAGTCCGAGCTCGATATTCGCCATTATATAACCAAGTTTATCACCGGCATCGTAACGTTGAGAAGAAAAGCGTGTGGCAAAGAGCCCCTCACTTTTAGCCAGCCGAGTCATCCCGTCGGTCAGTTGGATTTCGCCATTCTTGCCAGGCGATAGATTCTCAAGGTGTTGAAAAAGGGAACTTGAAAAAACATAGCGGCCTGGCAACGCCAACCGGCTGGGAGCATCTTGTATTTTAGGTTTTTCCACAACTGTTTCCACAGTCATAACACTGGCCTTAGAATCTTTGACTTGGACAATGCCATATTTGCTAACATCAGCCTCAGAAACTTCCATTACAGCGACTGTAGAGGTTTGAGTTTCCGAATAAATCTGGCAGAGCAGTTGGCTAACATTTTTATGCTCGGGCTTTGTCTGCACCATGATTTCATCGCCCAGGAGAACGGCAAAGGGCTCTTGGCCGACGACTGGCTTTGCACAGTAAATGGCGTGCCCGAGTCCTTTGGCTTCTTTTTGGCGAATACTGATAATATTGATCATGCTCTGGATCTCGCGGATCTCTTTTAGGAGACTCTCTTTGCCAGTTCTGACCAGGGTGTCCTCCAGTTCGTAACTGCGGTCAAAGAAGTCTTCGATGGCATGTTTGTTTCGACCGGCAATTACGATCAGGTCTTCAATGCCAGCCGCAATGGCCTCTTTGACCACATAGAGTAGAATCGGGGTGTCGACGATGGGCAAAAGCTCTTTTGGGACCGTTTTGGTTGCAGGCAAAAAGCGGGTTCCCAGGCCGGCGGCGGGTATGACAGCCTTTTTCACTTTCATGGAGATCCTTTCTCAATTCGAGACACACGGTTTCACCTTAAGGCCTATCATAATGAGATAGGGATCATCAAAAATAAAGGTTTAATCGACACTTTCTGCTATAATTAAGCCATATGGGGGGAGAAGTGCGTCTCGTTTGGACACCTGCAATATTGGTTTTAAGTTTGGGAACCATCCTGGGTTTTTTCCAGAATTGCACCCCTGCAGTGCCCTTTGGCAACACCGATTTCTTTTCTTCTCTTGTGAGCTCTTCTGACTTCCCCTACGAAGCCGGTTTAGACCAGTTGGCCTATATGTCTTGTTCCGAGCAGGCTGATGTTGGCAACGACGGTACATTTTATACTTTCAAAGCTGGAGCCTATGACCATTTAGGTCTGCGAATAAATCAAACCTACCGCGACAATGTGGTTAAAGTGGACGATCAAAATGTTGTTTTCGCTTTGCAGGAGTCTTCTTTTAGTGCGGGAACACGCTTGCAGTTAGCTGTGCGTACGCTGGACAATCTTCAATTGATGTATATCGATCAAGAAAATGGTGTCAGCGGACTGGATGGATACGACTTTAACAACTTCTTTCCAGCGATGGGAAACCAACTTTTATCTGAAACGCTCTGGTATATGCAGCCAAGTGATTATCTGCGCTCATTTGCTGGAGCTCAATCGATTAACACCTCTCGTTTTGAGGGGCGACTCCAGTTTATGAAGTCACAACTGATGGAAAATGATTTGCGTAGTTTTCTGAGCAATCGCGGAGTCATCACTCTCACGTTTGCAACGGAGGGCGAGATCGCTCCCATTGGACCGGGCTCATACAATGACTTGGTGGTTGTCGGCGATGGTTCCACACCCTCACCAATTGGCGGGGATATCGGTGTTGCGAGCACAAATCTTTCACAAAATTTAACACAGAATGTTTTTGGAATGGGTGTGCAGCCGCGCTTTAAGCAACCTTTAACTCGACTTGGAGGAAATCCTGGGCCCGACATGCCCCCCCGAGTTTTAAGCCGTGTGCAAGATATTATTATCGATGATCGGTTGAGTGGTCAGGTCCCGCGTCCATGGAGCTGCCCGGACAGTATGCAGTTTATGATAGTCCTTCCTGGTGATGCGACCTATACAGACGAGAATGATAATGAAATCACTCGCTGTGCTATGTTGCCAGATCCACCTGTTTTATCTGCAGAGTTGAGGCGCATTCGCCAGAGTTTATTGGCTGAAGATTGGTTTATTGATCCCATTCGCCGCTGTGCCGTCCCTAAGGCGGACCATGTCGAGCAGGGCAGCTGTTATGGGCGAAATTCGCAAACACAGAAAACACATCTTATCAACTACGACACATATCCCACCAATGGCTGTGGTTTTGGAAATGCGAATGGCCTTTGTCCTCACTACGCCAGCATTTGTTTTCGCCAATAATCTCTAATTAACTTTTTGTTTTTTTGGTGTCACAATGTGACCTATGGTTCTGCGTATTTTCTTTCTTGTTTTCTTAGTTTCTCAATATGTAAAGGCCACAGAGATGGTGGGTGCGGTTTCCGCCGCCCTTGGTGGAACGGGGCGGGCAGCCGTTGAGAGCAACGAATCCCTTTATCTAAACCCGGCTGGCATTGCTCTTTTAGATGGCTTCTACACCGGCTTTTTTTTACAACAAGGCTTTGTGGATAGGGATATCTCAAGACGATCCTATGGAATCACACTGAGCGACGGTACTGAGGGTTTAGTTTTTCCGGGCTCCCTAGGCTTTCGCAGAAACACGATCAATCAAGGATCCGCTCAGTTTAAGGAAAACGAGTTCAAGGCGGGATTTAGCCACCGCCTGACTCAGCGAGTTAGCCTTGGCTTGGGAGCCAGCTTCCTGCGCGCCAGAGATCCCGACGGCATTGTGTACTCCCAAAACAATCTGGATCTAGGTACTCTCATTGGTCTCATGCCCAACTGGGGCCTTTCGATCAGTGGTGAGAATCTCATAAAAGCAGAGTCTCGCATTCCTCATGCTTTGGTTCGCAATTCCTATGTTGCCGTTGGGACTCAGTATATTTTGACGGGATTTTTTACATTCCGCTATGAGGCTCTTTTACCTTTATATTTGCAGCAGCAACAGTATTTGGCCCATCGAGCTGGGGCCTCCATCACGATGGCTGGAGATTTTCACCTCAATACCGGATTTTCTATTGATGATTCTCGTCGGCAAAATTGGACATCGGTGGGGGTTGCTTGGCGAGGACCAAGGCTTAAATTCGCATATGCTTACCAGACAGAAGGGCGTCAGGGCCTTGGTGAGCGGCATCTCATTGACATGTGGCTCGACTTTTGATAATTCCACGCGTCTAACCTCAGTTTAAGGGAGATGGTCGCGATGGCTTCACCAACAAAACAAACAAAAGTGATCCGCAAGAGAAAAAAGACAAAAGCGGGCAATAAACGCAAGGCCAAGATCCGCAACCAAGGTTCGACTCCCACTCAATCTACGCTTTTTAAAGACGAAGAATAGCCCCCAACTTGGAGAGCCTCTGGTCACTTTGTTGGGCAGGAAACCCTCTTCTTATTCTTGCTTCCTTTCTAAAACAAATGTTGGCGGTTAAAGCGGTAGTGAATCTGCAGCCAATAGCGACGCCCTGGTTCTGGGTAATTTAAGCTCAGTTCTCTTTGGCTATCAAAAGCATTTACAAGCCCTAGGCGTAAATTGAGACCTTCACTCAGTTGTTTACTAATATAAAAGTTCCATTGATTCCAATCTTTGAGACGAACCTCTTGGTTGTTTACGATATCGTAATTCTCAAACCAGTAAGTATTTTGAACTTCCAGCAAAGTTTCTGTGGACAGAGCAACAGACCCGCCCCATGTCAGTTGCTGGCGTGGGGAAAGTCGAAAGACATGACCGGTTCGTTTATTTTCAGTGTCTAAGAAATTATATCGAAGAAGTAAATGTGTTGAACTCATTTGAAGAGAATTTTCCCAGTCCAATCCTCGAGCAAACCCCTGACCTTGATTTTCGCGAGAAAATAAGCCAGGGGTGATTTCGAATGTTTCAATGAAGTCTCGATATTGAATTTCATAAAGCCGGATTTCATATCCCCATTGGGCCCACAAAAGGGGAATATTGTTTTGCCAACCCAGCTCATATTGTAGAGAGATTTCGGGAACAAGTTGAGTGTTGCCCACAAAAAAAGGTGTATCACTGAAGAGGTCACTTAGACTAGGGTTGCGAAAACCTTCAGAGAAGCTCAACCAAACTTTACCACTCGCAAGAGGGCGCTCAATAGCGGCGGTTGATAAAAAGCGATTAAATTGAGGCAAGAGGCGACCTCCGAGCTTGTAGACAAGCGGGCTCCACGAGGGCTGAAGACTCAAGAACGGACCAAATTCTAATTGGGATTGCTCTTGTTTCTGGCTCAAGAAACTTCCTTCGAGATCGTGGCGAAAGGAGTCAGCAAAAATTTGCAACTGATTCTTTGGTCCCCATTCGTAAATCAGCTCATTTTGTAAAATCAGGCTAGCTTGATTGGTAGAAGTCTCTCCTTGGTTATCGGTGAATTCCGAGTCGCTGCCCATATAACTGATTTGAGTTTTGACACTTAAGTTTGAGCTCAAAAAGTAATGGGGAGTTAGGGAAACAAGATAACCCTCCGTCTCTTCACGTGTGGGTAGCGGAAATGAAGTGGGTCCGGGGCTTTGACGAATGTGGCGACCCACGATTGCGTTGGATGTGAGATATAAACGCCGCCACCTAGAGGCGCTTTCAAAAACAAGACGGGAAAGATTTTGGCTGTTGATACTCCGGACTCCACTCGTGTTGGAGCTGCGATACGAGAATTGGCCATCATCATTTTCGTTAAAGTAAGAAATTTGGGTTTGGTGTTTTTTGTTTTGCAAAAGGGGACTGGCCAGTTGCAAGGAGTTGTGGGCCAAGCCTCCATTTCTCCAGGGCAAAAAGCTCTCGTCTGGATCCGAAAATGTTAGAACGGCCTGGGCCTTTTCATATTTTTCGCTTTGAAAATTTAAGCTTCCGGACATGGCCTGGGAACCGTAAAAAAGTGAGGCCGGGCCTTTGACTACGGTAATATTCTTCACAATCTCTTTGGGTAAAAAAATGAGAGGAGGACCAAAGCCAGAGGCAAAGTTCAATGGAATGTCATTGTAAAGAACAAGGGTGCGTCCACTTTGTCCAGAGCCGCGAATAGAAAATGTCGGAGATCCCTGGCTGCGCGTTTGCACCCCATTGAGAGTGTTGAGTGCTTCGTTCAGCTGCGGAAGATTCAAAGAGGGGGGAGGTTGAAAGTGCTCAGTGGGCCAACTGATCGAGCGAGGCAGTGAGCGCTCTGTAATCGTATCTTCCACCAGGATGGGTTCTAAGGGAATCGGCAAAACTTGTTGGGCCGAGATAAGTCTTGAGAAAATAAAAAACAAAACTAGCAAGGGGACTCCAGTTCGCGAGAGTTGATAACAAATGGGGATCGGACTAAGGATCTGATTAATGAGACCCATTACCGTTGCGCGACAGTCTCAGATTTTCACTGAGTTCACCCAAAGGGCAGTCCTAGCGGTCTTGATGGGAACAGGCAATCTTTTTTAAGTGTCGGTGCTAGCGTCGGCCGTCTTCTCGGCCACAGAGCGGGCAAAGTCCAAATGTTCTTTGCAACCAATGATCTGGTGGGCTTTTTCCAGGGAAAAGGGTTCCACGGGGTTTTTCAATTTTTTGAGCTTTGTTTGGATGATCTGTTGATAATTATGGTAAATCACATCTTGGCTGAGTGCTCCATCGCTGAGGGCTTTGGCAATGCTCTTAACAGCTCGAACCGGTGACTTTGGTTCATTGCAATAAAGCAAAACATTGATGCCGGCCTTAAGGGCGAGAACGGGAATTTCGTCCACAGGGAAATTTTTAGTGAGCGCTTTCATATCCAGGTCGTCACTTAGGATGAGCCCCCGATAACGTAAAGCTTGTCGCAAGAGTTGGTCCACAAAAAGAGGTGAAAGTGTAGCCGGGTACTTGGAGTCAATGTTGGGATACTGGATATGGGCGGTCATTATCATGTCGACCCGAGCACGAATCACTTTCTTAAATGGCTCAAGGTCACCTTGAGACTCCAAATCTTTTAAACCTCTTGTATCGACAGGTAAGTCAAAATGACTGTCAACGGAGGTGTAACCGTGGCCAGGAAAATGTTTGGCACAACTAAGGATTCCCGCTTTCACATAGCCGCGCACCATGGCCGAAGAAAGCTTTGCGACAATATCGGGATCAGAACTTAGGGCGCGATCTCCAATCACTTCATTGTCTTCATTCATGAAAACATCAACACAAGGTGCATAGTCTAAATTAAAGCCAACAGCCTTGAGCTCTTTGCCCATAAGATGAGTGAACTGGAAGGCTAAGTTTGAAGAGCCCATGTCACCTAAGTTGCGAACCGGCGGCCACTGGGTGAAAGGGGCCTTGAGGCGATGAACCCGTCCGCCCTCCATATCAACAGAAACAAAGAGAGGCGTCTTTTCTGGATTTTTGTAGCGAAGATTTTGAACGTCACTAATTAATTTGTGAGTTTGTTCGACAGACTTGAGATTGCGATTGAACAGGATGACGCCACCGATGTTGTTCTCAACGATGAACTGTTCTTCTTCAGGGGTGAGTTCCTCGCCCGAGAGGCCAATAATGAGCTGCTGTCCAATGTACTCACGCATTTAGAACATTCTATGGGCCCATGGGGATTTTGTCTAGTAAAGGATAGTTGTGCCCCACGATGGGTTATAGTTTTCAAAGAATATGTTTGTTTTGAACATGGGGAGAGAGTTGATCCTGTAAACCCTCTCCCAAAAGGTTAAAGGCCAATACCGTTAACAAAAGGGCCAATCCAGGAAAAATGCTCATATAAGGGGCTTCTAAGAGGAAGTGACGACTGGAGTTGAGCAAACTTCCCCAGCTGGCGGTTTCAGGCGGAACGCCAACTCCTAAAAAACTAAGACTTGATTCTGTCACAATAGTCATCGCCATTCCAAAAGAGGCATGGACCAATATGGGGGGCCACAAATTGGGAACCAGATGAACTAAAATTTTTCTTTTGTGGTTAGCACCAAGTGCCTCACTGTTTAGAATATATTCTTTGTGCTTGAGGTGAAGGACTTCCCCTCGGATCAATCGCGCATAACCTGCCCACCCAGTTAGCGCCATAATAAAAACAAGATGTATGAGCGATCCACCCTGGGAAATCGCAGCCAGAGTTAGCACGAGTAAGAATCCTGGAAATGCAAAAACAATGTCCACTACGCGCATAAAAAAACTGTCGACCCAACCGCCAAAGTATCCGGCTAAACAGCCCACGAGAAGGCCAATGAGAACACTGCTTGCGACAACAGCAAAGGCTAAGGTGAGACTCACTCTTGCGCCAAATAAAACTTGGCCCATGATGTCGCGACCATTTTGATCGGTTCCCATAGGTTGTTGAAGAGAGGGGCTTGAAAAGCGATTTTGCAGCTCAATGAGGTTGGGGTCCTGGGAGCTCAGTTGGGGGGCAAAAAAAGCAAGCAAGCTCAAAAAGAAGATTAAGAAGATGCCGGCGCGTAGACTTAAGGACCAATGCTTCATGAGTCCACACTCACTTGAGGGTGGAGAAATTGATATGTTATGTCGGTCAGAGTATTCACTAGGACATAAAGACTCGACACAAACAAAACACAGCCCTGCACCATGGGGTAATCTCTGTTCTGAATAGCTTGAAAAAGAAGAGTTCCCAGGCCGGGCCAATCAAAAAGAGTTTCGACAATCACTGTGCCAGTTATAAGCGAGCCGAGAACCATCCCAAAGGTAGTCAGCAAAGGGAACAGGCTATTGCTGAGTCCGTGCACAAAAAATATTTTAAAAGTCGAAAGACCTTTTGCTTTGGCTGTTTTCATATAGTCTTCATTCAAGGTTTCAAGCAGTGAGGAGCGGGTGAGCCTTAAGAAGAGGGCTGCAATTCCAGAGGCCAGAGTCAATGTCGGTAGAACCAAGTGGGGAAGGCCACCTCGCTCACTCACTGGAAACCAATTGAGCTTGAGTGCAAACAACCAAATAAGGAGAGGCGCCAACCAAAAAGCTGGCGAGGAGAGCCCGATCAGGGCAAGAGTCGAAAAACTCCAATCCCAGAAACCATTTTTTTTCATGGCACTGATCACCCCCAGAGGGACGCCTATTGCTAAAGAGAAAAGCAAAGTTGCCAAGCCTAACTCTAAACTGGCAGGTAATTTCTCTAAAACCTCACTTAACACAGGTTTTTTACTTTGCAACGAAGAACCCAGATCAAGTTGACTGAGGTTTTTTAAGAACAAAAAATATTGTGTTGTTATAGGTTGATCGAGGCCTAGCTCTTTCCTCAGTTGGGCTTTGTCTGCGACCCGAGCACTCTCGCCTAGCATGATCTCGACTGGGTCGCCCGGGATAAAGTGAATAAAGAAAAAGCTGAGGGTGACCACGCCAAATAGAACGGGAAAGAGGGTGATAAGGCGTTTTAAAAAAAAACTCATTTTTTTTTCGGAGTGGTTTGTGGGGCTTTGTTTTCTGAGGTTTCGTTTTCTGAACCGATTGATGGAGTTTTTTGTGCCGCCGTGTAAACTTTGTTTTCTAAACCCTTTGGAAGGTTGCCAAACAGCAAAGACAAGCTTTTGTTGTTCACAGTCATTTTGGCGGTGGCCGTTTTTGGATCGGCTACAAGGCGTGCTTCGATACCAAGAGCGGGTGAAATGCTAATGATGGACTCGCCCATATCGTTTATAAAATTCACAAATTGAGTTTTCTTAAAAGTGTAAAGGGTCTTAAAGGTGTTCACGCCCATTTTCATTTCTTCGGACTTAATAAAGACTTCACCCGGGTAGACCTTGCCGTCTTCTTCGGCGACGGCACTGAACTCGTACTTTGTACCAGGCTTGATTCCCTTTTCACCTTGCAAGAGTAAGTAGATCAAGAAGGTGCTAAAGAAAACACCCTCTTTCAGAGGTTTTTCAGAAACGATTAGCTTTCCATTGTCACTGGTTTTCAGTTGCAAAACATTTTGGCCGCGTTTGTTTTTGCGGACATTGGCATCAATTGTCTTGGCCTCTTTGCCCTGCAGGCTTGTGTATTGGTAACGAATGGGTTTTAGTGTATCTGACGCGTAGGCTTTAAGGCTTTCCGAAATGTTTCCACCGATTGCATTGGTGCGCAGAAAAGATGTCGAGATAAATTCTTTCTTTTTAGGATCTATCTCATAGCGCTGGATGTAGTAACCAACGTGGGTGCCGTTTGCGAGAACACTGTAGTAACCTTCAAACAAAGTCTTGTTTTGTCCCATCACAAGCAGAGGGCTGAGGAATGATAAAATCAGGACGATAGGCCAGTAGTGAACGCGTCTCATATAGATATGGTCCTCTGTTGAGTCCCTTTTGTCAAAGTGCTCCAAGGCTTTAGGCAAATCGGGTCTCCCTTGTGTGCTTGCCTTTGTGCTAAAATGAGAAACTATGTTGTTAAAGAATCAAAGAGGACAGATGGCGATTTTTATCGCTCTTTTTTTCCAAGTGTTATTTGTTTTTTTTGCTATGGCGATAAACGTGGGTTTGGTGATCCACGACAAAATCAATTTGCAAAACGCAGTCGATCTGGCGGCCTATTATGGGGCGGCCAAGCAAGCCGAGATTCTCAATCAAATTGCCCATGTTAATTTTCAAATGCGACAAAACTACAAGCTGTTCACTTGGCGCTATCGAGTTCTGGGTGGGGTGGGGAATCGTTTTAACCCTTATAACGTTGCGAATTCTACAAATTCTATTTTGTCAGAATCACCGATTGGTAATAATCTGCGACCAACAGTTTGTGTGTCGGATTCTTTTTGGCAAGAGTTTGTTAATCTAGAAGGTGATGCCACGGTATGTGATGATCCCGACCTAACTATACCCAATATTATTCCAGCCTCTGGGGGAGGGAATATTGTTCCATATTATAGCAATTTGGTGTCGTTCACTGAGATGGCCAATCAGCAATTACTCATTCAATGTTATGAAAGTGGCATTTTCAATTGGCTATTTGCGGCTCGTATCCTCACCCATTTTCGTGTGGATGGATTGGTGCGTAAAAATATTGTACGTCGGCTCTCAAACAATCTCTCTTCTCCCGAGTTTCAGGATTTACGTGGAGAGTCGGTTCGCGAGGGGGTTCGCAACACCTTTGAGCTGAATTTAACCGAAGCCAACCGAGCTGGAATCACGGATTTTCGTTACTTCAACTCCATGTCCGAAGGACAGTGTTCGGATAGTCAGTTTTGGTTGCCCGAAGTTCGGATCAATCCGGTTCTTATGTTTACTGATTTTCGGCCGACAGGGCCCAACAATTTTTGTGAGCCAGAGAATGTTCCCAATAGACCCGTTCCTGGCCGAACTCCTGGACCCGGGGGGCTCACCAATCTTCCCAATGGTTTAAACCAGCCTCAATTTGTATCAACTTTTGTAGCCCCAAACCAATTATTAATTGACCATTGGTCGGGCGAACCTTCAGAGTCAACGGGCCTTCATTCTTCCATTGGTTTTGAAAAGAATCCCTGGTGTATGGTGTACTCGGGGGTCACAGCCACAACATCGGTGCGAAAACCTTTTTCTCCCACCGGGGGCACCGTTACTTTAACTGCGCGCGGGTTTGCCAAGCCCTTTGGCGGTCGGATCGGCCCCTGGTACGGGCAAATTTGGCCCCAGGGCTCACCCAACTCACAAGCCACCAGTCGCAACGAGATGGTGGACTCTCTTCTTCCCTCTCGCGATGTAAGCGGCTCGCCCATGGCCAGTGCGGCAAACGAGGATATCGCCAATCACTCTCGCTTCCCAGGAGACACATTTGGCTATAATTCATTGCGAACCCTCTCGGCCATGATTACCAATTTCCGAAATGATATCACCAATCAAATTTCTGGTAATAGCGCCCCAATGGCCTGGGGAAACTATAATCATTTAGGTGGTCGTCCCTCTCTTGAGCAAACGGGGGATTCATTAGCTCGCAGGGCCGATATACCCAACCCATCGGGGGGCTCCCAAACCAACGACGCTCCCCAAAGGCGATTTGAGGTGGCGGCGGTTGCTCCCGATCCCTTTGATGCTCTTTATTATTCAATCGAGCCCTCTTACTTTTATAATTATTTTAGTGAACAGAGCAGCAACAATGGCGCTCTTTTTTCAAATAATGAAAAGATTTACGACTTCGGTTCTAGCAAAGACGAGGGACACCCCGGAGCAGTTCCCCAGTTCCATGTTCGCAAACAAGTGGAAGAAGCGGTGAACACTTACGCCAATGGTTACGAGTATTATATTCGCGACTGGCGAAATTTGTTAACGAGCTGGCATCAAAGGGGAGCGGTCGACTTTTCAATGGATCCCGAGCGCTTTGGCCGTTGCGAGGTTGAGGTGGCCAATCCCAACTTACCCACTCCAGGGAATTGTATCCAAGGCGGACGCACTGGATACTCGGTCAAGAACGTTTCGCGCGATTACCTCCAGTCCGGCGACCATGCCGTGGGCGGTGGAGCCAGCGGTCTCTCCGGCCCCATCCTCAATCCCCCCACCTTCTAGGTACCTGCTTCCTTTTGCAGAAGCAGAGCGTCTCAGCCCATTTCTAAATTGCCAATGAAACAGGAAAACCTTTGGGGGAGAGACAATTTTGGGCGCCGACTTAGAGGGTTTTGCAATAAAATGTCTCTAGTTCAATCCCAGGTGGTCTCAACTATCAGATAATGGTTCTTAAGCTCTATAAATTTGGCGTGTTTTTTGAAGTTCAATTAACGGAATCACTAGGTTAGGACATATGATAAGAAGCCCATTGAAACAAATTTTTACGATTCTCATCCTTGGCTGGATGCTGGCTGGCGCACAGTCTGTGGATTCTGAGCTAAGAAAGGTCAATGCTGAGCAGCCTAAATCCCAACAAATCCAGGCGCCTCAGGCAGAGCGGCTGCAAGGCTATCAAGAATGGAAACAAAAGCGCATCATCAAAGCGCGTACTGATATCAATTTATTCAAAAGTCCAGAGAATCAGGCTCTTGCGGAAAGTTCTCCTGCCCCATCCTCAAGTGAGGGGCCGGCTCCTTCGGAGGATCTCCAAAAAACTAAGCAGAATCAGGAGCTTAACAAAAGAGCTGAACGTTTACGTCAGCTTGAATTCAATCTAGAAATTGCCCTGGGCCTGACCATTCACGACTATTTTGCCCTTTACCTAAAAGACAAAAGTAAAGAAGAGATCGCTCAGGTTGTGGGGAAACTTAATCCCGATGAGCTTTCTGAACTTTTGGTGTCCTATCGGGACGCTCTTTATGGGGCTCCCATTCCCGACAAGACCTCCGACAGTAATCTCCGTTAGAAACTTAATAATTTTAATATTTTAGATCTACCCCCGTCGTCCTAACGCAATTCCTACAAAAATATTCAAGGGTCCACCTTGACACTCCCAAGGCGAGGTCCATACTCCGGATAATCAAAGACATATATGTCTATTGTTAAGGAGGAAGAAAATGACTGATGTAAATATCCGTCCACTTCACGACCGCCTATTGGTTCGTCGTATGAAAGAAGAAGAAAAAACTGCTGGGGGCATCATTATCCCTGATACAGCCAAAGAGAAACCTCAGCGTGGAGAAGTTGTGGCCACCGGTAACGGTCGCGTCACTGATGACGGTAAAGTTCGTCCCATGGAAGTCAAATCTGGAGACAAAGTTCTTTTCAGCAAATATGCCGGAACAGATCTTAAGTTGGGTGCTGAAGAGTATTTGATGATTAATGAAAGCGATGTCTTAGGAATACTAAACTAATTGAAGGAGAAATAGAATGAGTAAGGAATTACGATTTAGTGAAGACGCTCGCGCCGCCATCCTCAAGGGTGTCAATACGCTTGCGAATGCTGTGAAAGTGACACTCGGACCAAAAGGTCGCAACGTGGTTATTGAGAAGTCTTTTGGCTCGCCCTTGATCACAAAAGACGGTGTAACTGTTGCAAAGGAAATTGACCTCGACAACAAATTTGAGAACATGGGTGCTCAAATGGTTAAAGAAGTAGCTAGCAAGACAAATGACGATGCTGGTGACGGAACAACCACTGCGACAGTTCTTGCCCAAGCTCTTTATAGAGAGGGTGCAAAAATTGTTTCTGCCGGACACAATCCAACTGCTATTAAGCGCGGAATTGACAAGGCCGTTAAAGTTGTAACAGACGAACTTAAAGCTCTTGGCAAGCCTATCAACAACGACGAAGAAATTGCCCAAGTGGGTGCTATCTCTGCCAACAACGATCCTGAAATCGGTAAAATGATTTCCGAAGCGATGAGCAAAGTGGGTCGCGAAGGTGTTATCACTGTTGAAGAAAGTAAAACAGCTTTAACAGAACTTGAAGTGGTTGAAGGTATGCAATTTGACCGTGGATATCTATCTCCGTACTTTGTAACCAATGCCGAGCGCATGGAAGCCACTCTTGAAAACGCTTACGTTCTTATCTACGATAAAAAAGTCAGTCAGTTAAAAGACGTTGTTGGTATTCTTGAAGCTGTTGCCAAGTCGGGTCGTCCACTTTTGATCATCTCTGAAGATGTCGAAGGCGAAGCTTTGGCTGCTCTTGTTGTGAACAAGTTGCAAGGCGCTCTTAAAGTGGCTGCTGTGAAAGCTCCTGGCTTTGGAGATCGTCGTAAAGCTATGCTTGAAGACATCGCCATCCTAACCGGTGGTAACGTGATCTCTGAAGATCTAGGCCGCCGACTTGAGCAGGCGACTTTGGACGATTTAGGTACGGCAAAACGTATCGTTATCGATAAAGACAACACAACTATCATCGATGGTTCTGGCGACAAAAAAGACATCGAGGCTCGTGTTTCCACAATTAAAACTCAAGTGGAAGACACCACGAGCGAATACGACAAAGAGAAGCTCAAAGAAAGATTGGCTAAACTCTCTGGCGGTGTTGCTGTGATTCATGTGGGCGCTCCTTCAGAAGTTGAAATGAAAGAGAAAAAGGCTCGCGTTGAAGATGCTTTGAATGCAACTCGCGCTGCTGTAGAAGAAGGTGTAACCGCAGGTGGTGGTACAGCTCTTCTTCGTGGTGCTGCAAAAATTAATAAAGACGATTTCACTGAAGAAGAGCGTCCCGGTGCCCTTATTGTGAAGCGCGCTTGTGAAGCTCCCATCCGTCAAATCGCGATTAACGCAGGTCTTGACGGCGCGATCGTCGTGGACCGTGTTTTGAGTAACACTTCTGCGACTTACGGCTTCAACGCTTACATTGAGCAGTACGAAGACCTGGTGAAGGCCGGTGTTATCGATCCCGTTAAAGTGGTTCGTTGTGCTCTTGAGAATGCGGCTTCTGTTGCGTCTTTGATGCTCACCACGGAAACCATGATCGCCGAAGCCCCTAAAGACGAGTCAGCTTCTCAAGCTGGCGGCGGCATGGGTGGCATGGGCGGTATGGGTGGAATGGGAGGCATGGGCGGAATGATGTAAATCATCCCCCATAACTTTCGATTGCATCTAAAAAGGCCCCTCACGGGGCCTTTTTTTATAGGGTACCTGGTTCTTTTTGCAGAAGCGGTCCGTCATAGGAGCTGTTGGGCGGACGGTTTCATGTGGCTATCTCAAAGGTTGCAGTCAAGAAAGATTCGTTGATTGCATAAATCCAAAGCATGCCAAGAAAAATTGTTCCATTAAGTAGTGAGCATCCTTACCATGTGACAGCTCGATGTATCAATCGCGAGTGGTTCAACCTTCCTCTAGAGACAGTTTGGTCCATAATGGAAGATTATCTTTTTCTTATTCACCATGGTTTTCAAACAAAGATTCATAGTTTTGTACTCATGGGCAATCATTTTCATCTTTTAATCTCATCACCACATGCCAATCTAAGTGGTGCTATGAACTATTTCATGCGAGAAACAAGTCGTGAAATTACCAGGCTGAGCGGACGGATCAATCAAACTTATGGTGGGCGCTATCATCGCAGCCTCATCAACAACTATCATCACTTCGTGAATGTTTATAAATATGTGTATCAAAATCCAGCGAGAGCAAAGTTCAACGGACGGGTTGAGGAATATGGCTACTCCACTCTCGCCGGACTCTTAGGCGTTCGAAAAATAATTGTTCCTCTTGAGGAGGACACGCTCCTCTTTAATCCGTCCTTAGATGAAACCTGCTTGGTCTGGCTTAATAAGCTCGCACATGAGGACGATGTGGAGGCATTACGAAAGGGTTTGAAAAGACCTTGTTTTAAACTAACAACAAACCGGAAAACCAATAGACCCAATCATCTAGAAAATCAATTATTGTAAGTGAAGAGAAGGTTTTTGCTACAATGAGTGGGACGTCTGGGGTTCGCAATTATTTGTGCGCTGCTTCTGCAAAAAGAACCAGGTACCTTTAGAACAGGTAGTCGACGCCGGTGGTGAAGAAAGTGAAGCGATGGCTGAGGTTTGTGGCTGGAGTCACACGCCCACCGGCCCCACTGAAGTTTGTGGTTAAGAGTAAAAACTCAAGTCCCATTTTAAATTTTAATCGCGCGCTCATTTTTTTTTCAACGTGAAATAAAAACTGATTGATGTTGTTATCTGGACCCCCGCCTGAACTAAAAGGGCTTTCCTTTAAACTTGGAAAAAGATGAAAGTAGGCTTTTGCAGACAGGCCCCACTCGCCTTTGGGGTCTATGGGAACATAGCCACCCAAGCCAATGGGTACACTACGATACTCAAGAGTTGTAAATCCAAGTTGTGAAACAGTATCCAAGTACATTCGATAATTAGCTAATCCCATGTCGAGAGTGAGTTTGGGGCCAAAGAAATCATCCTTAAGCATAAAGTTGTATCCAAATGCTAATTGATATTGGGTGAGCGAGCTTGAAATTTCACCAGGAGATCCCAACGGGTTGCTTGCTTGCCCAATTCCTTGCGCAAAAGAGGCATCAATATAGAGTTTGGGAGTCACCCAAATTTCACCATTGATATTGATACGGGGATAAAACTGAACTTTGGAACTCAAGTTCGTACCGTCGTTAAGGCTCAAGTTGTTATCAAAGCGTCCTAAAGAGAACTCTGCGCCCACTTTTCCAAAAGTTGGTGGGGCAAGCGTGACCCACTCCTTAGAATTTTTACCAAAGATAGGTGTATTGTCTTTGCTGAGCAACTCCGCAGGGGGAGTGTGGGAACGTGTCCATGGTGTTTCATCATGTTGGACATGACTAATTCCGGTGATTTTGATATCTGTGTTGAGGACACCAGCCTCCACTTCGCTAATTACGTCTGCAAAGCTCAAATAGTCGTCCGCCTTCACCACGCGCACTTGTCCAAGAATAGCTTTTTTAGTTTCAAGTAAGAAGTGGCGCTTAGGGTGTTTTTTTGCAGAGATTATAGAAACGGCATTGAGATCAGAGCCGGCTCGGACGCCGTCTTTCTTACCAGCATTGATGGTCACTCGATTGTCTGTACGACTTAAAATTAAAGCGTCGTAAGGCAATTTTCTTTTCACTTTGGCATAAAGTTCTTCCAAACTTTTTAAAACAACTTCCGTTTTATCTTGTGAGATCATTTGGGTTTCTTCTGCAATAAGCTCCCCGCTGTTGATGCTAAAAAGGTAAAGGTGAAGTTTTAAGGCTTGGGGGTCCTTGCGAGCCTCCGCGATCAAAAGACCGTCAGCCCCGATATTGGCTGACAAAGAGCGAACATCCTCGGGGCGAGCTACAAGGTCCTCGGGCTGTATCAATGGTCCAGCAAGATGGGCCTTGATCAAATCAAATTGGTGATCGTTCCTCAGAAGAGTTTCAAGGCGATCATCCATAACTCGTGCATATATGCCGTTGACGTTATCGACACTGTTCAAAAAAGAAACTCGCTTAAGAGTCAGGCTGCGATCAAAAGTGGATTGGTAGTGCGTGGTTCCTTTAACGACCTGTGAGTGGGCCGAAAGGCAAAAAAAAGCGAGCAACATGGTCAGGCAGATTGGATAAAAACGCATATCATAATTATAGGGAAAACATTTTAGGTCGTCATTTATTTCAGGTAAACTATCAAAAGCTAGGCCTTTTGCCGAGGACTTTAGCCCCTAGACCTATCATCTATCGGCGACCTAAGGAGAGTTGAAAGAAACGGCTGATTCTCTTTGCAAAGAATTTGTTATACTAATTTTAGGGTGATTTATGCGAATACTATTAGTGGATGATTCTTCATTTATATTGCTCGTCGGGCGTAGAGCGCTTGAGAAGTCCGGCCATGAAGTTGTGGCCGAGGCTTATGATGGCGCAGACGGGGTTCGAAAGGCGTTGGCTTTTAAACCAGATTTAGTGGTTATGGACATTGCTCTGCCAAAGAAGAATGGGTTTGAAGCTTCGCAACTGATACTTGAAAGTTTACCCAAAACCAAGGTATTAGCTATTTCTGCCATTGATGAAGAGTGGATTCGAGAAAAGGCTGTACAGTCAGGTTGTTATGCTTTTTTAGCGAAGCCGTTTGGTCCCATAGAGTTACTTGAAGCAGTTGAGCAGGGAAAAGAGGCAAAGGAGTCTGTTAAGTATGGGTGATCTATTTTTTATTATTAAAATGGCAATTTACACGTTTATTATTGTAATCATCATGCAGATCAAAGTGGGGACAACCACTCTTGAGTCGCGAGTTATTGAACTCACTCATCGGTCAGAGGTCGGACAGAGTCTTCAAAAGGTGGCCGAATCAGCCGCGGCAGTTATTGGCATTCAATACAGAAAAGTAGCTTCTCACTTTAAGGGCCGCTATTTTGAGCGCAATAGTAGTTCTCAAATTCCGGGTCAGCGTTTGAGAGAAAAGTTTAAAAGTTGGCAAGAGAAAACTCAAGAAACCCTAGAGCAAGAAGAGTAGGTTTGAAATAAAGTTCTTCTTTCGAGAACTTTGCAACCATTAGCGATGCACCTTATGTGAATAATTTTAAAGCTTTAAAATCTCGCCGAGTGGGCCCAGAACTTCGATCATTTCTAAAAAAGAGGATATGACTGAGGACGCAATCTTGCGCTTAGGGTTGCTTTCTATATTCGATATTTCACCACCGCCGTCATATTGAATCACAATTTCACCAATACCAATTTGACTAATTGTTGTGGGCTTACTTATTCCAGGAGAGTAATTCAAGTTTATGACAGAATTTTTATGATTTTTTAGAGAAGCAATTCGTCCACTCGAATCGTATTGAATGGATACGTGTTCAGACTTGCTGGTGCGCACCTTCGTTAAAAGGCCATTCTTATTGTAATCAAAAAAGTTGGAATAAGTAGACACAACCTTTCCTTTAGGATCTAGTATCTTAGAGTCCACTTGAATCAATCGATTTTGTTTTTTCTCGTATTTGTAGGTAGACTTGCTCCAGTCGACAATTTTTGTCTTATCGACATACTTTTTGTATTCTTTTTTGTTGAGTAGGCCGTTTAAGAAATAAGCAAAACCCATATAAAAATTGTTTTCCCGCAAAGAAACTGGCCGCCCTAAGAAGGGGTGAAAATAAATATCTTTAAAGTCATTATTGGCCGTCTCTTGAGCTCTATGCAGGTATTTGTCTTGAGAAAAGTTATAGGTCTGGTACCAAAATTCATGTTTGCCTGTAGCCACTCTTTTTTGGTCACAGGTTTTCTCAACAATTGACCAGTAGTGGTTTTTGGGATCCGTGCTTGACATGACAAATTCAAAGGTCTCGCGACAGTTTTTGCGATTAGTATAACTCCTCACCCAGTCATTGCTGTTGTCGTAAGTCATACGAATGCTCGATTTATCTGGAAACTGTACGGCCGTTAGATTGTGAGCGGTATCATATGTGTAGATATATTCTTTGCCCCACATATTCGTGACCTTGATCAGGTTATCTCCAGAGAACACATAGTCGGCACTATGCCCTCTTCCGTTTGAAATCTTGGCGAGTTTTCCACTAGTGGAATAAGACAAATTAAGGCGTCGCCCGTTGTTGTCTACTAAATAGTGGAGATTCTTGCCCTTGTACTGCAGCTTAACCCATGCGCCAGTTGGGTTAAGGAGTTGTATAAGTTGTCCATTTTTGTTGTATCTCTCGACGGTGCCATCAAATTTTTTACGTTCATAAGACTGGCCATTGAAGGTGATTTTTTCGATGCCACGTGATTTGGCGTGAAAAGTGTTTGATCCATTTTTAATCTTATTGATATCCACAAGGTGCAATTGGTTGGCATACTCAAAACGCATTTTCGTATTTGCAGTTAATTGTGCCTTTAAATTGATAATGTCATTTGTAGATAGCTTTTTCTTTGTTTGTAAGGATTTGACAATTGTTTCAACTGAGTGGTTCACCGATTTTAAATCAAAATTATCTGGATAATATGTGACCTCAAGTCCGCCACCACACTCCGTCAGATTGAGGATTCCATCGGACGTGACTTCAATAAATGTTTCAAGACCGGTGCACCAGCCAAAACCAAAAATTCCTGTAAAAAGAGACCGAGAGTTATAGTGGCGTTCAATTTTAAGTTCAAACCCATCACCAGGCTCGACAAAATCCACCCATGATTCAGAATAACTACCATTACGCATATTGACCGAAGCTTGTAAAAAGTTCGGCTGAATAAAAATGAGTATGCTGAGTAAATAGACTAACTTCATGTGGTCCCTAAACTTTAATGGTTACAACTTTTTTAATCATTAGCCCGCCGATAATTTGCAGGGTGATAACAACCAGTAAGGCAATGAGGCCCAGTGTGGTCGTAAATAATGGCTTGATGTAATTGGGGTCAACAACAAAAAATATAGCCATTAATATAAAAGGAATCATCGAAATAATAATTCCTTGCATGATTCCTTGAGCGGTAAGGGCTTCAATTTTCTTTTCAACTTTTTGCCGTTCGCGGATTGTAAACGTGATAGTTTGAAACGTTTCGGCCATATTGCCTCCGGTTTCTTTGAGGATATTAACCGACGTCACAAACATTTGTACATCTGGTCTTGGAATTCTTTCGCCCAGTTCAGTTAGGGCATCCTCTAGAGTTTGTCCAAGTTGGATTTGTGAGAGAACGAGCCGAAATTCTTGACTGATCGGATTGGGTAGGTTTTTTACAACCCGATCCATAGATTGTTGAACGCTCAAACCAGCCCTTACACCATTTGACAGAATGGTCATACCGTCGACCATCTGATTGGTAAATTGGCTGCAACGTTTATCGTAAAGGTATTTCACCACGTGCTTAGGTAAGGTCCAGCCTATAAAGGTGAAGAATGTTCCAAACAAGAGCCCCATAAGGATATTGGGCCAAAACAAGACAAAGAATAAGGCTCCCAAGCCAAAGCTGCCGACCATTAGCGTGCGTGTTAGCTTCTCTTTGTTGACGTCGACAAACATGAGCTCCAAATATTTGACAATCTCATCTCTTTGGCCAAGGCTTCGGTCATTGACAAAAGCAATAATTCTGTCGACCCAAAGATAAGAGATAATAAAAACTACGGCAGCTATTGCGAGATAAAGCAATGGCAGTGGAATAGCGAGACTAAAATTATTGAAAAGTTCATTCACGAGTCACCGCCAGCTTTTTTAATACGAGGTCGACGCATTTGATTCATGCGCTCAGCCGACATTGGGGGAATCGTCGAGGAGTCTACTTCATTAGAGAAAAGATCTTTAGGAATGGGAACACCACGCTCCTTAAGATCTTGGACAAACTTGGGAATAAGTCCCTTGGACAAGAACTTTCCAACGATGCGACGATTCTTATCGTAACCCGTTTCTTTGAACTCAAAAACCTCTTGCAGTGTGACCTGGTCGCCCTGAATGCCTTGAACCTCGGAAATTGCCATAATTTTTCGACTCCCATCTGATAAGCGGGAGATCTGCACGATTAGATCAACGGCACCTGCAATTTGCTCTCGAATCGCTTTAGCAGGAAGATCCATGCCGGCCATCATACATAAAGTCTCTAGTCGTGAGATCGCTTCTCTGGGGCTATTTGAGTGGACAGTCGTCATCGAGCCATCGTGACCGGTGTTCATGGCAGAGAGCATATCTAGGGCGGCCCCATCGCGACACTCACCGACAACAATGCGATCGGGGCGCATTCGCAAGGAGTTCTTAACCAGGTCTCGAATGGTAATGGCGCCCGTTCCCTCCATGTTTGCTGGACGGGTTTCCAGTCGAACAACATGCTCTTGTTTGAGCTGAAGTTCGGCAGCATCTTCAACTGTGATAATGCGCTCGTCCACCGGAATAAACGAGGACATGCAATTTAAAAGAGTTGTTTTACCAGACCCGGTGCCGCCTGAAATTATAATGTTTTTACCTTGTGAAACGCAAAGCTTCATGAAGTCCATCATCTGTTTGGTACAGGAGTTGTATTTGATATACTCATCGACTCCGAATGAGTCTTTGCGGAACTTTCGAATGGTAAGCGCCGGTCCATCAATTGAAAGGGGTTCAATGATAGCGTTGACACGGGAACCATCCTCGAGACGAGCATCCACATAAGGGGTCTTTTCGTCAATTCTGCGACCAAGAGGACTGACAATGCGTTCAATGACATTGCGCAGTTGTGTGTTGGATGTGAAGTGAACCTTACTCAGTTGAATCTTCCCATTTTTTTCCATAAAAATCTTATTATAACCGTTGACCATAATTTCAGAAACACTTTCGAGAGCCAGCAGGTCTTCGAGAGGCCCCAGGCCAAGTGCCTCATCGACAACTTCTTTTATAATTTGTTTGCGGTCGACACTGTTAAGACCCTTTGCTTCTTGTTCTAGGATCTTGCTGATTGTGACCTTAACATCATTCTGGAGTTTTCTCTCTAGATCGGGATCTTCTTTAGCTTTAGTGATGTCATCATTTTTTAAGTTAAGATCTTTAATTAATCTCTTATGAATCGTTAACTTAAGATGAGTTCTTGCGTCGACATGATTGCGAGGCGAGACTGTTGGTGCAGTGGAGCTGGCGCTGTCCTCACCGCGGCCTAAGGACATCGATCCTTTCTCAATCGTTTTAAGCTTCTGTAGTAGGCCACCAGAGAGTATACGTACTATATTGTGGAAACTAGATGATACAGGTGATTTGTTGGCAGCGAGAACAAATGGAACTCCACGCTTGAGCGCCGCCATGGCTGTGATGTCATCTTGGGGAATTACACCAAGAACTTTCTTACGCAATGATTTTTCGATACTCGGTATTGCAAGTCCGGCATTGCTGAATTTGTTGACTACAACTTGTACCATTTGCTGAGGAATTGTTTGCGCTGCGAGTTCATTGTGAAGACGTAAAGTCTGGTTTACTGTGAGCACCTCGGGAGTCGTTACAGACAGAATCAGGGTGCTGGCCTCTAAGGCTTTCAATTGAACATCGTCGAAGCTGGTCCCAAGATCGATGATAATATACTTATAAAAATTACTTAAAGTGTGGATCTGTTTAATCGCCACAGAACTGTTTACAGAAAAGATTTCACCTGGATTTTTGATGGCAGCAATATAATGCAATGGAATTTGTGGATGAATATTTAGAACAGCGCTCAAGTTTCGAGAATTAATCGTTCCAGTAAAACCACACACTTCATTCATGGTTTTGGGCTTTTGGAAACCAGTAATAAAGTTCTGATCCCCACAAGACTGTTGATCTAAATCAATAAGTAGAACTGGAGTTCTGAGCTCCAGACATGTGGCTGTGGCTAGATTGGCAGCAAAGACACTTTTGCCAACGCCACCCTTGCCCCCGACAACAGCAATAACAGAACTGTTTGGATTGATAGCCACAAATCCTCCAAGAAATGGTGTGCAAAAGTCCTTTTGCACACAGCAACTTATCGGCGAAAAGCCCCTAAAAAATTAGTATTATTGGTGACTTATTCTCCGAGACGGAACTTTTTCTTAATCTTTTCGGAGCCCGCACTGGCCGAAGATTTAATTATCGGAGTCACAAAGACAACAAACTGGCTTCTGTTGCGATTGAAGGAGCGTGCAGCATAAAGATTGATTATAGCATCTGGATTTGTGTCCGGGTTGTATTCAGTTGTCGATGAATTTTGAATCAGCCCTCCAATAGCAGCACTCTGTCCACTGCGCACATTGACGATAGTCTGGACGGCATTGTTGGCTGTCTGTGGGCCTCGGTCCGTATTTCCTAACAAAGCACTGACGGTGAACTTCATATTTAGCTCGATCATATCAGATCTTGGATTTTCAATGGTGGGCGTGATTTCAGAAGCGACACCGACGTTCACAAATTCGGTCGTTGCAGCCCCTAGGTTGCCTTGGTTTACGGTATATGGAATTCGCGTTGTTGAGCTCACAACTCCCTTCTCTTTGTTTTTAGTTGTAACTGAGGTGCTCTCTAAAACTCGAGCGTGACCATGGGATCTGGCGACGTTGAGTTTTGGTAATAGGTTGCTGATCACACCAGAGATCTCAGCGACGATACCATCGTTATTAGAGCGGGTGTCTTTTGTGAAAGATACTTCTGTATTGTCCACGACCCCAGGAGACCAACGAAAAGAATTGCTGTTTAAGTATTTTTTACTCAATTCCACGTAATGGACAACAAGTTGAATAAGCTTTTCTGGTTCCTGCGGGGGTGAAGCTCTAATCGTCAATAAATTGATGACCACGTCTTCTTTACGTTTCTTAATAACATTTTGCTGTTCAGCCTCATTGATAACGGGTGCTGGCACATAGGTTCTCGCGATAATATCGGCCTTTGCCCGCTCGTCGACGTCATTGGCTATCCCTTTTAGTATGAATTTTCCATTTATGGCTCGAACTTCAATATCGGGGTTGTTGATGTCCCGCTCAATTAATTCTGCAATTTTTTGTTGGGCTATGGGATTGACCTCTACCAAAGAGGCTACTCGGTCTCCGTACTGCTTGATCACGCCATAAATTCGATTCAAGTCCCGAGGCAAATAGACTTTTCCGTCGATGATAACTTTATTATTGGCGATTGTGACCTTGATGCCTTCAATATCTTCCAGTAAAAGGCGGACTTCTCTTACGACCCTCGTGAGGTCAGAATCGCGCACTTCTATTCGATATTCAAAAAGCTTTTCACCTTTGCGATCATGAATAGTGAGAGTCGCAACTCCAGGTTTTTTAGGAGTGAAGCGTAAAGTCTTTCGCTCGCGATCAATTTCACCGTCGACAACTGATTTATAGTCGCCAAAGTATTCAGAGCCAGGCGGCAAATAAGATAGGGTCTCCTGGTGCTGAATACCCATATAAAGTGTCAAATATTTTTTCCCATAGTTCCCCTCCTCCTCCGCAAGTGACAAGCTTGCGCAGGCAAGAAGAATAAAAAGAGTAAAGAAATGACCCTTATAGCTTTTCAAATCGACCTCTCTTAGGCTTTTCTTTTTGAGGAACGGGTTGAGGCTCTGCTGCTGGCTTGGTCTCTGTCTTTGCTGGTGTTCTCACCTTAGGTTTGTTTAATACATCATCCAAATCCGAAGTGGGATATTGGCTTTTGATGCGATCGTTAGGGTTGCGCAAAGCCAAATAAATGGGCGAAGAAATGGAATTGAGATAGTGAATATGCTGGGCTTCACTAGGGGAAACCTCAAGCGTAATCGAGCTGTAGTTATTGTTGACTCGCATGTTACGGACCTCAAAATTATCCTCTTCCCCTCGAATCACTTGAATGGGGAGGTTGTCCACAATGCTTTGTCCTGTTGCAAGGACTGGAACATCTTGAAGTAAAGTTCTCACTCGTCTCACCTTATTGACGCCCTGTCCGTCATCAACACCGGCGGCCACGTCCACTCTGTCACCTGGCTTAATAAGCTTGGCAACACCCTGAACTTCGCTAACCGGAATGGTTACAGCCCTCTTTCCGGGCGATATCTGAAAAGAGAGTCCAGTGCTCTTATCGGGAAAAACTAATTTTGTGTTTAATAATTGTTCACCCTTTCGTATCGGAGCAAGGGCCAGTTGTCCCACGATCTCGGTCGGGTTTTGCAAGGCTGAGGGCTGGATAAAGTCAGCGGGTTTTTCCACAACCTCTAGTTTAGACTCATCGATGATCTCAAATTCGCGGATATCTTCGCGTGCAATAACAACGGTCTTGGTTTGACCAAATTTTTTGGCAAAGTTAGCGCGCTTATCCTGGGCCCATCCGTAAAGTAAGACAACTGCAAAAAGGGCGGCGCCAATTGAAATCCAGAGAGTTCGAGTTTCATTTTGTTGCATAATCTATCCTCCACACCGGCTGTTCAAGCACATCCCGTACATTGTCATGATCCAAACAGGATTGACTGAGACAGAGCTATTACGGCCAGAGGCTGGTATTCGATTGAAAACATCACGGTTGTGAATGGAGCTTTGTCGCCCACTCTCATCTAAGTTTAGACCCATCGAAATAGGTCTTTCGGTTGCAATTTGTTGCCCAGGAAAATCCACTGAATCCGTGTTGATCCCATGTAGTCGAGTCATAAAGTTGTAGTAGTGAAGGGGGTCGCTCGCACGATTTGAACGAAAGTACAGAAGATTGGCTCGATGTCGAAAGGTTTCCATAGCATAAGTGCGTGCGTGAATATTATGAACCACTCCGGTATGGACAATACCAAAAAAACCAAAAGTGAAATAAGCAAGTGAAACAAAAAGCACAAGCAATACAGTGGCCTCAATGCTTGCAAAACCCTTATTGTTGTTTAATTCCCGCTTAAGCATCTTTTTCATATCAACATCCGTTATCCATAATGATGCGAACTGAAGAGGGATCAAAACTGTAACCCAATGAATTCAATTGATTGGCTCGCTGTTGAATAAAATCGCGACACTCAATGAAGGTGGGCTCACGTGCTAGAAAAGAATTTATATTGGCTTGGAAGCCATCGGGACCGTTTCCCGTGGTGCCAATCAAAGGAATGCGTTTATAGAGTATGGGTGCGCTGAAAGGTATGCGCACGCCCACAAAAATTTCAGAATCCGTACTAGGACTGTACTCATCGTTAAAGTCCGAGATTTGCGCTGGTAATATTGCAAACCAACCATTGGTGATCATGGGTGTCAGTACAGGGTTTGTAGACAATTCTTCGAATTTCTGTTGGGCACGCTCTTGTTGTTTGTCGGTATTCAAATGAGCGAGGCTATAATTACGGGCCGAAGCAAAACTAATATACTGCACCACTTCGACAACAGAAAATGTCATGGCAAAGCTAAATAAAATAGCGGAAAAGCCAAAGACAAGCATGCTAGCAAAGACAAAGTCTAGGGTTAAAATACCGCGCTCATTTTGAAGAGTTTTCTTTATACTCATGGGCGATCTCCTTCTGGAGATCCATGGCGAGAGGCGTGGTTGGGGTGTTTCGCGCGACCTATTTCAGCGGAACCCCAATATCCATTTTCAATCATGCCGGCAAGGTGCTGCCAGGGTCCTTGAACGAGGCGTGACAACAACTGTTGATCGCGAATCAAACGAGTTCCCGCAAACACGGTGCTAAAGAGGAGAGTGACAATTAGAACTGCTTCCACAGTGATTTGGCCGGATTGGTGATTTTTCATAAAAAGCTCCCCGTGTTTGTCCAAGTGAGCCAACCTAAAAAGATGGCCACAGTAAAGGGGATGGTGTGAAGTTTGTGGGGAGCCAGTCGATAGCTCATGGTTTGTAAATTGTTTTTAAGGCTCAGTATTTGACCAGATAGTAAAACGCGCAAAACTCCAAGCAGGGCGCCCCAAAAAAGGGAGTAAATAAAAACATGGAGAGTGGCCGATGCACCTAATAAAACACCCAAGCACATCATAAACTTCATGTCACCAGCACCCAATGCACGCAATAAAACCAGGGGCAACATCAAGCCAAGACCGCTGAGGAAACCCAAACCTGCTTCGGACCAGCTCAAGGGTGAAAGTGTGGCGGTGTAGATAAGCGAGAGCGAAAGCATTGTTAAAAAGAGCCAATTGTGGAACTTTTTAAACAGCAAATCATCAGTGATAGCGATCAGTAAAAAAGAAAGGGGCCAAATTGTGGCAAAAGAGACCATCATCAGGGGCTCCCGAGTGGAGGGGCTCCATCGGGGCGACGCCATTCGATGGGGCGTCCGTCGCGCGCAGGAAAACGATGACCGAAAGTAATGTTTTGCTCAACACGCGCACCCAGTTTAGGTGCGGCTTGTTCAAACACTCTTCGCGGTCCCCTGTCGCCCATAAAGGCTCCACCGAGAATAAATGCAAAAAGCCCCAATAAGAGGATCAGTTCAGTTGTCATAATTGATCAAACCCAATTATTCAAAGCCTTGAATATCTTGACCAAGTTTGGAAACTTTGCCGCTGATAATGCTTGAAATTTGATTTTTAAACATCACGGCAATGGCGACCACAACAACGAGCATTAGAATATATTCAGTTGCGCCCTGGGCCGACTCATCTTTCCATAGATTTTTTATTGTTTTCAACATATTTCCCCCTTGATAAAAAGAACTATCTCATAATTTTATCGGTCTAAAGGTCTGTTAACATTAGATATACTTTAGACCAGTTCACTTGTTTTATTTTAGCACAAAGGGGATGTCTTGCAGATAAGACACTTTGTTTTGTCTCGAATTGAAACGGGACAAATATCTATGCAACTGGTCTAGTGAAAATTTATTGTGGAATCTTCTATAAACTGTCTGAAACTCACTAGAAGTTTGTGGGCGTATTTAGCTTCCAGTCGTAGTCAATATATTCAATGCTTTGAGATGTTTGCACCTGCTCTCTAATTTTTGCAGCCTCTGTATATTTGAGTATAAACTTTTTAACAGAACCTGCAGATTCAATAAAATCAGTTTCATACCATTTGAACAGGTGGGTGAGGTAAAGATTTTTGCCTTTGATGTGAAAATGGCGAGGAGTTAAAAAGGCTTTCTTAACATTATTGTCTAAGACGATATCCAAGGTTTCCGCTTCATAAATCTTGGGATGAAGTGGCGGACAACCCACAGAGGCACAATTCACTGCAAAGTGGATTCGCGCATCTTTCCATCCGTTTGCTTTGTAGCCCTCGCCAAGAAGGATACCTTTTTCCATGTCGTCTAGACTTAGGGTTTGATCACCAACATGATGGTCTTTTTGTTTAAATATTTTGTAGGGATTGAAAAAGGTGCCCAGGTCCTTAACCGACTTAATACTTAACTTTCCATTTTCAAAACCATTTTCTAGAATCACTTTGACCATATAAAAATTGTAAGCGTTAATCCAGAAGGCGATGGCTTGGTTTTTATCTTTCAGCGTTTTCAAATTTATACGTTTAAGATTTTCTACTTGCTCGCTGAGAAGTGCTTGAGTTTGTGGAGCCGATCGAGCCTTTTGGTAGTCGAAATGGGTTTCAAAGCCGCCCTTCTCCAAGGATTTTGAAGTGAGCGACTGATTCAAGATCTGTTGAAAGGGCCCAAAGGTATTGGCACATACCAAAGAAGAAAAAAATAATGGAATAAGAAAGATTACAGCCTTCATTTTTGCTCCTCTATATAAGAGATTTTTATTTTTTACAGTCTAACATAGTTTGACGATATCGACTCTGCCATTCTGGACTATCTTTAAGTAGGCCCGAAGCACGGCGGAACTCCTGGTGAAGCTTGTCTGTTCGACGACAATGCTCTTTAAAGGCGTTCATCGCGACATCGTATTTGCGCAATTCAAAAGCCACCTGGGCTAAGCCCAAATAACTTTCATCTAGACCTTGTGGATGGGCAACCGCTTTCTTGTAAAATAAATAAGCTTGGCTCAGATTTTGATTTTTATGGTAGTTTTGAGCAGTGGCATGTAAAGCTTTTGCAGAACTCGAAAATTTCTCTCCGAGACTGGCCAGCATTCTTTGACCCTTCTCCTCTTCGCCAGTGTTGACATAGGATTGCCCTAGATAAATTCGATTTTCTGGATTTTTAGGATCTTCTTTGGCGGCCAATTCGCAAGCTTGCTGAGTCTCCTTGTTATATCCAGACAGATAATTATATTTACAAAACAGTGAGTGATGTTTTGCTGCAAAGCTCAGCTTGTTTTTTTTCATATCTTCCATAACTCTCAGGGCCTCAAAGGCATAATGGCTAACATGTTTTTCGAGCATGGATAGCCAGGTCTCATAAAGCCTGATCTCTGTAGGCTGCAGTTTCTGAGCCTCTTTTAGAGTTTTAAAAAGTCTTTCTTTTGCCTCGGTCGCTTCGGGCTCAAAGCTTGTTTGCTGCGCGATTTCGCTATCAATTTCAACTGCCAACAAGAAGGCGTCTGTTGATTTTGGTGTGTGACTAAGAAGTGTTCCAACCAGAGCGTGAGCCTCGCGTGGTTTTCCAACTTGCAGATAACTATGACTGAGCTGTTTAAGGGATTTATCGGGAATCTTTTCACTAACGGGAGAGAGAATGCCAATCACTTGAGACCAATTTTTAAGTTGAAAATAGTGGTTGGCTAAAAAAAGGCGAGAGCGCACATTCTGGGGATTCGATTGGATATTCTTAGTTAAGCGACTGATTTCACTACTATTTAAGTTGCGCTTGAGTTCAGCGCAGAGGTCTTCTGAAATCAGAAACACTAAAATTATCAAAATCCATGTTTTATAATGATTCATTTTTCCAATCTACCTGCCGATAATTGAGTACCTATGAAGCTATCGGAATTTTTATGCAAAACATTTGCAGAACCAAAGTCTAGGGTTCAAGAGGCAGGACAGGCCGTTCTTGAATATATTCTTGTCCTCATCATAACGGTTTCTTTGATACTGGGAATACTTTATCAATTTAACGATGCTTTTAAAAACTTCCTTGATTCTTATTTTGGGGATTACATCGCTTGCCTTCTAGAAACAGGAGAACTTCCTTCACTGGGTGGCTCAGGACCCAATCAGGCGGATTGTGTTTCCCCATTTAGACAATTCTCTTTAGAGAGTGGAACGAGTTTGAAACCCAGTGGTAGCGACGGGCAGGGTTCTACGGGTGGCAATGGCGGAGGATCAACTGGAGATGCCTTGGGGGGAAACAGCCCAGGTTCTCGATTGCGCCCAAGTGTTGTCACAGCAGGAGGTTCTGCAAGTAACGCTGAAAACTCCACTGGAATAAACTCTTCTCGCTCGGGTCGACAAACTTATCGCGGCTCCCAACAAGGCGCCAATCTAGCGGAGGGTTTTTCCGGAGAAAACGGTGATGGCACTTCTGGGGGGCGCCAAGGGCGGACGATCATTCGCCGTCGCTATATTGATTTGGGAGAGAAATATTTGTCTGACGCAGAAAAAAGGAAAAAAGATCGTCTTGAAGCGGCCTCTCAAAAAGTGAAGAAGAAAGGCCAGGGTTCTCAACTTAGAGCGGCCCGCTTTCCCCTGACGCTACCAAAGCAGAGAGCAGTTGCTTCAGAGGTTGATTCCAAAGGTTTTAATTTTGCTATGATCTTAAGATTCCTGGTCATTGCTGGAATATTAATAGCTTTATTCATCTTTTTAGGTGGTCAAGCTATGCAGATTAAAAAAAGTTGGCAAAAATCTGAATAAAGGCTAAACAAGACCCATGTTTATTGCGATGGGTCAGATGTCATCTGATTTGGGCGACTTCCGCTCGAACTCTAAAAAAATGGTCGCCATGGCCGAAAAGGCCCGGGACAAGGGTTGTCGGCTCATCGTTTTTCCTGAGTTAAGCTTGCTTGGGTATCACCCTTTTGATCTTCTTGAGCGCCCTGAAGTTTGGTTGTCTCAGGAAAAAGTTTTGCAAGAACTGCTAAAAAAATTGCCTCAAGAAATCTATTGTCTGATTGGTGTTTTAATAAAGGGCGACCAAGCGGGTAAGGCCTATTTTGATTCGGCTATTCTCACTTACCAGGGGAAAATATTAAAAACTTTTCATAAAGAGCTGTTGCCCGCCTACGATGTTTTTGACGATGGTCGTCACTTTGAATCGGGATTTATGGTTGAGAATACAGTCGTCATCGAAGATACCAAAATTCAAATTTTGATCTGTGAAGATATGTGGGGCTGGGATGGTTTATATAAATCCAACCCAATATTAAACATTAAACCAGGCTCCCATGATTTAGTCATTAACATGAGCGCCTCACCATTTCATACTGGTAAGCTGATGCAAAGAAAAGAGTTGGCTCAGAAAACATGTCAATTTCTTGGAGCATCACTGCTTTATGTGAATTTGGTTGGAGGTCAAGACGAACTTATTTTTGATGGACAAAGTTTTTTCATGAATCGCGAAGGGAAGGTCGTGGCTCAAGCTCCGGCTTTTACTGAGTCCCTCACTATCTTGGATACGAAAAACACAAAAGCTCAACTCGATCTGCAAAGTCCAACAAATCACTTTCAAGAGCTTCGTAGAGCTCTAGTGCTGGGTCTCAAAGACTTCTTTAGAAAAAATAAAATGCCCAAAGCTCATCTGGGCTTAAGTGGTGGAATTGATTCCGCTGTCGTCCTGTGTCTTTTAGCCGAAGCTTTGGGAGCTGAAAATGTAACCGCTATAGGCATGCCCACTCGCTTTAATGAAGGTAAAAGTTTAACTCTTGCCCAGGACATGACAGAGCTTGTGGGATGCCCGTTTCACGCTATTGAAATAGATGCACTTTATGCATCTACCTTGCATTGTTACGAATCTGCTTTTGGTAAAAAGAAGTTCTCTATCATGCATGAGAATATGCAGTCTCGTTTGCGCGGGCTTCTTTTGATGGCTTTTGCTAATGACAATAAGAGCCTCTTAGTTTCAACGAGCAATAAGAGCGAAATGGCCATGGGTTACTCTACACTTTATGGGGATATGTGTGGAGCCATCGCCCCATTGGGAGATTTACTTAAGAGTGATATCTATGCTCTTGCCGAAATCTACAATCAAGATTATGGATGGATCCCGCGAGAAATCATCACTCGCCCTCCAAGCGCAGAGCTACGCGAAAACCAAAAGGACAGTGATTCCTTGCCCGATTACGCAGAGTTAGATAGAGCCGTTGATAGTTTGATTTGCCGCCAAAGTTTGGCGCAAACAGATGTGGAAAAACATGTGCTCAAACAAGTTTACCAAACAGAATTTAAACGCTGGCAAGCGCCGCCCATATTAAAAGTTTCGGCCCACGCTTTTGGTGGCGGACGTCGTTTGCCGATTTCTGTTCAAGCGTCGGCCTTGTTGTCTGGCGACTCAACCATTTAATCTTCTGGCAGAATAAAGCCCAGCGTTGCCTTAGGGCAAATTTGACAGGCAAGCCGTTCTTGGGGCTCAAAGCCACGGTCTAAGGCCATCTCCTGCTCCAATTGGTTTCGGTCATCCAGGTTGTTGAGACCCTCGAGAACCAGAACGCGACAAGTCCCACAGCTTGCCATACCCTCACAAGAGTGCGAAATCGGGATCTTATTTTGTATACAGATCTCTAAGAGCGATTTGTTGCCAGGGGAAGTCATCAGCTTATTTTCAGTCAAATAACAGACCTTAAAACTCATCTCTTCAACCTATTGCATGACAACGAAAAAGACAAAAAATTAATCATCTTTGAAGGTTCGAGCCTTGATTCAAACCTTCAACAATGATTAATTAAAAGGGCTCAATCGAGACCAAGTGAACTATTTCCTAATGCGTGGGGTGGATATGGATTTTATAGCCTTTGATTTGGAAACAACTGGAACTGTTGCTGGCGTTGATCAAATTGTAGAGATCGGAGCCGTCCGCTATATCAATGGTCATCCCGAGGGGACTTACTCCACTCTTGTAAATCCTCGTCGCTCTATGCCGGCTGGGGCCACACGAGTGAACGGTATTACTGATGATATGTTGGTTGGCAAACCCTATATTGAAGACTTGATAGAGTCTTTTACTGAGTTTTGTGAAGAGCTACCCCTTGTGGCTCACAACGCGCCTTTTGACACCCAATTTTTGAAGGCGGATATTGTTCGACATGAAATATCTGGGCCCAAAGGCTTGATTCTCGACACTCTTCCGATTGCGCGTAAAGTTTTTCCAGGACTTGCCAACTACAAGCTTGGAACACTGGTGCAGCACTTGGATATTCCCTCGGGTCAGTTCCACCGTGCCGAAGAAGATGCTTCCTACTGTGGAGCTCTTTTCTTAGAAATTATAAAAAAGATTTTCAATCCCGGTGAAGAAGTGGTTGTCGACAATCTTGTCGCCTTAACTGGACGACCTGAATATCGTTTCCCAATTATAGAAAGACGTGAGAAGCAACTTGAGCTGAGTCTATTTTAATCACTCTAAATAAAAAGGATTGCTATAGATCCAACCATACCAGCGTTTTGTATCTGGCACGGGCAAGCGAGGTTGTATACGTACGACCACGCGATAGACTCCAGGTTTTTCTAGCTCGATTTCACTGCTAACAGAGTTTGATATAAAGAAAACTTCACCATCTCGGTAGTACTCAACACTTCTTGGTACGATCAGATTTTTTGGCAAATCAACTTTCAATTTACAGTTTTTTCCATTCACTTTGGCACCCATGAGATAGCGAGTGTCTCCATCGCATTCAATATAGGATGCAAAACCTTGGCTCGATCCCAAGCTGTCAAAGGCCAAATAAAATTGTCCCTTTTCTAGGGAATCAAAAATCTTTTTTCTGTCAGTTCCAGCATGTCCCGTGAGTTCGGATGCGAGAAGTATGTGGTTGGAGGCAAAGGAAAACGACTTCTCATAAGAAAGAAATGTGAAATTAATACCTAGAAATTTGAAAATACGAGCCGTTGTTTCGTTGCCGAGAAAACCAATTGTTTTTGTTTCTTTATTGAGCTCGTCCCAAAGCTGCAACTCTTTTTTAGGCTCTCTTATCAAGCGAAGTAAAGAAATGCTGGGGTTAAAGGGGAAGGTAAATAGACTCCATATAAAATTAGGCTTGTCATTTATCCAACCCTCTTGCCAAAGCTGCCTGAGGTTAATCACTTCAATTCCATCAAGGCCCGGTGGATACTCCCCAGACCAGCGATGGTGTTTTTTGAATGGATGGGCCAAAACAGTCGTAAAATTACGTTTTTCAGTTTTTTCTTCAGATAGGTGGTGATGAAGCTGTGCATGTGCCGAGCTCATACTTTCAAAACGGAAATCCGAATTATCACTATAGACGAGAATATGGGAGTCAAGGTAACTAAGTTTATGATTCGTCAGTGCAAAAACATCACCATGATAACCTGAAATATCGTAAGGACGTTCAATGAGATTTAAATCAGTGAAGATTATAAAATTCAGTTTTGCAGAAGCAGCATCCAAAAGAATTTGGCTGGGCTCAAGGCTACCCTTTGAATGAGTGGACACCACATGACTGACGCCTCGGTAATCATGAAAAAGGGGATGGGGCGGATTATCTTGAGTTGGATCAAAAATAGAGATGTCAAATGTGGCTAGGTAAAATCCAAAGCCAAAATAGATAAGGGCCATCAGGCTAAGGAATAAAAAGAGCTTTCTAATCATGAGCAATCTCCAAAAGGTCAAAATAAGGAGTCAGAGGAGATCGCTTCGTTATGCGATATGAAGGTTGTGAACTATGGAAAAAAAGTCCTGTACCAGGAGGTGTAATTAACAAGAATGGACCTGTTGGAGGATAACAATCATTGATGTAATCAAAGTGATCGGGGCGACCGAATCCAGGAAGCTTACAAACAAGTTTTTTACTCTTAAAACTGAGAAAAGCAGCTGTTTGATAGCTGTAGACAAAAAGGGGCTTGTTGGCATTCAAATTTAGAGTTGCCTCTTGAAGCGCTTCAAACTTAGCGTTGTCGTAGAGCCGGGTTCTCTTAAGAAGGGGGCTTTCTATTAAATGTAGAAATAAAATGAGTCCAAAGGCCAATGTCCAAGTGGCTAAAGCAATACGAATAAAAATAATATTTTTATCCTGTAAATTCAGAACACAGAGAGCATAAAGAGAAGGGAAAGCCATAATCACCCAATTGGCCTCGACCTTTCCCTGAAAAGACGAATAAAGAAAAAACAAAAAGGGAAATGTTGCAAAAGGAAAAAGCCAGTGCCCCATGATCTCTCTGCGCACCTTCCAAAGTAAATAGACTAGAGTCGGGAAGATCAATAGAATTTGTGCCCCCAAATAATCAAGGGGATGATACCAACGTCCATGTTTGCCACCCATACCGTGTTGCCATTGAAAATTAAATGAGGCCCAGTCGTGATTCATGTTCCAAATAAAAACGGGGGAGCAGACAAGTAGACCAAAAAAAATGGTGAGTAAGGTGGCCGGGCGCCACACACGATCCCACTTTTTTTGCAAAAGGATAGCCAGAAAAAGACAGGGTATAAAAAGGACCACCTGATATTTTGATAAAAAACCAGCCCCAAGGGCGACTCCAAGACCGATATAGTTCCAGAACCGAGGTTGGTCGAGTATCTTTTGAGTGAAAAAAAGACTGAGGCTCCAGAAGAACATGAGGGGAATATCGGGGGTGGCAATCATACCCCCCAGCCCCCAAAGTGGATTTATGACGCCAATCCAGAAAAAGAGTTTCAAGTTTCTCAAGGAGATCTGGTCCTTTAAGATCAGCAACCAAATTCCCAGAGTCGCTTGGCTCAAGATGACACTTGGCCAGCGTAAAGCTCTATCGCTGAAATCTACTAAAGGTTGAGCAGCACTCATTAGCCATCCAATCATCGGTGGATGGTCAAAGTAGCTTAGAGAAAGATGTTTTCCCCAAAGGAAATAATAATATTCATCTAAGGAGAGAGGGAATAAGAGAGAGAGTGCCAACTTTGCTAGAAGTGTTAAAACTAGCCACAGTTTAATCTGGTTCACGGATATTGAAGCTCTATAGGTTTATTAAGTGAGCCTGGTACACCCTTGCTTTTGTCGTTGAAACTGACTTCAACAGCGCCACCATTGTCGATTCGAACTCGGATCGGAGAAGAGAAAATAAGAGTCTTGCTCTCGTTTCTCTTCAAGATCAAACCTTGGTTGTATCCATCCGACCAAATAATTTCGATTCGTACTTTATCTAAGGCTTTAACGGTGAGTTTTTGGTCAGAAAGTGAAACAACTGGGGAACTTTTGTCGTCATCATCAGACACAGTTTTTTTGTCAGAGCTGTCAGCCTCAAAGTTGTTGTCATCTTCAAATTCAACAGCAGCAGGAGCGGTAGTCGGTTCGATCTCGGGTTGTGTTGGCTTCATCTTTTCAGGAAGTGGTGCTACCGTCACAGTTGGAACAGTCTTCTCTGACTCTTGAGCCTTGGGCTTCGCACTTAACTCCAGGTCTTCATTTTGGGTATCATTTTCTGAAGCATCCTGTTCTAAAGCCTCCTGCTCAAAGTCTAAGATACTATTGGTTTGAGCTTCCTCTTGGCTGTAAGATTCCATCTTTTGAGCAACAAAATATATGGAAAGAACAAGAGCCATTATAAAGGCCAAGCTGAGGAAAATGGCAAAAGGTTTGGGGATTTGAAAAAGGCCTACGGGTTGAGTTTCTGGGGGAGGCTCTTGAGAGTGTGGTGATGTGGGTAGACCAACGGGTTCAGCCGTAGGTGATGAACTCTCATCGGCGTAGGCCTTTCGGCAAAGCTCATCAATAAGTTTCATGTCTACTTTTAATTCGCGGGCGTAACTTTTGATCAGACCAATAGCAAAAACTCGAGCGGGTAACTTTTTGCGGTCATCATCTTCAATAGACATAAGTTTGTAGGGGTGAATTTTAGTGCTCTCGGCCACATCCTCAATAGAGAGGCCTTGTCTTTCTCTGGCTTCACGCAATGTTTGACCTATGCTCTTCATTTTCTATCAGTCACCCTTAATAAATTGATCATTTCGTCCATCTTAAGTTTATTTTCACCTCGAGGGAATAGTTTTCGCCCTTCTTGTAATCGGGCTAAAGCCTTAGCCGTGTAACCGAGCCGATATAGCGCGACCGCACCATAATAGTGAGGTTCGTCGAAGCCTTTCTTGCGACAGTGATAAATAGCTTGGTCGAGGGCCTTTGAAGCTTTTTGAAATTGATCGGCTTCTAAAAGGCTGCGGCCGTAATAATTGTAGGCAAGACAATTGTCTCGGTTGAAACTAATGGATTTTACGAAGTAGTTCTGACTTTTCTGATGGAGCCCCTCGAAAAAGTAAGATAATCCTAGATTCAGCCAGACTTTATCTTTACTGGCGTAGGTCAGGTCTTGAGCCGCGATGGAGAGGTGCTTTCTGGCCTGATTGAAATCTTTGATTTCGATATATACCCGACCTAAATTATTATGAGCCTCAGAGTAAGTGGGATTTTTTGAGAGAGAGTCCTTGAGTGCGATTATAGCTTGCTCATTTTCGCCAAGAAAAAAGTAAACCAAACCTAAATGGTTCAGGAAGAGGGCGTTTTCTGGATCCAAGTCGCGAGCTTTGAGCAATTGCTCAAGGGCCGCTTCTTTTTTGTCTTTAGAGAGCATGGTTACGCCAATCTTAAAGTGACTATATGCCAACTCCTTCTTTTTTGAGCCAGAAGTACAAGAGACAAGTAACCCAGTAAGGGCGCAAGATAAGATATACAAAAGGGGAGGGCAAAAAGTCTTCACACTGTAAAGCTAACAAATTATTCAAGTCTTGATTAGCTCTCATCTAGCTATTGCTGCGCAACATACACCAGGTTTCTAAGTGTGACGTCTGGGGAAACATATCTACGGGGAGGATCTCCTGAACCGAGTAGTCCAAATTCTTGAATAAGAAAAGATCTCTAGCAAGGGTTGCGGGGTGGCAACTAATATAGACTACATGGCGGGGCTGTTTGGCCTTTCGAAGTGCCTCAAAAAGTTTAGGGTCGCATCCTTTGCGCGGAGGGTCTAGGATCATCAGATCAAAACTCATTTCTTGTCGAGATAAAAAATCCTCTGCATGGGCCAATTCAAACTGAAGGTTCTGCGCAGTATGAGCCATCGCTTTGGAAATATTAATGGGGTTGTTATCAACACCCAAACAATAAACATGGGGCCAGGCTTGATGAATAGCTTTCGCCCAGTTTCCCTGCCCGCAATACAGATCGAGGACCGTGGATACATTTTCGTTAGCTAAGATTGAGAGGGTCTTATGAATGAGTTGATCATTTTGCTCCGTGTTCACCTGTCGAAACCCCATATCTGAGGAACCCAATGCATCTACAGAATAAATCCCAACACCATCGGGCTGGGTGGCTAACTCTATTTTTTGAATTCGCCCTTTCTTGGGCCTTGGAATATCTTTGAGCTTCTCGTTAATCCCGTCTTCTGCGATCAGGCATTGGTCGATATAAATAGGATTGTGACTGTTTTTTTGCAAGAGGTAGGGTCCGTTGGCATCCAGGTGAACCTGCAGACGATTGCGGTAATGAAATAGACGCGCACTTGGCACCACTTCTTGAACACAAGACAAGTCCTCGAGCTTTGCGATTTTAGACAAGCAGCGGAGGAGATTCTCACGTTTCCAAAAAATCTGAGTAGAGTAATCAAGGTGTTGTATATTACAGCCACCACATTTTCCGTAATAGAGACAGGGAGGACTGACGCGATGGGGGCTTGGCGAAACAATTTCGACCAAACGCGCCCGTGCAAAACTCTTTTTTTCAATCTCTAACTCAACTCGAACGCGATCACCCGGGCTCGTGTAGGGAACAAATATGACTTTGCCGTCGACACGGCCGACGCCGTCTCCGGAGTTGGCCATTGAATTGATGGTCACCTCAAGGGTGGACTTCACTTTATTTATTGACGAACTCGTGGTCCTCAAAGAAAAGACCCAGTTCTCTTTTGGCGCTCTCGGGGCTATCGCTTCCATGAACGGCATTTTCCCCCACATTGTCGCCAAACTCAGCGCGAATTGTGCCGGCTTCGGCATCTGCGGGGTTCGTGGCTCCCATAATTTGACGATTCTTAGCGACGGCATTGTCACCACTTAAGCACATCAAAAGGACGGGACCAGAGGTCATGAAGGAAACGAGTTCACCAAAAAAAGGACGCGCCTTGTGCTCGGCATAGAACTCTTCGCATTGTTGCTTGCTGAGTTTGACCATCTTGGCGGCAGCAATCTTGAGGCCTTGTCCTTCAAATTTGCTAATGATAGGGCCGATCGCATTTTTTTTAATTGCATTGGGCTTAATAATTGAAAAGGTGAGTTCTTGAGCCATTCGTAATCTCCATAATTAGGAAGCATAAAACGCTCCCGGTTGTTTGTTTTAAATAAGAGGCATCACTTGAGGAGGGGAGGATGCCGTTCTCCCCAAATTATAATTACAAGCTAGCCTTCAAAGTTGCTCCCAAGTCAGCCGGACTTTGGGAAATGGAGCAGCCAGCGCTGCGGAGGGCATCGAACTTGCCTTCGGCCGTTCCTTGTCCGCCACTGACTATGGCGCCAGCATGACCCATGCGCTTCCCTTTCGGGGCAGAGGCTCCGGCAATAAAACAAGTTACAGGTTTTTTGAATTCACGTTTGATATACTCAGCCGCTTCCTCTTCTGCGGAGCCACCAATTTCACCAATCATAATGACAGCGTCCGTGTCTTTGTCGGCATTGAACAGCTCGAGGACATCGATGAAATTAGTTCCGTTGACGGGGTCACCACCAATACCCACGCAAGTGCTTTGTCCTAAACCCACTGCGGTCAGCTGATGAACAGCTTCATAAGTTAGAGTGCCCGAACGAGAAAGTACGCCAATACGTCCCTCTTTATGAATGTGACCGGGCATAATCCCAATTTTGCATTGGCCCGGCGTAATAACACCTGGACAGTTGGGGCCGATTAAGCGTGTTTTTTTGCCTTTCATAAAGGCCTTCACTTTAACCATATCGTTTATAGGAATGCCTTCGGTGATACAGATGGCGAGTTCAATGCCAGCGTCAACAGCCTCCATAATGGCGTCGGCGGCAAAGGCTGGAGGCACATAAATCACAGTGGCATTGGCCCCCGTTTTTTCCATGGCTTCGTGGGTCGAGTTGAAAATGGGAAGATCTAAGTGGCGAGTTCCGCCCTTTCCTGGAGTCACGCCTCCGACCATCTTCGTACCGTATTTTATGGCTTGTTCCGAATGGAAAGTTCCCTGGGCTCCAGTAATACCTTGGCAAATCACTTTTGTATTTTTATCAATCATAATAGCCATGCTTAAGCTCCCTTCACGGCGTTAACGATTTTCTCTGCAGCATCGGTTAAAGAGTCGGCAGGTGTGACATTGAGTTCGCTTTCCGACAAGATCTTTTTTCCCAGCTCCACATTTGTCCCCTGCAGTCGGACAACTAAGGGTACGCTGAGGCCGACTTCTTTGACCGCCGCGATAACACCTTCTGCGATGACGTCGCACTTCATAATTCCACCAAAGATATTCACTAAGATGCCTTTTACATTGGGATCTTTTAAGATAATTTTAAAAGCGGCGATGACATTCTCTTTGGTCGCACCACCCCCGACATCTAGAAAGTTTGCGGGCTCGGCGCCGTGAAGTTTAATGATATCCATAGTGGCCATAGCAAGACCGGCACCATTCACCAAACATCCAATGTTCCCATCTAATTTGATAAAGGCCAGATTGTACTTTGAGGCCTCTACTTCAGCTGGGTCCTCTTCGCTGATGTCCCGCATTTCAAGAATATCTTGGTGACGATAGAGGGCATTCGAGTCAAAGTTCACCTTGGCGTCAAGAGCTATGACATCACCCTCTTTTGTTGTGACGAGAGGGTTGATCTCAACCATGGCACAATCTTCTTTCATATAAATTTCATAAAGACCTTTAAAATAAGCTGCCGCCTTAAGAGCCTGTTTGCCCTCAAAGCCAAGCTTAAAAGCAAGATTGCGGGCTTCGAAATCCTGCATACCAAAACTGGGGTCAATCGTGGTGTAATGAATTTTTTCTGGAGTTTTATCGGCCACCTCCTCGATATCCACTCCGCCTTCACGGCTGGCCATAATAGAGATTTTAGATTGAGCGCGATCTAAAAAGACGGCACAGTAGTATTCCTTTTCAATGTTACATCCTTGTTCGATGTAAACCTTATGGACTTCTTTACCTTCGGGACCAGTTTGGTGAGTCACAAGAGTCATACCAATCATTGCATTGGTTAAAGTTTTCACCTCATCCAAAGATTTTGCAATCTTAACACCGCCGCCTTTACCTCGGCCGCCGGCATGGATTTGAGCCTTAACAACCCATAAATCTCCACCCAGGGCTTTGGCCGCTTTTTGAGCGTCATCGCCATTGCTCACAACCTGGCCTTTTAAAACAGGTAGACCATATTTTCTAAAAATTTCCTTTGCTTGGTATTCATGAATATTCATATCACTTCCTTAGTAGTCTAACTTAGCAAGAGCTGAGAGCAATTCTTCAACATGTTGACGAGAGTTATCGAGACCGGCTTTTTCTTCATCGTTCAATTGGACTTCAATAACTTTTTCCAGACCGTTTTTACCGAGTTGGCAAAGGACACCAATAAACATTCCTTTGATTCCATATTCGCCATCAAGGAAGGCGGCACATGGTAAAATGCGGTTTTGGTCTTTGAGTATGGCCTCGGCCATTTCAACAGCACTAGCAGAGGGGGCATAGTAGGCCGAGCCGGTTTTTAGAAGGCCGACAATTTCAGCACCTCCTTTGCGGGTACGATCCACAATAGCGTCGATTTTATCTTGGGGAAGCATTTCTACCAAAGGCACACCACCGACCGAGCAATGGCGAGGCATGGGAACCATCGTGTCGCCGTGACCACCTAAAACAAAGCCGTGAATATCTTTAACACTCACCCCTGTGGCCTCGGCAATAAACGAGCGAAAACGGGCCCCATCTAGAATTCCGGCCATACCGATAATGCGTTCGCGCGGAAAGCCGAGGGTGTCTTTGGCGACCATAGCCATAGCGTCGAGGGGGTTGCTGACCACGATCACAGTAGAGTTGGGCGCGTACTGCTTAATTCCTTCGCAGACAGTCTTCATTATTTTGGCGTTTGTGGCGAGCAAATCATCTCGACTCATTCCGGGTTTGCGAGGAAGACCTGCGGTAATAATGACAATATCGGAGTCGGCTGCGTCCTTATAATCTGAGCTTCCTGTAACCATCGCATCAAAACCTTCAACCGGGGAGGCCTCGAAAAGATCCAAAGCTTTACCTTGAGCTGAACCTTCATTGATATCGATTAAAACAACATCGCCCAATTCTTTAGCGGCGGCCCAATGGGCGCAGGTTGAGCCAACAAAGCCAGCACCTACAACCGTTATTTTCTTTCTTTTATGACTCATTATGTTTCCTCCTGCGAAGCCAAGCCAATGGCGACAACAACCCTCTGGCCCTAAAATGATGTGCTTTTTTATGTTCTCTCTTCTTATACCCTCCCATGCCAAGAGTAAACCTGTCCCATCAAAATCTGACCAAGATTGTTGTTTTCTTTTGCCGTCTTACGGCGCAAGACCACATAAGTTCGAGGTGCGTTATCGTTCGGGATCTGTCTATAATTGAACAATGAGGACGGGGGACATGAATCAGCACTCGACACCTTTGATTGAGCTCTCAAATATCTCGCTGAGATTTGTCGATCAGTTGGTTTTTCAAAACTTTAATCTTCGCCTTTTCGAGGGGGAGTCCCTTGTCTTAGTGGGGCCATCTGGTAGTGGCAAGAGCCAGCTTATGAAGCTAATGACTGGCCTGGTGAGCCCCGATCAGGGGGATATTTTATATAGAGGTGCCCCCCTTTCAACGCTTAGCAAAATGGAATGGGCCCAAATGCGAGAAGAGATGGGCTTTCTCTTCCAGCAAAATGCCCTTTTTGACTCCATGACTGTTTATGAAAATATGGATTTCACATTGTCTGAAGTCCACCCAAAGAAGGGCCGAGAACAAAGGAATAGAGAGATCCAAGACTTGTTAAAGGCAGTGGGATTGGATCATGTGTTGTCACTATTTCCCAGCGAACTCAGCGGAGGAATGCAAAAGCGTTTGGGAATCGCAAGAGCCCTTATTCTGCAGCCTCGAGTTGTTTTTTACGATGACCCTACAGCTGGACTTGATCCCATAACCAGTCGCAAGATTATCCAGTTGATTTTAAGTCTCAAAGAGAAGTCCTCAGGAACAATTGTCACCGTCACCCACGATATGATGCGAGCCTACCAATTGGCGGGTCGGATTCAGGTGTGTTTCCACGGGGAATTTATTGAAACGGGTGATGCTCAACAAACGCGCGCATTTGTCCACCCCAAGGTTCAGCAATTTATCAAGGGTGAGCTCAACGGGCCTCTTGAGGTGCTATGATTGAATTTCGAGATTTGCGTAAATCCTTTGGCAAGCGAACCATTCTCAATGGTCTGACGTTGACCATCGGCGAGGGACAAATTGTTTTTGTTCTTGGCCTTTCTGGAACAGGAAAGTCTGTTCTTCTCAAGAATATTGTGGGTTTGTTGAGTCCTGATTCTGGAGAAATATTTGTCAACCAATTTCCTGTTCACAAAATGAACGAGAGTGAACTTTCTCAGGTTAGGAAAATATGTGGGATGGTTTTTCAACAGCCAGCCCTTTTTGATGACCTCGATGTCTTTGAAAATGTGGCCTATGGTTTGCGTCGACACTTTCAGTGGAGTGAACAAGAAATTGCGAAACGAGTGAAAGAAAGTTTGGCCTTAGTTGGCCTGAGGGATATTGAGACTAAACCCTCTCACTCTCTTTCTTATGGAATGAAAAAAAGAGTGAGTCTTGCGCGCACCATAGCACTTCGCCCCAAGATTCTTTTGTTTGATGAGCCGACAACTGGCTTAGATCCGATTTCAACCAGCCAAATTAATCATCTGATTTTATCATTATCAAAAAGCTTGGGCACGACATCAGTTGTTGTCAGCCACGATATGAACAGCGCACTCAAGGTAGCGAATCATATTTTAATTCTCGATAGTGGACGCTTGCTCACTCAAGGTAGCCCGCAAGATTTGCTCAAAAGTAAAGTTCCCTTGGTGCAAGAGTTCCTATCTGAGGTTGAAGCCTAATGTTACTTTCTATCTTTAGCCCGATAGGCGGTTTGATTCTTTTTCTCTCCGAAG
>JBGSNK010000057.1:0-51456 GCA_041739665.1 Bdellovibrionales bacterium
ATCACGGTCAGCTTGTTGAGTCGCGACACCATCAAAGTAATCTATGAGAACCGTATCACTTACTATGCCTAAAGCTATTGGTGAGAATGTGACATTGACCTGACAAGAAGCTGTAGGCGCCAAAGTCGCTCCACAATTACCAGTAAGACCTGGATAGCTTCCACCTTCAAAATCAAAAGGAGGTATAATTCCAAGGCCATTCATGCTTAATGCACTGACACCACCTGTATTTGTGACTGTAAAAATTTGGTTAGTTTGAGAGTTAATGGCTCTCTGACCGTAATCAAAAGTCGGCCCTAAATTGACATTCAGAATCGCCGGAGGAGCTCCAACGCCAGTAATGTTTCGCTGTATTTGTTGAATTACGGACCCATCAAAATAATCAATTTGAATCTGGTCGCTATAAAGACCTAAAACTGTCGGATTAAATGAAATAACAAGATCACACTGAGAGCCATTTGCCAAAGTGGCTCCACATGTTCCACCGGTTCCTGGGTAAGCACCCCCAACAAATTGAAAAGGAGCAGCTAAGCCAATTTCAGATAAGGCTGTCGCAACGGCTCCGCCTATATTATCAAGAGTAAAAATATGACTTGTGTTTGAATTGATAGCAATCGTACCGAAGTCATAAAGTGGAGATTCCGTGATTGTCAGAACAGCAGGGACAACCCCAGTTCCAGTGATATCGCGCAATGCTGTTTGCGTACTCAAACCATCGAAATAATCTAACTCGAGTGTATCTGTATCAACACCAACAGCTGCGGGAGTGTAAGTCACCACGACAGTACACGTGAAACCAGCTGATAAAGTTGTTGGACAGGTTCCACCGATACCGGGGAAACTACCACCGGCAAAACTATATGGAGGTAACAAACCCCCACCGGCTATCGCGGTCGCAGTAAAACCACCTGTGTTAGTGATGGTGAAGGTGTGACTCGCACTTGTTCCAATAACTGGAGAGCCGTAATCATATATTGGTGCATCACTAATTGAGAGAAGTGCTGGGGCCACGCCGGAACCCTCAACATCCCGATTAAGAATTTGAGTGTTAGCACCATCAAAATAACTGAGCTGAATGGTATCTGTAAGCAAGCCAGTTGATGCCGGAGTAAAAATAATTTCGATATCACAATTTGACGCAGCCGTCAGGTTCACACCACAGGTTCCGTTCACACCTGGGAAGGCTCCACCAGTAAAACCAAATGGTGCTGAGAGACCAATTTCATTAATAGCTGATGCTGTAAAACCACCGCTGTTTGCTATATTAAATATATGAACAAGTGATCCACCAATTGGTGTAGTTCCAAAGTTATAAGGGTCAGATTCAGTAATGCTAAGGTTTGCTGGAATTGCTCCGGTTCCTTGTATATTACGTTGCTCACTTTGAACACCCAAACCATTATTGTAAGATAAATCTATCGCTGCCGAGTAAATACCCGCCAGAGTTGGTGCAAACTCAACAATCAGTGTACAAGTCTGACCGGCATTCAATGAGACGTTACAATCACCACCGACTCCAGGATAAAATCCACCTAAATACCTCATAGGGCTCGTAAGGCTTCCTAAATCTGTGATCAGTGTGGCAATACTTCCGCCATCATTACTCACCTGAAAAACATGTGAGCGCGTACTTCCTAAAGCAGTTACACCAAAATCAAAAAGTGGATTTTCACTAATATTAAGATCAGCAGGTGCAAGAGCTTGTCCTTGCATGTCCCTAGTAGCCGTTACAAGAATTGCTCCATTGTTATAAGGGATCGACAGTGTTGAAACAAACGAGCCTGGATTTATTGGGGTAAATATAACTTCAACATTACAACTGAATCCTGGCGCTAAGCTAGTTCCACAATCTCCTCCAACACCTGGATACGAGCTCCCAGTGAAGGCAAAGGGTAGAGCCAGACCTGTACCCGTCATGAATGTTGCAGTTAGACCACCTGTATTTGTGACTGTAAAAACATGAGTTGCAGTCTGAGAGATAATGAGTGAGCCAAAATCATATAAGGGGGCATTTGCAATTTCAAGTTGGGCCGGAATAACTCCCTCACCCTGAATCAGTCTTTGTTCAGTCTGTATTCCAATACCGTTATCGTATTGTATCCTCAATTGATCAAATTGAATTCCAACATTGGTAGGTGTAAACGTCACAACAATACTACAAGAGTCACCGGGATTAAGAGCAGGTTGACAGTTTCCACCAACACCAGGGAATTGCCCACCCTTCATCTCAAAAGGGAGACTCAAGCCAACTTCAGCTAAATCTTTAGCTAACGCGCCTGTTGGGATGTTAGTGAGCGTAAAAACTTTTTCACCGCTAGAATTTAAAGGCTGCAAGCCAAAGTCAAAAGGGTCGGCTTCACTGATAGAAATCAAAGCTGGATCTGTACCGCGCCCTCGTAAAGGCAATTGGATCATCTCCTCTGAACCAAAAGACAACTCCAAGTCTCCAGAATAAGCTGTACGTAATGTGGGACTAAATCTTAGAACCAGGCGACAACTTTGCCCTACTAAAATTTCATCTAAGCAATCCCCTCCTGTTCCAGGAAAAACACCACCTTCAAATATAAACTCCGCCTCGGAGATTTTTGAGGATAGTCCCGTTTGATCTTGATCACTTACGTTAATCAAATAAACGTCTTGAATAGAGCGCCCAGGGGTGATCGCGGTTGCACCAAAATCAATTTGCTGAATAATGTCATCCGGGCTTGAGCTGCTGGAAAAAATAAGCACGGGGCCTGTGCTAGATAAAGGCTCATTCACACTTGCAACGCAAGAGATGAGGAACGGTAAGAATATTACCATTCGAACCCACAAATGATTGCACAAAAGCTGACGAACCAAACGTTCTCCCAAATAGTTAACTTACCTTTTATTTTAGCTAACTTATGGATAAGACATTACTTTTATTCAATCTTTCCGAACTTCAATCCTGCCAATAAAATGACTAAACTTTTGTACACATTTATATGGAATTTATAAATATCCAGTAAATTAGAAGGTTTCACGGCACAGGAGCTCAATAAAGTGGTGTCGGGATTTTAGACGTTCTAGACAAAAAACTAGAAAAATAAAATCTCAAAAGTAGTCACTTTGGTAATTTTTTGAGACTTTTCAGGTTTTAATTTATAAATTATGTTTGCGAAAAGGGCTTAGTTCAGCCCAAACCAACCTAAAATTTTTGAAAAAAATGAAGAGCCTACAGAAATACCCCTGGCCTTTAAAGCAAGGTGCATCTGCTCAACATCTTGTGGAGCGCTAACAAGCTCATCACCCACTATCAAAAACGGAGTGCGGATTAAGCCCACACGACTTGCATAGCTAAGATGATCACTTACTTTTTGCTGATGATCTCTATTTAAAAAACAATCGCGGAACTTCTGATAATCCAAAGTAGCTTCTTTAGCAGCTTGATTTATCTTCTGTTCTAAATCTTGATCAGAACTTTGAGTCGCAGCCTTTAAAAAATCCCAAGCCTGCTCATCACCTTGAGACTGTGCACAAAAAACGGCTTCAGCAGCCATACGGGCCTCCCTATCACTCTCTGGAAAAGCAAAGATCAGAGAGCCTCCCAAACTACTGGCCCACTTATCCTTAGCACTTAAAAAAGCCTTAATGGGAGCCAGACAACTTTCACAACTCCAATCTCCAACGAAGGTGATCGTGTTTTTTGTTTTGTCCCCCCAGGTAATTGAACTTTCTGTTAACTGAGGCAAAATCACCTTTTGTACCCGATTTCGAAAGCTAATTTGAATTGGGTCTTTCATGATTTTGGCGGCGACAAAATCTTCAATGGCTTTCTCTCGTCGGTTTTGGTTGACGATTTCAATAAGCTTCTCAATCATCTCTTCATCGATGTCGGACTCTGAAATATTTTTTTGAGCAGCAAAGGCAAGGGCGTCTTCTTTGGTAGAGCGAATGGGTTCCTTCAAAATATATTTAGTAATATAAGCTTCCATACTAGAACCTTCTTTTTTCGACCAATCGAGCAAGAAGCGTCGCACAACAATACCATTGAGTCTATGCATCCTTTGATCAAATAAAGAGCTATAGGTTTGATAAAATTTTGTATTAGCTCCTAAAAAATCATCCCAGAGCAATTTATGCTTTCCTATTTGAGCAACAATTTTTGAGTCCTCGTAATTTTTTACGACTATATTTTCATCTTTAGAAGATTCTGCGGGAGGTGCATCAACAGATTCATCTTCAGATGAGAATGTAAACACATCAAGCTTAGAGCCACTTTCTAGATTTTCCTTCTCAAGGGCCCACTGTTTAGAGTAATCAATTAAGTTTTGACTGTGTCTTTTCTGCAACTCTTTGAGAGCTGGATCTTGGCTAGACAACTGCTCCCAACTGACAGGAGATCCATTGACTAAGGCCGCCACTTCTTTGTCAAGTTGGTCATCAAAAACGTAAGGAATTGAACTTTTATAAGTTATTTTATTTGCTGTCTTTGATTTGTTTGATGGAGAGCATGCTAGAACACTCAAAAGGGAACACATCACTAATATCTTTGTTTTCATAAGAACCTCGCCAAACAATGATAATCGAACTTTTTAACAGATACAATCCTGCACATGATCGGTTCTTGACCATGCCCAGATAAGAATCTAGATAAAGACCTGTATTCACTCAAATCCATTGAGGCTGTATGATTTTTAATTTTGACACGACTTATACTCAACTTCCCCAAATTTTCTTTAGCCAAGTCAACCCCACTCCTGTTTCAAATCCCAAGTTGGTTCTTCTCAATTCCCATTTGGCCTCAGAATTGGGCCTTAATCTAGATGCCCTAAGCTCTGAGTTAGCTTTGGAAATTCTTTGCGGAAACTCCACCACACCCGGCACTCAACCACTGGCACAAGCCTATTGCGGTCATCAATTCGGTCATTTTGCCGTTTTGGGTGACGGCAGAGCTCACCTACTCGGCGAGCACGTAACACCTAACAAGCAACGCTTTGATGTTCAGTTAAAAGGCTCGGGCCCCACTCCCTATTCTCGTCGCGGGGACGGACGCGCTGGCCTAGGACCCATGTTAAGAGAGTATATAATGAGTGAGGCCATGCACGCACTCGGTGTTCCAACCACGCGAAGTTTAGCTGTTGTGACAACAGGAGAACCTGTTTACCGTGAAGAGGTCTTACAAGGAGCTATCCTAACTCGCGTGGCCCAAAGCCATATTCGAGTGGGCACATTTCAGTACGCAGCCACTTTGCAGGATATATCTGCACTGGAGACTTTCGCTCTTTATACAATGAAACGCCACTATCCAGAAACAGTTCAGGATCAACCCAACTACCTCTTGTTTCTACAACGGGTTCAAGAGCGGCAAGCTTTATTAATTAGTAAATGGTTACTTTTGGGTTTTATCCACGGAGTTATGAACACAGATAATATGTCGATTTGCGGAGAAACCATAGACTATGGGCCTTGCGCCTTTATAGATAACTATGACCCTCAGAAGGTCTTTAGTTCCATTGACCACCAAGGTCGCTACGCATACAGCAATCAAGGAACTATCGCCCACTGGAACCTCACTCGATTTGCCGAAACTCTTCTGCCTTTATTAGATTCAGACCAAGACAAGGCCATAAAAAAAGCCACTGAAATTTTAGAAACTTTCCCCGAACAATTGCGTCAGCAATGGATGATAGGCTTTCGCGCTAAACTTGGTCTGCGGGAGTCTTTAAAGGAAGACGAAAACCTTATCGGTGACTGGCTAAAACTCTTGCAAAAGTACAATCAAGACTACACCAATAGCTTTTGGTCACTCGGCGAAGAGAAGAATCGCAATCAAGACTTTTTTGACAAAGAAGACGTTCGTGTATGGCTGAATAGCTGGCAGCAAAGACAAAAACTTGAGTCTACAGAACCAAAGCAAAGACGAGAGTTGATGCGGCTTAATAATCCCTATGTGATTCCAAGAAATCATCAAGTTGAAAAGGCTCTCAAAGATGCTCCAGAAAGCCAAAATTTAGATCTCACAAACAAACTTATAAAAGCTCTGGCGCAACCCTACGTCTACAATCCAGAGTTTAAAGAATATCATCGTCTGCCCCGTCCAGAAGAAGTGGTTCAACAGACTTTTTGCGGAACTTAGAAGTTAAGTACGAGATTGGGACTTATTTACTATAAGAATTTGATCATTCAGAGTTAACAAGTCGTATAAGTAACCGATGAGAAAAAATCCTCCGGTAAAAAGCCAAAGCAGCCCAGTGAAAATTTTGCCCATATAAAAGCGGTGAATTCCAAATAGCCCCAAAAAGACCAAAAAAATCCAACAGAGATTATAGTTGATGGCACCATTTTCAACTCCATATTTGATATCCGCTTGTCGGTCCATAGAGGGAATCAAAAACAAGTCTACAATCCAGCCTACAAACAAGAGACCCAAGGTAAAAAACCAAATGCACCCAGAGATCGGGCGGCCGTAATAAAATCGGTGAGCGCCCATAAAGCCAAACAGCCACATCAAGTAACCCATAAAAATCGAATGTGAATTTTGTTTTTCCATAGACTGTGGATACCACAACCAACTGGAAAGAGCTAATAATTGTAGCAATAATTTGTTATTCGCCCTTGTGGTCAAAGAAATGAACTCAAAAGAATTTTATTAGTTTAAATCTTTAAAAAAAATACAATACCACTCTACCTTTTGACCTCTAGGTTAAAGGGCTTGACAGTTTTGAGTTCGGGCATGGGCATGAGTTCGTAGGGCGAAGGTTTTTCTTTTCTCGCCAAGAGAAAACTGACTTGAGGTAACACTAGTAATGTTAAAACCATGGCCACTAAAGATCCAAAAACAATCTCTAAACCAAAGCGCTGGCTGGGCGGAAACTCAGATATCGCGAAAACACTGAATCCACAAGCCACCGCTAAAGCAGAAATAAATGTGGGCCATGCTTGTCTGGCTAAAGCCAATCTCCAGGCTGATTGACTGATACGACGAAAACGTCCACCCGACTGCCTCTTAACATCCATAATTAAATGGATCATTCCATCGACAGCAATTCCTAAGCAAATATTAATAGCTGGCGACGAAATTATATCAAATGGGATACGATAATGTCCAATAACAGCAACCATGGCAGCAACTAAGGACAGGATAGAAAGACTCGCAAAAAGTGTGCTGAAGACAGAGAAAGAAACTAGTAAAATAATGGCACAAAATAGAACAAGTAAGTACCCCACACCAGTCTTCATACTGCTTTCTACTTTTTTAGAGAGCTCACTTTGCAGATAGTAGGTTCCACCCACAATATCGAGACGAAAATTGTGTTGCCCTGGCTTTACCATCAACTGACGAATCACACGGCTCCGATCTTGTATACCGATACTTTCTTTCATTCGAATAATAAAAAGAGCCTGATTAAAGTCTTTGGTAATAAAACCTCGAGCGACTTCATCGTACTGCTTTTTAGAGAGAATATTGAGGACGCTGCCCCAAGGCAACCAGCGAGCCAGCCAGTGCTTTTGTGTTTCTTCCATCAAAACAGCCAAAGATAATACTGAACCAACCGCAGGATGGTTTTCAAGATCTCTCTGTAGAGATTTTAAGGCTTCAAAGCTTTCTTTGTTTGAGAGCTTCTTATGCTTTTTAGAACTAATCACAAAATTTAAAGGGTTGCTGCCGCCTTGACGATCGACATGCTGCAAGCCCCTGTAGAGGTTTGTGTCTTTTTTAAAATAGGAAAGCAAGGAGGGGTCAGTGTTGATATTTTTATACTCTTTAAAGCCGAAGTAACCAGAAACGCCAACTATTATAATTGCCAAGGGCATTCCCAACCATAAGGGCAGGGGAAGAAATGAATTTTTCTTTTTCTCGATGGGATCAATGTTAAACTTAGAAAATCTTAGGAAAATGGGGAACAAGATATATGCCGACAAAAAGGCTAAAATTGTACCCACCGTTCCACCCAGTCCAAGTTGTCGCAGCGGCTCGGCCTCGACGAAAACAAGACTTAGAAAACCAAAAAAAGTTGTTAACATCGCCCAAAATGACGCCGGGAAGGTGGTCGTTACTGTGGAAGCTATTCGACGATTTTTATTTCTATTTAAGTCATTGCGCCAATTAGATGTTAAAAAGATAATATGAGAGGTTGTCAGAACATAAACAATCGCACCCAAATTAGCTGTCAGCACCCCGACCGAAACACCCATGTACTGTTGCAAAAGCAACGTCATAGAGGCTGCAAATAAAGCCGATAAGGCACAGCCTACCGTCACAAACAGAGACCAGAAGATCAGAAGCAACACTACTGAACTGACGGCAACGGCCCCTGCTAAAAAGGTTTTCATATCCTTTTCAAGCATGACTCGCATCTTTTCGATTATAAATGGCACACCCGATATATGGATCGGATAAGCGGGTGTTGAGAGTCGCTTTTGCAAAGACTCCATTTGTAAAACAATATTTTTCACACTTTTTTCGTCGATAAAACAAATAATGGAAGAGCTATTGCCACTCCTTGTATCCAACAAGCGAGACCATAAAGGGTTTTGAATGCCGATATCGGGATTAGAAGGCCCCCTGGTTAAGCTTTGGACAGAGGTCACACCTTTTATCTTTTTTAATTCACCAGATAGATTATCTATAAACTTAAGATAGTTTTTATCTTTGATGTTTTGTCCTGGCACACTCACAATAAGTGAGTTGGCTACAATAAACTTTTTATCAATACGGGCATTGTTTAAATAAATTTGACTGGTCTTTGAAAAGAAAAAATCAGAAGCAATCTGTGGTTTTAATTGGGCTTTTTCAACAAAGACATAACTTCCGAAAACCACCATCAAGACAACGCATAAAACGTAGAATGGGTTGGTGAAATAGCGGCAGATCAGGAGATTAAACATCTTCACTTTCTATATACTAAGGGTTTTGTTGCGTCGACCCAGTTATTGAACCTTATGACTTATCGTCGATTTGAAGGACAGTCTTAACTAAAATCTAATGAATTGATGTGGAAATTTGAGCACTTCACAACTTATGCTGAGAAGAGATCTGGGCGAAAGTCACCCTACTTAGGCCCAGGCTGGCAAGGAGCTTTTTGATCAGAAGCCGTGGAAAAGATCTAGGGCTTCCCTGACTTTTTTAGGATCGTTAAAAGTGGCAATATGAACCATAGCATCTCCACGGTTGACCAAAGGAATCGTACTTAGACCAATTATGATGCCACCAAGGTCTGCTTTGATTTCATAGGGTTCGCTACCAAAAGTATCTGATATGACCGCTAAGGTCTCACCATCTTGAACATGATCACCAAGTTTCTTAAAAATGCGAAAAGAGCCACTGTGATCGGCTCGCACCCAATAACTGTCGCGAGCTTCAAATATTTTGCGAAAACCACGACTCGTGTTTGATTTCAACGCCGGCAACATTCCAATTTTTCTCATCACATTGATACAGCCGCGTAAGCCGATCTTGATAACGTCTTCATCAAAACGTAAAGCTTCACCACCCTCATAAAGCAGGGTGGTGACACCTTTGTTTCTCGCTGCTTCACGAAGTGAGCCATCGCGCAATTTTGAATGAAGTGTTACAGGGACTCCAAAGCCATGGGCTAAGTCACGGGTTTTAGTGTCATCTAAGTAAGCACGGATCTGTGGCAAGTTACTTCGGTTCATTGCACCTGTGTGCAAGTCGATGCCATGCGTGCATTTGCCGACAATTTCTTTCATAAAAATAGAGGCAAGCCGCGATCCGAGAGAGCCGTTTTTGCTGCCTGGAAAACAACGATTGAGGTCACGACGATCAGGTAAATACCTAGATTTATTATTAAAGCCAAAGACATTTACCACTGGTATGGTGATCAATGTCCCCTGTAACCGATTTAAAATAGGTCTTTGCAAAAGTCTTTTTATAATCTCGACACCATTGATTTCATCTCCGTGAATAGCTGCAGAAATAAACAATCGGGGTCCTTCTTCCACCCCCCTAATGACTTCAATGGGGACATTAAGTTGAGTGTAGTCAAAGAGAGAGGCGACTTCTAGAAAGACTTTTTTTCTCTCGCCAGGCAAAATTGTTTCGTTTCCAATTTTTAAAACCCTCTTAGTGCGCTTATTCTTAGTTGCCATAGATCCCTATCATGTTAAAGAGGCTGACTGGCAGTCAAGGATGCTGCACTCAACTTCTTCGTCTTGGGACGGCGCCGCCTTCTTGTTTTTTCAGGGATCAACTCTCTCATAGTTTCTAAACGACCAAAACAGAGTAAACGGTCCGAGGCTTCAATCAGACGATCTGATTTAGGATTCGAAATCACACGACCAGAACGATGTAAAGTGAGGACGTTGATGTCTTTTTCTCTCAAGCCAGAATCATATATGGTCTTGCCAACGTAACCCGAGCCGGCTGGTATATAAAGTTCGGTCACACCATAGCCTTTACTAATCGTCAAACGTTCGCGAATATCGATCTCTGGAAAATCAACTCGAGCCGCTATATAATCAATCATACTTCCGGCAACATCCAAACCAGTGCAACTCTCTATACCCTGTAGACCTGGAGAAGAGTTCACTTCCATTATTTGGGGTCCGGTTGAACTCTCTAAAATATCAACTCCAGCAATGCCAAGACCCATAAGCTTGCAAGCACGGATGGCCACCTCTTTATACTCATCACTCAATTCTACATTTTCAGTGAGCGCACCTCTGTGGACATTACTGCGAAACTCTTGGCCTTGGGCCACTCGTCTCATTGCCGCAACCACCTGATCACCAACCACAATGGCGCGCACGTCTTTGCCGCGACTTTCGGAAACAAACTTTTGAATCAAAACATTTTGCTTTTGACTTTGTAGAAACTCGACAATTGAAGAAGCCATAGAAACGGAATCCGCCAGCAACACACCTAAACCTTGAGTGCCCTCAAGAAGTTTAATTACAACTGGAGCCCCACCAACTCTTTCAATAGCAGGAAGAATATCCTTTTTGTCCTTAACAAAAACTGTAGGAGGAATCCCAATTTTGTGACGGCTTAGAATTTGCAAACTGCGCAGTTTATCTCTTGAATTTAAAATGCCATCGGCAGAGTTCGCACTAAAAACATTCATTTGTTGAAACTGACGAACGACTGCTGTTCCAAAATAAGTCAATGAAGCACCAATCCGGGGTAAAACTGCATCCACAGGTTTCATCGGTTTTTGTCGATAGTAAAGATCGGGCTCGGCCTCTTCGAGCTCTATGGCAAAATTTAAGGTGTTCATCACACGCGCCTGGTGGCCCCGTTCTTTACAAGCCTGAACAAGTCGGCGAGTGCTATAATTATTTGGTTCTTTGGATAAGATGGCTAGCTTCATGGGGCCTCACTTTATTTCTTCTCAGGTTTTGTAGCACAGTAAGACCGGGATACGTCCACCAAAAACCTTTTTTTGATACACTCCCTACCTAATAGCATACGGAAGCCCATCTCATCGCGATTAGAAAGGGTCACCTCAATGGGCCAAACTTGGCCGAAAAGGCATACTTGAGTTAAAATCACGGGGCGGCGCTCACTGCGACCATTGGAGCTTTTCACACGACGGTAATCAAGGATCTTGGCTTTGCAATCTTGGGTCTTCTTAGAATTTCTTTGTTCTGGATGCACTTTAAAACGAATATATTCATGCCCGGCCTTGCGATAGAACTCGAGATCAAAGGCATGAAGACTGGCCGAACGAGCCCCGGTATCTACCTTGGCTTTAATTTTGTCTATTTTAAGATCCGGCAGGGTCAGCCATTCACGCCAACCTATGACTTCTAATGTCTTTTTATTCATGAACTCTCTTATCAGGGGCTAAAACCTTAAGATAGCTGAAAAGACACACATAGAACAGTATTTTTAAGCCCCAAACAACCTGAGCATTTGCCCCACCCAGTGGTCTGCGGGTTGACTGCTTCGTTAGACCATGACTTAATTGATTGAGGTGAATATGACAAAAAAAATCTTTTCAACTGTAATTGGATTATTCCTAATAGGAGCTTGCTCCCATACTCCTCCCGTCATCCCCGATGTTAAAAATGTGGACGTCAGCCGTAAGCCCGCACACAAAGACTGTGAAGAACTGGGGCCCGTAGAAGGACGCTCGATCTCTGCTAAGGGAAGTTTCGAAGAAGCTCTTGAAGATCTTAAAAAGGAAGCGGCCCACCGTGGTGCCAATTATGTTTATTTGGGACAGTCGGGCGCCATGGCGACCTCTGTTCGAGGAGTCGCCTACGTTTGCCGCTAATTTAAATTTTGTACTCGTTGAGCTGGACGCCTTCTTCGCAGTAGAAGCTTGACACCTCAAGAGAAGTCGATAAATTTGCCCTATGGCTTCTTTTGATATTGTGTCCGAAGTGGACATTCAAGAAATAGACAATGCTGTTAACCAGGCCCGTAAGCAGATTCAAACTCGTTTTGATTTCAAAGGTAGCAAAAGTGAAATCCAATGGGACCGCAAAGCCATTACTATCATGGCCGACGACGACTATAAATTGAATGCCATAAAGGATATTTTGCAAGGAAAAGTGCACCATCGCGGTATCGACATGCGTGTTCTTAAGTTTGAGAAAGCTGAAAAGGCATCTGGCAATATGTGGCGTCAGCCGGTCAATATTGTCGAAGGCTTAGATAAAGAGCATGCTAAAAAATTAATTAAAATAGTTAAAGATTCCAAAATTAAAGTGCAAGCAGCCGTCCAGGACGATAAGGTTCGCATCACATCCAAAAGTATAGACTCCTTAAGAGAGTGCATGGATCTCATTAAGAGTTCTAACTTTGAAGTGCCTCTTCAGTTCGTAAATATGCGATAATCCATCAGCCTGGCTGCTGCTAGAATTCAAACCTAAAACGTGAATTTATTGTCTAAACAGTAGTCGGCAAATTAACTTTTTTGGAAAGAGTATGACGTTGCTGACACTCTCCACTTGGCTGGCACTCTCCACTTGAGTCACAGCACCTTTTGGTATTTGCCCGATCTGGATAGTGGGTTGATTATTGAGAACTGCCTTTAACCAACCTCGCTCGATAAGTTCTTTCTTTCTTTTAGTCATTTTCAAAATTGCAGCTAAGTAAGCTTCGACCAGAGGCTCTTCATCTTCACCGATAAACCTTTGTATTTCATTAATGGAAGCATCTTCAATGTATTCGACATCCTCATTAGCTAAGAATTTAACGTTTGAATAATCGAGAGTTTGCATACCAAAGCTTTCCACTACGATCTCATCCGGATTGCTCAGAGCCTCGAATTGGATAAAGAAAACAAGGCTGTCAAATTTAAGAACCCGCGGCGCCAATCTCCCTAGGTGAAATTCACGAATCAAGTGGTCAGGTCCATAGACCTGAGCTTCATCTACAATTTTTTGCATTTGCTCATTTGTTGAACCATCAATAACGAAATAGCGGCCACGATAGAGCTGCATAACTTTATCGAGTTGGTCTTTGCGAGTCATAATTGTAACTGAGCGAACCGCCTGATCGGCCATAAATTGCTGATCCCAACTATTGTATACAGAGAATTTGAATGGCTTTGTAAATTCAAGATGAAAACGCTCCTTATCCAAACGAGTCATCGAGGCCTGGTAGGGTTCCTCGTAACGGAAGATTGGACTTCCAACATTGCTACCACTTTTTAGCTTCATGCCATTTGTAAACAAGTATTTAAAGTTTTTAGAACTGATATTGAGTTGGACTGGCAGGATATTATAAGTTTCAATATCGTCTGAAAAGCTGGGGGACGCCACAAACGCCAGAATAAAAAAAATTATTAAAAATCGTGACAATTTCGCCTCACTTTAAAAGCCATCTATACCATAAAAATTAGGCCCCACAAGACTGTAAAGCTTACCTGTCAACAAGCTAGTCAGACTGTCTTAAAAACAGAGAGGAGAAACTCTGCAAGATGACAAGCCACAGAGAGCACGCATAATCTTACCCTATGGATAGTTTGAATAAGAACCCCACCTACTTGAGTAATAATAAGCTGATTTTTGCAGCCTGGCCCTTTTGGGCCATACTTTTCAACTTTCTTTTTAACCTGTCCTCTCAACTTGGAGATTCCTCCATGATTCTATGTCTTTTTTTGGGGGCATGGATGGTCAGTTGGTGGGTCTTTGACGTTTTACCTTTAGGTATCACAGCCCTTATCCCCCTTTTTTACCTGCCCATGAGCCAGGTTAGCTCGATTAGCGAGGTCAGCGTCTCTTACGCCAACCCCGTTATTTTTTTATTTTTAGGGGGCTTTGTTATCGCTCGAGCCCTCGAAAAAACGAAACTAGACGAACGCATCGCCCTAGGCATTCTTCTGATCACAGGTCGAACAGACAAGGGTATCATCACAGGTTTTGTCATTGGGACAGCTGGCCTGAGCATGTGGATCTCGAACACGGCTACTGCGGTGATGATGGTCCCCATTGCTCTTTCGGTAACACAATTTTTGCGAGACAATTTAGAGAAAACGAGTCTCAAGACACTACCTGCCATGCAAGTTGTTCTATTTTTGAGTATCGCCTACGCCGCCAACATTGGGGGCATCATGACCCCTATTGGCACTCCTCCAAATGTTGTGTTTATGGGATACCTCTCCGACCTTTATGGCCGCAATATCGATTTTTGGATGTGGTTTGTGGCGACAACTCCGCTGGCGACTTTGCTGCTTGCCATCATGATTTGGATTCTAAGGAAACTTTATCCCTTTGAAGTGCCTGTCCCACCCTCTTTTCATGATTTTATTCAGAGAAAACTTAAGGTTCAGGGCCCACTTCGCGGAGATCAAAAAATCACAGTTTTGGTTTTTTCATTGGCTGCATCCCTTTGGATCTTCAAGGGCTTGATTAACTACTTATTGAAATTTGATTTTTTAAACGATACGTCGATAGCCATACTCGCAGGGGTTCTGCTCTTTCTCATCCCCCACTCCATTCATAGCTGGCAGCCCGTTCTAGATAAAAAGGACATTCCCCTTTTACCCTGGGATATCGTTCTCTTATTTGGAGGAGGCATGGCCTTAGCTGGCTCGCTAGAGAAAGTTGGCTTGATCGAAGAAACCACTCAGTTTTTCGCGGGTCTTGATTTCTCTGCCCCCTACTTTTTAATATTTGCGATTGCAAGCTTAGCTCTGTTGATGACAGAAATCATGAGCAATGTGGCCTTTTGCGTGGTCGCTCTTCCCATGATCATGAAGTTGGGCGAGGCCCAGGGGATTGATCCCGTGCTCATCGCACTCCCTGCCACGATTTGTGCTAGTTTTGCTTTCTGCATGCCCATATCAACACCACCCAATGCCGTCGTTTTTGGCACGAACACTATCAGTGTACAACAGATGCTAAAGGCTGGTCTGTATCTCAATATAATTGCAGTCGCACTCACCATGAGTTTGGGTTATATCCTAATTAAACACTTAATCCTTTAAGGGAACAAAATGAATGACCCCTCAAATTTCTGTCCATCAAATTGAAAAAAGCTTTGCTCAAAAAGTTCTTTTCCACCAATTAAGCTTTGGTATCCAGCAGGGGCAGAGGCTTGCTTTACTCGGACCCAACGGAGCTGGGAAGTCGACACTTCTCAAAATCCTGTGCGGCTTAGAGGACGTAGATGGAGGTGAAGTCACCAGCCAAAATGGCCTTCGCGTTGCCTACGTTCCACAAGATGACATTTATCCCCTAGAAAAGAGTATCTATGATTTAGCTTGCCAGGTTTTATCCCAGCAAGGTTTTGATAATCACGAAGCTGAAGTTCAAGCTGCCATTCACTTGAGCCAAGCTGGTTTTGAAGATTTTGAACAAAAGGCCGGACTCCTCTCTGGTGGTTGGCGAAAAAGATTGAGTTTGGCAATTGCGCTTGCCAAAGAGTGTGATGTCCTTCTCCTTGATGAACCGACTAACCATTTGGATTGGGAAGGAATTCTTTGGCTCGAAGGTGTCTTAAGGGGCTATCGAAAGACATTAATTGTCATCAGTCATGATCGCGAGTTTTTAAAAAATCAATGCCAAGAATTCATGGAGATCAACCCAGGCTATGCCAATGGTTTTTTTGCTTTTAAAGGAACATATGAAGAGTTCTTAGAAAAAAAAGCACAATACTTGGCTGGTGAACTCAGTAGACAAAGTTCTTTAAGCAACAAAGTTCGTCGTGAAACAGAGTGGTTACGTGCTGGTGTTAAGGCCCGCACAACTAAGAGTACAAGCCGCAGTAAAGAAGCCCACGGCTTAATCGACCAGCTCTCGGAACTCAAGTCGCGCAATCAATCCGTGCATCAAAGTGCGCAGATTAGCGTGGATCATGCTGGAAAGAAATCAAAGCAGTTTTATCAGATTGAAGATCTCAGTATTTTTTACGACGACAATGTGATTCTCAAGGACCTCACTTTACGACTAGGCCCCAAACAAGCTTTGGGAGTTTTAGGGTCTAATGCCAGTGGCAAAACAAGCTTGATTCGAGTCCTAACAGAGAAAGCCAAAAATTATCGTGGAACCCTGAAAATCGCCAATGATCTGAAGGTGGTTTACTTTGACCAGAAAAGAGAAGACCTTGACCCCGAAGAAACACCTCAGTCTTTTTTAGGAGACGGATCGGACCATCTGCATTACCGAGGAGAATCGGTTCATGTGTTCTCCTATGCCTCACGCTTTCTCTTCACAGCAGATCAAATGGGTCAGCCTATCCATAAACTCTCGGGAGGCGAAAAAGCCCGTCTTCTTATCGCAAAACTCTTGGCTCAACCCGCCGACGTTTTTGTTCTGGATGAGCCCACTAACGATTTAGATCTCAACACCATTGAAATTTTAGAAGAGGGGCTCAAGAGCTTTCCCGGGCTTGTTATTCTCGTTTCCCATGATCGTTATTTTTTACGAAGCATCTGCAAAATGTATTTAGGCCTAGATGGTCATGGTGGCTGGGAAACCTACGCCTCCCTTGATCAGTGGCTTAAACCAAATGCGAAGAAACCCTCGACTGATTCACAAGCGGAAACTGGAAAGAAGAGCGTTGAGAAAAAATCTGCTGCAAAAGCAAAGCTCTCATACAAAGAGAAGCAGGCCCTTGAAACTATAGAAGATGATATTGCACAAGCCGAAAAAGAGTTAGAAAAAGCACAGAGTTTAGTCGAACAAAATACCGACTTTAGCGACCACAACAAGACATCTCAGCTCCTTAACGATCTTGAAAAGAAACAAAAAAAAGTGGAAGAACTCTACCAGCTCTGGCAAAAACTGGAAAATAAAAGCTCAACTATCTAAGATTTCACACTTACTCAAGATTAGTTTTCCACAGATTGGCTACTTGAATGATATTTCACATAGATAATAAGACTCAGGCTCCGACATTGTGCTATTGACTCTTTTCAAAAACATCGATGTAATTATTGAGATGAATTTTTTCCACCCTTTTTCTTTTGTTTTTATTCTGCTTTTTAGCTCTTTGCTTTGGGCCCAAGAAACTGTGCGCATGAGTTGTGTGACTAATCCACCGACCACATCTTATCAAATCATAGAAGGTCAGGAACACTATCATTTGACTATTTACCATCATAATGGGGTGGGTTACCTTCCTCTCCACTCTGGAGTGATCACGCCCAATGATTTACCTCTCCTGGAAAAGCGTGGACAGATACTTAAAAAGATGGGTCCCCAGAATAGAATTCCATTTCTAAAAAGTGATTGTAAAAATCAGAATGGTTATTGGCGTTGTCAAAAAAAGGGGGAGACCCAACTGAACGACCTGACTGTCTCAAACATTTATTTTTCAATGGCATCCAAGCATGTCACTTACGATGAGTCCTACTCCTGGCAAACCATTGAAACTCACTTGTTTTTGCAGGTTGGAAAAGAAAATTTAATCATGAATTATCCTTTCAACCGGGAAGATTGCCAAATCCAAGTGTCAAAGATAAGTCACGAGAAGGAATTCTCAAAATAAGCTACGAAGAGCTTAAGCCTCTTGATTTAAACGCGAGGAGCGGATCTACGGCTTGAAGACTTTTTGCCTTTGTAACCACCGGGACCACTGCCCGCCTTTTTAAAAAAAGATCTTTTCTTTTCGCCACGTCCGCTACCTTCATCATCACGAGTGAAAGAAGACGAGCTTTTCTTTTTGAAGCGTCTGGCACCTTCGCGATCGCCATCATGGTCCGCAGAAGAGGAGCTCTTCTTCTTAAAACGCCCCCCACCTTCGCGGTCGCCTTCACGCTCCGAAGAAAATGAACTTTTCTTTTTAAAACGCCCACCGCCACCGGAAAATCTTTTGCCGCCGCTGGCTCGCCCACCGCCAGCACCGCTGCCGCCAGATCCACGCTTGGTCTCAAGCATCGGTTGATCAATTCCAAACTTTTTAATCAAGCGATTCCAATGGTGATGCTCTTGGGGAGTAACAAAGCTCACCGCTTCACCATCGGCACCGTTACGAGCTGTGCGGCCCACGCGATGCACATAATCCTCATCCATCATCGGAAGATCAAAGTTAATGATGTGCTCCACATGGGGCACATCAAGACCGCGTGCAGCCACGTCAGTGGCACACAAAATTCGACTCTTACCTTGTTTAAAAGATGTAATCGCACGATTGCGTTGTCCTTGTGAGCGGCCACCGTGGATCAAATCCACCTTTAAGCCGTAATCTTGCAAATGTTGGCTCAAACGATCGGTGCGATCTTTTGTTTTCAAAAAGATAATCATAGAACCTTTGCGAGCGTTGATCTCGTCGATGATCACACTGTCTTTGTCTTTGCCTGTCACTTGACGAATAGACTGACGAATAGCCGCGACGGGTTTGGAGTTTGTTTCCATAATCACACGCTCAGGCTTATTCAAATACTGTTGGCAGAGGGCCGTGACTTTTTTGTCTAATGTGGCAGTAAAAAAACAGGTTTGTCTTTCCGGAGAAAGGTGACGTAAAATTTCTTGCAGCTGGGGAGCAAAACCCATGTCGATCATGCGATCGCCTTCATCGAGTACCAAATGCTCAATCTTATGAATTTGAACGGTGTTGCGCTTTAGGTGATCGATCAAGCGTCCTGGAGTTGCAACAATAATTCGCGGCTTCCTTTGCAAAGCTTTAAATTGCTTGCGGATATCGGCGCCACCAACCAAGTTCACACTGTGGAAAGGTTTAAAAAAGTTTGTCAGGCTACTTACGAACTGACCAATTTGCTGAGCCAATTCGCGAGTGGGCGATAAGATTAATGCGTTGCTTTTTGGGTTCTCTAGCAAATGAGCTAAAATTGGAATAAGAAAAGCACCGGTTTTTCCGGAGCCGGTTTCGGCCTGGGCGATGAGATCCTTCCCACTCATTAAAATGGGAATCGCTTTTTGTTGGATCGCCGTAGGTTCTGTATATTGGATTTCTTCGAGGGCCCGCTCAAGCAATAGGGGTAGACCCAAATCTTTGAAATTTGTCATTCGTATTCTCCTGTTATCTCTAAAAGAGGCTATCTTCTTCAGAGATTTAGGTAATAGGAACTTAAGTCTCGCGGAAGTTTTGTGGATATATAGGGTGTATTATGCTTTATGTCAAAGCGTCTTTTAGTACACCCTGAAATGGGCTTAAAGGATCTCGACAATGCCACCCCGAAACCTTCTCTAAGCAACTGATTTTACAGGATAAGATCGCAACTTATTTTCTTTGCGGAACGGGAAAAGAATAGAGCCCTATAGTTTGTAATTTGTGTTTCTCGCAAAAGGTTTTTAAGCTTATGAAATGTCAAAGCAACGAAATCCTATCCATCGTATTGTACTCACTGGCGGCCCTGGAGCCGGAAAAACCACCGCTGCGGACCTCTTGCGCCGAGAGTTAGGAGAAAAGGTGATTGTGGTGCCCGAAGCGGCGACCATGATTTTTTCTGGTGGCTTTCCACGTTATGACGACCCTGCCGCACGCAAGAGCACTCAGAAAACCATTTATTCAATCCAACAAAATCTGGAAGATGTACAGTCTCTACGTTACCCTAACCGGACTTTGCTTTGTGACCGTGGCACCTTAGATAGTGCCGTCTATTGGCCCGATGGCTCAGATAATTTTTTTAAAGAGATGAACACTTCCCTTGAGGCTGAGCTGAGTCGCTACGATGCTGTTATTTTCTTTGAGTCGGCAGCTGTTGCCAATAGAGAAGTGATTGAAGGTGGAAATCCGACACGCAATGAGTCGATTGATCAGGCCGCTCGTCTCGATCAAGAGCTCTACAAGATTTGGAGCCAGCACTCTCACTTTAGGCATATCCCCAACAATCAATCTTTTATTAAAAAAATCACCATAGCAATTGATTGTGTGCTCGAAATAATGAAGCACTTTCAGGATCGCACTTAGTCGACATTGAAAGCAATGCAGGCCATTATGACAAGCCAACCCTGTGAGGTTAGCATGTTTCATGGCCAAAAAATTGTGGTGGGAAAAATTACCCGATAAGAAATTGTTAGAGTTAAAATTTTCGGACCTTGAGCTGAGCCTTGAAGGGTCGCGGGTTGAACCCTATGTGGCTCGCCTTTATCATGAACTGGCAAAGAAAAATCTCAATTTTCGTCCCCACGTTTGGATATCTGAAGAATGGTTTTCTGTGGATGGTGTTCCCGGTATTGCCATGCCTTTTTATGTCATCAATGACCGCCTGGCTCGCCTCGAAAAGAAGATAGTCCTCGAAGTAGAAGGTTATCTTGAAAGAGACTGCATTAAACTCCTTCGGCACGAGGCGGGTCACGCCATAGACAATGCCTTTCGCTTACGTAAAATCCGCAAGCGGCAAAATCTTTTTGGCTTGTCCTCCACTCCCTACCCCGAGGCCTATTCGCCGCGAGCCTACTCCAGAAAGTATGTGGTCCATTTGAATTCATGGTACGCCCAAGCTCACCCCGATGAGGACTGGGCTGAAACCTTTGCAGTTTGGCTCAATCCCAAATCTAACTGGAAACAGCGTTATGCCAAATGGCCCGCCCTAAAAAAAATTGAAATGGTCGACGAGATTATGAAAAGCCTTGCAGGACAAAAACCTCCAGTGCAAAAAAAATCACGTCCAGGCCAAATCAATCGCAGTAACAAAACTCTTAATGATTATTATGAGGAAAAGCGCGCCAACCTTGGACTCGATCAACCCTTTTACTTGGATCCCTTATTGGTGCGCCTGTTTTCATCAGATATTGAATACCGCAACAAAAAAAGAGCCGCGGCTTTTATACGCCAAGAGCGACAATTGATTGTCGGCATGGTCGCCAAATGGACGGGGCAATACAAGTACACCATTGATTTGATGCTTCAAGAAGTGATCCGAAGTTGTCAGGAAAGAAAAATGCACCTCACCCGTTCAGAAAAAGAGACACGCTTAGATTTAGTTGGCATGTTAACCGCTCAAACTTTGAACTACATCAACTCTGGCCAACACAAGATTGCGATGTGACCTGTGAAAGTCCTATTGCTTGTTCACCCTGACTTAGTTCCCCCCGATGATGTGGACGAGTCTAAAGTGGACTGGGCCACTATCCAGTGGGCGACAGAATACGATGTTAAAAAAGCTTTATGCGCAATAGGTTACGATGTTGTAGTCGTCGATGTTTACGACAACTTGGCAAAAATTCGCGAAGCAGTCGCAGAACTCAAGCCTGGAATCGTCTTTAATTTGTTAGAAGAGTTTCGCGGCGAGGCCCTGTTTGATCAGAATGTGGTCAGTTATCTTGAACTGCTTGGAGTGCCCTACACGGGCTCAAATCCCAAAGGCTTAATTATTGGGCGCGACAAGGCTCTTTCTAAAAAAATACTAGCTTACCATAAAATTCCCACACCAAAGTTCCAAGTGTTTCCTCGCAACAATCCTCGATGCAAACAGAACATCAAAATTTTTCCTTTAATCGTGAAGTGTCTCAATGAGGAGGCTTCACTTGGAATCACTCAAGCCTCGGTCGTCCACACCTCTGAGAAACTAAGAGAGCGAGTTCACTATGTGCACGAAAAATATCGAACCGATGCTATTGCCGAACAATTTATTGAGGGCAAAGAGTATTTTGTCGGCGTCCTTGGCAATTACCGCCTTGAAACTTTGCCCGTCTGGGAATTAAAATTTTCTGGCGTGGAGCATCCAGAAAAAGAATTCTATTCGACCAAAGCCAAATTTGACTACGATTACCGCGAGCGCAAAGGGATCAGTACTGGACCTGCTGAACTGCCCAAGGATCAGGTCCAAGCCTTACAGAACTTAGCCAAGAGAGCCTATAGGAGATTGGGGCTGAACGGTTATGCCCGTATGGACATCCGAGTGAATAATGAGGGAAAAGCTTATTTGCTTGAGGCCAATCCGAATCCTGATATTTCTGAGTTTGACGATTTTGCGGAAAGTGCTAAAGTTGCAGGCTATACCTATCACCAACTTCTCGAAAAAATTATTCGCTTAGGAAAAATGTGGAATCCTATTTGAGATCAACAATTACTAGTTACACAACTTTTGAGAGAAGGTATTCAAGATGGCTCCTAGCTTTTATGGTGATATGGAGTTCTCCGGCTGCGTACTCACAAGTCAGTCAAAACTTTCTTAAAGAAGAGCAACCCCAGTACGAATTAGGGGCCGGGTTTATCATGCTCAATGTCCCCGACTACTCGGGCTCAAGTAACAACCGGTTTCGTTTTGTGCCTTTCCCTTATTATATCTATCGAGGAAAGTATTTGCGAGCTGATGACGAGGGAACTCGAGCTCGCTTGCTGACCTCCAAATATCATGAAACGGGTTTAAGCTTCTCATTTAATTTTCCTGTGCGCTCTGGCAACAACCCAGCTCGTTTTGGTATGCCCGATCTGGACTCCCTGGTGGGCTTGGGGCCACGCTTGCTTTTTCGGCTCCTCGCTAATGAAAGCCACCAACGATTGAACCTCACTTTTTCGACTCGTGCCATGTTCTCTGTCGATGCCGATCTTCACCTAAGGGCAAGAGGGGTTTCATTACAACCCGGTCTAAATTACTGGAGAAAATTTAAGGATACAGATCTGACATTCTTTAGTGGATTAAATTTCGAGTTTGGTAGTGCTGAAAACAACCAGTTTTTTTATCAAGTGGACCCTGTATTTGTAAACCCCGATCGACCGCCCTTTCACGCTCAAGCAGGCTTAGTGGAGTCCTCTCTTTCCATGGGATTTGGATACAACATTGTGAATAATGTCTTTATTTTCTCAAGTGGGTCATGGCGCAATCTGGATCTTGCAAAAAATCGTGAGAGTCCACTGGTCGCTTCTCGTGACAATTTAGCTGTGGTTTTTGGCCTAGTTTGGACTTTTTATGAGTCACAGGCAAAAGTCTTAAGACCGGACTGAAAACGTCCAAGTATCTAATTATGTTGAGATAGATCAAGAAACAACCCCTGTTCAAGTCAACTTTCTCGTCAGAATGAGACACATTTCTTGCAATTTATCCTAGGTAAAGCTAGATTGAAGCTCTGTGGATGTAAGAGTCTACAAAAAGTGAAGGACTACCAGTCATAAGTTTTTTGTCTATTTCGAACATTCCCGGGTTAATTAATTTTTTATTATAAAGGAATAAATACAATGAATACAGGTAAAGTAAAGTTTTTCAATGCTACTAAAGGTTTTGGTTTTATCACTAAGGATGACGGAAAAGACATCTTCTTCCACATCTCTGAAGTACAAGGTGCCGAGCCTCAGGATGGCGATAACGTAGAATTCGAAGTTGGTGAGGGCAATAAAGGTCCTTGCGCGCTAAAAGTTAAAGTCACTGGTAACTAACCTGTATTTTAAATTTAGCTAATTTGACAAACCCTTGCTACCAGCAGGGGTTTTTTTGTTTTAGGACGAGAACAAATCTTTTGCCTTCATGCTCAAGGCTCTACGGGTAGCCACTTCACTGACAATATAAGTTATCGCTGTCCCTATCGCAAAAGAGGCCAATGGCACTTTCCAATTAAAAGCCCACAAACCATCGAATAAATAATAAGACAAAATATAACTAAAGATCAGGCTTAATAAGCCTCCCCAAAATGTGGCAAAGGAGCCAATCAGTGTGTACTGCCATACTAAAGAATTGCGAATCTGAGGAAAGGAAGCGCCCACTGCTTTCAACAATCCAATATCCCATTTGCGTTGATCGGCCTGGTGATTGGCAATAGTGAAGATCACAATAAAACCTGCGAAGAGACACAACGCAGACATCAAGACTAAGGCTAAAGACATTTGCTCTATGATTTTGGATAACTGTTCTACGATTCGACTAATATCGATCATCGAGACGTTGGGCAAGGCCTCAACCAACTTATCTTGCAAACTTAGTTTGTTATCTAAACTCAAGGGGGGAAGAGTGGCAATGAACGTCTTTGGTGCCAAGTCTAAGACACCAGGTTGAAATTGCACAAAAAAGTTGGGCTGAAAAGAAGCCCATCGCACACTTCTTAGGTTTACGACCTGGCCCGAGATTTCGACACCTTCGACGTCAAAGACAAGAGTATCGCCAATTGCAAGACCTAATCGTTTTGCAAAACGAGCTTCCAAAGAAATTTCAGCCACACCTTCTCCAGAATAGGGTCCCGAGAACTCTCGCCCCTCCACAAGACTTTCGGAATCACTGAGTTCAGCTCGATAAGACAAGTTGAAACCACGATTGCGAAAGCGCATCTCGTTTTCTTGCTCGCGAGAAAATTGGGCGGACTCACCTTTTCCTTTATCAAAGGATTTTCCGTTAACAGTCATAAGACGAGCTTGAATTGTGGGAGAAAGCTGATCGATCTGAGCCTTCTCCTCAACAGCAATTTGTTTAAGACGGTCGACCTGGTCTTCTTGGATATCAAAAAGAAAGAGGCTAGGAACCTTCGAGCGCTCGGGTTGTTGCAATTCTGTGGAAAGGGACTCTTGCACTTGAGGAATCAGATTTAAAAGCAAGGATCCCAGACCAATGCAAACAAAACACACGACTGTCATAGTGCGGTTGCGACTTAAATCTCGAAGTGCCCATCTTAGTGCAAGATTGTGAGACTTAAAAAAGCGAGTCATACTGTGGAACAAAAGAAGGGATACAATAGATAAAATAAAAGTTGATACTAGGATAGCAAAAGTAAAAAAAGAACCTATAAAATAAGAACGTGAAAACCAAATTGTAAGACCCCAGAAGAATAGCAATCCCGGCAGGCTTGCCAACAAGCTCAACAATTGAAAACCCTTTATGTCTTGTCTGTCCCCAGTTAGCAACTGTGCCGGTCGAATATTATTGAGCCCCACCAAAACGGGAAGCGCAATTAGAACACTGCCCACCAAACCCAAAAGAAGTCCCACCCAAAGAGTGGGCCATTGCAAACTGTAACTCACTTCAAAAGGTAAAAAGTCTTGAGTGATACGAGTGAAGAAGGGCACAAAAAAGCTAGCTAGAAAACTCGCTAATAGAGCACTGGCTAGACCAAGCATGGCTAACTGATTTAAATAGTATGTGAAAGCCTTAGTACGAGAGGCTCCTAGTGCCATCAGTGTGGCTACTTGACGGGTCTTACTTTGAAAGTAAGAACGAAATAAAAATGTGGCGCCAACAGCTGCTAAAAATAATCCCACTAAAGAGGTTAGACCTAAAAAATCATTGAGGCGAGAAATCAAAAGAGTGGTGTTAGCACTGGCATTCTCATGAGTCATAACTTTTAAGTCGGCACTGGTAATTTTCTCAAAAACTTTTTCTCTGAGCTTGGCTAAGTCACTGCTGGATTGATTGGGAATCTGATAAATCACAGAATGCCATGCAATGCTTCCCTGTCCAAGTAAGCCGGTTTGCTCAATAGCCTGTCGGCTCATGTAAATTCGAGGAGCCATATTTGTGGTGATGCCTGAAGCGGCATCTGACTTGATAATACCCGTGACAAAAAAAGTTAAATTGCCAATAAAAAGGGAATCACCCACAGACAAGCTCAGTTGACTTTGTAGTTCCGGGTAAATCCACACTCCATTTTGATTGTAGAGGGTGTCGAAAGCATTTTCGTCCACTGTTCCATAGTTGAGCAAATCAATTTGTCCATAGAAGGGAAAGCCACGCTCAACGGCTTTGATTTGGACCAAGCGAGAGCGTCGCCCTTTATTGGCCACCATAGAGAAGGTTTCTACCATCTCCTGTTTTTGAAATTTTTGTTGCACAAGCTTTTCAACAAGTCGACTCTCTTCATCTAAAATAGGGCGACGTGCACTTATGGCAAAATCAGCTCCGAGCACGGCCTTTGACTGACCTTTGACTTTTTGATCGAGAGCTACTTTGAAACCATCCAAAGCCAGCAAACCAGCAAGCCCCAAAGACAAATTGAGAATAAAAAGAATACAGAATCGTCGATTTGCGACAAGCTCTTTAAGTGAGAGGATGAAAAGTCTCATTGCACCTTTCCACCCACAAGATGAAGCTCCTTATCACAGCGTTTTGCCAAATTGAGATCATGAGTGACGAGAACTAGGGTCATCTCGGAGTCTTGTGCCATTTGAAATAAAAGATCCATAATTCTAGATCCAGTCTGAGTGTCCAAATTCCCGCTAGGCTCATCGGCTAAAAGCAATTGCGGTCGTAATACCGAAGCTCTAGCAATAGCCACCCGCTGATTCTCCCCGCCACTCAGCTGATTTGGAAAATGATTGATTCTTTGCTCTAAGCCAACAAAATGTAGAAACTCACGGGCCCTTTCTTTGACTTGATCGACACCCGCAATTTCAAGCGGCAAAGAAACATTCTCTAAAGCCGTGAGATGAGGCATCAAGTGAAATTGTTGGAAAACAATTCCAATATTTTGCCCGCGAAACATAGTTAATTCTTGTTCTGATAATTCACCAAGTGAGGTGCCATTAATTTTAATTTCCCCTTCGCTCGGACGATCTAATCCTGCCAGCAGCGAAAGGAGCGTTGTTTTGCCGCTCCCCGAAGGTCCTACAATTGAGAGATTCTCCTTTTTTTTAATTTGAAAGGTGACATCTTTAAGAGCCTCAATTCGAGTTTCACCTTGGGTGAAATACTGACTAACACGGTTTGCTTCAAGGATCATAAAATTGGCTCCACATACTTCAATAGATTTTCGGCAATTAGCAAATGACCCTTTTCGTTGGGATGGATTCCATCGGCCAGGTTGTACTCTTTCTCAACAGCCACATCTTTTAATAAAAATGGTATCAGAGTAATCTGTTTTTCTTGGGAGAGATCTGAGAAAACCTTTTCATATTTTTTTTGATAATCCTCACCGTAATTAGTAGGCATTTTCATTCCGGCTAATAGAACTTTAATTTTATTTTCTTTAGCCAGATCTATGGCCGCAGCTAAATTTTTTTGAGTGGATTCAACGGGCAAGCCACGCAATCCATCGTTTGCACCCAGTGCTAATATTAAAATATCGGGTTTTCTCTTGAGGTGCCAACGCAGACGATTGGTGGCACCAGCAGAAGTGGCGCCACTACTGCCGGCAGCGATCACTTGCACTTTGTGATTTTTCTTTTTTAAGAGATTTTCCAGTTGTTTTGGAAAAGCTGAAGTCTGATTCACGCCATATCCAGCGGTGAGCGAATCCCCCACCACTAAAATACGAGTCTCAGCAAACGAAGTCTGGGAAAGGAACGTGAAAGCCAACAAGCACAAAGAAAGGGGATGAAAAGAAACTACAGATCTCATACTTTCCAAAGAATACTCGCTGCTCTGGTTCAGGTCTATGGTAAAACTTACCCATTGGCCAAACTTATGTGCCAAGCCTTAGCAATCGCTGTTTTTTATGTTAGGTCTAATTATACCCGCAGAAAAACCCTCAATTAGGAGTGAATATCGCCGCAGGTAAGGAGATTAATTATTTTGTCTTTTTTGTTTCAACAGCTTTTATCGCTTTGATAACTGTCTTTGGATCAATATGGCCACAAGCTTCCAGCGAATTTTTTCAACTGATTCAAAGCATGCTTATCACCTACACCAGTTGGATGTATGTGCTGACTGTTGGCAGTCTCTTATTTTTTTCCTTCTGGTTGATGCTCAGCCGTTATGGGGACATCAAGCTGGGGCCGGATCACTCCGAGCCTGAGTACACTAAGCTTTCTTGGTTTGCCATGCTGTTCTCTGCCGGTATGGGCATTGGCCTCTTATTTTGGGGCGTGGCAGAACCGATCATGCACCTCTCGCAACCACCCGTGGGTGAGCCATTTAGTGTGCAGAGCGCGAGAGAGGCTATGAAGATCACCTTCTTTCATTGGGGAATGCACGCTTGGTCCATATACGCGGTGTTTGCAGTTATCTTGGCATATTTTAGTTACCGCAAAAATTTGCCACTCCTACCTCGGTCTGCTTTTTATCCTTTCCTTGGAGATCGAATTTTTGGAATCACCGGCGACCTGATCGACACATTTGCTGTGATTAGCACTTTATTTGGTGTCGCCACATCTTTAGGTCTTGGCGTAACCCAGGTCAATGCAGGTCTTCATTACCTATTTGATATTCCGCAAACAGCGCCAATTCAGGTCCTACTCATTGCGGGTATTACTTTAATGGCCACCGTGTCGGTTGTGCTTGGTTTAGACGCTGGAATAAAGCGCCTCTCCAACCTCAATATGATTTTAGCTGTTTTCCTTTTAATTTTGGTTTTAATTCTTGGCAATACTGTGGACCTGTTTCAATCCTATGTACAAAATACTGGAGCCTACCTTTCGGACATCGTCTATAAAACATTTAATCTTTATGCTTATGAAAAGCGTGAAAAGTGGATTGGTGGCTGGACCTTGCTCTACTGGGGTTGGTGGGTCTCTTGGGCTCCTTTCGTCGGAATGTTTATTGCCCGCATCTCCAAAGGACGCACTATCCGCGAATTTCTTTGGGGCGTGTTGTTTATTCCCTCTGGTTTTACTTTTTTATGGATGACGGTGTTTGGAAATTCGGCTCTTGATCTTATTCTCAATCAAGGCGCTACAGATCTGTCTGATGTGGTGAACGAGAATGTTCCCATCGCTTTGTTTAAGTTCTTTGAATATTTTCCTCTCTCGATTCCCATGACAGGTGTCGCTCTGCTATTGATAGTCACATTTTTTGTCAGCTCATCGGACTCTGGCTCACTCGTAATTGACACTCTTGCATCTGGTGGCTCACCCCATCCTCCTGTTTGGCAGCGTATTTATTGGGCTCTCTTAGAGGGTTTTGTAGCAGCAATCTTGTTGCTATTTGGTGGCCTTGAAGCTTTGCAAACGATGACCATTGCGACCGCCTTTCCCATGATGTTTTTAATTCTTATTGGCTGCCTGGCTTTGATGAAGTCACTTAAAAATGATTATATGCTCACCAGTTCCATCCTAAATCATAATACTGTTCTTCATTACTCAAAATCTGTTACAACTTGGAAGGAACGCCTCCATCAGCTTGTGAGCCTCCCCACCCAAGAAGAAATTAGTTTGTTTATGGAAAAAATTGTCACCCCGGCACTTAAAGAGTTGAGTCGCGAGCTTTCCCAACAAAAAATAAATGTACGTGTTGAAAAACAAAAAAAAGATTATGTGCAAATTCGCATTGGCAACAAGACCATGGAAGACTTTGTTTATGGAGTTCGGGTTCGTCCCTACTCCACTCTCAACTTCCGCTCTGGCGAGCCCTCCACTTTTTATAGGGCCGAGGTTTATCTATTACACGGTGGCCAAGATTATGATGTTTATGGATATAACCAAGATCAAATAATTGCCGATGCTATCACTCAATACGAGAAACACCTGCACTATCTGCATCTCTCCCACTCTGAAACTTTCCACGAAAATTAAAGTTGAGGGCGATTTTTGGCCATATACTTAAAATACTCAAGCAACTGTTGCAGCTCTAGATTCGAGAGTTTCTTTGGACCAAAAGCCGGCATACGACTATCCGGCCAGTCGCGCAATTGACGAGGATTTCGAATATATTTATGTAAATAACTTTCTTTGAAATAATTCACAGGACTGTAAGGGTAATTGAGATCGGGCCCAAAGCGAGAAGCGCCCTGCTTGTTGAAGGTGTGACAAACAAAGCAGTTTTTAACAAAGGTGCGAAATCCCTTTTGAACAGGATGTTCACTCCCCAATTGGCTATCAGGCACGATAAGTGGATAGGTTTCTTCTATGCTTTTTTGAACCCTGAAAGTTGTCACTTGAAAGGGCCACTCCTCCACACCTACATTGGAGAGTTTAGGGTTGAGCCAAAAGAGAAAGTAGGGTCCTGTTTTTTCCCCTGGCTTGAAATCGTGCCAAGGCCTGCCGACTGGCTTCACTGCTAAATAGGCTATGGATTTTTTTGGGTCTTTGTTTGTGAGTCTTTCTAAATCTAAAGAAACACTCATGCCATCACTTGCAATCACCTCTACGGTTCTGTTCTCTGTCTTTTTAAAATCAGACATGGAAAACAGATCCGCTGTGGCCAGCGCCAAGTAGCTAGTGGCTTGACCATTACGAGAAGGGTCTTTGGGTAAAAGGACGGTCTGAATCTGAGAGTGACTTTTGAGCTCCGAATAACTCCAAGTTTTTTTATGACCATTCCAATAAAGACTCAGCGAACTTTCAGCACTCGCTATGCCTTTATGAGTAAAACTCAGCAAAAAAATAATAAAGGTTTTCTTCATCTCTTATTTTCGTTAAAAAAGGAATTGAGGTTATTGGTTAGTTTGGGCTGACTCAAACCTAAATCACGTGCCGTTTGTAGCCCTTCCTCTGCACTCTGATTATGATCTTGATAAAAATGAGCCCCTGCCCAAAAAGCAGCCCGTTGACCAGACGAGCAATGAATTAATGTTTTTCCTTTTTTTCGATGGGCCATAACAGCTTGTGTGACTAAATTGACGGTGCCCTTGGTTAATTTTTCGTCAGATTTAATTGGAACCTGAGTGTAGTTGAGCTTAAGAGACTCCACTTGACTACGCTCCTTCTTCTCATCGTATTCATCGCTTGCCCTTAAATTAATAATATGAATAAAGCCTTGTGATTTGAGTTTCACCCAATCTTTTTCCGAGGGTTGAGGAGCAAAGTAAATATTAGAATATTGACTGACCTCTAAATTTTCACCAATCAATACGGACTTCTGAACCTGCTCGGATCGACTGGGCATTTTTGAGCCCGAGAGTGAACATGCACCTAAAGATAAAATCAGTGCTAAAAACAAGAAATGCCTCATAAAATGATCCTCCCGAAATGAATTGACCGTATAATAAGCCAAATAGATCTTATTGAAATCTTCATTCCCACTGTTGTCACCTTGCGCAAATCGCTTGCTGATCTGCTTAAATTATTAAACGAGCTATATAAAGCCTTGTCATGAGTAGACTCGATGATTAACAGTTGTACTATTAGGTCCTGATTTATAATCACAGGGGATGTTGATTTGTCTTCAACTTGGTTTTTTTTTAGGGTCTATTTGACCCTCTCCATCTTCTCGTCAAGCGCACTGGCTCTGACCCTGGAAGACATTTACAAATCAGCCGTTGAGAAAACAGCTGTGATTCAAGACAAAAAGTATGCTGAGGACATTGCTCGCGAGCAGGAAAGGCAAGCTATTGGAGCAGTCCTGCCCACACTTGCTGCCGTTTCAACCAATACCTGGCGAGATGAAATTCCAGATATTGGCCCCTTCGGTGAAGGCTATCAACATTTTGGAGCCGTGAATCTCACCCAGCCCATCTTTCAAGGTGGAGCTGAGTATTACGCCATACAAAATGCGCAAAAATTACCCGATATCGCCAAATATCAAAGAGAACAAGAGGAGCTTGCTCTTTACACTGTTGTTGGCCAGGCTTTTCATCAGGCCATCCGAAGTGAGCAAGATCTCGCTATCTATGTGGAACAACAAAAAACATTGCGCGAACGTGTGAAAACCCTGGAGCAGCGAGCACGCATTGGACGCAGCCGTGGAACCGACTTGCTTGCGGCCCGCTCCCAATTGGCCCGTGTCACCGCAGAGCTATCCAAAGTGAAACAGCAAATTATTGTTGCTAAAAAAGTTTTAAAAAATGTCAGTGGCCTAGAAAAAATCGATACATTAGTCGACACCACCGATCCACAATCCTTAAGTCTCTCGGCAAGCTGGGAAATGCACTTGATGAAAGCACCTATGATCAGGGCCAACGAACTTTTAGTTGAAAATGCAAAACGGGAAATCAAAGCAGCCAAGGGAAGCTTTTTACCCTCTGTTGACTTTGATGGAAACTACTTCTTGGATCGCGCTGGCATTTTGCAAGATTCTAAGTGGGAAATGACGGTCAACGCTCGTTGGGAACTTTTTAGTGGAGGACGAGATGCCAGCCAGATTCGCATTAAAAAATTGCAAGCCTTGCAACTTGAATCTCAACTTCAGGACATAAAGCGTAATCTCAAAAATGATTTTAGCTCTTTGCGTGAAGAATTTATTATGCACAAACAAATTTTAAGTGAGTTGAACCAAGCGGTCAAATTGGCTAAACAAAATTATAAACAACATATTGTCGAGGCTAATCGTGGCTTGGTTAGTGACCTTGAAGCCCTGCGCGTGCTTGAAGAGTACTTGCAAATACGACGGACACTGGATCAACAACTTTTTGAACTTAAAACGACTTGGGTGAACTTACGCGCCCTCGCCGGAGAACACCCATGAGCCTGAGCAGTTACTCCATAAAGCGTCCCGTTTTTGCGTGGATCCTGATGTTTGCACTGATCTTTTTTGGAGGCTTGTCTTTTTTCAATATGGGAATTAACGACAATCCAGATGTGGATTTCCCGCGCATTAAGGTGGAATACAGTTATGAAGGGGCCACCCCCGAAGTCATCGAAAAAGATGTCATCGAAGAGGTCGAGAGCGTGTTGGTCTCAATGGAGGGCATTCGTTACATTGGCTCAACTGCTGATCGTGGTAACGCTGCTATTGAAATTGAGTTTGAAATTTCACGGGACATCGACTTTGCTCTGCAGGAAACCCAAACACTGCTCGGTCGAGTGCAAGGAAACCTACCAGAAGCCGTTGATCCACCGGTTGTCACCAAACAGAATGCGGGTGAAGAACCCTTAATGTATGTCAATTTGCGCTCTGAAAATCTCTCTGACCGGGAGATGATGATTCTATGGCGCGACTTTATTCGCGATCGCTTAACAACTGTTGAGGGAGTGGCTGAAATTCGAGCTCTTGGCTACCATGAGCCTCTTTTGCGTATTGATCTTGATTCTAAAAAATTGGCCCGCTATGAGCTGACCGCAAACGATATCGTCAATAGCATTCAACGAGAACATAAAGAGCTTCCGGCGGGCAATCTAGAGTTTGAAGATTCAGAGAAAACTCTTCGTATAATGGGTGAGGCCACTCAAGTCGAAGACTTTGAGAATATGGTGATCAGTCGCCGCGGCGGAGCCCCTAATTTTGTTGATCTTCGACTGAAAGACGTGGCCCGTGTTTATGAGGGTATCGAGAACCTTCGACGCATCTCCCGTTACAATGGGATCCCCGCCATGGGTGCCGCCATTCAAAAACAAACTGGAGTCAATGCCGTCGCCACTGCCGATTTAGTCAAAGATCGTATCGCCGAAATCAACAAAGATCTCCCTCCGGGCACTACTTTAGGTGTTAACTTTGATCGCACGAATTTTATTCGCGAGTCGGTCAACGAGTTAATCTTTACTCTTTTACTCTCGGCACTTCTCACCTCTCTTATCTGTTGGATCTTTCTTGGTTCTTGGTCGGCCACTTTTAATATTCTACTCGCTATCCCCACAGCCATTATCGGAACCTTTATTTTCATCAATTTTTTTGGTTTCACCCTTAATAACTTCTCACTTTTAGGGCTAGCCTTGTCTATTGGGGTTGTCGTCGATGATGCCATCATCATGTTAGAAAATATCGCTCGCTATATGCAAATGGGTTGGGACCGGGTCAATGCTAGCTTTAAAGGAGCAAAAGAAATTACCTTCGCAGTCATTGCCACCACTGCAGCCTTGGTCTCCATTTTTATTCCGATCACTTTCCTTGACAGCATTGAAGGACGCTTTTTCTTTGAGTTTGCTGTCACCATTGCCGTAGCGGTGAGCTTAAGTTCCCTTGAGGCTTTGACCTTAGCCCCTATGCGCTGCTCTCAGTTTTTAAAACTAGAGGAAAGACGCACTTGGTTTGGCAAAGGCTTTGAACGGTTCATGAATAGACTGACTGATAAGTACAAAAGGTCTTTGGCTTGGTCCCTAAAGCGGCGTTGGCTTCCGATAGGGATTTCTATTTTAGTTTTTAGCATCAGTCTTTACGCTTTAAAGTTGATTCCAAAAGAATTTGAGCCCGCTCAAGACCGTGGTGTTTTATTTATACTTTTCCTGGCCCCCGATGGAAGCTCTTTGCAATACACCAGCGAAAAAGTTCGCGAGTTTGAAAAGATCGCAAAAGCTCATCCCGGAGTGGATCGCATGTTCTTTGCTGTCGGAGGCTTTGGCCAGGGCGGACAATCCAACCGTGGAACAGGGGTCACTATCCTAAAAGACCGGGACCAACGCACTCAAAGCCAATTTGAAGTGGCCGATGATCTACGCCGTGAAATTGCAAAATTAGAGGGAGTTAAAATCTTTGTGCGAGACCGCTTTGGTGGTGTTTTCAGTGGTCGCAGAGGAAGCCCACTCGAATTTACAGTCAATGGCCCCGATCCAGAAAAGCAAAAAAAGTACTTTGCCCTTTTACAAAAAGAAATGATGACCACAAATATGATGGTGGGGGTTCGCTCGGATGACACACTGACTTTACCAGAGGTTCACATCGTACCCAATCGCAAAAAGGCCATCGCTCGCGGGGTTGAAGTGGGCGAGATTGCCGACATCGTCAACGCCACCTTTGGCGGTCGAACCGTAGCTCAGTACACCGATCGGTCAAGACGTTTTGATATTTGGGTTCAACTCCAGCCTGAGGATCGACAAAAAAGACAAAATATTGAAAATATTTTTGTGCGCAACAATCGCGATGAGCTCGTGCCTTTACGCGAGGTCGTCGATGTTATCGAAACCCAAGGTCCGCAACAGGTGTTTCGCCAAGACCGCATTCGCGGTCTTCGAGTGGACAGTGAACTCGTCACAGGCGTCATTTTAGGTGATGCCATCGACAAGGTTCGGGAAATCGCCGATCGTGTTTTGCCCGAAGACTATTTTATTCGCTTTACCGAAACACCTGATAGCAAACTGGCTGAAACTTTAACTATTATGATTTTAGGATTGGTTATTGCCTATATGGTTCTCGCTATCCAGTTTAATTCTTTTATGGATCCCTTTATTGTTTACCTTGCCATTCCGTTTGGCCTCTCGGGAGCTTTTGTCGGTTTACTCTTAGGCGGCCAGTCTCTTAACGTTTACAGTGTTATTGGTATTTTACTGACTTTAGGGATAGTAAAAAAGAACTCAATTTTACTTGTTGAATTCACCAACCAACTGCGCGATCAGGGCTATGATCTTAACGAGGCTTTGCTTGAAGCTTGTCCCACCCGTCTGCGCCCCATTCTTATGACCACAACTGCCACCTTGGCCGCAGCGATTCCACCGGCTCTTGCACTCGGGCCCGGAGCTGAGACGCGTGTGCCGTTGGCTTTAACTGTACTCGGAGGCGTGACCTTAAGTACCGTATTTACTTTGTACCTTGTCCCCTCGGTGTTTAGTTTGATAAACCCTAAAAGAAAGGTTCCATTGGAAGAGAGCCCTCAAGACGAACTGTGAGGTAGTTATGAAATTTGAGTTTAAAAATAAGGACGGTCACACTCTTTCTGGTCAACTTGAACTTCCCTCTGGAACACTTAAGGCAATGGCCCTTTTTGCTCACTGCTTCACTTGTTCAAAAGATTTTGTTGCTTCTAGAACTATCTCTAAAGCATTGGCCTCTCTAGGAGTGGGTGTCTTGCGTTTTGATTTTACTGGTCTCGGTAACAGTGAAGGGGACTTTGCCAACACCAACTTTTCTTCTAATGTGCAAGACTTGATCAGCGCCGAAGAGGCTCTACGAGCAGAATACGGACCTGTTCAGATCTTGATTGGTCACTCTCTAGGGGGCGCTGCTGTATTAAAAGCAGCCCTTGAACTTCCCGACGTCATAAGTATTGTCACAATCGGGGCTCCTAGTTCGGTAGAACACATCACTCACCTTTTTAAAGATCAAGTGGCTCAAATTCGTGAAACTGGAACTTCGATCGTACAATTAGAAGGTCGCGAGTTCGAAATTAAAAAGCAGTTTTTGGACGATATTAAAGAAACAAAAATACTGGATGATCTTCCCAAGATGAAGAAAGCTTTGCTGGTGATGCACTCCCCTCTCGACAACACGGTTTCAATCGATCATGCCGCCGAGATTTTTGTTCATGCCAAACACCCCAAAAGTTTTATTAGCCTGGATAGGGCCGACCATTTACTAACTCAAAAAGTAGAAGCACAGTATGTGGCACGCACAATAGCCGCCTGGGTTTCAAAATATTTGCCAGTCGAGAGTCCAATGGCCAACTCGAACTCGAACTCGAACTCGAATAAGGATCGTCCCAAGCTTGAGGCCGGACAAGTTTTAGTTCGAAGTCGTGCCGGTGGTCTTTTTACCCAGGACATTTTTAGTCAGGATCATCAACTTGTGGCCGACGAGCCTGTTAGCCACAAAGGGGACAATCTTGGCATGAACCCCTACCAACTTCTTTTGTCGGCCTTAGGGGCCTGTACTTCAATGACTCTTAAAATGTACGCTGAACACAAAGGACTGGATCTGAAAGGTGTTGAAGTTTTGCTTTCCCACGAAAAGATTCACGCAGAAGACTGCGATGGCTGTGAAACTAAAAAGGGGAAGGTGGATCAGATCACAAAGCTCATAAAGGTCACCGGTGATTTCACCGAGGAACAAAAACAGCGTTTTTATGAAATCGCCGAACGCTGTCCCGTGAACAAAACCTTACTCTCAGAAGTCTCGATAAAAAGTCAAAATTAATGCTCTAAACTTTCAACGGCTTGCTTTACAGCTATTTCTGCATCCAAGAAACCACCACACCGACTTAACGAGCTTAACTCGGTATGAGGGCGGCATGAACTTTCAATCAAGGCAATTAATTCTTGTGGTGTGAGCTCGCTATTTATGGATAGCATGAGCGCCGCCAGACCACTAACAAAGGGGGCGGACAAGGATGTTCCACTGGCGCGGCGAGTGCCACCATCCTGGCTGGTAGTTAAAATTTCTTCACCAGGAGCAAAGACATGTACCGACTGGGCTCCGTGATTGCTTTTAGACCAATTGACTCCCTTATGGCCATAGGCTCCAACTGAAAGAATATTGCTATTGCCCAAAGTCGCAGGAATCATATGTTTGATATCGTTGTTGCCGCCATCATTGCCGGCCGCTGCCACAAAAAGAACACCCTTTTTATTGGCGCGCTCAATGGTCTCAAACAAAATCTCAAAACCAGGATCCTTTTCTACATCGCCGCCCGACTGACCCCACGAGGCATTGATGATGCGTGCCCCATTATTGACAGCGTAGTCAATGGCTTTCACTGCACTTGCTAAGGTGGCATTGCCCCAGAGGTTGGGAAACATATTTAAAGACATCATATGAACCGACCATGCCATCCCCACAATCCCACTATTGTTATTACCAATGGCACCGATCGCACCGCTAACCATGGTGCCATGGCCGCGATTGTCAGCCCCATTGGATTGATTGGAGGCAAAGTTGTAACCGTGGATATCGTCTACATATCCATTATTGTCGTCATCTACACCCGTCTGCCCCTCTAACTCAGCTTGGTTCTCCCAAATATTATCGGCGAGATCGGAGTGACGAAGATGTATTCCCGAGTCCACAACACCGACCACAACATCTTGAGAGCCGGTTTCAATGGCCCAAGCAGCTGGGGCATTGAGATCAAATCCCAACTCGTTTTGAAAATGCCAGAGGTTGGTTGAAAAATCGTTGGGAAGAAGCAATGGTTTTAATTTGTGATTGGGTGTTATCAAAGCAACTTGGGGGTTTTGACTCACGCTTCTCTGCAACTCTGGTGTGAGCCAGACTTGATGCCAAAGACCTGTAATCTTTTGACTCTTGTCACCTAGTAACTCTTGGATTTGTCTTTGCGATAATGAGTCCATTTTAAATTTGACCAGCATGTCTTGGGGCACCGACCAGCTTCGTCGCACTTCGTGCAGAAAACTTGAGCTTCCCGTCTCAATTGCCTTATCACCATAAACATACTGCGAAGTTGCAAACCCTCCCTCCTCAAGGTCCCATGCAGAACCCACTAACCACTTCCATACCCCATGATAATGAAAAACACTGACACCATCTTGGCCCCCACCAAAGACAGCCTTTTTATTTTGTATAAAATAATGGTCCGCTTCACGATCGGGATAGCTTTTCACTGTAATAAACTGTTTCTTTTCAACCGGGAGCAGATTGTAAATCTGGTCTTGATCGGCTTTTTTAATAATTGTGTCCTCGCCCCCCCAAACAATGCTGACAACCATATTGGGATCAAGGGCCTCAATGTATTCGCGATCAAAACCGGCTGGGGCAAAAAGGATTGATTTGCGAACTCCCGGATTGTTAGGAGCTCCGGCCGCCATGAGCGCCACATAACCCCCTTTGGAGTGACCACTATAGATAATCATTCCCTTATCCACCCTATCTTGATACTTCTCCAAGAAATCACGAGTAATCTGATTGAAGTCACTGGCCATACGACGCCAATCTTGGTCGAAAAAACCTGAGTCGTATTTAACAAATAATGCCGCTACGCCTTTTTGAGACAAATGCTTGAGTGTGGCATCGTAAGCGTCTTCACCCAAGGCTTGTCCATGACCAAAAACAAGGAGGGGTGCTTTTTGACCGTCCGTTCTTTTTGGTAGGTAGGCGACCGATGTACGGCCAAGAAAACGTTCCTCAAACCTTTCAAAGTCTAAAAGAGTGGTTTCACTTCCCGGGTGAGCATCGTCTTGTGGTTTTGGAAAATTCTCCATAGAAAATGCTTGAAAAGATAAAATCAAACATAGAAGTGTGGCATGTAACATCGACTCCCTCCCTGGTTATCAGTTTATGTTAACTCTAATATGTGAAGAGGCACACACAGCAGGGCATTAGGCTCTTACTATTTTCGGCAATCTGAAATTGAGATAAATAATCTGACATGGACTTAAAAATTGTACGTCGTGCGGAATTTGATCAAAAAATGTAGGACAAGCCAATTTGAAAGCTTGGTGGTATGGATAGTCGACCATTGGAACTTTTATGTTCTATCAAAGCATGCGCAATACCTGATCCGACTTTACACCTTCTCAGAGATGTTTCTTTGCAGTTCAAACCCAAAAATGCCAGAGTCAGTGGGATTGGCGCGCGTCCAATAGATGGACTTCGCCATCCTTCACTTCATAGTGGATCTCGATGGGTTGACAACAGACCTCACAGTCTTCGATATAACTTTGCTCTCCGTAGAGCACTTCTACTAAAAAAGAAATCTGCTCAGCACAGAAGGGACAGGTGAAGAAAACCTCTTGTTCGTTGAACATAAATTAATCCTCGAGCTCGGGTAGATTGGGAATTGGTTTGGTGGCCGACTTTGATCTTAAAGGCGTGTACCTGATTCATAGTACCTTAACCTTGACTAAAGACAACTTTACTCAAAAGATGATTCTTCTGAGTAAACTGACGTGCGTGTTTAGATTCTAAATAGGGAATCAACGGTTTTTTAATGTAATTTGTAAAAAAAGGCTCATGAAACGTTTGAGGAAAGGCCTCAATAGCCCAATCTAGACTGGGATCATCACCCAGTTGGATAGAATCTAACAAACCCCAGAAACCTTTCGACTTACAAATTCGCAAACTTTCATCCATGATTTTTTCACGAACCTTTTGTGGTAACTCATGATGTAAAAAGACGGCAACAACGGCATCAAACTCGCGGGTTTTGAAGGGTAGATTTTCGGCGTTTGCTACCATAAAGTCTATTTTACTATTGTCGATAAAACGTTTTTTGGCGTGCTGAATATAATAGGGGCTGATGTCAACCGCCGTGATTTTAGCATTTGGTAGAGCCTGACTTAGAAAGCGAGTGAAACTTCCGGGACCACAAGCGATCTCTAAGATTTTAGGATTTTCGACATCCTATAGACTTTGCTTAAGTGGTTTCAACAAACGTCGCCGCATTGGATCAGCTAAACCACGGAAAAGAAGCTCCACTTGGTGTTCGTAGATACGTGCTGATTGTTCTGTGAGGTAACCATCAGTCTGATGGTGAAAATTGCGCTGGTAGTAATCGGGATAGTCATGTAGATCGACAACTTTATCAGAAAACTCTGTGGTTTTCTTATGACGGCGGCGCCAAAAACTTTGAGTGCTATCACCCATGATGTGGGCCCATCTAGAAAAATGTTCAAGAGGTGAAGTTGTGGGTCTTAAAGATTCAAGGGGGAAAAGTCCTTGGGCCAGTTCGCGAGCATCTTTTTTAAGAAGGCGTCGAGAACGGTTGATTATGTAAATCTGCTGTTCACGACTCGGTAACGGACGCTTGTCACCAGTAATAAGATTGTTCATCACTGGTAGCGGAAGGCTTTCCAGGGTGTAGATGAGGGCACGGGTGTTATTTACACCCAAGGCGAGTCGCTCAAGTAAAGACTGTTCAAAGCTCCCTCTCAATCCATTGACAATTTTCTTTACGTCGGTTGCCTTTTGCAGGGCCTCTTCAGCTATTTCAGAAATATTACTCTTCATATCAAGGCTCCAGATGACAAACCTTCATCCCTTTTTGAACAGCTGGACGAGATAAAAACTTTCCAAGCCAAGCTTGGACAGCTGTATATTTATTGAGATCTAAAATAATGTCAGCCTTGTAAAAATGGCTCAAGCAATGAGCCCAAGGTGCAATCGCCATATCGGCAATAGTGTAATCGGAGCCCGCCACAAATTGGTGTTCGCATAGTTTTTTTTCTAAAACAGCTAATAGACGTTTTGTTTCGTTAGCATATCTTTGCAAGGGATAGGGATGATCACATTTGTCTTTTGCATAAACATAAAAATGACCAAATTGACCAAACATCGGCCCTACTCCACCTACCTGAAAGAATAGCCATTGCAAACAGCGACTTTTCTCCACTGGGTCTTGGGAAAAAAAACGGCCCGACTTCTCAGCAAGGTACATTAAAATCGCGCCCGACTCCATAATGGCAAGTGGCTTACCATTATCCCCCTCAGGATCAATTAGGGCCGGTATCTTACTATTGGGATTGATTTCAATAAAATCATCTTTGAACTGTTCACCCTTCATTATATTGACGGTGTGGGCCTCGTAAGCCAGTCCCATTTCTTCCAGTGCAATAGCAACTTTCTGTCCATTGGGTGTGGCTAAGGAATAAAGCTGAAGAGGGGTCATAGAAGTCTCCTTTTAAGAGTTTCTGTATGGTCCTGTGGATAAGTTTCTTATTTATTCCAGCAACTTATAGATTTATCCACATATTTGTTCACAATATATTGAACTAATATAACATCTTTGTTAGACTAAACAAAGAGAAATCAAAAGAGAAGGAAAGTAAGACATGCCAAATCTAAAGAGTGCAAGCTACGAGCTCTCAATTTATTACGATGGGATGTGTCCGGTCTGCTCCAAAGAAATCAATCATTACAAAAAAAAAGAAAAGAGTCATCTGTTACGTTTTGTAGACATCGCTAGCCCCACTTTTGATGCTCGTAGCGAAGGGTTAAATCCCGAGGGGATCCACAAACGTTTTCATGTCAAAACTAAAGATGGAGAAATTTTGGATGGTGTCGATGCCTTTCAAAGGATTTGGCAAGTCTTGGATATATTCAAAGTTCTTGATTCTCTGGTGCGCTTTCCACTGACTCGCCCCTTCTTTGATATGGGTTACATTTTATTTGCTAAAGTCAGACCTTATTTACGGCGCAAGGATGCATGCGACACTGGATACTGTGAACAAAAAAGCTTATAAAGGAGCTCAGCAATATGAAGAAACTCATTTTAATTTTTACATCTTTTTTAATATGGAGTCCCACTATGAACGCCGGTGTTTTTGACAATCAAAAAATCAACTCTATTGATGGAGAGAACATGGACCTTTCAACTTATAAGGGAAAGACGGTGTTGTTCGTTAATATTGCCACAAAGTGTGGTTACACACCTCAACTTAAAGGACTCGAAGAGCTCTATCAAAATCATAAGGAAAAGAGCTTTGTGGTTGTCGGCCTGCCAAGTAACGATTTTGGTGGTCAAACTCCAGAGGTTGGTAAAGACGTTAAAAAATTCTGCGCTCTCAACTATGGAGTTACTTTTCCTTTGACTGAAAAAATTGTAGTTAAGGGTGATAAAAAACACCCCTTTGTCGCCAACATGATTAAAGCAAGTGGCGACAATTCTGAAATAGGTTGGAATTTTGAGAAATTCTTAGTCGACAAAAAGGGTCAAGTTGTGCAGAGATTTAAGTCGTCTGTTAAACCTGATGATAAAAAACTTGTCGATCTTATTAAAAAGAACATTTAAACAATGTTACGCCTCACTCCCTTGCACAGTTATTTGATCTGCGGTGCCAGCTCGGGATTGGGATTGGCTTTAGTTGACAATCTTGTTCACAACGATCAAGTTCAACATGTCTGGGCCACAGCCCGCAATCCCGAACAAAGCGCTGAACTTAAACAACTCCAGTCTCAATTTTCAAAAAAACTGAAAATTGTAACTCTAGAGGCTGGAACACAAGAGGATTATACTAGGCTTCGCGATGCCATTACTCAAGAGAACACGGGGCTCGATGTGGTTATCAACTCCATGGGCTTGTTGCACTCTCCAGAGGGACTCAGTCCTGAACGCAAGATTGAGGAGTTTAATTTGGAGGATCACTTAAAGGTCTATCAAGTCAATTGTGTGTCCACTCTCATGCTGGTTCAATCTTTAAAGAGCGTGTTGCGTGAGAGTTCGGCCCCCACCTATGCCGCCATCTCGGCCAAAGTGGGAAGCATTGGCGACAACAGCATCGGTGGTTGGCACTCCTATCGCATCTCCAAAGCGGCCTTGAATATGGCGATCAAAAACCTATCCCTTGAAATGGGGCGCCTACATAAGAATGCACTTTTTGTGGCTCTTCATCCTGGTACAACTGAAACAAAACTTGCAGAGCCTTTTATGGCGGGTGCTCGCAAAAAATACAAAATTCACACACCTAAAGAAACGGCTCAAAATCTTCTCCACGTATTAAACGATTTAGAAAGCCCAAAGGATAACGGCTCTTTCTTTTCTTGGGATGGAAGCCTCCTCCCCTGGTAAGGGAACCTCAACCGTTTTTTAGAGTGTCCTCAACAAGTGAGGCCAATTCTCTACATCGGAGGCATTTTTAGGACTGTGTAAAAGATGAATTTGTTGATTCTTAATTAAATAAACACCACCCAGCTGAAAACTATCACCCTCAATCTTGCCGATTCCGTATTTAAAGAGGGCACCAGACATCACCCCTTTTTTAAGAACGTCAGGGCCCAACACTTCACGGAAATGTCCACGCCTAGCGCCAAAAAATTTATAGAGTGTGCGATCGGGATCCCCAATGAAACTGACCCCCTCTAAACCAAACTCTTTCGACATTAGTTCTGAAGAGATCTCGTCACCCATGTGCACAATCACAGGGCTCAAGCCCTTTTCTTGAATTTTGAGTAAATGTTTGGCTAAATTTGTCAAACTCTCACGACAAAAGGTGCAACCTCTGTGGCGGACTAAAATAAAAAGATGACCATCCTGAAGAAGCTCTAGGGGTAAGCCACGCTCCTTGAAATATTTTTGTATATCTTCAACTGAAAACTGAGTCATAGGCCTCCACACTTTATACTTTATTTTGAGAATTTTGTTTTCATCCAGAGTTGATCAGGGGTTCAGAGGCCGGTGGCACTATTCCTGTTTTTTCCAAAATCCACCTGTTGAGTTCCTCGGGATGGGTGTAGTTAATCAAATGCCCGGCAGCTGGGATTGTATCCACTTCACTAGGATTCGATATGGCAATTATATTATCATTCTCGCCACGCACCTGGAAAATGGGTCCTGTGAAGTCAGATGGGTCATAATTATAATCCCAGCTTGCCGCGGCTTGAGCCGACCACTTAAAAAATGTGAAATCCATGGAATCCGACATCTCACGCAACCACTGAACAGGCTGGGCAGAAAGCTTTTCTTCTTTTTCAATGCGAGGAATGGCCATGTTTTTAAGTATCGAGCGGACGAGCTCTTCTGGCAACGTGTTCAGTAGAGAGGTCTGCAGACGAAAAGTAGGACTTATCTCGCTTGCTCTGCGATTGGCTGCAACTAGCAAAACACCCTCACACTTTGCCTGGCGTGCAATTTCGAGAGCCAACTGCCCCCCAAAAGACATGCCTCCGATGAAGTCATCTGATTTCAGATTGATTGTTGGCAAGATTCGACGACCATATTCAGCTAGACTTTCTCCATCGATAGGTGGGATCCATGCCGGTACCTCAATCTGAGGAATCTCTTTTGTTTGATAGGCAAAAAGTCGCTCATCAGCGCCTAGTCCTGGAAACATGATTAATCGCATAGCTCTCCAATTTGTTCAAATTATCATGAACATTTTGTGGAGACAATAAATTCTTTCCGACAAAGTCCTTGAGACGAGTTTGAGCACTGTGATAACAGTCTAAATATACTAAACTATTCTCAACCTAGGCATTTTTTCATTCTCAAGACTCAAAGAGACTCTTCTTTCGGGAAAGGATTGCAAAGGTGACTCCTCCCCATTTTTACGGTTGAGTTTTTTGACGACCCACTGCTAACTGGCGACTCGAGGTTTTCATGCTAGAACACACCTATTCAGAGAATACTCATGGTATTGAGGTTGAAGTGATTCCTCTTTTTGTTCCAGATCAGACTCAGTTCGTGAATCAATACCTTTACACATACAATGTTTCGATCACCAACCACTCTCAAGAACCCTGTCAGCTATTGCGGAGACACTGGGTCATTGTCGATGGCAATGGTCAAAAAGATGAAGTAGAGGGCGAAGGCGTTGTGGGCGAACAACCCACTATCGAGCCTGGTCAAAGTTATCAATATTCAAGCTATTGCCCACTGCCAACGGCGACTGGAAACATGCGTGGCGGCTTTGAGTTTATTAATCCTCGCAATGAGAAATTCTGGGTTCGAGTTCCGCTTTTCTTTTTGCGCCAAGACTTAGTTGTTCAATAAAGCCGCGTCAGCTGCAAGATCCCTTTATTTGCCCTCTAAAATCCGCTATATCTGTCTTGTTAATTCATTCAAAACTAGAGGCAGATATGGCAAAGATCACTTATACTAAAACCGACGAGGCCCCCGCACTTGCAACCGCATCCCTACTACCCATTATTAGTGCCTTTGCTGCAACCGCTGGGGTAAGCGTTGAGTTAAAGGATATATCTTTAGCCGCTCGCATACTCTGTCAATTTCCAGACCGCCTCAAAGCCGATCAAAAACGCGAAGATGCCTTGGCGATTTTAGGGCAAATGGCCAAAACACCTGATGCGAACATAATCAAGTTACCCAATATTAGCGCTTCAATCCCACAACTTAAATCAGCCATCTCTGAACTGGTCGAACAAGGCTATGATCTTCCGGCCTACCCTGAAAATCCTCAAACTGAGGACGAGAAAAACATCCAATCTAAATACGCCAAAGTCCTAGGAAGTGCTGTGAACCCTGTTTTACGCGAAGGGAACTCGGATAGAAGAGTGGCGAAGTCGGTCAAAGAGTTTGCTAAGAAAAATCCTCACTCCATGGGTGAGTGGAGTTCCCAATCCAAAACCCATGTGGCTCATATGACGGAGGGCGACTTTTATGGAAGCGAAAAGTCCTATGTGTCCCCCGCTCCAACTCAGGTTAAAATTGAACTCATCTCTGCTGATGGCATTAACGAGACACTCAAAGATTTCTTTTCCATTAAAAAAGACGAAATCATCGACTCCGCAGTTATGAGTTGTAGCGCTTTGCAGATTTTTTTAAAAGAACAGGTAGAGCTCGCCAAGAATGAAGGAGTTTTGTTTTCTGTACATTTAAAGGCGACAATGATGAAGGTGTCGGATCCAATTATCTTTGCCGAAGCCGTGAAAGCTTATTTTGCTCAAGTTTTCCAAGATTTTGGGGAGGACCTTAAGCAAGCTGGAGTGGACCCACGCCAAGGACTGGGCGACCTACTTAAAAAAATTAAAAGTCTCCCCACAGATCGTTGCCAAAAAATTGAGGAGGCCATTTCCAAAGCCCTTAAACAGGGTCCCTCTTTAGCAATGGTGGATTCAAACAAAGGGATTACTAACTTGCATGTTCCAAGTGATGTTATTATTGACGCCTCTATGCCCGCCGCCATTCGCACCTCGGGTCAAATGTGGAACAGCGACGGCAAGCTTCAAGATATGAAAGCCATTATCCCCGATCGCAGTTACGCTGGCGTTTATCAAGAGACTATCTCTTTTTGTAAAAAGCACGGCGCCTTCAACCCAGCCACCATGGGCAGTGTCGCCAATGTGGGTCTAATGGCCCAAAAAGCGGAAGAGTATGGTTCCCACGATAAAACTTTTTGGATAAAAAAAGCAGGCATCATCAATGTTATCGATCAAGAGGGTCGAACACTTATGAGTCAAAAAGTCGCCCAAGGTGATATCTTTAGAATGTGCCAAACACGCAGCCTGGCCGTAAAGGACTGGGTCAAGCTCGCCGTCAACCGCTCTCGCCTGAGTCGAACACCAGCCTACTTTTGGTTAGATCCAAAGCGTGCTCACGACGTCAATTTGATTCAAATGGTTCAAGAAGAATTGAAGACTCTCAACAGCGACGGACTTGAGATAGAAATTTTGAGTCCGGTGGAGGCAACACAGAAAACCCTGCAACGTTGCTCTCAAGGGCTCGATACCATTTCTGTCACTGGCAACGTTTTAAGGGACTATCTCACTGATCTTTTTCCTATTCTTGAGCTTGGAACAAGTTCTAAAATGCTTTCGATTGTGCCTCTCTTAGATGGCGGTGGACTTTTTGAAACTGGCGCTGGAGGTTCGGCACCTAAGCATGTTCAACAGTTTATCGAAGCAAACTTCTTACGCTGGGACTCTCTCGGTGAATTTTTAGCCCTCGGAGCTTCTCTAGAAGATTTGGCTCAGAAAACCCAAAACAAAAAGATTCAAGTTTTAGCTGATGCCCTTGAAGATGCCAACCAGGCCTTCTTAGCGAATAATAAATCTCCTGAACGGGCCCCCGTGGGACTGGACAACCGAGGTTCTCACTTTTACCTCACACTTTATTGGGCCCAAGCCTTAGCAAACCAAGAGAAAGATTTGGATCTAAAAAAGATCTTTGAACCTTTATCTCAAAATCTTAATACGAATGAACAGAAGATTTTAGAAGAGTTAAAAGCCGTACAGGGCCAAGCATTGGATCTAAAAGGGTATTATAATCCAGATGCTAAAGTGGTTGAGCAAGCGATGCGCCCATCTAAAACTTTCAACCAACTTATAAAAAGCTTAGGTTAAGCTTGAATCCCGAATATGTGTACGTCAGCCCATTATCCCCATGCCATGCGACCAAACGAGGTTGGGGCCAAACCTGTCCAAAAACTTTGACCTCTTCCTGACGCCATTGAATATTTTGAGAGAGGTTATCAAAAAAAGAGTTGCTCTCTTCTTTATTTAAAAAATTTTCGAAGAGATAGACTTCACCATCTTGGACCAATCGATTGTGCGCTTGTAAGTATTTAGGTGTGTCGTGAATTATGTTCCTCATTTAGCTCCTCAACCAAAGTCTATACAGAAATCAGATCTAGGACTCAAGTGCATATGTCTTTGATTCGTGGATAGGATTATTCTTGTATTCTCTTGTCATTTTTATAGTTTATGAGCTGAGAATATTTAAAAAAACGTTTTATTTTGAGTCAATTCATCCGATGAGTAAGACATGAACATCCACAAAAAGGATTCTCGAATTATAGCAGTTTTGCTGGTCGCGCTCGTCCTGCAAATTTTAGCACTTTTGTGGCATTTGAATCTTTTACCTTGGACCAAGGACCATACCGACTCTTCGGATCAACAGTGGGCTGGCAAAATCATCTCTGTACAAAAAGATCTGCAACGCCGTGGACAAAACAGTTTAATTTGGGAGGGATCAAGAGAAGACGAGAAACTTTATTTCTATGACTCACTTTTGACACTAAAAGAAAGCGAAGCTGTCATAGAACTACAAAATGAAACTCGCATCACTATTGGTGAGAATACTTTAATCTCTATAGAGCCCCCTCAAAAAGACAAATCTCAAGAAATCACCGTCCAATTTTCTAAAGGACGATTCTCGGCACGAAACCCCTTTAATAAAACTCAGGTGAAAGAAGACCGTTTAAGTTTCACACTAGATGCCGGTTCGGAAGTAGAGATTAGCAAAGACAATGACAACTACACCGAAATTGATGTTAAAAAAGGTGGCATTCTACTTGAGGTGGGTGGAAAGACAACCACGATAGAAAATAATAAGTGGGTTGCCATTGACGGTGGAGTCATAACCCAAAAAGAACTGGATACAGAGCTGGAGTGGCTCGATGCACCACCCAAGAGACATTATATTCGCGGCAACAGCTTAGAAATTGATTTTAAGTGGAAAGGTGAGGCCAGATTTCTGCAAATCAAAGACAAAAATGGCGACGAAAAAATTCATCCCATTTCTGCTCTACAAAAGGAAATGAGTTTGAAATTTAAGACCGGAGAATATCAGATCCGACTAATGGGTGACAACACAATGGGACCCAACTTTGTCTTGCAAGTTTGGCCGGCGCCCTTACTGCACTTACTTAAACCAGAGCCCCGCAATCGGATCGCGTTTGAAGAGCAAAGATTTATTTGGACACCTCTGCAAGGAACAGCGAGCTATGAACTTCGTATAATCGGGGCTCATACAAACAAACTAATCAAGAGTCAGGACAATGAAGCTCGATTTGAATTTGATAAAGAGGACGACGTTCTCTGGGAAGTATGGGGAGTTGACAGTGACGGCTTCAAAATTCCACCCGCATACAGATATCCACTTTTCATTCGCGAGTCTCCCTTCGCACCGCCTAAGCTTTTTCAACCCCAAGCGGTTCCGCCAAAAAACTCACAAAATAATTGGCAGAACATTTGGATAGATTTTTTAATTCCTAAAGCTTATGCACAAAAAAGTGAGCCAATGGGAGCTCTTTTAACTTGGCAAAGTATACCCGGTGCTGACCTTTATATCGTCGAAATTTCCGACAGCAAAGATTTCCGCAGACTTATCCACAGCCAAGAAGTGAATACAAATAGATATATCTTTACCAATCTAAGTGCCAGTGAAAAACTTTACTGGAGAGTCGCAGCAGGCTCCTCTAGTGGACGAATGGGGGTCTTTTCAGATCCCGACCTTCTCACCCTTGTCGAACTGAGTACTATTAAAGAAAATCTCAAGCCAAAACAAAAGCCGAAAATAAAAAAACAGATGGCAGTCGTAAAGGATACAACTAAAGTTACAGCACTCCCACCGCTTGTGAAACCAAAAAAATATGAAGTGATTCATCCAGAAGTTCCATTTGCTCTTTCACGCACTTGGGTCTGGGTGTCCGCGGGCTATGGCCTGGCTAATTTAACAACCGAAACTGGTAGTAACGTGAACCTTAACGGAATTAAACCCTTCCATCTGGGTTTACAAATGGATTTCCAGTGGGGTTTCAAAAGAAATTTGCAACTCTTGACCCATTTCAGTCAAAACACCTATACCCCAAAGCCACTCCCACTCTACCCTTTTCAGACGGATATTGAAAATCTTGAACTCTCTGTGCGAATACTCTCACACAAAACCGATTCCCTTTGGATATTCGGATTGCATGGAAGTCTATTGCCTTCCCCACAACAAATTGATTTTGAAACAGTGGACTTAACTACAGAACTTGCAGTAGGCCCTACTTTTGGTATCAACTGGAACTTGGGTCATTTTGAATATCTCGTCCTCCTCTCAGCTCTTGTTCCTAAACAATCTGTGATAATGAACAGTCTGCATCGCTTTACTTTTAAAGCAAATTCTTGGTGGTTTGTGGGAGCTGAGTTGGAAGCTTCTTTTTCTATGAGTCAGAAGAGAAGTTTACAAACTTATGACGGACGTATCTTGACGGGTTTTGAGTTTTAATCGCAAAAAAAGCAGGAATGGTAAAAATAGGATTAGAGTCGGCAATGGACCCCTTGGTGTTCTTGTACCACCCAATCGCCCACAACCGGCTGCTTCAAAGTCAAAATCTGACACATTTGTTGGACTGTATTCAAAATTAAGTTGCTCAAGAAAAAAAGGCTGATTACCCAAAGTGTTTGTTAATTGGATTCGCAACTTTACATACCTTTTGCCGGCAACTTGCTGTGGATCACTGAACCAACCCGAATCATCACTGATAAAATCATCTGAACTGCCTGACACCTGAACGACCAGGTCGGCATTTACAGGTGTCAGAGATTGGAAAACCCATTTGGTACTACGCAAATCATAGCTTTTCGTGAAAAGCTCTTGTGTCTGGTCAGAGAAGGAGACGTCACCCGGGGTAAAACCAATTTCTTCAGAGGGTGTGTAAAAGCCAGCAAGGTCATAAGTCACAGCCGCAAACCAATTGCGCCCTGGTCCACCATTCGCAGGAGCCACTAACAATGAATTGGTGCCGCCCGAACCAATCTCTGCATGGGCAGCGCCAAGCAATCCTAAATTTAGGAGTTTAATCTCACTGCCTGCAAAGACACGTATCGATCCGCCGGCTCCACCACCGCCAGGTCCGCCTTGTAAATTAGAGTCTCCACCATTGCCACCGTTGGCATCAATCTCACCTAAAGCTCCAACAGAAATATTGCGAACTGCACTTAGTAAAACGGTCCCGCCACCGGCGCCGCCACCTCCACCCGCATCGGTGACCGTGCCCGATCCGCCCCCACCACCAGCGGAACCATTGGTAAAAGTAAAATCAGGGTCGGAAACACTCAGTCCAGCCTGGCCACCATTTATACTTGCGTTGGAGCCATTGCCAGGAGAAGTGGTTTGGTTCCAGGATCCACCACCACCACCACCCACAGCAGCACCACCAGTGAAGTTGCCACCTCGCCCTCCGGTGATTGTGACTAAAGCACTCTGACCGTCATCTCCGTCTGAAGAAACAGCACCGCCGTTGCCTCCGCGAGCACCGCCACAACGACCTAAGCCACCGAGGCCTGGTTGAGCGCCCACCGCATCCTGACCATCCCTACCTCGGCAGAGAATCAAACCATTAATTGTGATGTCCGTTAAGCTCTGTATAATCAAAGGCCCTGAGCCCACAGCTTCAAGTGTCCAACCAGGTTCCAGGAGAAAGGATGTGACCTGCAAAGTGGGATATTCATTTGTGTCGATCTGAATAATGTTTCCCGTCAAATCCCCATCTTGATCAAAACTGGCATAAGTACTTGAATTGAAAACGCCATGACGACCGTCGCCCACTTGAAAGTTCTGCCTTTGAGATCCATCATCATATCCATCAACTAATAGAGTGGGATGCAATGACTGTAATTCCTGATTGAAGACGAGAGTATTGGATTCAATAATTTGACGATTGGAAAAGCTTTCCACCAGGGT
>JBGSNK010000004.1:0-4407 GCA_041739665.1 Bdellovibrionales bacterium
TTTTTTTCATGGTTATTCCATGAACTTAAATATCAAATTCAATTCGGCTAAGGATTTACACCTTAAGCCTGATCTCCAGTTGCACTTTCTTCAGCACTAAGCTCGGGATCAGAAGGGGTGGCCGCAGCCACTTCTTCTTCAGCGTTGACCGCACCAGCATCGATAGACTCATCAGCTTTAGAATCCGAACCATCTTCGTCTGCAGCCAATTGTGCCATCTGAGCCCTCAGCATCTGATCGGCCTGACTTTTAGCGTCCCCACCAGATGACTGTACGGCCATCGCTTCTGTAATTGGTGCTTTAGGAACTTCAATGCCCTCATCTTGGTACTTTTGCACCAGATCTTTGGCTTCTTGAATAAGAGCAGCTGCCTTTTCTGAATCATCATATCCAGGAATAACAAGAATGTCTTCGACTTGAGCAGCGGCCAGAGATTGAAAAGAGCCAAATCCACTTTGGAAGATGTTTTGTGCCATTGTTTCACTCATATTTGGCATCAGCATCAAGTTGAAAATAGATTCTGCCGTACGAACAGAGGCATTGGTTTCAGAAAGAATATCAATTTTCCAGCCGGTAAGCTTAGCTGCTAAACGAACATTGACCCCACGTTTTCCAATTGCCAAACTCAGTTGACTGTCGGGCACTACGATTTCCATTTCTTTATTGGCCTCATCTAAAAAAACGCGGGAGATTTCAGCCGGAGCGAGGGCATTACAAGCAAAGCGCGTAATATCTTCGTCCCACTCAATAATGTCGATCTTTTCACCTTTAAGCTCTTGCACAACATTCTGAACACGAGAGCCTTTCATACCGACACAAGCACCAACAGCATCGACTGCCGAATCTTTGCTATCAACGGCTATTTTTGCACGCTGTCCGGGCTCGCGAGCAGCGGCCATAATTTGCACGATTCCATCGTAGATTTCTGGTACTTCCACTTCGAAAAGCTTGACCATATAATCGGCATGGGCACGGGACATCACAATTTGTGGACCGCGAGTGGTTTGACGAACATCCAACAGATGTCCCTGGATGCGGTCACCCGCCTTAAAAAGCTCTCCCGGGATCTGTTCGCGATAAGGAATAATAGCCTCGGTGCGGCCAAGGTCGACAACAATAGTCCCCCTTTCCACACGACGAATAATTCCAGAGGCAATCTCACCCTTACGAGTTTCAAATTCATTAAAAATATTTTCGCGTTCGAACTCACGCACTTTCTGCATGATAATTTGCTTGGCTTTCTGAGCGGCAATACGACCCAGATCCGAGGTGTCTAACTTAATACCAATCGAGTCGTGCAGCTGAGCATCTGGATCAAGCTCCAGGGCCTCGGCCAACTTAATCTCAATTTCCTCGTCTTCAAACTCTTCGTCCGAAACCACTTCATTAAATTGAAAAAGCTCAACCTCACCTGTTTCTTCATTGTAGGCAGCTTCGATATCACGATAAGTCCCATAAACGTCACGGGCGGCGACAAGCATTCCCTGCTTAACGGCATCGATAATATCATCACGATCGATCCCCTTATCTTTTCCCACCTGTTCGATCATACGACTCAAATTAGAAAATACATTTTCCACGCTTTAACCCTCTCTGCCTTTTGGCTTCTTTTTGCTAAAATTCTTTTCCTCATTAAAAACCAGTTTTGCCTTCTGTAGCTTTTCTAGGGGTATGGCAAAAGTCTCGTCTTTATTTTCAATTAACTGAATGACAACAGCCTCGTCGGTCACCTGGCGCAAAAGACCAGAGAGCTTTTTACGTTTTTCTTGTCCTGGCTCCACGTCATCTAAAAACTCTCCAAGAGCCTCTTTGAGGTGAACCAATACCTTTTCACCAATTACTTTCTCAAAGTGCCACTTTTCTTTAAGCTGTCTTTCTAGGCCAGGAGAGGACACCTCAAGACTATAAGCACCACCAGGTACTAAATCTTCAATGTCGAGAATCAAATCCAAGCCACGGGACACTCGAGAGCAGTCATCGATTGAGACACCCTCCGCTCCATCTTTATCTATATAAATGCGTAAGACTCGGCCCTGACCCGCTCCCACTAATTCTAAATCGTAGAGAATGCAGTTTTCGCGAACTGCTACTTCGCGGGCATGGTCAATTAGCTTTTGTAGTTCGGTTGTCATTTTCAGTCCATTCATTCATGCAAAAAAAATAGGCCCACTGGGCCCATTTGGTGTGCAAAGTAACAGAGATCGGCAAACAGGGCAAGTCAATTCCCCCCAGCCCATAACGTCTAAACTCTTGAAATCATTTCAAGGATAAGGACGCGGGTCGACTCATCAGCAAGGCTGTAGAGCCATCAGGGTAGTAGCGAGCACGTTGCCCCGCGAGCTGAAAACCCCATTTTATATAAAGTGCCCTGGCCGCATGATTGCTTTCCCGAACTTCCAACCAAAAATCATGATCATTAAACTCTAGAAATAAGGAGTTCAATAGACCACTCATACACCCCAGATTTCTCGACCCAGATGAGGTGTACAAAAAAAGGATTTCTATCACGCTCGGCAAATGCTGAAAAAACACCCATGACACCAGCTTCGACTTATTCCCCAATGCTCTCACACCATCTGGGTGACTGATTAAATGTTGGCGCATTTCTTCGGCCGACCACTCTCCCACCTGTGGCGTCCAGTCTAAGAATACCTTTTCAAATAAATGAGCAAAATTTGAGGACTGGGGGCCCAAAATAAGACTGTTCACTCTTGAACCCGAGGCGCATATTTTGCAAAACGCTGAACACTGTACTTCTTCTCTAGGATTTGAAACCACTGTTCTAAGCGCTGATTCAAGTTTTCTTCGGCCTTATCTTGACGAATTTTCTCGCGTACCTCACTAAAAGAAGCGCTGCCAAACTTTGCTTTGTTTTGAGCGTACTCGGATTCGAGTTCAGATAACGAAACCGGCAGAACTGAAGCTTTCTTTTTAAACAAAAAGAGGCGATCAGCTTCCAGTCTCCTAGTGATTTTCTCGCGCAATTCGTCTTGGCTTATCGCCAACTTCTGCCAAGAGCTCTCTTTTTTGAGCCCAACTTCCGCCTTCTTCATATAACTTTCAATTTGCGAGGATGGAATGGGATTGTTGTAAAAACTTTTGGCTTCGTTAAACAAAAGCCATTCTCGAATTAAAAGTTCTAGGGGTTGATCTATCTTTGACCTGTCTGAACGGGAACCTAAAACTTTATCGACGGCCTTGTGGATAGCAAGCTCCCTTGAGGTGATAACATGATTACGGACTTGAGCAATTGTCGCAATCAAGGTGGGTTTGCTCCACAAAGCCTTTGTCGATATGAAACAAAGAAATAAAATCAGAAAGCGTTGTTGCATCATATACCGAGTGTAACGCAATCTAGGGAAATCAGACAAAGGCTTTTGTTCAAGTCTACACACCCCAATTAAGGGAGTCCCCCGATGGATTAGAATGGAGCTATTAGAAACCCATAATCAGGCTGAGGAGAACCAGCTGGTATTCAGCTTCTTCTAAATTGACAGATCGGCTGCCTGTTGCCAATTGTTGCAAAGCCGCTGCTGTAGGGCTGGTGGCGCTTTCTCTCGCATAGTCTAAATTGGCCATAAAGCGATACTCAAGACCAATAGAGAACGTCTGAGTCAGGCGAAAATTTGCCGTAGCAGAAACACCCGCATCAAAAGCATCGGATTGATTCTCACCAGCTTCGAATACCTTTCGGTTGTAGGTTCCAACCAAACCAGGGCTGAGAGTCAACCAATCCCAAGAAGGTACAACCCAATTGTATTTAAACTGGGCACTAAACATGTACTGATCGATATCCTCTATAAAAGTTCGATTCAATTGGTTGATTTCTTGTTGTTGAAAAGAGTAAAGGAAGCCACCTTCCAGACTAAAATTTGTCCACAGGTTTCTACCCAAAGTCACACCGATCGCACCATTAACAGTGGGAAGATTAGCAAAACGAGGATAATTCAATGCTCCTCCTTGCAAGCTGACATAATTATTCAAATTTTGAGTGGAATCTTTGACGTCAACTTTTTGCTTCAATTCACCATCCCTGGACACTCGGGAAAACGCGTCAGAACTGTCATTCACATAAGGAACTTGTTGCTGTTCAAGCATCACCTCGTTCATGTCCTTTTCGACGACCGTTTGTTCTTTTGCGGGCAGAGGTATTGCTTCTTGCGCAAAAAGTGTAGGGCTTACTATTAGTAAAGAAAAAAGAACTCTCATTGCCATGTAACTCTCCTCGTTCAAGAAAGGACTTGCGAGACCTATAAAATCTGAATCGTGATCGCATGTCTCAATTGATGCCCCACATTAATCATGGGATGACGCGAAAAGCAATGCAAAATCCCCTTAAAATGTCAGCCAGGACTAGGAGATTTCCCTTGAAAGTCGGACTCGGATCCAATAGCTTGCCAATTTCAT
>JBGSNK010000081.1:0-11952 GCA_041739665.1 Bdellovibrionales bacterium
CGAAGCTATTAACGGAAACGCAAAAGCGCTCCAGAGGCGAGCGCGAGGATATAGGCAGTTCAAAAACTACCGACGAGTCTTGCTAAATGCTTGTGCTTTTTAAGGTTTTGGTGGCTACCAACAGTTAAGTGAGAAGAGCCGAGCCGTAGAACCGCCGTACCCTGGAATACCGGCGCACATGTATTCGGGGGTACCGGTATTATAAATGGAGCGGGTGATGGGGCTCGAACCCACGACCTCAACCTTGGCAAGGTTGCGCTCTAGCCAACTGAGCTACACCCGCTCTACAAAAAACCAAGAGGATTATCTATAGCCAGTCTTTGACCTGTTGCCAACCCTCCATTTGGTTTACAAGAGGCGTTAAGGGCTTACCAAGGGAGCTGCTCCCCATTCACATGCCAAAAAGTTCCGCTCTCGGTGAGCCCTTTGTTCTCGACGACTTCAATAAGGCCTTGGGCAGATTGCTCTGGGGTGATCATGCCCCGATGGCCTGTCATATCCGTTTGCACATAACCGGGATGCAAGAGCAACACAGTCACACCTCTGGGCTTCAAGTCGTGGGCTAAATTCACACCGGCCATATTGAGGGCAGCCTTGGACATACGGTAACCATACATACCGCCAGATGAGTTGTCGGCAACCGAACCCATTCGACTGGTGAGAAAGCCCACTTTGGAACCCTCTTTAAGAAAGGGTAAAAAAGCTCGTACACTTAAGACTGGGGCCATTGCATTGACCTCGAACTGCTCGCGCAGAGTTTCTAAATTAAAATCTTCTAAGGACTCCGAGCGCATGATCCCTGCCACATGAAAAAGAATATCAAACGTGGGCAAATTTTGATTTTCTAAAACTGCAGATAACTTTTGAGAATCTGTTACGTCAAAATTTTCGGTGAGCAAAGTCACGCCTTGATCTTTAAGTTCTGGACTGGCCTTGCGGCAAAAGGCAAAAACGTTGTCGTTTCTTGCAACCAATTGTTGGCAAAGCGCCAGTCCGATACCACGATTGGCACCGACGACGGCTACATTCATAAAAACCTCCTAAATTTGAACGAGACCCACGGCCTCGTAAACTTTCTTTAAGGTTTGCTGAGCCACAGCCTGGGCACGCTGGGCGTTTTTTGCCATGATATTTTGCAATTCACCAGGATCGGTCATCAACTGATGATATTGCTCTTGTACAGGTTTAAAGGTTTCACAAACCAACTCACTTAAGGCCACTTTAAAGTGGCCATACATTTTTCCTTCGAATTGTTTTTCAATAGCCGCAAAACTCTCGCCGCTTAGAATGGAGTAGATCACCATCAAGTTGGCAAGACCCTCTTTCTTCTCGGGTTCGTATTGAATAATGGCAGCGGGGTCGGAGTCTGTGACCGCCGCTTTGATTTTTTGGTCGATTTTCTTGGGAGGATCGATAATAGAAATAAAACTTTTAGGGTTCTCATCTGACTTTGACATTTTCTTTGTTGGATCTTGCAAAGACATGATTCGAGCACCACTCTTGGCAATAAAGGGTTCGGGAACAGTGAAAATGGAAGTAAAACGTTTATTAAAAAGTTCCGCCAAGTCCCGTGTTAACTCTAGATGTTGTTTTTGATCCGCACCAACAGGCACCTTGTGGGCTTGATAAAGCAAAATGTCAGCAGCCATCAAGACGGGATAGGTATAAAGGCCGTTGTTGATCTCTTTTGTTTTTTGCGACTTCTCTTTGAACTGGGTCATGCGATTCAACGCCCCCATGGGCGTGTGGCAATTTAAAACCCAGCAAAGTTCAGCGTGCTGGGGCACATGACTTTGCACAAAGACCACATTTTTATGGGGGTCTAAACCACAGGCCAAATACTGAGCAAAAAAACTAAGGGTTCTTTCTCTGAGGGCTTTAGGATCTTGGTACACAGTGAGAGAGTGAAGGTCGGCGACCATGTAAAAGCAGTTGTACTCCTCTTGCATGGGCTTCCAATTGTTGATGGCACCAATATAATTGCCAAGAGTGAGGTCTCCGGTGGTTGTGCTTGCACTGAGAATTGTCTGTTTTTTAGCCATTGAGTTTTAGTAGCTTAAAATAGCGGGAGAGGCAAAGTCTATTCAGTTAACTGACTGACCAGCTGCGAGAGGGGGTAAATATCGCCACCAGGATGGGCGGGGTGGGCCAGCTTGAGCCAGTACTCGGTATTGTCACTAATAATGTCGGCTCGCCACAAACTTTTCAAAAATTCAAAACTCTTGCTCATAGCCACCTCTTCTAGTACTTGGCCAGATGTGGCGTTGATTTTCACGAATTTTGAAATCTTTTGATTTTGCATACGAGTGCCAATTAAGGTTTTATTTTTCTGTTCGAAATCAAGTGCCACCAGAGAATAGCCCACTTGCTGATCTCGCTTAGCCCAAGTTCCCGTTTTGGGCTGGTAGATGAACAACTCTCCCCCACGATCTTCATTATAAATATAAACTTCTCCGGAATTCGAGTCCAACGTCATCAAGGTGGGCCAGCGCATAGCCGTCATTGAAAGGGGTTGACGGAGAACATCAAATTTTTTTGTTTCCCAATCCCAAACACCGAACTGGTGGTTGCTGATGATGAACACTTTGCTTTCTTCGGGATGAAAAAGAGCAGAGCGTGTTTTTCTAGGAACGGACACCCGCTGTCGATCACCGTTTCTTAAAAATTGAAAACTTTGGGCTTGCAAACGACGTTTGTCCCTCTGCCACTGAATCCCTAAAGAGAAAATATCTCTCTTCTTACTCAGGGTGGAAACTGGGGCTACTTCAGTTGAGGCTAAGTTGCGCTCTTTAGCAAGCAAAGGGCTTTGGAAGGGAACGTGAAAACGACGCCCCACCTCTTTTCCTTGAAAACTGGTAAGCTCAAGGCCGCTGTATTCTTTGAGTGCCATAGCGAGGCGACGAAATTGATTTTCAGCATTTTTTTGTTCTTCCCAAGCCACTGGGTAGGCGCAAATTTGTTCCGGAGAAAAGTAAGTGAGCTTGACGTTTTGGGGAATACCTTCGATCCAGACGAGTTCAGGACCGATGATCATCACTTCCTGCAGTTGGCTGTCCGCGTTCACTTCCAGATTCCACTGCATCAAGCTTTGACTGACTAGGGCTAAAACTTGAGGCCTTGAAGACTCGCCTACCTTCACATTTACAAAATGCCCGATCTCAACTTGTCCTTCTTTACGCAAGCTCGGTTGGGCTTTTTGAACAGCCAAAACATTTAAATCTGTGGGCTGCTGGACTGTTGTGCGAGACCAAAAAGAGTCCGGGCAAAAGGTATCTAAGCAAACATTTTGCAACTTGCTTTCGCTCTCTGGAATTTCCCAATAGGCCTTCTCACCATTAAAGTCTTTACAAGAAAAGGTGACCTCGGCGGTGTTGTCTTTCAAGCGCCTCTCAGCTTTATAAAAAAGACTTTTTAAGAAGAGCAACATGCCAAACTGGAAGCACATCAAGAATATAAAAATATTAAAGGTCCAACGAAACCATTTATCAGAGCCACCCATAGGATTTCATCGGCAAATAAGTGGCAAACATTGAGACGAGAAATGATTGTGCTTAGAGATACGGCAACTGCTGCTTGTAAAGTTTCAACGTTAAGCAAAATAAAACTGCTGGCTTCCTATACAACTGTCTAGAAAAGCACCACTTTTTGACCTTCATTGCCTGTCATTTCATTAAAAAAAATGAAATAGCTAGACCATTAGAAAACCTATTTGACAGGATTCAGGGGGAACACTACCGTCATATTCAAGGTTACACGTCAGCCTAGATGTAGTGGATTAAAAATATAAAAAAACTAGATTTAGTAACAAATCCTAAATTTGGATAAGTGCTAAGGATTAAAAACAAAGAAGGCTTCGGTCTTCTTTTGGTGTCTTTGACGCTAAAAAAACTGGATCAAGATCTAGTTCACCGTGAGAAACATCGCCAGTGGGGAGGCCTTTAATGGAAGCAACAAGAGAAACGGAAAAAGAAGATAAGAAAAACATCGCAATTGGGACTGAAAACTTGATGCGAGTTCGCAAACGTAACGGCACATTGGAGCCTGTCGATGTCACTAAGATTGTACGTCGTGTGACCGATTGTTCAGAGGACTTGCGCGACATCGACCCCCATCGCGTGGCCATCAAAGCTATCAGCGGTCTTTACGATGGAGCTTCCACCAAAGAGCTCGACACACTCAGCATCCAGACGGCCGCGATGCTCATCGGTGAAGAACCTCAATACTCCCTTCTCGCCAGCCGTCTGCTCAGCATCTACATAACTGAAGAAGTGAAAAACTTAGGAGTTTTGACCTTTAGTCAATCCATACAATATGGCTTTGAGAAGGGCTTGATCGCACAAGAGACCCGTGACTTTGTTATGGCTCACAAAGAGATCCTTGAGTCCGAGATCCGCGATCGTCGCAACGAGAAGTTTCAATATTTTGGTTTGCGCACTGTTTACGATCGTTATCTTTTGAAAGATCCAGACACCCGTGACGTTTTCGAGTCACCTCAATACTTTTTTATGCGCGTCGCCTGTGGTCTATCGAACAACCCTGAAGAGGCCATTGAACTTTACAAACTGACTTCCAATTTAGATTATTTGCCGAGCACACCCACTCTTTTTAATTCGGGCACCTTGCACCCGCAGATGTCCTCTTGCTATCTCTTGGATTCTCCAGAGGATGACCTGGGTTCTATTTATGACAAGTATCGCGACATTGCTTTGCTCTCTAAATTTGCCGGCGGTATTGGTGTGGCCTATCACCGCGTGCGCTCACGTGGCTCCCTGATTAAGGGAACCAACGGCCATTCCAATGGGATTGTACCTTGGTTGAAAACATTGGACTCCTCTGTTTCAGCTGTCAACCAGGGCGGGAAACGCAAGGGAGCTTGCTGTGTGTATTTAGAAACTTGGCACGCCGATATTCTTGAGTTCCTCGAATTGCGAGAAAACACCGGCGATGAATCCAAAAGAACTCACAATCTCAATCTGGCCAACTGGGTGCCTGATCTTTTCATGAAACGTGTTGAAGAGGATGGTCTTTGGTCTTTGTTTGATCCCAAAGATATGCCACTTCTGACCGACACTTACGGTCCAGAGTTCGAGGACATGTATGTTGCTGCTGAGAAAGAAGAGCGTTATGTGCGTCAACTCCCTGCTCGCGACTTGTACCAACGCATGATGAAAAACTTGGCCCAAACAGGTAATGGCTGGATGACATTTAAAGATCACTCGAATCTCAAGAGCAACCAGACAGCTAAAAAAGAAAACGTGATTCATCTTTCCAACCTTTGCACCGAGATTCTTGAAGTCACAAATGACAGCGAGACTGCTGTGTGCAACTTGGGCTCAGTGAACTTGGCCCACCATGTGACGGAAAACGGTGTCAACTACCGAAAGATCCGCGAAACTGTGAGAACGGCTGTGAAGTTTTTGGATCGTGTGATCGACATTAACTTTTACCCCATCGAACAAGCCAAGAGCTCAAACAATAAATGGCGTCCAGTGGGTTTGGGAGCCATGGGCCTGCAAGATGTTTTCTTCAAACTCGGAATGCCCTTTGACAGCGACGATGCCCGCAAGATCTCTAAAAAAATACAAGAAGAGATCTACTACGCGGCTATGAAAACTTCGTGTGAGTTGGCCAAAGAATTTGGCGCCCATGAAAACTTCCAAGACACTCGCGCCGCCGATGGGCTTCTGCAGTTTGACCTATGGGGCGTTGAACCAGAACGCCTTGAACGCTGGGACAAGCTCAAAGCCGAGATTAAAAAGCATGGGCTGCGCAACTCTCTAATCATCGCCATTGCACCCACAGCGACCATTGCCAGTATTGCCGGTTGCTACGAAGCGATCGAACCACAAGTCTCCAACCTCTTTAAACGGGAAACCCTTTCTGGTGAGTTCTTACAGATCAATCGCCACTTGGTGAAAGACCTTAAGAAGATTGGTTTGTGGACTGAAGATATTCGCAACCAAATCAAATCCAACGAGGGTTCGATTCAGAATATCCAAGAAATTCCAGAAACCCTTCGCAACGTTTTTCGAACGGCTTGGGAGATCCCCATGAAGGGTCTCATCGATATGGCTGCCGATCGTGGAGCTTACATCGATCAAAGCCAATCTTTAAACCTATTCATGGAAAACCCGAGTATTGGAAAACTCTCTTCTATGTATATGTACGCTTGGAAGAAAGGCGTAAAAACTACTTATTATTTACGCAGCCGCCCTGCAACTCGCATCAATAAGACAACCATTACTAATAAGAAAAAAGAGTACACCGACGACGAAGTCATCGCCTGCTCTATCGAAAACCCTGAAGCCTGTGAAGCTTGTCAGTAAACAGGAACAGCCCAGAAGGAGTTCAAATTATGATTTTAGATCCTGGATTTAATTTAACCCTAAGACCTATGAAGTACCCCATCTTTTACGAAATGTATAAAGATGCCATCAAAAACACTTGGACTGTGGACGAAGTGGATTTTTCAAAGGACGTCAACGACCTGGCTAAGAAGATGACACCGGCCGAGCGCCATTTGATCAACCGTCTTGTGGCCTTTTTTGCTACTGGTGACTCGATTGTCGGTAACAACTTGGTGTTGAACCTCTACAAGCATGTCAACTCTCCAGAAGCGCGTCTCTATTTATCACGTCAGCTGTATGAGGAGGCTCTGCATGTGCAGTTCTACCTGACATTGCTTGACACCTACATCCCCGATCACGACGAGCGCGCTCTGGCCTTTTCCGCCATCGACAATATTCCATCGCTGCGTCGTAAGGCTGATTTCTGCTTCAAATGGATGGACTCGGTCAATGAGCTCGATGAAATTCAAACCATCGAGGAAAAGCGTCGCTTCCTTTTGAATATGATCTGCTTTGCCACATGTATCGAAGGACTCTTTTTCTTTGGTGCCTTTGCCTATGTTTATTATTTGCGCTCGAAAGGTCTACTCGACGGCTTGGCCAGCGGCACCAACTGGGTTTTCCGAGACGAATCTTGCCACATCAATTTTGCCCTTGAAGTGGTCGAAACTGCACGTAAAGAGGATCCCGAAATTTTCACTCCACAAATGAACGACATGGTCACACTCATGCTCGAAGAAGCTGTGGATTGTGAAATGGCTTTTGCCGAGGACGTTCTCGCAGAAGGTATCGCTGGTTTATCTATGAAAGACATGCGCACCTACCTTGAGTTTGTAGCCGATCAACGCCTCGAGGCCTTAAGCATACCCAAACGCTTTAATGTTAAGAATCCTTTTTCTTTTATGGAACTACAAGATGTCCAAGAGCTGACCAACTTCTTTGAGCGCAAGGTTTCGGCATATCAAGTGGGTGTTAGCGGCGACGTCTCTTTTGACGAGACTTTTTAATCACATTGAGTGGCACACTCCGTCCCACTCATTTATTTTGAATCAATAGAACCAACCGCATCGTGGGCGTGAAGACTTTCAAAATGGTGGGTCTTGATTTCAAAACTCTCGAGAGTGTCAAAACTGTTAAGAGTTTTTTTCATGGTGCGAAGAGCGTCTTCTACAAACATGCTGTTTTCACCGTTGAGGCGTGCAAACTCCTGCTCATCTTCTCTTTTTACAGCCGTTTGCACGGGTGTCATCAAGTTCGCTTCCAAAGAATCAATGTACTGCAGGAAAGAAAGGGTCTCGACCCCTGGCTTTAGAATAAGACTAATATCCGCACGACTTCGCTGACTATGGGGAGTCGCAATAGGTGTTTCACCTAGCCAGTCAAAGACTTTTTGAAAACTGAGGTTGTCCTCATAAAATTCTTTGGCAAAGGCTTGTTGGTAAAGTTGTCTGGCTAATGCCGCCGAACAGGGACAAGCACTGGAATAAAACACAGAAAATTTTAAATTGATCTGAATTTGACCATGTCGGCATTCCGCGACGACTTCAACGGGATAGTTTTTCCATCCCGAATACTCACTGAGAAGGGCTTTGCGATTGTGGAGCTCGTTCCAACGCAAAACAAGTCGAGAACTATCAGCTAAACCTTTTTGAGATTCAACAAAGCTTTTTAAAAGTTGATGGATCAATGATGTGCAAAGATTTTTGTGGTCAAGTCCGCTTTGTAAGGCAAGATACAAGCGGGACATATGAATGCCTTTCGCTTCTTCTTGTGCGAGATTCACAAAAATATCGGCTTCGGCGGGAACTTGCCAACCTTCCTTAAGTGTCAAAGGAAGAGCCACTTTCTCCATACCCACCCATTCTAGACGACTCAGAAAAGAAGACTTTTCCGTTTGAGTGATATCGGGCATGACCTTTTTTTGATTTGGATCCATCAACATAAACACTTTTTAACAGGTTTTAGATCAAAGACAATAAACCATGGAGAGAATAATGAAAGAAAGACTTATAACGCGTAGCGTTTTCTGTTTAGTTTCAGGGATTTACAAAAAAAAAAGGAAGCGCTCATCACACTTCCTTTCACCCTAGCAACAAAGACCATTCTAAAGAGTTGGCTTCATCAGTATGCCGATAGCAAACAGCGCCAATCAAAGAAAATAAAAATCGACATAGTATATTAGGACTCTTTTTCAGAAGCAGACCAAAGTCTGGGAGCAAAAATGTAGGCGCCCCCGCCGCAAGTCTTTGATATACTTTGGGTCTCATGCAGTTAGACCAAAAATGGAAGCGCATTTTTTTATTCATAACCTTCATAGCTCTGCCCTCCCCCTCTTTTGCCCAAGAAGCTGGGGCTGGGAATCCCAACAGCTATTTTGACCTTGGTCTTAAAACAGGTTCTTTTTTGCCTTATGGTATCGAGGGCGTGCGCGAACTTCTCCCCATCTGGGGTGTGAGACTTGGACACTCGGTCAGTCCCACCCTAGCTCTTGAATACGATCTGGATATAGCCCATGCCAAGGGTGTTAGCTATTATTTGGCTTACTTTAGTTTACGGCATGATTTTGTGGTCGGCGACGCCCTTCCCCTCTTTGTATTAATCGGGGTGGATGCCCACTATTACAAGAGGAAAAGCACGATCGGCTCTGTCACTGGAACCGTCACCGATTTTGATTATCGTCTTTCAACCGGTTGGCACACTGGCTTTGGAACTGAAACACTGATCTACGGCGATCTCTATTTTCGAGGTGATGTGAGAATGGGTTTTAGTCCTGGTCGCCAGTTGAGCGCCAATCTTGGAATCACCTATCGCTTCTAAAAGCTGAGGGAGTTATGTTAAAAATAAAAAGTGCTCTTTTTGTTCTTTTTTTTACTGCATCTTACACACACGCCAACGTGATCGGTATCAACTCTCAAAATTTCAACCCGACCAGTAATGGTATGGATTTTGTGACCGTTCAGTCCTCCCAAACTCTTGAGCCAGGTGTGATGAACCTAGGGCTCTTTTTTAACTATGCAGTGAACACTCTCCCCAACTATCAAAACTTGGTGACTCAGCGTCGAGATTCTCCGCAAGACCAACTCCTCCATATGGATATGAGTATCGGACTTGGTCTAACAAAAGACTGGGATATGGGCATCACAGTTCCGCAAGTTCTTTGGCAAGAAGTAGACGAGACGAGCACCGTCTTTCGCGGCCAATTTGAAAATACAGGAGTGACGGAGTTTCGCGCCAACACCAAATATCGTCTTTTTGGCGATCAAGATGGAGGACTTGCCACCATCTTTACTGTCAACTGGTTCACCATCGACAACTACCCATTCACTGGCATAAATCCTGGCCCCACATTTAATCTTGAGTTTGCCTATAATTTCAAATGGCGTGATTTCAATTTAGGGACCAATGTGGGTTATCGTCTGCGTGACCCTGGAGAGCCCGTTGTAGGTGTGCCAGTTGAGCCCTTTCCTAACGAAGTGATTTTTTCATTTGCCGCAAGTTACTTAGTCCAAAGCCTCGATACCAAATTAATAGTAGAAGTTTTTAATGCTGTCCCCACCGAAGAGGTGAACTTTACCAGCGACCGTGAAATTGCTTCGAGCGAAGTTCTCTTGGGAGCAAAGTGGGATGTTTCTAGCTCAGTTGCCCTTCACCTAGGTGGCGGCACAGAGCTTTATCACGGATCAGCCTCTCCAGATTGGCGCATTTACACAGGGATCAATTGGGCTATTGGACCTCTTTTTGGTCGTCAATATGAAAACTATGGAATCACTCGTCCCAGAGCTGAATTCCTAGACGAAGTGGATTTCGACCAAACTCCCCTCACCTCCGAGAGATTTCTAGCTAAAGACGTGCTCTTCGATTTTAATAGCACTTCACTCAATCCAGATTTTGCAACCACATTGAATAAGTTGGCGACCTATTTAAATAAAGGCCAAGGATTTCGCAGCCTCGAGATTGTGGGACACACAGACTCAGTGGGTGGAGCCCTCTACAACAAACAATTAAGCCTTGAAAGGGCCCTGAGTGTTCGACGTGAGCTTTTTGCTATCTTGCCACAAAAAGACCACGCAAAAATCAGAGCCATTGGTCGTGGCGAGAGCGAACCTATTGCCGACAATGGAAACTACCAAGGGCGAGCATTGAATCGCCGTGTGGAATTCAATATTGAACGTGACATCTAACTGACTTGCCTTTTCTGCCAGCTCCAGTTATTCAAAATAGTATCTCGTAAGAAAGCTGGTCGGTGTGGAAGAAGAGTGGAACAATCTGGACAACCAGGAGCTCAAAGGTCTCTTCCGTAAGCATTTATTACGGGGTGCTCTTTTTATGATTGCCCTCATTATCTTTATCTTTGTTATTGCGCTTAGTTTTGAGCCGCAAATAAAAGTGGCCGCCGATTGGCTCACATTCAAATTTGGTTTTTGGGGACTTGCTCTTATTGTCTTTCTGTCGGACATGATTATTTCTCCCATTCCGCCCGATGCTGCTCTTTTCTTTATCGGAAAAAGTTATCTGCACGAACAATGGTATTTTTACGTGCCTTTTCTCGGTCTTGTCTCAAGCCTGGCTGGTGTCATGGGTTGGCTGATTGGGGGTCGTTTGCAACATCTTAAAGTCGTGAAGGTCTGGATTTCCAGCTTCGTGAAAGAGCACCATGATTCCGTCCGCCGATTTGGTTTCTGGATGGTGGTGCTCGGTGCACTGACGCCTCTGCCATTTTCGATCACTTGTTGGGTGGCCGGAATTTTTCAATTGGAGTTTAAACGATTTTTTATTGCTAGCCTGTTTCGAATCCCCAGATTTGTCCTTTTCTATTGGGCCATTTTTTACTCTGGGGAAATCGGCACTTTTCTTAGAAGCATTCTTTGAATTTGAACCTGCCTATTCCACGACGATATCAAAAGGCAAACGAGTCATAATCTGATCCTTCATCTCACCTTTATGAGTGGCAAGTCCCTGTTGCAAAACAGTCTGAAGACCTTCTGGAATCAAACTTTGAAACGCAAGAGTAGACACCTCTCCCATCTGAGCCATAAATTGTTCAAATGTGGATTTGGGTTTTGGGTAAATTTCCACTTTGTAATCAGTGAGCTCGGCCAGCTCGGCCACTTTGGCAATGGCCTGGTCTAATCCACCCAACTCGTCCACAAGACCAATTTCTTTGGCTCTCGACCCTATCCAAACCCGTCCCTGTGCAATTAAATGGGCCTGTTCACGATCCTTAAGAGTCGCACGTCCCTTGACCACCACACTCAAAAAGTCATCATAGATTTGGTCAATCATACTTTGCATTTTTAGACGTTCTGTCGGATCTAGTTCGCGCACTAGGCTTTCTAGGTCCGCAAAGCGATGGGACTTCACAGTATCAAAAGTCATCCCAATTTTTTTGTTCCAAAAATCTTGAGTCGCAAAACTCAAACCGAACACACCAATAGAGCCTGTGATCGTGGTGGACTCCGCAAAAATATACTGACTACCCGCGGACATATAATAACCACCGCTGGCCGCAACATTGCCAAAAGAAGTGACCAGTGGTTTTTCTTCTTTTAACCATTGGGATGAGGTCCATATCACGTCACTGGCTAAGGCCGAGCCACCTGGGCTG
>JBGSNK010000002.1:0-22892 GCA_041739665.1 Bdellovibrionales bacterium
ACGACTACTTTTTGACTATTGGCAATCCTCGTGCCCTCGCTCAGCATAAGCGGTATGTGGATTTTGACCTCAACCGCAGCTTCAATGGTGGCAATCCCCATTCGAAAAGCTACGAGTTCCAGCGAGCTTCCGAGCTCAAGCAAGAGTTGCAAGATTGGTCGAAAGGTGAACCTTTTTTTCTGATCGACCTTCACACCACCACGGCCAATATGGGTACAACTTTGATTTTATCAGAGAAACAGAGTCTCAATGCCCTAGTCTTGCAACAAATCAAAACTCAAATTCCAGACTCACAACTTCTTTTTTCTTTTTATTCGGAAAATAATATTTATCTAAACTCTTTGAGTCCCTATGGACTTCTGATAGAAATTGGACCTACGCCACAGAATTTATTACTCGCTTCGTCCATTGAGAAAATGGAGAGAGCCACATTGACGGCCCTTGACGCTTTGCCAGATCAGCTCCCCGCCCATGTCGAACCGGTAGAATTAGAAGGTTATCTAGAGGATGATGAGGTCCCTTTCCCAAATTGGCCAAGGGCAAAAGATTTACGACCCTATATCCATCCCCACTTTCAAAACAGGGATTTTGAGCTTTTGCAGCCAGGGGATCCTTTATTTGTAAATCCGGATGGCGGAGTGGTGACTTATCAGGATTGCGAGCCAACCCACGCTATCTTTATCAATGAGGCCGCTTACTATGAAAAAGGTTATGCCTTTACCAAAAGTCGTTTTACCAAAATGGTTTTTTAGACAGAATTTCTTCTCCGTCTGGGCGGGTAAATGACGACGCAGGCCTGATCTTTGCTTCCGCCATAACGGGCCATTTTCAAAAAGTCTTTTTTCAACACGGGTATATAGGCCACATCGGGAAGAGCGGTAACTGGGCTCAATTTATCGCCACTACCCGCACTTGAATTCTCCCACTCGGGATCGTGAATATAAAAATGTTCGTCGTCATAGCCGGCTAGCACGACCCAATGGGGTGCTTTCGATTTGGTGATCATATAAGAGCTAATTAAGATCAGTGGTATTCCTTGTTTTTTAACTGCTTTTTCAATGATCTTGCCACTGAGTCGCCCCACATGAAGGGGTATATTCAATTTCTGAATACCTTTTTGGAAGTGGTTGTGAACCAAGTTCACCACATCCTTCTTAACTTGTGTGCGCACACCATCCAAAAACATAGGACGATTATGGCTCACCCAGACTTCCACATCAAAGCCCCTTCGATGGGCCGCCAGAGCCAAGCCTCGAGGCCCACAGCCCCCATGTCCCGAAGTCATATAAATCGTGGTCGCTTCTCTCCAGATAACAAGTTCCTCATCAAAACTAGGGGTCGTTTTAGTATTGTGGGCTGCCATGGCCATGAGCAGGCTGGCGGCTCCACAGGTGAAGTCGGTGTGTTGAGGGTAATAAGGAACTTTGAACTTAAAACCAAGATTTGAGGGCAATAGTCTTTTCTCAAAACAAATGGCATCACTATTATCCTCATAAAATTTGAGCTTGCGACCAAACTCCCGGTAGCCAAGCTTTTTGTAAAGTGAAATGGCCGCATGGTTGTCGGTCCTCACTTCCAAACGCAAATGGGTTTGCTTTCTGTCAATGGCGAGCTCTTCAGCATGATTCAGAAGTTTTTCACCCAGGCCCATTCCTCTGGCATCTTGTGCCACGGCCACTGAGTAAAGTCGCGAAAGACTGGTGCCCCGTTTGTAGAGCATAAGGGCATAGCCCAAAATTTTTTTAGATTTTTTGGCCACCATAAGATCGGACTTGTCAGATTGGATAAAATGTCGAAAACTGGCTTTAGAAAGTATATCGGTATCAAAACTGGTCTGTTCTAGCTGTAGTAGTTCATCTAGATCGTCCAATTGAGCAGGTAAAATTTTAACATCCATCCTTCATTTTTTATACAAGGTCTAGGCTTATGGCAAATGTTTACGTAGTCGTTGATAATAAACAAGACTGGGCCCCATACTACCCGAGTTCAAATTTGATCACTTTTCAAGAGTATATCAATTTGCCTTACTCAGACCATCAGCAAGCATTTGTGATCAACCTGTGCCGTAACTACAAATACTTATCAAAAGGTTATTATGTATCTTTGTTGGCTGAGGCGAGACAAAATAAAGTTATTCCGTCGGTGACATCTATTAATGATCTTAGTCGAAAATCGATTTACAATTTACAAATAGATGACTTAAATCCCATTGCCAGTAAGGTTTTTGAGAAGCGACCTGACCAGCAAAAAGATGAATTTAATCTCATGGTCTATTTTGGCCGCTCTAGCATACCCGAGTTTGAAGACCTGGCATGGAAGCTTTTTGAGACTTTTAAGTTCCCTATTCTTATGGTTCAGTTCACAAAAAACAAGGACTGGACGATCAACACAATTCGCCCTGCCTCGATCAACCACCTTAAAGATTTGGAAGAAGATCAATTTGCCCAAGCCCTTGAAGCCTTTGATTCCAAAGTTTGGCGCAAACCCAGGGCCAAGAAAAAGTACGACTATGATCTTGCCATACTGGTCAATCCTGAAGAAAAAATGGCTCCCTCAAACAGTAAGGCTTTAAAGAAAATGATCAAAGCGGCTAAAGAGTACAGCATCCATGCCGAGTTGATTACAAAGCGTGACCTGACTCGCATAGGTGAATACGACGCCCTTTTTATCCGCGAGACCACAGCGATTGATCATTACACCTACACCTTTGCTCGCAACGCCGAAAAAGAAGGGCTTGTTGTCATTGACTCTCCATCTTCAATACTCAGGTGCTGTAATAAGGTCTACTTGCACGAGCTCCTGCAAGCCTCAAAAATCAAAACACCGAAAACACTTCTTTTAGATAAAGACCACAAAATCAGCGAGGATATTGTAGAGGCCTTAGGTTTTCCAATTGTTCTAAAAATTCCAGACAGTTCCTTTTCGGCTGGTGTGCTTTTAGCCAATGACATGGACGAACTCAAAAAAATCACCCAGCAGCTCTTTGAAAGGTCTGTGATTATTTTAGCCCAAGAGTATATGTACACAGAGTTTGATTGGCGAGTGGGGGTCCTTAATAAAAGACCCCTCTTTGTCTGCCGTTACTTTATGTCAAAGGGCCACTGGCAGATTTATGATCACGTCGACTCTGACCAAATCAAGTCTGGCGGATTTGAGGCGCTAGCTGTGAGTAAAGCTCCTAAAAAGGTTATAAAGACAGCACTTAAAGCGACCCAGGCCATTGGCAACGGACTCTACGGAGTGGATTTAAAAGAAAAAGACGGTGAAATTTATGTCATTGAAGTCAACGACAATCCCAATATCGACTCCGGCGTTGAAGATGCCTTTTTGGGCGATGATCTTTATCTTAAAATAATGGAAGAGTTTTACGACCTGATCGATGAATCCTGATCGACTTAATTATTCGATCATGGGCAGTGATCTTGTGACTCTGGGGCGATGAGAGGGTCCCTTTGGGGACGGCATTGTTTTATAGAAGTTGGCTTTAATATATTCCACAAAGTTTTCGGAATTTTGGTTGCTTAACGATCTATTGCCACGAATATTTGCCCGCTCAATATTCACATCGACAAAAACATAACCATATTTTGCAGCCTGCCGCCCTGTCCAAGTGCTAAAAGCCGCCTCTTCCATTGAATGACCTCTTTCGCGTGCCTTTTTAAAAGATTGGAAGTTGGAGACAGAGAAAGGAAACCAACGACCCTGAATGACATCTATATTGTCTTTGCCAAAATGTTCAATCATATTGGCAAAGGCGTCTGTACCACGTATGGTAGAACGAAATCTCTCTTCGTGGTTGACAAGAAAAGCTCGGATGTTCACTTGCCGATCCTCAAGTTTCGCCTTGAAGTAAAACCAACCATCGGGTTCAAACACATGGTAAATTCTAGGACCCACCTCGACTTGGACATCGGCCACATGTATTTTGAAAGCGCTCTCAAATAGGTCAGAACATTTAGGTTGACCGAATGCTGATTGATTGTGGAAAAATATAAAAAGACATAAAAGAATCCCAATCGCTTTAGTCAAATGAGTCAAAACAATCGGCTTAGACATGGGTCAATAATAAGTCAAAAACCCATTCCCTTCATTAGGGACAGCTTTGTTTGTAAAATCTTTATCTTAATCAATGGATCGTGACTTGCAATCGCCCTGACTCGAATGGGTTGTCGTTAGGAAAATAGAATTCATTTCCACTCCCCCACCCTTTTTTGAGGGACAGCAAGAGGTGAAAAGCACGTCTGGTTCAGTTGTAGCCAAATGATCAGGAACGGGTCTTTATTTAGAGATAGCGACGGCTGATCCTTAAATCGGTATAAAAAGATTGATTTTTCTCAAATTTCCACTAATTAGGGATGTTTACTTTAAATCTTTAGGAGGATTTCCCATGCCTGGACCGAAGAGTCGCGTATCACGTTCGCGCAGAGGTATGCGTCGAGCCCATGATTCTGCCGCACCCACAACTGTGATTAACTGTTCCAACTGTGGAGCTCTTGTAAAGCCTCACCATGTCTGCCCATCCTGTGGATTTTATAGCGAAAAACAAGTCGTCGTCGCCAAAAAACAGGCCGAATAATCAAAACACTTCTCGGGGGAGGATGACTATGTACAGCAGTTATATTGCGGGCACAGGGGCATTTTTACCCCCTACAAAACTCACCAACCACGATCTTGAAAAAGTCATGGACACTAATAACGAGTGGATCATGGAGCGCACTGGAATTTACTCACGTTCTATGGCCGCAGATGGACAAGGAACCAGCGATTTAGCACTTGTGGCGGCTCGTGAAGCCCTCGAAAACTCCAAAATGGCCCCTGCTGACATTGAAATGTTGATTTTTGCAACAGTGACTCCTGATCACCTCATGCCTTCTGCAGCTTGTTATCTGCAAGCCAAACTGGGTCTTAAGGACGTGATGGCATTTGATCTCAACGCCGCATGCAGTGGTTTTGTTTACGGTCTTAGTGTCGCCGATCAGTTCATCAAAACCGGTCATTATAAAAATATCCTTGTTGTCGGTGCCGAAATTTTACACCACAAAGTCGATTACACTGAACGCGGCACTTGTATTTTATTTGGCGATGGCGCTGGCGCTGCCGTCGTGACACGAACTCCAGAGGGCAGTAGCAGCCAAATTCTCAGTTCTCACAGCCATGCCGACGGAAGTCTCGCCGATCTTCTTTATGTCCCTAGCGGTGGATCGGTGATGCCCTTCACCCAAGAGACTTTGGATAACAAAGACATCTTTGTTCAAATGAAGGGGCGCGAGATATTTAAACATGCTGTTCGCACCATGTCCCAGTGCTGCCAAGAAGCCCTTGATCACAACAAAATTTCAAAGGACGATGTGGACTGGGTGATTCCTCACCAAGCCAATGTTCGAATTATCGAGGCCGTGGCCAAGCATTTTGATCTTCCTATTGAAAAGGTTCTCATCAACATTGAGAACATGGGTAACACTTCTGCTGCCACCATTCCTGTCACCCTTCACGATGCCGTTCAAGATGGAAGAGTCAAGCGAGGGGATATGGTCCTGCTCACTGCCTTCGGAGCGGGATTAACCAGTGGCAGTGTTCTGCTGAGGTACTAAAGTGAGAGCGGCTTTTTTCCCGGGACAAGGGAGTCAGCACGTCGGTATGGGGAAGTTCCTTGAGGAACTTGCCCCTGTCGCGAGACAAACTTTTGAGGAAGCCAGCGACACTCTTGGCTACGATATGCGCAAGCTCTGTTTTGATGGGCCCGAAGATCAACTTGTCTTAACGGAGTTTACCCAACCTTCCCTACTGACTGTTTCCACGGCCACCTACCGCACTCTTGAAGCATTGGACCTTCTTGGCTCTGTTCAAGGTTCCGCAGGTCACTCGGTCGGTGAATATGCTGCTTTGGTTGCGGCCCAGGTTTTTAGTTTTCCTAAAGCTTTAGAGTTGGTGAGCTACCGTGGTCAATTGATGCAGCAAACTGTTCCCATTGGCGAAGGTGGCATGTGCGCAGTTATGGGTCTTGAGCCCGAAGAGGTGCAAAAACTGTGTGCTTGGGCCACTCAAGCCTCGGACCTCGGTCCCATAGAGCCAGCTAACTACAACTCCCCAGGGCAAATTGTGATCAGCGGCCGTAGTAAAGGCCTGAAATGGTTGCAAGAAAACCTCAACCTTGAAAAAATGGGTTTAGATAAGAAACGTAAAGTACGCTTGATCCCCCTAAAAGTTTCTGCCCCCTTTCACTGCTCGATGATGAGCACGGCCGAGCGCGAATTGGGTTTTGCCATCCGCGAAGTGGACTTCAAAAAACCACGTTTTGCCGTAGCACAAAATTTTTCTGGGAAGTTAGAGAGTGATCCAGAAAAGTTAAAGGCCAACCTTATTTGCCAGGTCTCAGGACCTGTCCGTTGGATCGAGTGTGTAGAAGCCTTAAAGACTTGTTCAATCGAAATGGCTCTGGAACTTGGGCCAGGAAAAGTTCTGACCGGACTTATCAAGAAAATCGGTGCGCCCAATTGGAAGGGTTTTAATTTTAATACTTTGGAAGATGTTCAAAGTTTTCAAAAAGAAACACGGAACGAGTGAGTTAGAAGTTCAAATTAAGGAGTTTTTTGAATGTCCGAATTACAAGGTCAAACAGTTTTAGTCACCGGAAGTAGCCGAGGCATTGGCGCCGAAACGGCGAAACATTTGGCCTCATTGGGGATGCGCGTGGCACTCACATATGGTCGCTCTCGCGATCAGGCCGAGAAAATCTTCGAATCTCTAAGTGGTGACGGGCACTTGCTAATGCCTTTGAATGTCAGTGATGAAGAGTCTGTGAAAAAGGGTTTTGAGTTGATCGGCAAAGAGTTTGGTCAACTCGATGGTTTGGTGAACAATGCGGGCATCACCCGCGACCAATTGCTTTTGCGCATGAAAGAGTCTGATTTTGATGAGGTGATTCAAACCAATTTGCGTGGAGTTTTCTTGTGTGTGAGATTGTCTGTCAAAATGATGATGAAGGCCAAAAAAGGCAGTATCGTCAATATCACTTCTGTCATTGGCCAAAGTGGTGGGGCTGGACAGTCGAATTATGCGGCTAGTAAAGCAGGGGTCGAGGCCTTCACTAAATCCATCGCCCAAGAGGTTGGATCTCGCCACATCAGGGTCAATTGTATTGCTCCGGGCTTTATAGAAACGGATATGACAGATGAGTTGCCCGAAGAGAGAAAACAGGCCATTTTGGCTCAGGTGCCACTGAAGTCGATGGGTGAGCCTATTGACGTGGCACACTCTGTTGCTTTCTTGTTGAGTGAACAATCAAAGTATATTACTGGTCAGACTATTAATGTTAACGGTGGTTTATACATGTAATCTAATCATTTTACTAGGCCGGCCATAAAGGCCCGTGTAGTTGAAATGGATTTTAAAGGAGGAACGAAATGTCCGCAGAAATTCCAGCAAAAGTTAAAGAAGTGATCACAGAACAACTGGGTGTTGATCCAGAGAGAGTCAAAGGCGAAGCTTCTTTCATCGACGATCTTGGTGCCGATAGCCTTGATATTGTAGAATTGGTCATGGCTATGGAAGAAACTTTTGAAGTGGAAATCCCAGACGAAGAAGCCGAAAAATTAAAAACGGTTCAAGATGTTGCGGACTACCTCACCTCTAAAGGTAAAGCTTAAAAGCTTTTTGGTAAAATATGAATCAGAGTGTGTTTTTGAGAGCAGACAGGCCCCAAAGACGAGTTGTTGTGACCGGAATCGGCATGGTGACTCCCCTTGGTTTGACCGTTGCAGAGAACTGGGACAACGCGACCAATGGTCGCTCGGGCGTTGGACAAATCACCGCCTTTGACCCCGCTGAGTACAGTTCACGGATTGCGGGAGAAGTTAAAAACTTCAACCCGGATTTGGTGATGGAAAAAAAAGAGCAGAAGAAAATGGATCGTTTTATCCACTTTTCTCTTGAAGGCGCTCGTCAGGCACTTGAAGACTCTGGTTTAGACCTTGAAAATAACGAGCTTTTGCGGGCTCGCTCCGGGGCATTGATCGGTGTGGGTATTGGCGGCTTGCCAATCATTGAACAGCAGGCCAAGATTCTTCACGAGCGAGGCCCCAGCCGCATTTCTCCCTTCTTTATTCCAGCGGTTATTACCAATATGGCCTCTGGACATATGACTATAAAATACGGGCTCAGAGGCCCTAACTTTTCTGTGACTTCGGCTTGTGCCTCGGGCGCCCACTCCATTGGTGAAGCCGCCCAATACATTCGCGATGGTCAAGCTGACATGATGATTGCCGGAGGAACCGAAGCCGCTATCACTCCTCTTGCTGTGGCTGGTTTTGCATCTATGAAAGCTCTTTCTACTCGAAACAACCAGCCCGAACGCGCCAGTCGTCCTTTTGATAAAGAGCGTGATGGTTTTGTTCTAAGTGAAGGGGCTGGCATCGTTATTTTAGAAGATTATGAGCACGCCGCTCGTCGCGGAGCACAGATTTATGCTGAACTCACAGGCTATGGATTCTCATCGGACGCCCACCATATGACCAATCCCGCTCCCGGTGGTGAAGGGGCTGCCCTTTCAATGAAGATTGCCCTAAAAGATGCTGGACTTAATGCGGAGTCGATCCAATACGTCAACGCCCACGGCACCAGTACGCCAGCTGGAGATGGTGTGGAGAGTGCGGCTATCAAACGTGTGTTTGGTGAACATTCTAAAAAAATCTGGGTTTCGAGCACAAAAAGTATGACTGGTCACACTCTAGGGGCCGCAGGGGCTATCGAGAGTATTTACTGCCTGTTGGCAATGAAACATCAAGTGGCTCCACCGACAATCAATCTGGAAAATCCATCTGAGGATTGCGACCTCGACTACGTTCCCTTGGTTGCACGCGATGGCAAAATGGAACATGTTCTCAATAATAGTTTTGGTTTTGGTGGAACCAATGCCTCCCTCATTTTCTCAAAGGTGTCCGAAAACTAATGAAAATCAAAAAAATTCACATTGCCTCTGATCACGCTGGTTTTGAACTCAAAAAACAAGTGATAAACGAGCTTGTGAAAATGGGCTTTGAGACCCACGACCTAGGCCCCTCCTCTGAAAATTCCGTCGATTATCCCGATTACGCCGACAAGGTTTCCCAAGCTGTTTTAAAAGATCACTCCAGTCAGGGAGTTTTAATTTGTGGCTCGGCTCAAGGGATGGCGATGCGAGCCAACAAGTATCTTCATATTCGAGCCGCCCTTTGCTGCAGCGAAAAAAGTGCCCATCTGGCTCGCCAGCACAACGACGCTAATATTTTATGTTTGGGTTCTCGAATGACTTCAAATGAATCTAATATCAAGATTTTACACGCCTTCTTTGAGGAGACTTTTGAAGGAGGCCGCCACCAGCGCAGGGTGGATAAACTGAGTGCGCCCATCCCCCATGAACCATCAGCTGAGGAGTGACTTTTGAGTCTTAAAAATTCTGATCCCCAAGTTTTTGCAGCCATCGAAAAAGAACAAGAGCGCCAAGAGTACGGTCTTGAAATGATCGCCTCTGAAAACTACACCTCGCGTGCCGTGATGGAAGCCCAGGGCTCAGTCATGACCAACAAATATGCCGAAGGCTATCCGGGCAAACGCTATTACGGCGGTTGTGAATTTGTCGATCAAACAGAGAACCTGGCCATTGACCGAGCTAAAGAACTCTTTGGTGCCGAACATGTCAATGTCCAGCCACACTCGGGTTCCCAAGCCAATATGGCCGTTTACCTGGCTGCACTGCAGACCGGAGACAAGGTTTTAGGGATGGACCTTTCCAACGGTGGTCACCTCACCCATGGCTCGCCGGTGAACTTTAGCGGTATTCTCTATCAAGCTATTCCTTACGGTATTGACTCCAAAACTCACCGAATCAGCTATGAAACTTTAGCGAGTCTTGCTAAAGAACATCAGCCAAAAATGATTATCGCTGGCTACTCGGCCTATCCTCGCGTTTTAGATTTTGCAAAATACAAAGAGATTGCCGACAGCGTGGGCGCTTTGTTGTTAGTGGATATGGCCCATTTCTCTGGACTTGTGGCCGGCGGCGTTCACCCATCCCCCATTCCTTACGCTGACTTTGTCACCACCACCACTCACAAGACTTTGCGTGGTCCTCGTGGCGGAATGATTCTGTGCAAAGAGGAGTGGGCTAAAAAAGTAAATTCAAAAATCTTTCCCGGCATTCAAGGTGGACCACTTGAGCACGTTATCGCAGCCAAAGCAGTGGCTTATGGCGAAGCTTTAAAGCCCGAGTTTAAAACCTATGCCCAGCAAGTGGTGAAAAATGCCCAGGCCTTAGCCGAAAGTTTAATGTCTTTGGGATATGATCTCGTTACCGGTGGCACCGATAATCATTTGGTTTTAATAGACCTGACCAATAAAGGGCTCACAGGGAAATTGGCCGAAACTCAGTTGGATTTAGCCGCCATCACTGTGAACAAAAATACCGTGCCCAATGAAAGCAAAAGTCCCTTTGTCACCAGTGGAATTCGCGTCGGCACACCCGCCCTCACCACACGAGGCATGAACGAGGATGACATGAAAGTTGTGGCCAAATGGATGAATCAAGTTTTAAGTGATCCTGAGAACCCCAGTGTTCTCGATCGCGTGCGCAGTGAAGTTCGTGAACTTTGTAAACAGTATCCGCTTTATCAGTAGTTCATGGTCCGCGATTGAAAAGAGACTCCTTAAGCTGTGGGGATAGAGGAGTGTTTTCAAAAAAATGGGAACTGGCCTCCTCAGCTTTGCACCAATGCCTTAAAGTAAGATTATGAAGTTGTATTGGCTCGCCCTAATCTGCATTTTTTTATCTAGCTGCGCGAGCACACCTGCCCCTTTGTATGGAAGTCCTCAATTTAATTGGCCGGTTCGCAAAGGCCGCATCACTCAAGGCTTTACAAGAGGTTCACAAAAACACCAAGGCTTAGACATTGCTGGGGCTCGCAACTCTCCCATATACGCTGCTGCCGGGGGACGGGTTCTCTATGCGGGCCAAGGATTTTCTGGCTATGGTAAATTGATCATCCTGGAACACGACGGCGATCGCTGGGCCACCTTCTATGCCCACCTCAACGATTTCAAAGTGCGAGAAGGGACCTTCGTTAAGAAAGGGCAATTAATCGGACTGATGGGCCGGACTGGGCGCGCAACTGGAGTTCATCTTCACTTTGAAGTTCGCCACAGACTAAGGCCTGTGGACCCCAGACCCTATATGACTCGCCAGACCGCAAGCCTCGATTAAATCCAGATCCAAATTTTATTAAAAAAAACCCCGTCAGCGACAGGGTTTTAGATATTACAAAAGAAAGATAAAATTATCTGTCTCCAGGTCCGCCGGCACCGTGGTCGTGGTCACCAGGATTTGAGTAGTCACCACAAACGATATCGCACTTCTTGTTAGCAGCAGCACAAGTCGCTTGTACTTCTGCAAAAGAATCACCAGTTGCGAAAACTTCCATTAGCTCTGGATGATTGCCAACATAACCTTTGCAGCTAACGTTACTAGCTCTTGTGCAAGTTAGAGTACAGTTTGATACTCTGCTCTCATCACAGTAAGTGCTAAGTTCAGATAAAGAACCGACTGCGAGAATACTGTAATCATTATTGTTTCCGCCAAAAACTTTACAATTGTTAGCGGCAAAAGCAGAAGTGCTCCCTAGCAATACTGCAACTAAAATCAATGTTGTACGTAACATAAATAACCTCCTTAATGGTTGGTAAATTGTGACCAACTTGGAGATGGGAGTCAAATTTTTATGTACAGCGCTTCTTGGCAAAGATTTTCCATATTTTATTTCTATTTTTTTTTACAAAATTGGGAGTCTACTCATCGAGTCACTAACGGCAGAATCTGTCATCACCTGTCACCTAAAACACAAACCGATTTTAATTGCATCTCTACAGGGCAGCAACACTATAGTCTGGTCGATAAATAATTTACCCAATAGTCGATAACAGATAAAAAATGGAATCATTTGACTAGACTTCTTGTTCCCTTGGGTTATCAAAACTTTAAGAATAACTTAAAATAGCCGAATGGTAATTATGAAGAATTTTACATTTCTATTAGTACTAATCGTTTGTTTACTTACTTTTGTAAAACAAAGTTTTTCTGAGACAACAAAAAACACTGATATCGTAAAAACCTTCGATGTTGAGTTGACAGGCAATATAGCAAGTTTTCAAATTCAAAAATTAACTCAACTTCACATAAACGATAGTCATACATTCTCTGTTCCTAAATCAAAAAATTTTAGAAACAAATGTGTGGGCGTCAACCAATACTTTAAGGCCAATGGCGAACTAGGCAAGAAGGGACTTATTCTCAAAAGAGAATTAACATCATCTGCTGGAGCTCGCTCCACTCCCATGAAGCATTTATTTTTTCGCAACACTTTCCCGAAAATGAATAAACTCTGCCCCAAATTTAACTCTTTTAATGATAGTGAAAAGCTAAACTTTTGGATTTGGTATTTTGCAGCTAAAGCTCATACAGAAAGTGAATGCGGTCGCAATGCTTACAATCCAAGGGACCCAAATGGGGTCTCCATTGGCGAATTGCAAATGCCAGACTCTTGGAAAAACAGAAAGTGGCGTGGACTAACTGGCGGTGCAGGTGGTTGTGAAGCGACCCCCCCCCCTGTTCGTCCACCTAGCTACACCCACAAGAAACCGCCGGCGTCTTTAATGGCCGGAACGGATAACAACCTTTCATGTGGTGTTGAAGTCCTAGCTGGTGTATTGTGTGGTTTCTATACGTCTCCAGCAGAGTCCTGCAATGGGACGACTCGTGCGCCTTACGGCCATGGGTTTTGGAGAAAACTCAAAGATGGCCTCAAAGGTCCCATTGTGAGAGATATAAAGGAGTTCCCATTATGCAACTAAAGTCTATCTTTTTAGTATTCATTTTATTCAACTTCTTGCCTCTTGGTTCCTCGGCTCAAACAAAAAAAGAAAAGAGGCAGCCGACTTCTTTTGCAGATGATCTCAAGGCTGTCACTGGCAGCTACAATCTCGAAAAAGGCAAAGGGTCAGAATGCCCGAGTGGAGAATTCACTGGGCGAGAGGACTCTTTTATTATAGGTGCGGATTTTAAGATAGAGGCGATTAATAAAGGTACGCAGAAGTCTGACAAAACACAGGCTGGAAGTTGTCGTTCGAGCAGCCAAGCCGAATTCGATGGAAAAACTTTAACTTACCTGCAAAAAGAAACTTGTGATGGTAAGATTGTTCGATCCTCTGAACACAAATTTCAGTTTTACAACACGACAAAAAACCAATATGTAAAACTTAATTTCAATAGCACATTCCAACAGAGTGACACGAAAACTGCAAAAAACACATTTGAGTGTATCTATTCGCGACCTCGGTAAAATATTTTTATTAAGCCCACCGCGAGGACAACAAATTAAGGTTCTGTACTTTAGAATCTATGGCTAAACTGAAACGTTCTTTTTTGAGAAATTTAATTTTATCCGTTGAAAATTCATTCTTTATCGACGGACAAGTGTTCTTTTCCCTTGATTGACCTTAAATAAAGATACTTTATACCGATAGGATTCTGATGGATCGTTTTCGGCTTAGTATTCTATTTATTGTCACTAGTTTTGTGCTCTCCTGTTCCAATCAGATGGAGAATCAATCCTCACGAGTTTCCTTTAGCTTGCCGGCAAGCATGCATCATCAAAAGGTGGGAGCCTTGCAAACAAGTCTTGCCGCTTGTTTTGCGGTCAGTATACGAGGCGAGAATCTCGCAAAAGTTAGACCTGGAAGCTGTGATGGCGAATACGGTCTTTTTGCAGGACTTTCTCCCCTAGGTGGAACTCTTCAAATGGAAGTCCCCTATGGGAGCAATCGCACTATCGATATTTATTACATTTTATCGAACAGTGGCTGTCAGAACTTTGATGTGACTCGCGGGCTGGGCCAGACTTTTGGATCCGATCGTGTGCATTTAATATCGCGAACCCCTAATATTGACATGAACCAGTCCGAAGTGACCGTCGAAGTGGATATTGATTGGCCCTCTGAAGTAAACACTCTCGCTCAAAGCCTTAGCGCTCCTAGCACTTGTAATAAAGGAGCACCTGGCATTGACCTGATGGCTGTCAAGCAAGCTCGCCTGGTTCAAGGGGCAGCCAGTGGCAGCACCCAGAACGGCTCACTCGTTCATATTAAAATTGTTGATCAAAATCTAAATATTAAAGCTGCAGACGGTTGGTCTGAAGTGATTCTACCTGCACGTTTAGGAGAAGAAAAATGATCCAAAAGACATTTTCTTTGTTAGTCCTTATTCTATTAATCAATGGCACTGCTCAGGCGGCCTCTTTTCTAGTGGTCGAAGGGCATCTGCTTGATTCAGGCGGGCTTCAACCCATCGAAGCTCCCAGTGTGACCTTCACTTTGAATGTTCTCAGTCCGGGGGCAGAATCCTGCTTGCTTTATCGAGAAACTCACACCGTGAATATGTCCGGAACGCGGGGCTACTTTAACCTCAACTTAGGACAAGGTTCTCGATCAGGTGGAGGCTTTGCAGACACTTCCTCCCTTTCTCAAGCGCTCAGTAACGATGCCACTCCGCTTGCCGGTTTGACTTGTGCGAGTGGTAGCACCTATACATCGGCCTTTGGTGATCATCGTAATCTTCGTTTGTCTTATAACGATGGGGTAAATGGACTACAAACACTGTCCCAAGATATTCAAATTGGAGCCTCGGGATATGCCCTCTCGGCTCAAAGTATAGACGGCATCAATTCTGCCGATTTGCTCGTTCAGCGCGATGATGGTGGCCACGATTTGAATCAGGCCAATCTAGAAAATATTTTTACTACTGCGAATTACACTGAACTCTTGGCACTTTTGTCGGGTTCAAGCACTCAGTACCTTTCTGGTCTCCCAGCTACTAACTTTGACATGAACTCAAACCAAATTGTGAATCTAATTGATCCTACCAACCCCAACGATGCCGCCAATAAGAATTATGTGGACTCAAATATTGGCGGAGCCGTCGCCGACCCATCACTGGCCTCACTGTCAGTTGGTAACGCTGGAGATGTACTCACCTGGAATGGAACTCAGTGGACCGCCACAAGCCCCAGGTGCTAGCGCTGTCACTACTGTTTATGGGCGTACAGGAGCCGTCGTTGCCACTGCAGGTGATTATAATGCCGGTCAGATAATCAATACACCTTCTGGTAGTATTGTTGCCACCGATGTACAAGCCGCCATTAACGAACTCGATACTTTTAAAGTCAATCGCGCTGGCGACACCATAAGCGGTGCCTTGTCTATTTTGGGGAGTGCCGACCAAACTCAATTCTCAATCCAAGCCGACGTTCTGCAAACAGCAAATCTCGTCGAATTTAGGGATAGTGGTGCTGTTTTAGTCGCGAGTGTTTCCAGTGATGGAACAGTTAGTGCTCCTACAGATTTGACTACAAAATCCTATGTCGACGCAGCAATAGTTGGAATGACCAATGATTCTCTTCAAGATGCTGACGCAAACACTTTGATTCAGACAGAAGAAGGGGCCAATGACGACACCATCCGCTTTGATACAGCTGGTAGTGAGAGAATGCTAATTTCTGCCACTGGCAATGTTGGGATCAACAAGCCTGTACCTCAAACGAAACTTGACATAAATGGAACACTTAAAATCGCTGATGGTGGCGAGACTTGTACAGTTGGAGCAAACGCCGGTATGATTCGCTACAACGCAGGTAATTTGGATTATTGTAATGGTTCGGCATGGGTCACTCTTGGCGTTAGCGGGGCTGGATTAATAAACTTAAATGGTCAAACTGGTGGCACGCAGTCTTTTGCTGTTGGAGCTGCGGGCACTTCCCATGCATTTAGCTCTGCCGGAGATGTTCACACTTTAAGTATTCCTCTAGCCAGTGGTGTGGGTGTGACAAGTGGTACGATCTCAAAGGCTGACTACGATATCTTTAATAATAAACTCGATAGTATTGTGGGCGAGACCTTGAACTCTGCTCAGTTTTGGCTCGGTAGTGCGGGCAACATGGCGACGGCTGTTAGTATGAGTGGTGATGCGACCATGAGTAACACGGGAGCTTTGACTATTGCAGCGAGTTCCATCTCGACAGCTAAAATCCAAGATGATTCAGTGACAAGCGTAAAAATTGCCAACGACTCTATTGTTGATGGGGATATAAACGCCGTAGCTGCTATCAACGCCACAAAACTCGCCAATGGGCTTGTAGATAACACGGAATTTGGCTACCTAAATGGGGTGACAAGTTCCATTCAAACACAAATTGACGCCAAAGAAAATGCCTTAGGCTACCTTCCTTTGAATAAGGCTGGTGACACAATGACCGGATCTTTAATTATAGGAAACTCATCTGAATTTCGCTTATTAGATGGCGGCGGCGCAAATCATGTGGGCTTCCGCGCTCCGGGCAGTGTGGCAACAAGCGTTGTTTGGACCCTGCCACCTCTTGATGGAATACCAGGACAAGTGCTACAGACTGATGGAGCCGGCTACTTAAGCTGGATAGATTCTGGCGATTTTAGGGCTGATGGTTCGGTCCAAATGTTTGGCCCTCTAAACATGGGATCTCAAGATATTAACAACGCAGCAGTTATTAATGCACTTGATATTTATTCAAACAGTATAGGATTGCCCGCAGGAACGGCTGCCTCACCCACTCTAACTGTTGGCGGAGCAGCAGCAGGTATCTTCTCTCCTGTTTAAACTCTCTTGGTTTTTCAACTGCAGCAGTTGAAAGAATGCGGATTTTAAATACAGGCAATATAGGAATTGCCACAGTGACACCCACAGCGCCTCTGGATGTTGCGGGAGAAATTCGGATTGGTCAGTCTGGTACCCCGCTCAACTGCGATGGTTCAAGACAGGGAGCCTTGCGCTCTAATGCGAATGGATTTGAATATTGCGATGGAACAATGTGGAGAAATATAATCAAACCTGCCCCATCGATGAATTCGGGTGGACCCACCTTTGACTTCACTCAAACTAGTGTTCAATACACCAATAACAGCTGTGGTGCTTTTAACTTATATAACTTAAAAGATGGTCAGAGGTATCAGTTTATAGTCAAGGGTACAACTAGTGCGACTTGCAGTTTTACTGCATACAGTGACGCCGGTGTATCGGCGTTAACAGTTTATTTGCCAGTGAGCCATGGGGCAACGACGGCTGGTCTCCACACACTTTACGAAATCATCGTTGCGGGTTCAGATGTTTATTTAACATGGCAACCTGGGATGCAATAGAGATCCTTATAACTCCGCGAGGACCCAGTCCTCAAACTTCGACAGGGGAACCAAAAAGTGGCAGGAGGTAACCCTGTGACAACATTAGATGTTGCTGATGCTACACCCTTAAATGTGGCTTGCTTTTACTAGCATTTAGAAAATTGTGTATAAGGCGCTGGTGATGGCAATGAGTGCACAAAGGGTGATGACTGTGTTGAGCATCGGAAACTCCCGCTTAAAAAGATTAACTTATTATCGGGAGTTTCTATATAAAATGAAAATCAGAAGATCTACCGTCTAGGGATTATTTCCACTGATGAATTTGTCAGGAACAAGTTTTGAATAAGTCAGGTCTTTATAAAAAAACCTGACGGCACATCAACACTTCACCTAAAAGACTGCCGTCTTCCAGCTGATTTTCACTTATTTGAAAAAGTTCAAGATTTGTCACCGGCTCGGTTAACTTGGCTCGTTCTTTTGTTATAATCGAATCAATGTTGGCGACACTCTCGGGCATCAAGCTGTCTGAAGCCAAACGTGCATCCCGTGAGGTGGTTTTAATGTGATGTGAAATACGAGAAGCGGCCACTTTTTGCAGCTTTGGGCTAAGAGAGTCCCATGCACTTTTTTTAGGAAAGGGAAGGAAGCGAGCTAAAAGACCAGCATCTTGCTGAGCCAGAGAGTCGTAAACAGCGCCAACATTTTCATAATTAAAGGTCTCTTCAGTGAATTGTTTATGAAAACGTGATCCTTGTCGCTCAATAGCACGGTCAACAAGGTCGTGAACTTGTTGAATTTCAACCAGTGTTTGATCATAGGTATATCCATCGCGCTCAGTGATCACGCCAGAGTTTTCATAAATCTCCTCAATGCGGGGGCCGTGTAGCTGACCTTCTTGTGCGATCGCTTTGGACATGTCAATAAACAAGCTATCAAAGTTGGCAAGTAAAGCATTCTTGGCCAACTTTTCGGCTTGAGCCAACCACTCTTTGGTCAGATTGTTGAGTAGCTCTTTCTCAGTCGCGGTGAGTTCTTTTGCAATAAAGTCATTTGTGCTCACTCCGTCTGGAATCGCACGCATTCCCCAACGGGATGAAAGTCCGTAACGTAATATTGCATTTTGAATCATGCCGGTGGCACGCAACATATCATTGCTTTTGCCACTGTCGTGACGACTGCCTATAGTCACCAACTGTTGGGCCACATAACCCGCAGCTAAAACAGCCGCCCGACGTAAAATCACTTCTTTTGTAACAGCTGTTTCTGTGGTCTCCATACCCATGCTCACACCGTTGTAAGGGATAAAGGACTTTCCGATCAAAGCAACCCCTTCGATGATCGACAAATAGGTGGCTCGATAACGATCGCCAAAGTAGACGTTTGACACGATCTCGTGACCCGCTTCGTGGTAGGCGGTCAGCACTCTATCTTCGTCGGTCTTGTTGCGCATTCGCGATCTTTGACCCGTGGGGACTTCAATACTGTAGGTTTGCCCAAAGCCATTGTGCAATTTGATTTCACGGAAGTAGTACTTGGCACCCTTGTCCGTTTTTACGATAGGTTTCTCAACAACTTCCATGTGGATCTCTTGCCCGTTGGCCACACCCTCTAAAAGAAGACGGGATTTGATTTTGTCGATGATCGATTCTCTTATAAATTTATCAATAGATGCACCCTGCTCATTCAATCTAAAGCCTTCTTTTTCAATCACGTCGAACAAGCGGTGAAGATCATCTTTGCTGGCAAAACCGACTTTCCAACCGCGTTCACTGGGCTTGGGCAAAAGGGACTTTAACCCCTTAACTAACTTGAGTTGGGCAATTTGTCTTTTACCGTCATCTTGCAGAGGACCAAAGTGAAAAATATTTTGTCCCAACCGAGCTAGTAAAGCCTCTGGGAATGTTTGCATCAGAATGCGATGTTGCAAGTCCTCGTTGCGAATAAAGGTTTTAAAGACCTCGTTTAAAGCTCTTTCTTTCACATCACTGGGCAGTCCATGCGGAATTTCATCGTAAATCTGCTCACCGGCGTTTCCTGTCATTATGATGGTGACGTTTTTCATGGGTCGAGCTTTACCGTCGGTAAAGCCAGTCGGTGAGGCTTCTCTGGTGATTTCATAAAGGGCTTTTAAAAGATCTTTGGGAGCATTTGCAGCTTCATCAAAAATAAAAGTGATTTTTCCGCGGGCGCGATCGTATTGCTTCATGAATTCAGAGGCGATGGGGTTTTTGTTGGCATCATAGGAACCTAAGATTTTAGCTTCCACGGCCTCAAGACTTCGAACACCATTGAAATCAATGATCACGGGCTGAAATTCGTCTCCATAACGGGCTTTAACATACTGCTTAGCGGTCTCTGTTTTTCCAGTGGACGATTTTCCAAGGAAGGCCATCACGGTAGCAGGACGGGTGGATTGACCCGAGTTGCGAGATTCACTTTCTGACACAATGGCCGCTTCCAGAAGTCGGTCTACTATATGCTCCACTCCAAAAACGTTTTGCAACATGCGGTCGCGCATTTGGGTGAGTTCCTGAATGCGTTCAATGGGTAGGGGTGATTTAGGAACCTCACCTAAAGTTTCACGAATCAGGCGGGAAAATTGATAAGTCCCACTCTTTTCGTCGGTCACTGTAAAGTGAGAGCTTCTGGCACCGTTGCCGTATTTTTTAACGTCGACAAAGATTGTCTGCTCGCGACCCAATGGGCGAATGCGCTTTGAGCGAATGGCTTCAAAAATAGGTTCAAAAACATAGTTGTCCAATCGGGCTTTGATGGGGCGCGCATTTTCTGAAGCAATATGATGATAAGTAGATATGAAGTCGTACATCTCATCGCTAATTTCAATTTTGTAGCGACCTAAACGTCCACGCGCTTCACTGACTTCTTTGATACGGTCTCTGGCGAGAAGTCTTGCTACCCCTTTAAGTTGCTCTGGAGAGAGGGGCTCTAGAAGGTGCAGCCTATGGTTTGGGATGCGGTTTAAAAACTCTTCAGAGGTTCCTGGAGTGTCCGCACCACGCATGTCATTCACTGCACCGTTGGTTTTAAGGATGGCTTGTTTCAGGGCAAGTTTGTCCTCGAAAACTCGCAAGTAGTTGTCGTAAACCACATCAAAAGAAAGTGGGTCACCAAAGCGACTCCCATTGCGTTGTCTCGGTTCCAAGAGGTCAATCCCCTCGTTAGAAGCAAAAATAAAGGTCACCGGCAATTCAATATGGGAAACAGCATTTGGGCCAGAGCCAGGATTGGTGATTGGAAAAATACCGCGCTCGATGGCTTGCTTCAGAACGTTGTCTTTGACCTCTTTAGGAATATTATGGGCTTCGTTTACAAAAACAACAGCTTTGTGGGGACCGACTACCATGCTGGCAATTTTCTCATTCCAATTTGGATTTTTCACAACGACAAGACGTTTCTCCTTTGGATCACCCTCTTCGACTAGAGCGTACTTGCCACCCGAATGCTGCACTAAAAAACGCAGGAACTCTGGCAAGTCCGAAGAGCCGATATAGCCTTTGCCCGAGCCAAAATAACTCCAAGCCTCGGCTTTGTTGCGAATGTTCATACGAAAAAGGTGATCACGATGGGCCCCTTTTTTATCCCATAAAGCATCCACGTAGGCTTCAGCAATGGTGTCTTTTCCGTTGCCAGGCAGCCCCATTAAATAGAAAACTTCGGGACTATAGCGAACACCATTTTTTAACAGGTCTTGTAAATAAAGAGTCTCCATCGACTCGAGTATGGCGTCCTGACCAATCACAGTGCGTCGCATGGTCTGATAAAACTGATCCACTTCACGTAAAGCAGCCTCATGAGCTTTTTGGCGAGGATCTACGTCGGGCTCTAAACTCAAACGACGAGGAGCGATGCTGCGCCCAAGGGCTTCGTTACTTATCAAATCCTTGTTGAACTGATCCACAGTTCTTAAAGTAAAAGAAAGTCTTTCGCTCAGGCGTGCAGCTGTATAGGCCACTCTCTCCAGAACTTCTTGGTCTAAGAGGCCAATCTCTACCCAATGGGCAAAGTCTAAAAGCATCTCAATATCATCTTGGGTTCCGATATTTTCAAGAAGCTGTAAAAGTTGATTGATAACCCGCTTGAGATCTGGAATCTCCAGAACTTCTGCAATATCAGGCAGTCTTTCAAGACGTTCAAAGAGGATTTCGTAGGCCTCCAGAGTGGGCACTTGCTTGATCACTCGAATAGACTTTTTAAGTATATGTGGTTCAAAACTTTTCCGCAAAACATCTAAATGTTTTTTATATTCGGTAATGTAAGGGTGTTCGACTTGGACAGAGGTCTTATTATCGGCCCATACAAAAATAGAGAAGAAAACAACTGCGGCCCCAAGCCACACTTTAAAAGAACATTGTCGCATAATCCCCAAAAGCCCATCTGGCTGAAATGTTTTGAATCCCCGAACACTTATCCCACATAAATGAACAATGGAAATCAAACACTAAGCCAAGCTAGGGTCACTTTTTTACTTAGTAGTTGTAAGTTTTTTAGACGATTGTGGAAATTTTTCATGGTCAAGAAACAAGCAGAAGCATGAGTCTCAAAGTCGTTAGTTGCTGATAAAAAAGTTTCTACAGCTACGAAACTCCTGTAGCTCCACCACGTTTTCCTGATCACGATTGGGGCCAGATTTCTGCCTCATATTTTTTGAACTTGTTTGGTACCCATCAATCCACCCTCTTTGAATTTGAGTGCGCAAGATATGTTGCGATTGCAATATCCATTTCTTGTATTCATCAAGAATCGGGTCATTCTCTTCAAACAATGTTGTGACTCTCCGAATCGACACGGGGACAACCTGTTGTTCTCCAATTGAGGTTAAGGTGATTTCGGCATAGGCCCGCCCCAATATGGAAAAACCAAAAACTTCGACCCCCTCACGAGTTCCTAAATTTTCTACGTCGATATTAAAACTGAGAACTTCCGCTGTTCTCAGTTTGGGTCTTGGTAGGCCGGTAGTTACTTCTTGTTGAGCCATCCAACTTGCACCCTTTGTTTGAAATTCATCTAAAAGTGCGACCATTTTATCGCGAACATTGAGATCAAAAGCCATAATCCGCCCCGGATAGAGTTGGGAAATAATATCTTGATGGCGAGGTCTCACTTGAATAATAAATGACTTCAAAGCACGGTCTGCGTAAAGATCACCAAGGCCTGTAAAGAGACGAAAGCGAAGTGGCTTGGTTAAGGTTACTCTCAACCTCCACTCATCTATCGGGACAAAACTGGCATCTTGCAAAGGAAATTCAATCAATTCCAATAAAGAATTTTCCGGTTCCCTAGATTCAAGAGTTTGAAAGGTAAAATGCCCAGTCTTTGAAGTCATAGTGATTTTTACCGGCATCTGCCCCCCAGACGAGGCCAAAAGCGACACATGATAAAAAAACAAAATAATAAAAATAAATGGCAAAGGCAAAATATCAATCTCTCTTGTTCAGTTGGATGAGCACATAGTAGTAGACAGATACGAAAAAAACGAGAGAGTAAACTTTATTTGTCAATAGATTAGGCGATTAGAAGAACCGCTACCAACTTTTGGGTCTTCTCGAATAACTGTTGCACACGCTGAGTCAAAAAGATAACGGCCACAAGGCTCTTAGGTAGAATTTTTGTTGCGACAAACTATTCACCAAGGAGTCACTTAT
>JBGSNK010000010.1:0-15395 GCA_041739665.1 Bdellovibrionales bacterium
CAATCAATTAAATCAAATCCTAAACCAACCGCAACTACGTCGTGAGAAAAGTGAAAAAGCTCTAGAAAGAGTACGAGATTTTTTTGAAAAACAAGAAGTTTATAAACGCTTTATCAAGATAATTAGCTCATAAATCCAAATTTGTGCTCTGTCAAAAATCTCTTTTGCTGAGGCAGAGTGCTGACCATCGAAGATAAAGAGCGTACGTAAAGAGAAGCCACACTCGCAAAATCAATCAAATGCGACTGTCCCATCAGAGGCACCACTGGGGCCTGTAATTTTTGATAATCGCGAAAAGGAACCAAACCATCATTCGGTCCCCACGCCTTTAAAAATGAGCAATTGCGTTGTTCAGTAAGAGTCATGTCCCTAGGTTGTTTAATAGCAAGCATATGAACAGTTTTGATTCCCTTTGTATTTAAAGGTTTTTGAAAATAGCTTTGTTCACATGAAAAACTTCTCATATCTAAACTGATGAGGTTATAAAATGACTTTTTATCTGAACAATGAAAACGAGGTGTTCCAAAAATAAGGCCCGAAACATTTAACCAACCTTTTATCATCTTCGTTTCACTAGAATTTAAGTGATCTAACAAAACTCGCACAACCGCAGATCCAAATGAAAAAGAAACAATTAAAACTTGGCGCCCCTGTTTGTTTTTGTCCATTAAGATTCGCTGAAGACGACGAGCACTTTCCAAAACATTGTTTGAATGTAGTTGGGCTTGAGAGACATACTTAAAACCTACACTGGTTGCAAGACTGGACGCCTGTTTACTCATAAGTTTTACCAAATGAGACGGCAACATTTTCTGAGAGGGCGCAACAATTAACACATCGAACTGCGAGTTGAGTTGGTTGTAGTCGCCGGCATGAAGTTCAACCTCACGGCGAAAACGCTGCTGGCTCTTTTGATTCTGAAAGTAAAGCTGAGCATAAGTGGTCGCGACAGTCAAGCCTAGGTGGCGTTTGACTGCAGCAAAGTCTTGATTAGGATCGCGACGGAAGCTCTTTAACGCCTCATAGTAAACTTCGGCTTCTGAATGTTCAGATTTAAGAAACAGTGATTTCAACAAGAAGACTCCCCACCTATAATCCTAGCTTACTCAGTGCTGGGACAAAAGTGGGGGCTAGACGCATAAAACTAGACCAAGGGAGGGGTTACTTTTTGGCTGCCTTGCTTTGCTCCATTTTATACTGAGCGGCCTTCAACTCCGTTTCACAGATTTCAATTTTTTCTTGGTACTCGTCCTCACGCTTCTGTAGGACTCGTTGATAATTCTTAAAGCGATCAATACGGTCTTTTAGGAACTCTTCGGTAACCCCGACGATTTTATCTTTTTGATCGTAACCGATGTCAAAGGCATCTTCTTTGTCGGTAACACGGTCCATAGGTTCAGTCCACATCAACTTGCCATTGCCACCATTTTTGGGACTGATCACCTCAGCTCGGCACATGCGCAGAACTCCATAAAGTCCTTTCGAACCAAACTTGCGGTTGCCATAAACACGGTCTTCAAGACTGTAGACATTAATCTGAAGACGACGGAGTTCCTCGGCCATGTCTACCTTTTTTTGGAAAACCATATTGCCATCTTTTACGCCGATACTTTGTTCGTCATTTAAATTTTGTCGTTTGTCGAGAGTGGTGTCGATTTCTTTTGCTTTGTGTGGATTCGTCGAGCAGAAAACGACAAAAAATGGGATAATCATTATTAAAAGAATTTTCATATTTCACCTCACTAAATGATAGCTAATAAACAAGCATGATTCGTTAGCGTAGACAAGCTCATTGTGAGACATAAGCTAGCAAACGCATCAATTGTGAGCGACCCAATAAAAATCAGACAATCTTCTCAAAATGACACGCCCTCCTTTTGACTGGGCTGGCAAGCCCTTTGCAAAAGACAAAGTATTCTCTGGGGAGGGAAATATGATTAAACAAACATGTCTTTTTACTTTTCTTGTTATTTTAACCGTTGGCCCCTTTTCTGCTTTTGCTAAAGATGGACAGGAATCTGTCCTTCTGTTGCGTGAAGCTTTGATGGAGTCTAATGCCGACTACAATGTCCACAAAGGCAAAGCAAATATGGATGAGTTTGACAGAGCGGATACCTGGGTTGAGCGCGATACCCAAGCCCTCTTAATCAATCAAGATAAGCATTTTGTCTCAAATACAGAGGAAGTGCAGAAGTTAAGAGAGATTTTCGATCAAGAAATGTCGGTGGGCCAACGAGGACTCTCGGCTACAGAAAACTAAAAGTGAAGTCTATTAGACACAGCCTTGATCGCTTTGACACAGGGCTTGTGTGTTTGGTCATAAATCGTCCATACTAAGGAAAAGGACAATTTATGAAGACTCACTTATTTCTATTTTTTGCTCTCTCAATCCAATTCACGACTCCAGCATGGGGTTATGATTTTTATTCAGAAAGCAAGCGCAAGCAAACTGTTAAAGAGGCCAAACGATGGAGTCTATCGGAGTGGCTCGAGCAAAAAGAAAAAGTTAAATTGATGGATTCGTGGCTGCTGTTTAACCCTCCAAGTCCCTATGAATTTTTCCTTGGTGTAGACACGTCAAGCTTAAATCAATCCCTCAGCAGTCCCGGGAACCCTGACGTCGAGCAAACCTACCGCAACTATCGGGGCTCGTTTGCAGCCTTTGTCTCCCTAGTGGGACTTTATGGTGAATACGAGCAATCCGACGAAACTCTGAAACAGTGGAAAGCCCTGTTTTTGCTCCGATTAATGGGCACCTCGGATCAATCTACAAACTTAACTTTGCACTACGGGTTAATGAATCAAGATTTACAAAGTGATGTCACACAATACCAAGTTGCTGGGGCTCGATTGAACTTTTACCTCATTAAACCCTTTGCCTTGACCGGCCTGTATGAAAAGATTTTTGAGGCCACTTCTGAACAAGGTATCCAAGGCGAAGGCTATCGCTACGAGGCTGGAGTACATATTGAGTACGGTGCTCTCCGCATTTATGGATCCTGGTTTGAAGAATCTCTTGATCTTGTCCTGCCTGGCAGTACGACCCAGTTGCGACGGCGCCAAGGTATCCTATTTGGCACGCGCCTGTACTTTTAGGACAGACGTGTTTAAACACCCCTCTAGACATCGTACAACACTCTATGCCACTATAACAGTACTCAACAATGTCTGTTTCAACGAAGGAGCATCTGATGGCCGTCTGGCATGATCACTACCCCAAAGGTATACCCCCAAAAATTGATGTGGAAAACTACTCATCTGTTTTAGATCTCATAGCAACGACTGTGCAAAAATATGGTCCGAAGCCGGCATTTAGTAATATGGACATCACACTTTCTTACCAAGAGGTGGATCACCTCTCAAATTACTTTGCAAGTTACCTCACACATAAGTGTGGATTAAAGAAAGGGGATCGAATAGCCATTCAAATGCCCAATGTTCTTCAATTTCCTGTGGCTTTATTTGGCGCCATCAAAGCCGGACTGATCGTAGTCAACACAAACCCTCTCTATACGGAACGAGAGATGGAGCACCAATTTAAGGATTCAGGAGCGAAGGCCATTGTCATCCTTGCCAATTTTGCCTCCCATCTTGAAAAAATCGTCTCGAATACCAAAATCGAACATATTATTGTCACTGAAATTGGCGACCTCTTCCCTCCTGTAAAACGTTTTCTCGTCAACAATGTGGTCAAGTATATCAAAAAAATGGTTCCCTCTTACAATCTACCCCATGCCAAAAACTTTCTTACTGTTTTAGAGGAAGGGAAACAATATGACTTTAAACCGGTCTCTTGCCAACGCGAGGATATTGCCTTTCTTCAGTACACTGGAGGGACCACCGGTGTTTCAAAAGGGGCCATGCTCACCCACGGAAATATCATTGCCAACATGAACCAAATCTTTGCTTGGATGGCGCCTAAGTTTGTCGAGGGCGAAGAAATCATTATCACCCCTTTGCCTCTCTACCATATATTTTCATTAACCGTAAATTGCCTGGCGCTGATGTGTTATGGCGGTCACAATATTTTAATTACAAACCCGCGCGACATACCCGATTTTATTAAAACCCTTAAAAAATATCCCTTCACAGTCATGTCTGGAGTGAACACACTTTACAATGCCTTACTCAACCATAAAGATTTCGCCAGCGTCGACTTCTCTCATACCAAGTTAAGTGTAGCTGGCGCCATGGCCCTACAAGATGTTGTGGCAAAACGTTGGTACGAGGTCACCGGCACCAAGGTCATCGAGGGCTATGGACTGACCGAAGCCTCTCCAGTGGTCTGCTGCAACCCAACTGACGATAGTGAACAGCGCGGCACCGTCGGTCTCCCCCTCCCTAACACTGAAGTCAAACTTTTGAATGAGGAGGGTCAGGAAGTAGCTCTAGGTGAACCTGGTGAGCTTTGTTGCCGTGGACCACAGGTTATGAAAGGGTATTGGGAGCGTCCCGATGAAACTGCTAAGACAATCAAACAGGGTTGGTTGCACACAGGCGATATGGCTATAATGAAAGAAGATGGCTTTTTTAAGATTGTCGATCGTATTAAAGATATGATTATTGTTTCGGGCTTTAATGTTTACCCAAATGAAATCGAAGATGTAATGGCCCAACATCCCGCTGTCCTGGAGTGTGCCGCCGTTGGAATACCGGATGAGAAGTCTGGAGAAACGGTCAAACTTTTTGTTGTTAAAAAATCAGAGGTCAGTGAAGAAGAATTGCGCGAATTTGCGAAGAAGAGTCTCACAGCTTATAAGGTTCCACGCTCTGTTGAGTTCCGCGCTGAACTTCCTAAAAGCAATGTGGGTAAGATTTTACGTCGTGAACTTCGTCAATAGCATATTAAGAACTGTGCCCATGTTCGCAATTATGCGGCCTGGCTCTGCCCGCCATTAATCAGAAAACGAAAATATTTACTTTCATTCACATCAAGCTCTGGCTCACAGCCAGGACCGCAAACCCTGTCCTTATCAAATTTAAGTAAAATCTGTCCACCCTGAATTTGAATTTCTTTACCAACTTCAAAAACTATATCTTTTTCTTCATCGCAGTTTTCGCAATAAAAAGGAACTTGCAAAGTTTTAACTTGGGCCCCCTGAGGCAAGAAGCCCTCGACCATATTCATTTGCATCACCATAGCCTTGGGACAATTTATAAAATTAAACTTCACCGACGCCATCTCACCAAACCACAAGATCCAAGCGCGAATCCCAATAGAATTGATTGAAGAAACACTTTTAAGATCAATATAAATTTCTCCGGTTAGATTCTTTAAGGATGGAAACACGGCCTCTTCGTCGATATCTCCAACCAGCATCAAAAGAAGATTATTATCTATTTGCCCTTGTTGTACTTCAAAAGCCATTTAAGACTCCTTACCTTCGATGATTATTAAACTTTTATTCATGTCAACACGATCTTCATGGTGAGCATTACGTGGCATCCAAACAACAACTAAAGACCCCTTGCCAGGACTCACAGTAATTGCCATTCCAACACCCAAAGTAAAGATCAAATAACTACCAATCCCGGCGCCAGCGCCCTTATCTTTTCGAATTGCATTTTTAATACCCTCATTAAAACAACGCTGCATATTCTCCAGCATTGAAGAGGGGTTTAAGGTTCCAAAATAATCGCGGCAATAAACCAGTACAGTCTCGTCATTAGCATCAATACCAAATTTCATTGAACGAGTTGGACTTGAGGCTGACTTTGTAAAATTAGTAAACAACTCATCTGATATTAGATGTAGATCTTCTCTAACTCGACGAAACTTGCTCGATTTTAAAAACTGATCCACTTGCAAAAGAAAATCACCTTTACTCGAGTTGGCGAAGAACTTTTGTTGAAACCGAGAACTAATGTCCTCGGTAATCTCAATAAGACATTCACCGGGTTGATCCAAGAACTTGTCGATATCGTCTTTTATCTTAACAATTCGTAGCTCATCAAAACCGTTGGTTATAACTTGGAGGGGTCTGTGTTGTATGGCCAGGTTCACGGCCTGTCCGGGGCGAATATCCGAACCAACAACCACCTTGTCTTGCAAAGAACCGTGCACACCTTTGATATAGTCTTTCAAATGGATAACTTTCTTGCTCATACTATGCTGCCTGTTCTCCCAAATATTCCACTAGTACTAAGGTCACATCATCATCCAGGGGAGTTTCCTGGCGAAAGTTGTTAAAGTTATCAAACACAGAGTCTACAGTTTCGCTTACCTTTTTTTCGGTAATATTTGACAAAGCTTTAAGAAATCTTCTTTCTCCATAAAGACTCCCCTCAGGGCTCTTCACATCCACTATACCATCTGTATAAAAAATGATGCGATCCCCTTTTTCAAACTTCATTTCAAAGTCCTTATATTCTGAGCTTGGACTTTCGCCCAGCCTTGGACTATTGACATCCATTAATGGTAAATAATCAGTACGTTTAGGCTGGCTTGAAATTTCGTGGCTAAGAAAGAAAGGTGGATCGTGACTGCCATTACAGTAGGTCATCGTGTTTTTCTCAAAATCAATACATGCCAAGAAAAAAGTCATCATCATCTCGCCTTTTGAAGTCGAGTAAATGGCCTTGTTGAGCATTGAGAGAGCTTGTGAGGGGGTCATATTTTCAATATCTTCTATGACAGAGGCAACAGCTCTTGCTGCACTGGTTAAAAGAGCAGCAGGAACCCCATGTCCGGTCGCATCTCCAATCCAGATAAAAACCTTACTGCCTTTATCACTGTAGTGCCACCAGTCGCCGCCGCACTCTGTAGCGGGAACGGATTTTCCATAAATTGATATGGGACCAATATGGGCATCACTTTTTGGGAAAAGGGTATCTTGCACAGTGTGGGCCGTTTGCAGCTCTGATTCCATTCGCGCATTTTCTGCAGTTTTATCCATCAGGCGCGAGACCTCTTCTGTCATTTTATTAAAGCTTTTCGCCAAAGTCCCAATCTCATCATCATTATGATTTTCAACACGTACGCTGAAATTCCCATCCATAACTTGAGCCGTTGCATCTGCTAAATTTCGGAGTGCTAGGGTCAAACTATTGGATGCAAAAACACCAATGATAATCAATACACATAATATGAGTCCGGTGAATATCAATGACCTTCGGGTCATCGTCTGCACAGCACTTAGGGCTTGGTCGCGATTAACCAAAGAGACAACATAAAGGTCAGCCTTTCCTACCTTTGAGTAGGATGTCAGATAAGCATCCTTATCAAAGACGGCCTCTTTTGTCCCCTCTGCGAAATCACCCGAGAAAACATTATTTTGCAAAAAGTCCATCAAAGAAAAATCTCGATCTGGTCCCAATACACGACCACGAAGGGAGTGGTAAAGATATGTATCCTCCGATGAGCCCTCTCCAAAGAGAGAAAAGAAATTTTCGTTTTCAACAGTTAGTATTGTGAGTTTTGAGTTGTCTCCATCCTCGACCTTAGCTACTAGGTAGAGATGCATGGGATGCTGTTTTGAGGTACCAATCGCAAATCCATTATACCAAGTTTCCTGCATGAGATGGTTTAACAAACTTTGCTCTTCTGTGTTAAAACTCATATCCTTAGTGACTTTAAAGTTTTCCTTAAAATATTCACCATTCCAACTGTAAATCATGAAAGCTTTGAGACTGCTCTCAGCAACAAAGTAGGATTCTCCGTTTTGCGTCAGCTTATTAGAAAGGGGAATATAATTGACGTTGATAGCTTTGAGAGATTGTATAAAACCATCTATTTGAGAACTGACAGAAGAAGATTTTCCACGCACAGAAGAAAGTGCTGAATCGTAAACATAAGCTAATTTATCGTCTTTAAAAACATTCGTCGCCATCGCGACTATAAACCCAATGGCTAAAATTGGAAGACTTGATAACACGATCAATATCTTATTTTTGATAGACAACCTGGAAATCTCTAACTTCATAGCCTATATATCGGAACACTTGGGCTAAAATCTGAATGTTAAGTCTGTCTTTTTCTCAATCTGGGCCAAAGTTTAGGAAAAATTTTAGACAATCAGCCGAAATAGCAGTAGGAGAAACTTTTGCAAATATTTAAACGCCTTGATAATACCGACAGAAACATCGTCAGTACGAGTAGCTTTTTAGCTCTCCTGCTGGCTTTCTGGCTTTTTTATGATGTCTTTTATTTAGATCCTAAGCTTCAAGGTCAACTTGCCATTGGTAAAATTTCGGAAACTCAGAATAAAGTAAAACGCAAATTCAATAGAAGCCTCGTTTGGTATCAAGCGCAACAGAATGATACGGTATATGAAAATGATTGGATTTTTACTGGATCTAATTCAGTTGTCAAAATTGTTCTCGAGACCGGAGATACTGTTGCTATCGAACCCGACTCTCTGATTGTGCTTTCTCGTCGCAATGGGTTCTTGCAGTTGGACTTGCAGCATGGACGTTTGATGGCAAACATAAAAAGCTCAAAAGTTAAGATCAACTTAGTCGATAATGGACGCAAAGAGGCCGTCGAGTCTGGCACAGGCCTGATGCGTGTCGAACATAACCAACTCAACAAAGCCCTTGCCGATAATCAAAAACTGAATGCCGCCCCGCTTGCGGAGGCGAATCTCGAAGAAGCCCTCAAAAAGCGTTATTTTGAACCACCTCCAGGATACAAGGGCTTGGACCAATCTAAGCTTTCTTTTCCTGAGAACACTGTTATCGAAGAAAATCTTTTTAAGGGACAAAAGGCGCAATTTAAATTGCATTGGCTCGATCCTCTTCATCAATGGACCGGATATGATGTTGAAGTTTCACGTACCCCAGATTTTAAGGAATTAGTCGTCAGTCGCGAGTTAAGCGCGCCTGAACTGCCTATGATCAGTGGGCTTCCTGGCCTCTTTTATTATAAAGTACGGGGTCTTAATGGAACGGAAAAAAAATCGAATTGGTCTGACCCCCAACAGGCTCTACTTAAAATTAACTGGCGCGAACGTGGCAGCGGAGTTCAGATTACGCAAAATAAGTTGGGTTATGAACTCAAAAATGAGGATTTACCCCTTGTGACAGCTGGTCGCATATACAAGGTCAGCCCACAAAAACCTATCCGGGTCGAATGGTCTAAAAATGAAGACGCCGAACAGTACCGCGTTCTGGTCTCAGACCAAAAAGATTTTGAGAATATTATTGAAGAGAAAATTGTCACTCAAAATGAAATAAACCTGGAAACAGTTCGAATCGGTAAAAGTTTTGTAAAAATCATTCCCGAGACAAAAGAAGGAATTGTGGTGGCCGAAGAAAGTCTTGCCAATGTTGTCACTCTCTTTCCTCCACCCCAAAAATCTCGATTTAAGACAAAGCGGATAAGTACCGAGCAAGTACTCCTCGATTGGACAAATGCCTCGCCGGCTCCCGCATATGAAGTGACCTACACTTCCGATCAAGAGGGGCAAAATAAAGTGACTCAATACGTAGAGGCTCAAAACTTAAAAATTGATAATCAAACCGGTTTTGTGCAATGGAAAGTACGGGCTGTTGAACCAGAATCGAAAAGTGAACTCAGTCGTTATTCTGAGACTGTCGATTGGTACGATAAGGCAAAAAAATTAGCGAGTATAGAGGGTGCTGGCTCGACATTACCCGGTCAGAACGTGCCGCAAATCATCTCGCCTGCCGCCCGCAAGACTTTTATAGCTAGCAATAACTCTCCGGTCTTTATGGTCGTGTCATGGAGCTACCCAGAGGAAGCAACTGCCTATAATGTGGAAATATCAAAATCGCCTGATATGAAACAGATTTATTATCAAAAAGAAGTTCAAAAGAAAAAACAATTGATAATCAATCAAAAGTTTCAGCCAGGTGTCTACTTTATGCGGGTCCGCGCCAAACACTCAGATGTAACCCAAGAAGCTTGGTCTGCGGTGGAGCCTTTTCGCGTTCTCAACCGCTAATATGCTCGCCTCTTGGGCATTGATTCCTGACACCCTGCAAAGCTCACTCTGACGCAGTACAAGCCCCTGGCTCTCTTTACTTGCTCACCGTTTTAACCATCTGTTAAGTGTGTGTCTTTTGGGCGAGGAGAATTCTTAATGGTAGCAAAAACTGCACTTCTCAAGTGGCTAGTCGCACTAGCCTTGTTTCTGGCATTTGCCTTTTTCTACCCACGCATGCTCCTTCAAATTTGGGGCCCTGCCCACCCCTGGACCAATTATTTTTATCTTTATGGTTTTGGTTTCTTCTACACTGGCTCAGGTGTTCTTTTGGCTTTGACCAGTGGCGCTTGTCACCTCTCCCGTCCTCGCGATCGTTTTTGGATGAAAGTTGTTGTCGGTGGTTATTTTTATTTTGCCTCTCTACATGCGATCTGGATTTATCTGGCTCTATCGATCCCCTACAAAGGAGATATGTAAATGGAATTTGGAATCGAACTCGATCGCGGTGCGATTATTGCCATTTCCATAGTTGCGGGCCTCTACATTGTAGTCATCACCACTTTTGGTGGATATTTTGCTCGCTTCAACAAAAATATAAACGACTTCTTTTATTCTGGAAACCGTTTCTCCTGGTGGCTACCCGCCGCGAGCATGGTCGCAACTGGAATTGGTTCATACAGTTATCTCAAATATTCTGAGCAGGGCTTTAATACTGGTATGAGTTCCACCATGACCTATCTCAATGATTGGTTCTTGGCTCCTTTCTTTATTTTTGGTTGGCTTCCGATTATCTATTACGCTCGCATTAAATCGGTCCCGGAATACTTTGAGCGCCGCTTTAATAGCACGGCTCGATACATCTCTTTGACGATAATTTTAGCCTATATGTTTTTTTATATAGGTTACAATCTGTACACGATTGGTGTTGCTCTCGAAGGCATGTTCCAAGTTCCACAACTCTACTCTGTCCCCTTATTGGCTCTTTTCTTAGGAGCCTATGTGACCTTTGGTGGTCAGACGGCGGTTATTTTTACCGATCTCTTCCAAGGTTTTATGCTTTATATTGCAGGGTTTCTCTCGATTTTTGCAGGCATATACGCCCTGGGAGGCTTTGATGAGTGGTGGTCTTTTTTACCAGTTACTCACCGACTTCCCTTCAGTCACCTCAATGAAAATCCTTACTTCAACTCTGCAGGGCTCTTCTGGGGAGAGGCCATGGCCGGAAGTATTGCTTTCACTTTTATGAACCAGGGTTTTTTGATGCGTTACCTGACCATCAAAAGTGTGCACGATGGACGAAAAGCGGCCTTCTTCAATGTCATGGTCACACTTCCAATTTCTGCCATTATTGTGGGAGCCATTGGCTGGATTGGAAAATCCTTAGTCATCAAACAATCTGTCACTGGTGGCGCACTGGCTGGCTATGATTTTGTGCAAATCGACAACACCTTTCACACTTTTGTCATCGTCTGCTGGACAACAGTAAAGCAAAACCCTTGGATTTTTGGCTTTGTGGTCGCAGCTCTCATGGCGGCCCTCATGTCGACTATCGACACTTTGATCAATGCTTGTGCCGCCATTGGCATCTATGATTTGTATAAACCTTTGATAAACGACAATGCTTCTGATGAACATTATCTAAAAGCAGCCAGATGGGCTTCTGTCATCACAACTCTCATCGGTCTCTTGCTCGTGATTTGGTTCAATACTCAAAAGGGAAGTTTAATGTCGATCCACTACAAAGGGATCATGATCATTATTCCAGCCATAGTGACCACTATCTTTATGGGAGCTTTCTGGAAACGCTTTAATGCCATAGCCGCCTGCACGTCTATGATCGCGGGCAGTATCATCACCGTCTTCTCCGTGTGGAATCCTAAAATAATCACACCTTTATCTTGGTTTCTTTCGGGCCCCATTAATGGGGAGTATATTTATTTTCGTGCTCTTTTTGGAATGATCATTACTGCAATTATCGGCTTCACCGTGACGATGCTGACTTCTAGCCGACGCGACAAAAATGTCACCGGACTGACAATAAGCACACTGAACGAAGCGATGCGCGATTACAAGGGTGGGGACACCCCCAATCACAAAGTGGGCTCTAAGGTTGGCGGACTTGTTCCGACCATTGATAACTCTATCGAGGAGGGTTGGATTCATCTGTCCAAGCAAAGCATGGAAGAGCTGGCGGCACATGATGGTGACATTATCTATATTTCGGACAGTAGATGGTGGCTGGGCGGATTGCGCTCTTACCACGTCAAAGTTAAAACCAAAGCTTCTCTTGCGAACTCCGAGATTGAAATGTCCACTGCCACCTATGAAGATGCTTACTTCTTAGACCATCAGACTGTGACAGCTGAAAAAATCATATGACAAGGTTCTCCCTATTTAGTAGGAGTATGCTTCCGAATCTCGGGGGGGATCCATATGAAATTTTTAATTCTATTTTTGTTGCACTGGCAGCCCAACTCTTTTGCTGCTATCTACGGATTTGATCAGCGTCAAGAAATATCCCAGCTTTCTCCGGCTTGGCAAAAGGCTGCTTCAGCCGTAGCCCTAGCTCTCCCCACTCATTTCCTGGCCACGAATAATGAAGGTCAACTTTTTCATGACGAGTGGGAAGAGAGAAATTATGGCGAAAACATGTTGCTTTGTCCCGATGAACGATTTACCGACCAAACGACATATGGTCATTGCACGGCCTTCTTAATTCATCCCCAAGTTCTCTTAACGGCTGCCCACTGTCTTCTACCGAAAGGTAAGATTGAGAACACAGCTCACCCTTACTGCGATAGTTTTTCTTTTTGGTTTGATTACAACAACAAGAGTCCCAAACCCTATGGCACACAAATCGATCCTCTAAAAGTCGTTCAATGCCAAAAAGTCATTTATGCGGAAATCAACGAAAGCCTTAATAGTGAAGAAGATCCAATGGATTTTGCGCTCTTAGAACTTTCAGAGCCCATTCACACAATTCAACCTTTACAGATCGACACTGCTGACTTACCGGCGCAAACAATTGTCACCACCATCGGACACCCCCACGGCTTACCCGCTAAGTTTTCTGGTTTTAGTCCGCTTCTCTCTGAAAACAATGACCCGACCACATTATCGGTCAATCTAGACACACTGGGAGGCAACTCTGGCAGTCCAATTTTCAATATAAAAAAAGCCGTTGTTGGCGTTCTCACAAATGGTCACCAATACGACACCTACCCCACAAAGGACGGCTGTGATCGCATCAATCAGTGTGATTCGGAAGGCAATAACTGCAATAAGAATTCAAAACTCCCTACTTCAAATCTGTTCCAAAAGATGAAGGTCATCCAACCCCACTTAGAAAAATACCTTGAACAAAAACAACTGGATCTCATAAGTGGGCCGAGACCCCACGAGAAGATCCAATCTTACCGAATAATTTAAATACTGGTAGAACCTATGGAGGAGTGGGTTCTTTCTCTTTTCGGGTGCCAATCTATGTATAAGTTTTTATTAGCCTGGGCGGACATCCTGACCTCACCAGCATTTTGCCCTACGGGCAAAAACGCATCCTGCTTGCTGGGCCCAGCCTAATAAAAACCTATCCACAGATTGTTTAAATGAAATGAGCCCCCTTTTTGGGTGGCCCTGTTTAGACATTTGAAGAGTGTCTAACAATTTTTGTCACTCTCTCTTATCCTCCAAATAAGCTTACTTAAGAACAGATGAGTAACGGGTCTTTCTCTCCCCTGAACCCCCTCCCCATAAGTCTGTCTCTATCCTTTGGCACATTTCCTGTAATACTCCTGGTCATGACTTGGAAACACTTATTGTCAGATCGCTTTATTCTCCCCCTCCTGGGCTTTAGCTTTTTGCTATTGCTTATGACAGCCTGTGGATCTTCGTTTCAAGCTCCACCCCTCAAGAGTGTCGCTATCGAAGAGAGTGTGGGCGGACTCTATATTCTAGAAAGGGAATTTAGCGAATGCCCCGCTGGTGAAGAGTTGTTGGACGACAACACCCCTCAATACCCCTACAATAGACCCCTGCAAAATGGAGTCAGCGCCCAAAGCCAACGTGATGTCGAGACTGATTTCCCACATAATTACAGCAGTTTGAGTGAAATGTTTCCCCTCCGAGGAAGCTGGAGACAAAGTCGTCAAGAAGTCCTTGATCTCGTCGATCGCCATATATGGTCGCCAGAGCTTGGCCGTGTGGTTCCCCTCCTACATTATTTTGATATGGCTCTTTTAATCAATGTTGCAAATCGAGCGGAGGATGCCGCCTCGAACTTATCAGCTCAAAGAATGCAAGTTTTGGTTCGTGAAAATAGCTCCAATACCCTTGAAGATTGGTCTCGTATTCACACCTGGCCTATTTCGTCCGGAATTCCTTGTGGTAAAAAAATTACGACATTTACTGGTGTCTTCAAATTCAATCCAAGCCGATTCCACGAACAATATGCCTCTAAACTTTGGGATGGCATCGATATGTATGAGAGTATGTTTCTCTATCACCAATACCAAAATGGAGATCCGACAGGAGTCGCCATACACGGGACTTATTTAACAGAAAATCTAGGTCGCCGCGACTCGGGGGGATGTATTCGAGTTTATCGTGAAAACTCTCAATGCTTATTTCGAACTATTACAGGCCAAATTGATGAACCCTGTTTGTCGGGAGGTCATATAAACTACTTTGGTCGCGTGCCTAGCTTTTTACCAACTCAAGGAGAAGCTGACCCTGAGTACTTAAGTTCAGGAACACTCGAAGTAAATGGCTACAAGGTTCTCGTGGTTCTTTTTAATGATGAAAATGATGAAATATAAAAATTCCTTAAGGAGGAAACAATGACTGCATATATAAAAAATCTGAGCTTAGGACTGCTTGCTCTGACGCTCATAAATTGTGGAAGCAAAGGTGGCAGTGGAGCTGCTCCAGCTCCTGCACCAGAAGGTACAGAGATTGCCTCAGATGCCACCGAGATAGTATTCAATGGTGACGGAGGCCAAGCCATTGCCTGGTCTGAAGCGAGACGCAATATCTATTACCAATCGAATCAAGCCTGTGTGATTGCTCTTGGTAATAATGCAGATGACGATTTGGTTCGCCAAGCTATCAATGAGCTCAATGAACTCGTGAATACCTCAGTGATCAGCAAAGGTACCAGGGATAGTATCTCACAAGAGTCGACATATTTGACTGTTCGCTATCGTGATAACTCGGTACGAACTTTTAATCTCAACCCAGATTTAGCTGCTACCAACGAGGAGAGCTTATCCCGCGGACCTGAGATCATTAAACTTTTCAGTGAATTTAGAAGCGCACTGAATAGCGATGGAAAACAAAGCTGTAATTTTGGTAAGTAAAAAGATCTTGTAGAGAGCAACAAATAGTGGCACATAGGGGTCAAGTGAATCTTATGTGGATAAGTTTAGAATTGCGTTTACATCACCAAAGTCTGGGTGAGACCTAAAAGAGTCGGACCCTCTCAGTTATTATTTATTTGTTGAAGATAAATTA
>JBGSNK010000044.1:0-21665 GCA_041739665.1 Bdellovibrionales bacterium
AGCGAGGACCTGTTTGAGCTTTTTGGGAGGGGATGAACCAAATTTGGTAGGGGCTGAAGGACTCGAACCTTTGATCCTCCGGTTATGAGCCGGATGCTTTAACCAACTAAGCTAAGCCCCCATCGAGAGAGAAACTTAAACTAAGCTCACTGGAGTTTCAACATGCAGTGAGCTTAAATCAAATGGTCTTTGAGACTCAAATGGTCTTTCAGAACCAAACGGTCTTTGTTAATCAATAAAGGTCTTGAGTTTGCCAGAGCGGGACGGATGACGGAGCTTGCGCAACGCTTTGGCCTCGATCTGACGAATCCGTTCGCGAGTGACGTTAAAGTCCTGCCCCACCTCTTCAAGGGTGTGGTCGCTTTCTTCACCGATACCAAAGCGCATGCGAAGAACTTTTTCTTCACGTGGAGTCAGTGTTGAAAGCACCTTACGAGTTTGTTCGGCTAAGTTCAGATTCACAATCGCTTCAGAAGGATTGATGACCTTCTTGTCTTCGATAAAATCACCCAAATGAGAATCTTCCTCTTCGCCCACTGGAGTTTCAAGAGAGATTGGCTCTTTGGCAATTTTTAAGACCTTGCGAACCTTATCCACATGCATATCCATTTTCACAGCAATTTCTTCTGGCTGTGGTTCGCGACCTAACTCTTGCACAAGGTAGCGCGACGTGCGCACAAGCTTATTGATGGTTTCGATCATGTGAACTGGGATACGAATGGTACGAGCCTGATCGGCAATGGCACGAGTGATGGCCTGACGGATCCACCAAGTGGCATAAGTCGAAAATTTGTAACCACGACGGTATTCAAACTTATCCACAGCCTTCATCAAACCGATGTTCCCCTCTTGGATCAAATCCAAGAACTGCAAACCGCGGTTGGTGTATTTTTTTGCAATCGACACGACCAAACGAAGGTTGGCTTCAACCAGCTCAGACTTGGCTAGGTCCGCTTCACGCTCCCCTTTCCAGATCTCGGTATGAGTGTCGCGAATCCACTCGTAGTGCATTTGAGCGTCGTCATTGAGGCGGTCCAAACGTCTTTTGGCATCCACAGTCTGCAAGTAAAGAGCGCGGTATTTTTGAAAAGAAAGACCCGTTTCTTGGGTCATTTTCATCATCTCTTTTTCGTTATCTTCGACCTTTTTATATTGGGCCATCAGAGTTTCTACGTCTTCATTGAAGGTTTTTGTTACACCAGTTTTGATACGACGGCGTAACATAGTCATACGGTTGACCAAGTTTTTGAACTTAATCACGATACGATTGATGGTTTTACGGTTGAAGTTAATCTTTTCAAAAATCAACATGAGTTTTTCAAGATCTTTATCCACAAGGGCGAGAACCTTTAAGCGCTCTTCTTTGCTGAGGTCGGTGCGCGAAAGCTCTTCAAATTTTTTGCTCACGGCTTTTTCGTAGGCTTTCACTTCGCCAATAAGCTCGTGAATTTTATCGATATACTCTTGCTCTTCGTATTGGGTCTCTTCGTCTTCAAGACCGCGGAAAATTGCCTTCACTTTCAATTTTCCCTCGTCCACACGGTCACCCAATTGGATGATCTCGCGCGTTCCAATGGGAGAAGTTAAAATTGCACGAACAATTTGTCGTTCACCTGTTTCAATTCTTTGGGCGATTTGAACTTCACCTTCTCGAGTGAGAAGGGACACACTTCCCATCTTGCGCAGGTAAAGGCGTACAGGATCGTTGGATTTAACGTCAGCTTCTGTGGCTTCGTCTTCGGAATCACTATCGGTATTGTCGTCTAAAAAGCTTTCGGCATCACCACCATCTTCTGTTTGGTGTTCTGTGATTACGATGCCATGGGCCTCAATAGACTGAAGAACAATGTCCAACGCTTCGGGAGCTATTAGCTGCTTCGGCAGAGACTCATCGATCTCTTCAACACTTAAATCCTCACCACTTTTCTTTGCGGCTTGTATTAAGCGCTCGGCCTCTTCCACTGCCATCTTTTGCTGTTGGGCCACTGTTAAGGGCTTGTCGGTATTCCCTTTTGCCATGCTCACTCTCCTAATGGGGTATTTTTTAATTCTTTTAATGCTTTACGATCATTTTGTATATTCACAAATCGTTCCAATTTGTCGTCGGAAGGATCTCTTTTCATCTCAGTAACAATATCGGAGGCTTGACGCTGTAAAAACCGGTCTCGGACCTGAATGAGGCAGTCTTTTAGCATCTCTTCATCCTGCTCGGGCCCTTCATTTGCTGACGAAAAATTGATCATGCTGACAATTTTTTCAGGGTTTTTTACTTTTGATACGATTAAGTGGGCCAGCTTATCAAAGTTCTGGGGCTCTTGTCCATATTTGCTCACCACTTGGTCAAAGAGACTTTTCAACTCCACATGACTGATTGATTCAGGCCCTCGGTTTTTAAGGAAAAAGTCCATATATCTCAGGGACTTGAGGCTAAGAGCCAAGAGTGCCAACTCGTCCTGTTGGACGCCATTCAGGCTCATGCGCTCATCAGTTAGAGCCTTATTTTCCTCTTCAGTCTTAGAATGGCCTCTGGAAGCTGGATTTGAGACCTTCTCGCCAGACATCAACCAGGAATAGATCTTTTGGGGTTTCTCAGAGAGATTACGCGCCACTTCCTCCACATAGAGCTGCAAGAGCCTCTTGTCCTGGAGCTGCCGCAGCAGGGGCGCTGCCTTATCCACAATCTGAATTTTATCTTGAGGCTGCCCCTTATAACTCTCCATCCAAATCCTAAGTTGAAAGAGAAAAAGATCCTGGGTGTGCTCGGACTGCTCTAAAAACTTCTCGAGGCCATGCTCAGAAATATAATCATCGGGATCTTGTCCAAAGGGCAACGTAAAGATTTGCGGAACTAGATCAAATTTAAAAAAATTGGATAAGCTGCGCTGACTTGCCTCTTGCCCGGCCTGATCTCCGTCAAATAACAAAACCACATTTTTAGTCCAACGCTTTAGAAGGCGAACATGGTTTTCCGTCAAAGCAGTTCCGAGCGTGGCCACAACATTTTGGACGCCCTTTGAGTAAAGAGACAGGAGGTCCATATAGCCTTCGACAACAAAAACTCTGTCAGCACTACGTATGTGTTTGGCTGTTTTTTCTAGGCCATAAAAGCTTTGGCCTTTCTTAAAAACCTCGGACTCCACACTGTTGATATACTTGGGTTGACCTTGATCAATAATGCGTCCACCAAAGCCAATGACCTGCGAATCTATGGAAAAAATAGGAAACATCAGACGATCACGGAACAAATCAAAATGACCACCCTTTTTATTTTGACGAATCAATCCTAAATCTTGAGCCAGCTTGGTCGGAACCTTTTGAAGAGCTAAACTGTCGGCCAACTCTCCCCAACCTTCAGGAGCATAACCGAGTCGAAACTCCTCGATCACCTCCGGAGTGAGATTGCGCTTTTTTAAATAAGCCCAGAGCTTGTGATCTTGAGGAAGACTTTTTAGTTTTTGATGATAAAAAACGGCGGCCATCCGGTTGATGCGAGTCATCTGCTGACGCTGATCTTTGACAACCTTGGACGCCCCCTTATTGCCGGCGTCCTGTTTGATTTCGGGCATAGGAATATGGGCTCTGTGGGCGAGATGCTCCAAAGATTCGACAAAAGAAAAGCCGTTATACGTTTCTAGGAATGTAAAGATATTGCCAGATTTTTTACAGCCAAAGCAGTGATAAAGTTGTTTGTCTTCTGACACCGAAAAGCTAGGGCTTTTTTCATTGTGATCGGGGAAGGGGCACAAACCCATATGTTGGTTGCCGCGACCTTTGAGCTCGGTATATTGGGCGATGATATCAACAATGTTGTTGGCTTCGCGAACTTTCTCAATGAAATCTTGCTCGTAACGCAAAGACACCCACCTTATTGAAGATGGGCCTTGACCACCTGACTGACCAGACGGTTGTCCGCAGCCCCTTGTGTTCGGGCTGTAACGGCTTGCATGACCTTGCCCATATCCTTGACCGAAGAAGCACCCACTTCTTTGATGCATTCTAAAACAACTTGTTTAATTTGCTCCTCACCCATTTGGGCCGGGAGGTATTTTTCAATCACGGCTAACTCTTTTTGCTCTTTCTCAACCAAGTCGGTACGCCCCGCTTGCTGGAACTGCTCAATAGAGTCTTTTCTCTGCTTCACTAACTTTTTTAAGACACCGATTGTGTCCTCGTCGGTTAGTTGATTCGGACGAACCTCGATCTCTTTATTTTTCAATGAAGAGTTCACCATGCGAAGGGCCGAGACCACATCGGTTTCTCGGCTCTTCATGGCAGATTTTATATCATTTAAAATCTGATCTTTGAGGGTCATTATTCAAATCCTTTACGGGCCTTCTTAACAAGACGTTTGCGAGCGGAGATGGATTTCTTTTTTAGGCGAATGCTAGGCTTTTCAAAATGCTCTCTTTTTTTAACTTCAGAAAGCACGCCGGACTTTTCACAAGACTTCTTGAAACGACGAAACGCTTGTTCAAACCCTTCACCTTCGCGTAACTTAACGTATGACAACTCAATCACCTTCCCTTCTTGTCGAAGCTTCTGGATATAGCAAAGAATGGGCGGGGGCACAATAAGGAGGGCACCCATGGATCAAGAAAGTCTCGACCAATCCTATCTCGCCCAGTGCCTGGACTTGGCGAGGAAAGCCGGCGCCCACGACGAAGTCCCGGTTGGAGCCCTTGTGGTCGACAATCAATGTGGAGAAGTCGTCGCAAAGTCCTTTAACCTGCGAGAAACACTGAACACCCCACTGGCCCACGCCGAGATCATGGCCATCCACCGAGCCTGTAAAAAGTTGGGAACTTGGCGCCTGACAGGTCACACCCTCTACTCCAGCCTGGAACCTTGCGTTATGTGCTCGGGCGTTATTTTGCAGACCCGCCTCGACCGCGTGGTCTTTTCTGCAACTGATTTGAAAGGAGGAGGACAAAGCCTCTTCCAACTTCTTGACCGCCCCGAACTCAACCACCAAGTGGCCTGGAAAAAAGGCGCCCTCGAAGCCGACAACCGCACCCTCCTCCAAAACTTTTTCCAAACAAAACGAAAAAACAAAAAACCCCACTCCCTTTGATTCTCAGTCAACAAACGATGTCTTCTTTGCACGCGCAACTTTTAATTTCCTTGAATCTATTCAGATGGAGGGGACGTGGATGTTTGTTGGGTCAAGCAAGGCCACGGCATGCGAAGCTGTACAGCTTCGCTTGTGGCCGTCGTGACGCGTTTTTGCCCAAAGGGCAAAATGCTTGTAAGGGCAGAAGCCCGCCCATCCAAAAGCAATTGTGTCTCGATTGGTAATTAAGAAAATAGAGGCTTAAAAAACAGGCGTGTGTAAAAAGTGGTTCCACCCTGAAACCAAAAATTGTCATTCTTACACTAATCCGGATCTAAGATGATCCAAGAGCCTTTATAAGCTGGCACGTCGCTTGCTCTATTGTCGGGTGTTGTACGTATGTTGAAGTTGTACGTTTGCTGATCCCTGAAGCTCTAGTGTCCGATTTTAAATTTATCTCCCCCCCCAAAAATTTAAAACCATATGGATCTAGGGCCTCAGCGGATTTTTTTTTGCCTGAGTCAAGGCATCATCCACTTCTCCTCCACTGATTCTTTTTTCTGACAATGGAAATAACTGAATGTTCACTTGGTAAACTCGCTCACCTGGAGACTGTTCCCGGTTGATGGCAATTTGCTTTTGCAATTGTTTGCGTAGCTTTCTCAGTTCAAATCGAGCCCACTCAAACTCTTTGGCCGTCATAGAAGCTGTAAAACCACTGACTTCGCGATCCTGGGGCCCATGACGATGCAAGGATTCTAACCCCAGATAAATGAGTTCCGATTGAATCTTGCGCACGAGTTCGGGCGGAATATCCTTTGGCCCCATCGCTTGAGCTATTTTGCGAGCCTCGCCTGTTTCTCTGTTCACTTCAATATCACCGGCGGCCACCAAACGTGACAAGGCTTGTTCAACTTGGGCCTCATTAACCTGTCCGCCCAAAAGGGGGATTAACTTAGCGGTGCGAAAATCCACACCCTCTTGATCGACCATGGCGTAGAGAACCCAAACCAACCAATCGGCCACTTGGTTCCAAGTGCTGGCATCAATTAATCCGGCATCCATAAGTTTTTGCGAGCGATAATCAGAAAGCTGTTTGAGGCAACGGTTTCGCTGCATGGGATCCTTTTCTTGGCAGTACAAAACCAATAGTTCAAACTCTTTGCTTTGACTCCGACTGAGCTTTAAAGCTCGCGAAAACTTTTGGCACATTTCACGGGACAAATTGCGTTTGCCCTCGATAATAAGTTTCAAATAATTGGGAGACTTTATATTGGCCGCAGCTGAAAAGTCAGAATAGCTGTAAGGGCGCAATCGATCTTGAGTCATCGACTGTTGGTAATCGTAGTAAGCTCCTAAATACTTTCGATAATCGACAAATTCTGATAACAATGGTTGAAGCATCCCATCTCCCCGTAAAGTCTCTTTAGACATGCTTCCAAAAAGCTAGATAAAGATCAACACACAAACCATGTGGCGGAGCGTAAAGCACTGAATACTCTTAATAAATCAAAAACTGTTCAATTGGGATGCAGGTCGGACTTGGGGCCTAGAAAATCAGCTAGATAAACGTTATCTCGCAACCATTTGGCCGCCAAGTGTCTGTGTCGAGTGTAGGTTTCCACAACATTCCAGAATGCTCGGGAGTGATTTTTGTGAAGAATGTGTGCCAGTTCATGGATCACCACATAATCTAGGATTTCTAATGGGGCCACGATTAACTTCATATTAAGGCTAATTTTATTGGTGGATGAGCAACTGCCCCAAACCGATTTTTGCATACGAAAGCTCAAACCCTGGGCCTGAAGACCCATCCGCTCGCTCCAATACTCAAGCCGCGTTGTGAGTACTTTTTTTGCCACCTTTTTGTAAGTGTTCTGAAACTTTTGCTGATAGTAGCGGCGCTGCTCCCCCGACATTTTCTTTTCACTGATGGGTGACGAGAAAATCATTTTTCCATCTTGTATTTGCAAACGCAAAGGCCTGCTCTCTTGAATCACGAGTTCATAATTGTTTCCCAAATAGGGGTAAATCTCTCCGCTTTGAAATTGTTTCTTTGGATTTTGAGCACGGAGTGCATCCATGGTCTCGGCGGATGATCGCACCCAATTCATCTGCTCCAATAAAAAAGAGCGAATCCTTTTTTGACTTAAAGTTTTGTTGGTCGAAACCCAAAAGGAGCCATCGGGACGGACTGTGATCGACAAACGACGCCGCCCAGCTACACGCCGAACCTGAAAAGAATACTCCTCCACCCAAACTGTTTCCATGGGTGGAGCTTATCAGCCATTGCTTAGATGCAGCAAACGTCTTCTCAAATTCAACACATAGAATAGGGCTCAAATTTATTTTTTAATTTAGAAATTAAAGAGCGTTTGGTGAGATGACAACACGGATTTGAGAGCTGTCTTGGATATGACCATTGCTACGCCGGCCGCCAATATCACGCATCAAACCATTGAGGTATTCTGCGGTCTGCAAAGTGGAGCGCACGCAACCGGCCGAAGCGGGCTTACCCAGATCCTTGTAGTTTTCTTGAGACGTGGCATGCAGGAAAATATGCCCCTGCAACTGCATCGCATAATATAAAGCGGCCCCACGATAGCGACCGGAGACACGATTACGCCCAGCCAACTCCCCGATTGAGAAAGTGCCATTGGGAGTGTATTTACCCGGACGGGCTGTGGAAATAGCCACATTGGTGACACCTTGAATGGGACGACCATTGTAATAAGCCGTCAACATCTGAGTGGCCTTGCTAATATAAACGCAAAGGGCGTATCCCAAGCAGTGGTTCAAGGATATCGGCTCTTTGGATACGGTGGCCGCATCAAAAATTCTCTCAAACCCATCCATATTGGAGCTAAAAAACCAGCGAAGAGTGTCTTCGTCGATAAGCTCTAGAACTTCGTCCCCACTTATTTGAGCCTTTTGAGGCTCGACTAGCGCCATATAAGCTTCTTTTTCCGCCTCGCTCAGATCGCTGGCCTGCACCCATTTTATGAAGTCTAGACGAACTTGATCATTTTTTTGAAAGTACTCACTTGGAGTATCAGGATTGCTTAAATTAGCCGCTGTTGCTTGCGCCCCGATCAAGGCAAAGGCAACAAAGATGATTATTGTTTTCATATGTATTCCCCTTTTGATGGGATGTAACATTATGCAACACCAAGAATAAGTGGATATAAAATCTCTGTAAAAATGACAAATGGACCTCTAAAAAAGAACCTTCCCGGGGGATCTGTCCTTGCTCTGACCCCATGGGTGCGTTACTTTCTTTTTGGCTGAGTCCCGTACAATAGCGATCTTGTGAAACCCGCCAGGTCCGGAAGGAAGCAACGGTAGCATGTGTCCTATGTGCTACGGGTCGCTCGGCCGCTTTAGGGGAGCCATGTCTTACCAAGTGATCGCGCGCAAATTTCGCCCAAAGTCTTTTACCGATTTCGTCGGTCAAAACCATGTCACCCAAACTTTAACGAACGCCATGGCCTCGGGCCGCTTTCCTCACGCTTTACTTTTGACCGGTCCGCGCGGAACTGGGAAAACCACAACCGCCCGCATCCTCGCAAAAACCGTTCTTTGTGAAGAGCGTAAAGACAGCAACCCCTGTGGCACCTGCCACTCTTGCATCAGCGTCACCGAAGGTTCTCACCTCGACGTTCTTGAAATCGATGGAGCCAGCAACAACGGTGTCGATCACATTCGCGAACTGCGCGACAGCATTGGCTATATGCCAAGCTCTGGTAAATACAAAATCTATATCATCGACGAAGTGCATATGCTGTCGACCAGCGCCTTCAACGCCCTCCTTAAAACTTTAGAAGAACCGCCTGAACATGTGATTTTTATTTTTGCCACCACTGAGGTGCAAAAAATTCCGGCCACCATTTTATCCCGTTGCCAACGCTACGACTTTCGCAACCACACCTTAAGCGACATCAAAAATCACTTACAAAATATTTGTTCACAAGAGCAAGTGCAGTTTGAAGAGGAAGCTCTTTGGACCATTGCCAAACAGGCGCGCGGCTCGATTCGCGACTCCCTGACCCTATTGGATCAGTTGATTTCCCACGGTCAAGGCCATTTGAAACAGCAAGATGTGATGACACTGCTTGGCCTCAACGATCGCGGTCTGTTGATTCAAGTTTTAGAAGCCATTTCTGAGCAGAACGATAAAAAGATCTTTGAAGTGATTGCTCTGTTCAAAGACTCCGGAAGTGATCCCCATCTTTTTGCCGAAGAGTTTTTAGAAGTCCTACGCAACGCCTTGCTCGTGAAAATGGGGCACCACAAGTCGTCGGACTTAGCTTTAAGTGAACACGAGATCAAGTCTCTTGAAAAGGCTGTGGAGAACCTCAATCCCGAGGATATTCATCTGGCTTTTGATGTGACTTTATCGGGCTTACAAAGATTAAGTTACAGCAGTGAACCCAGTCTGGCTTTAGAAATGCTTTTATTCAAACTTCTTTACTTGCCTCGCCTGACCCAAGGGTCGCAGGCTCTTGCCACTCACGGCAATCCCTCCCCTGCAGTCCGGTCGCAAACTCCTTCTGCTCCCAGAGATCAGATCACTTCGAGCGCCGCCACCCTATTAGCTCAAGGGGCTACAACTCGAAACGCCGCGCGAACCACCAACATCGCCCCGAGCCACGCTTCGACTGCACACTCTACTTCCGCTGCGGAACCGAATTCGAACCCAGCATCTGCTGCGGCACCAAACATGAGTTCGACATCTGCTCGGGATGCCACGCCAACGGGTGAGGCAGGAAACCCTACTGCTGCGAGCACACACTCTCAGCCGGTTCCACAAAAAGCGGCCACGCCTCCCCTTGTTCCCCTGGAACCTGTCGGACGCACTTGGCCTGACTTCGTCAATGCTGTGAAACAAAATAACGGTTTTCTGGGGGCTCTTTTGGAACACACTTTTATTTTGAAAGACGAAGGCCGTGTTTTAAACTTGGGCCTGCCAGAGAAAATGTCTTTTCTTATGGATAAATTGACTGAAACTAAAAATGTCCAGCGCACACAAAACTTTCTAAAGGCTTTTTGGAATGACGAGCGTGAGGTCGAAGTGCAGTTGGTTTCAAAACGAGAAGCCACTGTGGCCCTTTCACCTAAGGCCATGGAAGAGAAGGCTAAAAAGCAACAAGCGCTGACGGACGCTCAAAAAATTGAAGCTCATCCCTTGGTGAGAGCCACTGAAAATATTTTTAAAGAAAACATCAGCAAGGTGGGCGTTGTCGACAACAAGCGCCCCCAGCCACAGGAGACCAAACTATGAAAGGTAAAGGACGCGGCAACAGCATGCAAAATTTAATTCGTCAGGCCAACCAAATGCAGGCGAAAATGAAAAAGCTGCAAGATGAATTGGCAGAAAAAGAATACGTGAGCACATCGGGTGGTGGCGCCATTGAAGTGACCATTCGCGGAGAAAACCATGTCAGTGCCCTTAAAATCAGTCCCGAAATTTTTGCAGAGGCCGACGTGGAAATGTTGCAAGAGATGCTCACTTCCGCTCTCAACGATGCTTTGACGACGGCCAAAAAAGATCAAGAAGAAGAAATGTCCAAGGTGACTGGGCAAATGAATGTGCCAGGCCTGTTCTAATGTTTAAAATTCCCACTTTGGACAAACTTGTCCACGAGATGAGTCGATTACCAGGAGTGGGGCCTCGCTCGGCTCAACGCCTGACTCACTTTCTGCTCAAAAATCCTGAGTTCTCTCGCGACTTGCGCGAGACCCTTGAGCTTGTGGAGAACAATATTCAACTTTGCGACCTGTGTTTTAACTACACCGACAGGGCCGAAGGTCTTTGTCACATTTGCCAAAGCCCTCATCGCAACTCCGAACTTATTTGTGTTGTCGAACAACCAGAAGACATTTTGCAACTGGAATCCTCAGGGGCCTACGCTGGTTACTACCACGTCTTGCATGGCGCCATTTCTCCTCTAGAGGGAGTCACTCCCGACAAACTCAAAATTCGTGAGCTTTTAAAAAGAATCGAAACCGCTGAAACGCCCATTCGTGAAGTGATTTTGGCAGTGGACTCGGACCTTGAGGGCGACACCACTGTTCTTTACCTCAACCAAGAGCTGACAAATATGTCGGTGAAGGTCACGCGCCTGGCTCAGGGTATTCCCATGGGCAGTGATATCGATTATATTGATGATCGAACACTACACAGGGCCCTATCCTACAGAACAGAGGTTTAATGGCGTTAATCAATCAAGAGGCCAAAGAGCTCCATTGCAAAATTGTTTACTATGGTCCCTCCCTTGGTGGAAAGACCACTAATCTGCAATGGGTCTATGGCACCACTCAATCCTCAAACCCCAGCACCAGCCAAATGATGGAGTTTGATACCGGCACACCCGAGCGCACCCGTTTTTTTGATTTTCTACCGTTAGATGTGGGTGAAATCCGTGGCCTCAATGTGCGATTCCATTTGTACTCGGTTCCGGGACAAGTGATTTACGATGCCAGCCGCCGACTTTTGCTTAAAAATTTAGATGGAATGATCTTTGTGGCCGATTCTCAAATCGATCGCATGGACGAAAACCTGATTTCTTTTAAAAACATGGAAAAAAACCTTGAGCTTTCTGGCTACGACATCAAAAAAATCCCCTTTGCCATTCAATACAACAAAAGAGATTTGCCAAACATAGCCTCGGTCGCCGAACTTCGCTCGGCCCTGAACAAATACAACTCTCCCGACTTTGAAGCCAAGGCCCATCAAGGTGTGGGAGTTATGGAAACTCTGAAAACTTTGTCTAAAAGTATTATCACATCGCTTAAGAGCGGAACTGTCTGATGTCCCTGCCCAAGGCTGAGCTCATTGAACAGATTCAACAACTTAAGAAAAAGCACAATGTCTTGATCTTGGCTCACTATTATCAAGAGGACGACATTCAAGAGCTGGCTGATTACTGTGGCGACAGCTTATTCTTGTCGCAAATGGGACAACAAAGCGATGCCAAAACTGTTTTGCTCGCTGGCGTTGTCTTTATGGCCGAGAGTGTGAAGATTCTGAGTCCTACTAAAAAAGTTTTGGTTCCCGATGAAAAAGCTGGCTGCTCATTGGTCAGCGGCACGCCGACGAATCGCTTTATCGAGTGGCGCCGCCAACATCCTGAACATATTTCTGTGACTTATATCAACAGCAGTGCTGAGGTGAAGGCCGCTTCTGACGTAATTTGCACTTCAAGTAACGCCGAAAAAATCGTGGCCGGAATTCCCAAAGATCGCGGCATTTTATTTGCTCCCGATCGCAACCTTGGGCGCTTTTTAGAAAAGCAAACCGGGCGCGAAATGATTCAATGGCCAGGCTCTTGCGAGGTGCATGTACTTTTCTCGGCCAAAAGACTTTTTAATCTCAAAGAAGAGAACCCTGGCGCTTTGGTCTTGGCTCATCCCGAGTGTGAAGAAGCAGTGTTAGCCCATGCAGATCTTATTGGCTCCACTTCGGCTATCTTGAATGAAGTGAAAACAAACAAAAGCACTCAAACTTTTATCGTCGCAACTGAGACTGGCATTTTTCACCAGTTCAGAAAAGCACGCCCCGACGCCACCTTAATCCAAGCTCCCTTTGAAGGACACTGTCAGTGCAACGACTGCCCCTATATGAAACTCAACAGCCTCGAAAAAATTCACAAGTCACTTCTTGATTTAGATAACGATATTCAAATAGATGCCAATCTTATCGAAAGGGCTCGCCTGCCTTTAGAAAGAATGATGAGTCTCACCCGCGGAGAACCGGTAGTTTGGCCCGACCGCTTTGAACTCTAATCGGGTTGCTCAATGAAAATCACGATACCAGCTAAAATTAACTCTTTTCAAAAAGCAGAAGTTCACTTTTTTCCTGAAATCCAGTCATCAAAGATTCGACCCTCTCAGAACCAAAAAAATGGGGCAGCCTCAAGTAATGAATATCGCATTCTCTTAAGACAAAAGCTCTCGGAACACCTCAGCCAAAGGGGTGTAACCCAAATGGATCCCTCCATACTGAATCTGGCCCAACTTCCTCGACAACATGGTTGGTCGATAAGCCTTAGTCACTGTCCCCTTGGCAGCGCCTTTGTCGCTTTAGCAATATCCAATTTGCAAGTGGGTATTGATGTGGAGGCAATGGAACGACTCTCTCAACCCATTGTCGATCGCATTGCCCAACCTCTCGAACAAAACCTATGCCCCAAACCTTTACATCTTTTCTCCGCCAAAGAGTGTTCGTGGAAAGCTTTGAATCAAAACTATCAACTTGCCACTCTATCTCATCTTGAGACAGTGATATGGACCACTCATACTCAGGATTGGCTCAGCTTTAAGGTCCAGATCAATGATCAAGTTTTAGACGGCCAAGGTTTAACCACCGAAATAGGGCCGATTTGCATGGCCCTTTACCTTCAAAACTAAACTTTTATCCTGAAGAGCCGAAATCATCCTAAAGGACAAAGGTCCAATCCAAGACCTTTGTAATATAAAGGAGTGATCCAATGAGATCAGAAAAACGCTACTTTGATAGACAGGATGTGGATCCATTGGCCATCCAAGGGTTAATCGCCATTCAAGACCTCACACCCATTGCCGATGGCGGCTACTTAGTCGAAGCCTCTCCAAGTGGTTTTCGCATTGAAATCACCCGCGACGATCTTTGCGACCCTGTTCATCGCGAAAACCTAAGCTTGTCTGAAATCGAAGGTTTGCAAATCTCCATTTTTATTCCAGCCATGGACTTAGATATCACTGGAGTGATCGCGCGCACGCGCTATTGTGGTGGAGCCAAGTTTGAGCTCGGTATTGACTACACATCCGATGCCCCCGAATACTGGCGCGAATGCTTGTGTGACTTGTTACCTCGCCCAGGTGAAATGGCTGACTGAGCTCCAGTTAAAGTTCTTGAAAGTCGGTCCCTTGGATAGCGCTCTCACTCAAAATTGTGAACGAGTAGTGTAGTGGAAAGAACCAGGAAAAGGTTTGTAGGATTCCTTGCCATTCTTCATCGGGAGGGTTTCCCAAAGATTCCAGGGAAAAACAAAGATCGTAGTCGGTGCCATTTTCAGAAAGCATCACAATACGTGGCTTTAAGACTCCCTGCTCAAACAAAAACTCTTTGAACAGTCCGCGCACATGGGGTGGCAAATAGGTTTCACTTGGCGTTCCGGCCATCATCTCTTGTCCTGGAGTCAATTTGACCTCTTTAGAACCCTCATCTCTTTTTTTGTCATCGCTAATGAACTCTCCGTTTACTAGAAAGTTCCAAATCATACCGTAAGTGAACACATAGTCCGGTGTTTCTTTGTCGGGATTGATGGCAAGACCCACCCCTTTCTCACCGAGCCATTCTAAGACCTTATCTGTGGGCTCACCGTCGTCTGTGATTTTCACAGCCAGATAGGGCATACCATCGGGACCCTCGATGGGAGAATCACTAAGAAAATCGAATTTAGTCTTGGGCAGGGCCTTAAAAAAGGCCAGCTCCCACTTCTCATCGCGCTCGTCCAATGGAATTTCGAGTAGCTCTTGCATCATCTCTCCTTTTACAACAATCTCAACTTGATTCTCATGCCTACCAAGTCCGATCTAAAAGGTCCACCTTAAATCCTCACAATAATGTGTGGTAAATATCAACGATTTACGGACAGGCCCTTTTTCTTACAGCGAGTGGGGGGTTCTCATTATCCGTGGCGGGATCTGCAATGCTGTCACAATTGTGCATTATTGCTGTTAACTTGATCGAGCGCTCTTCAAAAAGAAATCCACAATAGTTTCTTCATAAAACCACCAAGCTTTGATAATCGCCCACATATGACCAGCATCTATTTCTATAAACGGCTGGGGGTTAAAACTTTCCACAGCCTTAAGCTGGAGATAGGTGGGAACAGTGTGATCATCTTGAGCCAAGATAAAACCCATAGGCTTTTTTAGCAAAGATTGTTGATAGGTCAAAGGCTCTAGCTCGGGGTGGATCGCTTGGGAAAGTGCTTTCGAATAAGAGTACAAGTCTTTGTATCCAAGTTTATCCATGCGCATTTTTCTATAGGTCGCTAACTCTTTTTGTGTGGACTCGCCAATCACTCGTGAAAAGGGAACACCTCCGGCAATAAAAAAGCCCGCGGCAATTTGATCTTTCGAACCCAGAGCGGTCATTCCATGTAAAGCTCCAACACTAGTGCCAAGGATTCCAACGAAAGGAGCCTCTGTCAGAGTGTTCACCACTTCAGTAATGGCATTCTGCCCTCTCTGCAAAAGACGTTGATGCACGCTTAACTCAAGACTCTCCTCATCCATGCCCAACCAACCAGTAATGATGATTGCTTGAAAGCCCGCCCGACATAAACTACTGGCATAGCGCTGGTCTAAAAAGTTGGCTCCACCCGTAGGCGGCATGATGATAATGGTTCCCAGGCTCTTCTCCTTGGGATTGTAAATTGACGACTGAACCAGTTGATTCCCATAACTTTGAACATGCGCCTGACAAGCGTCAGCATTGTTTGAGCCCCAAAAGAAAAATGACAATCCAGTTATAGCTAAAATCAAAGTCTGCATAATTTATCTCCCATTGGGCTTTTACCACTGACCTTAGGAGAACTCTAGCTGATGGGGCTCGGTTTTCGTAGTGAGCGTAGAACCTAATGGAGCAGTGCTTCTGCAAAAAGAAGCAGGTACCTGAATGGTAGGGCCTACCGGGGTCGAACCGATGACATCCACCTTGTAAGGGTGGCGCTCTACCAAGTTAGAAGTTTATTGCTGCTACCGATGACATTCTAAGCTAGTTGATAAATGGTTGGTGTTAAGGAAATTTAAACCCTCTTTTGGCGGGACTAAACGCCTAGTCCTTGGCCTCAACCAAGCTCTCATCCTCTAGAGCCATAAAACTTTTTGATACTTAATGGTCAAATTCGTGTTTATAAGTGTAAATACACAGAAAAAAGTCTCAGTATGATCTCTTGCCTACCAAGCCCAACACAAAAGGTCCACCCTATTTATCAAACAATAAATTATGGTTAGAGCTGCTGGTTGATCTGGAGTCGCAATCGTGAGCTCTTTTGGCTAATTTTGTTGAGAACTTTTCACAAAGAAATCTACAATGGTCTCTTCGTAAAACCACCAAGCTTTGATAATGGTCCACATATGGCCCGCATCGATTTTTATAAGGGGTTGAGGATGAAAACTTTCCACAGCATTTAGCTGGAGATGGGTGGAAACCGTATCGTCATCTTGGGCCAAGATAAAACCCATAGGCTTTTTCAGTAAAGAATCTTGATAGGTCAAAGGTTCGAGCTCGGGATGGATCAATTGGGAAAGTGCTGTGGCATACTCATCCGCATCTTTAAATCCATACTTTTTCATACGCTTTTTACGATAATCTGCCAGTTCTTTTTGGGTGGATTCGGCGATCACTTGGGAGAGCGGAACACCGCCAGCAACGAAAAAACCAGCTGCAATTTGGTCGCGAGAACCCATAGCAGTCATGCCATGCAAAGCACCGACGCTAGTACCAAGGATGCCTATAAAAGTAGTTTCTTCCAAAGTGCTAACCACCTCGGCAATAGCATTTTGTCCTCTTTGCAAAAGGCGTTGGTGCACACTCAGATCAAGACTCTCTTCATCCATGCCCGCCCATTCTGTAATAATAATCGATTGGAAGCCCGCACGGCATAAAGCGCTGGCGTAGCGACGATCCAGAAAGTTAGCACCACCTGTGGGTGGCAGAATAATTACTGTCCCCAGGCTTTTCTTTTTGGGATTGTAAATAGAAGAATGAACTTGCTGGTTAGCATAACCTTGAACTTGCGTCTGACAAGCGTCAGCTTTGTTTGAACCCCAAAAGAAAAATGACAATCCCGTTATAGCTAAAATCAAAGTCTCCATAATTGATCTCCCATAGGGTTTCTTACCACTGGCTAGGGGAGAACTCTAGTCGACTCGCGTACCGAAGACCAGAAGATGCGAGCGATAGGGTAACTCTTATTACTATAAAAGTGATTAAGTCTGCCGCGAAGTTCGAGTGAGCAGAAGTAGTTGGTGGCAACTTAAATAGTTTTTTTTGATTTGAGAAACACAGGTAAAATCCTAAAGATGGTTTAAAACTTCTTAAAACTGAGTGGTCTACGAAATCACCATGACTTTTTAATTTGCGCTCAGTTGCCTTAACCCTTCAAACCAAAACAGCTGTGCCAGTTCTGCGCGGTGAAGAGGGGCAATATTGATAAGAACGAGGTTCTTTATAAGCTCCACATCGTCAAAAGAAACGCCCTTTTTTGAGCAGTAATCTTTGAGAATATCGATGCAGGTATTGGACCACGAGGGTGTCGACCATTGAGTCTGAGCCTGTTTGCCAAGCTTGACCAAGAACTCACCCTTTTTCAAAGCCAAAAAGTCGTACTGCAAATTCAGCAGAATTTTGGCCAAATCGTATCGCCGATCACCATATTGCAAGTTTCCAGCAAAATCCTGGCGCCAGTCGATCAGCAGAAATGGCTCGCCCCGCTCGGGCTTGACGACATTGTTCAGGAGCAAATCCCCATGGATTCGGCAGATGTCGATGCGATTAAGAAAAGACCAGTCCAATTCATTCATAATGTCAGATATGTTATCCACCCTCTTGCCGTTAACGCCTTGAATGGACTGGGCCAACTCCTGACGCCGAGAAAATAGCTCGATGCGCCCATAGGTTTTTTGACGATAAAAAAAGTCCGAGTCCTGGAGGTCCTTTTTTTCAACTCGTTGTTTTTCAAGCCAAAGATGACTATCAAGCCAACCCATAAATTCTTGAAAGAGGTTAGGGTTTAAAACCTGATCCAGGGTTTCTCCAGACACATAAGGATATTGCATGTAGTGGGTGGTTGCCTTTTTCACCTCTGGGACCAAGCCCTTTAAGATTGTTCCGCGCCGAACACGCTTTTCGACAATTTTAGGTTCACTGAAATACTTGATGACGTTGTCGCCAACTTTATAGAAGAAGGCCCCCTCTTTCATAAACATATGATTGGGACAATCCCGGTTGGCCCGATCGTAAGCCTGATGGTTGCCGGTGTCGAGCCACCCCCCGAGGTGCTCGACATAAAGACACCCGCGTTCGACGAGTCTTTCTAGCCCGTTCGATAACTGATGCTCGCCGCGAATCTGGCGCGCGTCATCCAATCCATCAAAGAATAGGTCGTGATCCTTTATAAAAAACAGGCCGGTGAAGGCTTCCGGTTCGGGGCTGTTTTGTTCTTTCTTGTCGTGAATTTGTTTTGCCAGCCCCTGTTGATGCTCGATGACGCAAAAATCTATCGACCGTTCTTTTTCTATGGGAGCGATCGCGACCCAGTTGCGATCCAAAACTTTTGGCTGCCACTCAAGGTCCCAAAGAGTGTCGCCGCAAACAAGAAAAAAGCTCTCCTCAAGCAAGTTGCGGCAGGCCAGTAAGCTGCGTCCCGGTCCACTCCCCGGTCCACTGCATGGATCGACTTCGATACACTCAACACTTAAGTCGGGGTGAGCCAAGTCACAGTACTCTTTTATTTTTTGTCCTTGGTAGCCAATGGCCACAACAAACTCACTGTCTGCAGGGAATCTTTCGAATATATGAGAAAGGATCGCCCGATCATGGAGAGGCAGAAGCACCTTGTTGGTACTTCGGGTTAAATAATCCATCCTTAGCCCCGCCCCGGCGGCTAGTATACATACCTTCACTGCGATTTCTTTGCCTTTGTCACCGTTCGCAATCGATTGTAGCATAACTGAAATGGCAAACCACAAAGATGTCGGGCTTTTCATTCCGACTTTTAACGTAGCAAATCAAATTGGCCCCGTTCTGCGAAAGCTGAACCCAGAGCTCCTCAAGGGTTTTAAAAAAATATACTTTATCGATAACGGCAGTCGCGACGAAACCATCGAAATCGTCAAAACATGGTCGGCCTCCCAATCTATTAACATCGCGATTCTTCAAAATTGTCAGAACGTATTGCTTGGTGGCTCTACCCGCCAAGCCTTTGACCTGGCAATTGGCGACAGTTTGGACTATTTAATTTGTATGCACAGCGACGGTCAGGCTGAACCCGCTGATTTATCTCAGTTTCTATCGGCCCTCGCAGTAGAAGACTTTGATTTTCTGCTTGGCAGCCGCTTCTTGCCGCAAAGTCACATCGCTGGCTACTCACGGCTGCGCTACCTCTTCAACTTGTTTTTCGCTCTTTTACAACAAACCCTTTTAAAAAAAAGGGTTTATGATCTCGGCGCCTTCGTTGGCTTCAACTTAAAAACGATTTCGAATTTGCCTTATTCAAGCCTGCCCTACGACATGGGATATCACCCCTACCTCATACTCACGGCCGCGCTTTATCAAGATCTGCATTTTAAAGAATTTCCCATCTCTTGGGGCCGCGTGGAAACCACCAACGTTAATGTTTGGAAATATGGAATTGTTCACCTTGCCCGCATCATCAAGCTTCACGCCGGTTTTGTTCCCAAGGAACCCGGCAAGCCTCCAGTGAAAAGTCAAAAAATTGCCTAGGTTCTTTTGGTATACACCCATCATATTCATCGGCACCTTTGTCACATTTTCTCTGTGGATGGCAGCACACTACCCAGGCCTTTACATCAACGACACCTTCTTCGATTTCAAAAATGCTCTTGCAGGCGAACTGAGCGATTGGCACTCCTACCTTTATTCTCTTCTTTTCAACGCAGCCTTTTCCCTCACGCCCAACTTGAGCCTGCTGGGATGGTTTCAGATTTTTTTGTTCTCAACTATTTGCGCCTGGCTCTTTAGTTTTCCATCTCCTTCTAGGAGAACCCATTGCTTAATCTGGCCGCTTTTCTTCTGCTTTGTCATAAGCCCTGTAAACGGCGCTTTCGCCATCTTTTACAATCGCGATCCTCTCTTTTCCTGGCTTCTTATCGCCTTTCTCTTCATGCTCTTTAGATTTCTTTTGAACGCGCCCCAAAAGATTGATCTTGCAAAATTGGTATTGATGTCGTCCATTCTTTTTACATTGCGCGTGGACTTTCTGCCCATAGCACTTCTTTGGCCAGTCGCCGTTATCTCTCAAAAGAGCTTCCAATTGAAGAAATCTGTAGCCTTTTGCTTAGCCACTCTCGCTCTTCATTTGTTTTTTTCAGTCGCAGTACCGGCTTCAATAAACTTGAATCCTATCTCTGACAGATACCGCCTAACAGCGACTCTCAATTCTCTTTCTTATATTATTCGCAACGGTGACGACGCTGTCGAATCGCAGATCCCGCCTCATCATCGCGAAAATATAGAGCGAATCGTGTCGCTCGAGGTCTTGAAGGCTGATCACGATGATTATGAAATTCCGGTGTTCCATCAACGCCTTTTTAATCAGAGTTTTACCCATGATGAATTCAGATCTTACCTTAACTCTTGGTTATTTCTGATCTGGCAAAATCCCACCCTTTTTATGGAAGGTCGATGGCGCCTTTTTATCCATATGATTGGCACTACAAGCCAAGATGTTCCATGGAATGATGAGCTGAGTCTTCCCGTTCGGTCTCAAAATGATATCCATAAAAGTATGGTCAGACGGCTCGACTTGAAGAAAGCACCACTCGCCGATGGGTTGCCACCGCTACTGGAGCACGGCTCCTTCTCGTTAGCTCAGGGACGCTATGGCTGGTTGACAAAGATCATTCTGATGACCGCACTGCCCGGATTGATGATTCTACTTCTGGGACCCCTGTTTATATGGCGCACCCCAATCTTTGCTGTGGTCTGTCTCATCTTTGCATCGCGAATAGGAGTGGTCTTTTTGACCGCTCCCGCTGCACAATTCAAATATATTTACAGCCTCTATCTCTTTGGCTTTTTTGGACCCATCCTGGCTTGGACAGAGTGGCAAGTCCGCAGCGAACGGATCAAGGATCTTCAGTCATTGAAGGTTCATCACGGTTAATGGTGGGAAGCAGTGCTTCTGCAAAAAGAAGCAGGTACCTGAATGGTAGGGCCTACCGGGGTCGAACCGATGACATCCACCTTGTAAGGGTGGCGCTCTACCAACTGAGCTAAGGCCCTATAAATTACGAAAATTGTTTATAGATGAAAAGAGGAGCTATGTCGAGCCCCTATTTCAGGGTTTTTAAACCTTTTTAAGGTCCTAATCTTAGAAGGGCTCATCAAAATGGCAAGATAAATCCTCTGGCAATCGTTTGTCCTGATGGCAAGCTAGTGGCTTCTTAAGTAGACGTCGCCCAAGCAAGTGCTCAAAATCCTGATCCATAAAGCGAATCACCGAAATACCCAAAACATTGCCCACACTGGTCTCAACCTCTACAAGACGGACAAGATAGGGATGTTCTTTAATGTCGCCGTTTGGAAACATATTGATATAACGTCCCAAGCGGTCAGCCGGGCCAACAAAGTCGCCTAATGATATGCTGGAATAACTAGATTGAGAATGAGAAGCCGACACTTGACGGAAAAAGCCCTCCCCCCATGAGATGACTTGGTACAACTTTGGGTCTAGTTCTGAAACACGAATCCAATCCGTACCATTCATATGGGAAATCATCTCGACGTTAAAAACTTTTTCATAACTACCGGCACGCAACTTCCAAAGACCTCGAGTGTTATCAACGCTCACCACTTTTTGGTTAGACAAAGGCCATGGGA
>JBGSNK010000015.1:0-69171 GCA_041739665.1 Bdellovibrionales bacterium
GAAAATGGATTTAGATGATTTCCTATACAAGCCCAATTCAAAGTTTGAAGCGCCTGAGCCTCTAAAAAAGCACGGAGACAACACTCAAGACCAGATCAGTAAAGTGCAGATCTCTGGCAGCACTGAGAGCTCTTACAACTCAATTAGTTCTGAGGAAGCAGAGTCTATTATTCGCTCTGAAACGCGAAGTCTTTTAAAAGAGATGATTTCAAAAGAATTGTCTGGCGTGCTCGAAAGAGTGGTTCGCGAAGAACTCAATAAAATTTTAATGCAGGAAATGGAACTCCAGTCCAATCAACAGCCATCTGCCCATGATTGAGCTCATTGAAAAGGCCTTTCAAGAAGACATCCCAAATGGGGATGCAACCACAGACAATCTTGATTTAAAAGAACGTTTTGGTCTTTGCCATCTGATTGCCAAGCAAGATTTGGTTTTGTCGGGTCGAAAAGTTTGCACTTCTAGCTTTCACTACCTTGAGCCCCAGTCGCAAGTGCATTGGCATTTTAATGATGGCGACTCTGTTCTCAAAGGCCAAACTGTGGCACAGATTGAGGGAAATCTTATCCAACTCATTCAAGCCGAGAGAGTGGCACTCAATTTTTTAGGTTTCTTAAGTGGCATTGCCACCGAAACCCAAAAGTACGTTCAGGCTTGTCAAGGAACCCAAACAAAAATCTTAGACACTCGTAAAACCCTTCCCTTGTATCGGGATTTAAGCAAACAGGCTGTACTTGACGGTGGTGGCAACAACCATCGCTTGCACTTAAGCGACGCTGTTTTGATCAAAGAAAATCATATCAGTATTGCAGGTGGCCTGCGCCAAGCTGTCGAGCAGATAAGGAAAAAAATAAATCTGCCCATTGAAGTTGAAGTGCAAAATCTTGAACAAGTGAAAGAAGCTGCAACTCTAGGGGTCAATCGAATCATGCTCGACAATATGAATCTTGAACTGATGGCCAAATGTTTAAAGAATATCCCCTCCCCTATTGAAAGTGAAGCCAGCGGCAATATGACCTTAGAGCGTGTTCCTCAAGTCGCGGCTCTTGGTTTGGGTTTTATCAGCGTCGGGGCACTGACACATTCTGTAAAAAATGCCGACTTTTCTTTACTTGTGGATTGGAACTGATGGCTTCTATCAATCTATGGACTCGCGAGTGGGCTCTCAAAAAAAATCATCCCTGTTTTTATTATCCAGAAGTTTCAAGTACTCATGATGTGGCTAAAAGGGAGTTTGATGGATCAACACCTTTTGCTCTTTATCTGACTGATCATCAGACCCATGGCAGAGGACGTAACCAAAGTCATTGGTTCAACCTGCAGAGTGGCGAAGTGCTTTTAAGCACTTGGTGTTTTGCTCTTGATAAAAATCCACAGCCAATTTTAACCCCTCTTTTAGGGTTGGCTCTTTATCAAACTTGCCGCAGTTTAAAAGTAGATCTCCCCTTACGTCTTAAGGCCCCCAATGATCTTTTTCTCCAAGAAGGCAAACTCAGTGGACTCTTAGTCGAGGTCAACCAACGGGGACAAAAATTTGAGGTCTATGTAGGGCTTGGTATGAATGTATTTGCGGCTCCTAAGGTCGATCAAGCCACAGCATGTTTGCAGAATTTTACCCCCATTGACGAGGCATCCTGGCAGGTTTTTTGTGAAACTCTCTATAATAAATTCACCTTTGCAATAGAAAGTGGCACTCAGAGCCAATTGTCTGTAACGGCTCAAGAGGATCTCCTGGAAGCCTTAAATCAAGGGCTTCCCGTCGAGAAACGCTTTCTAAAAATCAGCCCTAACGGAGATCTATACACCGCGACTGGCTTCCTGACTTGGATGGACTTATAACTCTCTCTTGAAAATTTAACCGGAGTTTTTTTATGGCCAAAGCCTTTATTGCCACTCTGTTCATTCTTCTCTCCGTTGCCGCTGTTCTTATCTACCGAACGGGAGTTTATAAAGAGGTTCAAATTTCCTCGGGTGATCAGGGCCCCTTTGTCCTGGTCTACAAAGTTCATAAGGGCCCCTATCATAAAATTGTGGCAGTGATCTCCGAAGTAGAAGATTACTTCTTTAAAAATGATCTCGCTTGCCCTATGGCCTTTGGACTTTATCTTCACGATCCCAACCAAGTGGAACAAGACCGACTCACCAGCCATGGCGGCTGTGTGTTTACAAATCTCTCCAAAGAGCTACAAGAAGTTGTCAAGGATTCAAACTATGAGATCGAAGTGCTAGAGAAAAAAGAATATTTAGTAGCCACCTTTGATGGTTCACCTTCTTTAGGTCCCATTCGGGTTTATCCAAAGGTGGATGCGTGGATGGCTAAATATGGCTATAAACGCAAAGGCTCGGTTCTTGAGCTTTATCAAACAATGGGAGAGGACAAAGTTCTTACTCGTTATTTATTTGAGTATGAGTAGGTTCTTTTTTGGTTCTCACTTTTTTACTTTGCCAATTGAAGTAAAATAACAAAAAGATAAGCAAGATAATAATCGGCAAAAAATAGAACACGAGACCATAGAAGGAACTCAGGCTCAGTATTATAGTCAATAAGACATAAAGATAGAACGAAAGAAAATATACTTTTTTGCTAAAAACTTCTTTGATCCGATTGTTCAGAGTTAAGTAATACAGCGGATAGCCCAAGATATACAAAGCCAAGAAGCTGTTAAAGATCAATAACAGAGTAAGTTGGGTGGATTTGCCAAAGTTCCAGTTCCCCCACAGCCAAATATGAGCTGTGAGAGAGACGAAAAAAATAAGAACTTTTAGGAACATGGGCGCGATCGACTCCCAACTCTAATGCTGGCGCAAGCGGTTGAGGGCAGAACCCGCTTTAAACCACTCGATTTGTTCTTCATTATAAGTATGCTTAAGCTCGATGGACTCTTTTTTTCCATCACTATGAGTGATTTCCAAATGCAAAGGCTGACCAGGAGCAAAATTTTTCAGACCTAAAATGGAAACACGATCGTCTTCTAGAATCTTGTCGTAATCGTCAGAATTGGCAAAAGTCAGACCCAACATTCCCTGCTTCTTAAGGTTGGTTTCGTGGATGCGGGCAAAACTTCGAACGACAACTGCCAGTCCACCTAAAAAGCGAGGCGACATAGCTGCATGCTCACGGCTGGAACCTTCACCATAGTTTTCATCGCCAATAATGATCCAACCTTGATTTTTGGCTTTGTAGTCGCGAGCAATTTTTGAAAAGGCCACACCCGTCTCGCCACTTAACTGATTTTTGCCGGTTCCGGATTCATCGTTAAAGGCGTTCACAGCAGTTAATAGCATATTGTCAGAAATATTATCCAAGTGTCCACGGTAGCTCAACCACTTCCCAGCTGGGGAGATATGGTCCGTCGTGCATTTGCCTTTTGCTTTTGCGAGAACCAAAAGACCCGTCAGGTCTTTTCCTGACCATGGCTTAAAGGGCTCTAACAATTGCAATCGATTGGAATTAGGTGCAACTTTCACATCGACGTCACTGCCCTGTGGCTCTTGATAACCCTCAAGATCCGCTACAAAGCCAGTTGCAGGAAACTCAGGAGCTTCGGGCGCTTTGAGTTTGATTTTACCAGTCGGTGTTTCCAGTTCGTCAGTTTGCGGATTAAAATCCAAACGCCCAGCCAGTCCCAAGGCCATCACAGTTTCTGGACTGCCAATGAAAGAGAGGGTATCGGGATTCGAGTCGTTTCGGCCGCGGAAATTGCGATTAAAACTAGTCACAATGGTGTTCACATCGCCTTTTTTAAAATCATCGCGCTTCCACTGACCGATGCAGGGCCCACAGGCATTGGCAAGAACAGTGGCTCCAATGTCATTGAGGGTTTTCATCTGTCCATCGCGCTCAATTGTATTTTGAATCATATTAGATCCAGGAGAGACCATAAATGTTTGTGGCATTTTTTGAACGCCAGCCGCACGTGCCTGTTCGGCCACATGGGTGGCTCGCCCAATATCCTCATAAGATGAGTTGGTGCAAGAACCAATCAAAGCCGCGGAAAGGTCTGTGACCCAACCTTCTTTTTTCGCAATCTCTTTAACTTGGCTTAAAGGGTAAGCCAAGTCAGGAGTGTGCGGCCCAACCAAGTGAGGTTCTAGTTTATCTAAATCAATCTCAATGACCTGATCAAAATACTTTTCAGGATCCGCTTCCACCTCTGAATCCGCACGAAGCAAATCTTTATTCTCATCGGCTAGCTTGGCGAGATCTGAACGATTTGTCACACCCAAGTAATCCTTCATACGTGAATCATAGGGAAAAAGTGAACAGGTGGCCCCTAATTCCGCCCCCATATTGGTAATCGTAGCTTTGCCTGTACAACTGATCGACTCCGTACCAGGACCAAAATATTCCACGATACGATCGGTTCCGCCCTTGACAGTCAAAATACCGAGAAGCTTAAGAATGACATCCTTGGGAGATGTCCAGCCCTTGAGTTTACCTTTTAAGTGAACACCGATCAGCTTTGGATTTTTCACTTCCCAAGGCAAACCCGCCATAACGTCCGAAGCATCAGCACCACCAACACCAACGGCCACCATCCCGAGACCACCCGCATTGGGAGTATGGGAATCGGTTCCGATCATCAAGCCACCCGGGAAGGCATAGTTTTCAAGAACCACTTGATGGATAATACCAGCACCAGGTTTCCAAAAACCAATACCGTATCGACTTGAAGCAGTAGAGAGGAACTGAAAAACCTCATTGTTTTCGACCATAGAGTTTTTCATATCGGCACTGGCCCCTTTGTAAGCCAAGATCAAATGATCACAATGAACGGTCGACGGAACAGCGGCCTCATCTTTACCTGCGAGCATAAACTGAAGAAGGGCCATTTGGGCTGTGGCATCCTGCATGGCCACACGGTCAGGTCGCATCATCAAGAAGCTCTTGCCGCGTTCGAGCTCTTGACCCTTAGGGTCATCTAGATGGCCGTAAAGAATTTTCTCAGCTAAGGAGAGGGGGCGCCCCAGTCTTTCTCTAATAATTTTTAGATCTTTTCGGGTTTTGGCGTAGACGTTGGCAACCAATTGCGGTGTGGTTTCAATTTGTGACATGGCAGGGCTCCTTGAGAGTTTTAACTCACTAATATTAGGTTAAGGAGTGCTCATTGCCAATGGCTGCCGCATCAACTTGTAAGGCTCTGGAGGTGCCCCCAGACTGGACGGGCCCCGACGACAAATTCATATTAAAAAGCGGCATCCCCTTTTGCTGAGGAGCAGAGTGAAACCCGAGTTTGCACCCTTCTGGTAGGCCCTTGAATGTATTTTTAAGAAACTGCTAAAATTAATTACGTGTTAGAGCACCTGCAGGCAAGCTTTCAAGATCGTTACTAAACGCACTACAGTTTTGATCATCCAAAACACTGCTAGAATCGGCCAATCTACGAACCAACAAAACCATAGCAATCTGAGTGCGCGGACCCTGGACGTACTGAACGCGAATTCTTTTTTTCTCGCCACTATTAAAAGTTGTCACAACCTGTGCACAACGATAGGCCGGGGCGTGGGTGCCATCGTGATTGATAACCACTTCATCATTTAAAGTCACACGCATGCCATCATCTGATAGGGTGGCAAATTGGTAAAAGCCCTCGGGTAGCTCGATAAATCCACCCATATCTAAGTGAAACCATTCGAAAAGATCTTCTCCGTCCTCTTTTTTAACCTGTTCACCGGTGCTTAGAAAAAAACCGGACTCCCAAGATCGAGGTGTGACATTGACAGCCGTCATGACAATATCAGCAGGAACTAGAATACCGAAGTCGCGATAGTCATCGAGTAAGGCATTTCTAAGGTCATTGTTAAAAAGGGATTGATGGAGTTGAGGAGTCATATAATAAAGTTGACCAAGCAAGCCCATTTGTGGAGTCACGCCCTCACAATTGTCTTCTGGGTTCAAGGGGTTGCAAACTGTATTGGGAGGGGTGCCAGCACCTGGATCTTCAGGTCCAGTTGGGAGGGGCTCCTCATCAAGCGGAGTATCTAGGTCTTGAGTCTGCTCGAGGCCGGCACTGTTGACTGGTTTTTGTGAAAAGCTGACGTTGTCCGAGCAGTTCTGAAAAAAGAAGAGAACAGCGATTAGCGGCACCAAAACTAAGATAATGTTCTTTGACATAAATCCCCCAATTTCCCAACCCTTATTCTAACAAAAATGACAAAAAGAGTTTCAATAATCTGGTGTCTAGTCCCAAGTTGAGACGGAAAACACCAGAACTCCCCATTCAACACAACCCATTCTAATACAAGCTTAGATAAAGTGACCACTACGGATTTTGTCGACAATGATTTTCTCACAAATCTGAGGGTCGCGGGGGTCAACAGAGTAAAGAGCCTGCTGCTCACAACGCTTCTTCTCACGAATCAACCAATCAAGGGTTTGGGCTAACTTCTTGTTCTTCTTATCTTTAAAAAAGGGATCATTTTTGAGAGCGTCTTTGGCTTTTTTCAAGGAGCGTGCATCTTTGCCATCGTTTTCACGGACATCGTAGCAATCGAGATCGTACTTTTTCACGTCCTCAGGCAAAACACCTAAAAAATTCACATCGGGAGCAGAGAAGTCCGAGTTTCGAATTAAACTCGCTGCAGAGCCTGCCTTGAGTGTTCGATAAATATTTTGAATCGTATAAGCATCCAAATCCCCAAAGAAAAAGATCGGCACCTTAAGCTGCTCTTGAATACTTTTAGTCCATGCCCTCACAGCATTAGATGGAACGCCCTGGGCCCCCATAACAATGCAGTTGTAGCGCTTGGTCATGCCATTGGCCACCAGAGTGTTGGCCGTACCTTCTGATTCAACCACTAAACAGAATTCAATTTTCTTTTTAGCTTTTAACTTTAATGATTGGGGACGGTTCTTGGGCTGAAAAGGACTTGTTCCCAACATGCTCAAATCTATTGTTGCAGTGGTACCATCAGACATCGTTTCTGTAACAACCAGCTGCTGTGAGTAGGTTTGGCCTCCACGATCATTGGCAAAACAATTCAACTCTTCGCGATAAACCTCTAACAAGTCACCAATAAAATCGATGGTGGCATCACTCTCGTTTTGATCATCAAAGTCTAGAGGACGCAAAACTTTGCTGCTTTTAATCAAACCTTTCGCCAAATAATACACTTCACGCTTAGTGTTGACGTTGCCAATTTCGATATTACGCAAAAGAATCTCTAGCAGGAATGTCATACGCGCCATCTTTTGCACCGAAGACACATTGAGCTCGGTCGTCACCATTTTATCTCCCGGAGTGAGATAACCGACCTTAGAATTGTAAATCGAATTATCTAAGGCACACTTCACAGCTTGCAAACGAGGTCGCTTGGCAACCTCCAAATCCTTAAGCATGCGATCGCAGATCAACTTTGCTTCTTTGGAAATATCTTTAGTCATTTTACGAACGCGAATCATTTCAGACTTTGCCATCAACTTGCCTCTTTATTTTTTTTTACGAACCGCTTTTTTCTTAGCTGTTTTCTTTTGTGTGGATTTCTTTTTACTTTTTTTATTAGACGCCTGAGTCACTTGTGCCGTCTTTTTTTGAGTCGACTTTTTAGATTTCTTCTTTGCTAGGGGTTTGGATATGGACTTTTTTTTTGAACTTGTACGCACAGCTAATGTCTCAAGAATTGGACTGTCTTCTCCGTCGTCGATCTCAATGGCCGGCTCAATGTTTCGCTCGTCTTCATCAACCCCAGTGAAAGAGCCTATGCCTCTTTCATGCATGCGCTGTTTGAGCTTTTTTAGTTTTAAGTCTGCATCGTCTAAGTCTTTTTCTGCCGCACGTGAGTCACGACCTAAAATTTTCTCAAGACCCGTAATAGCTTTTGCCTTACGAGAATCAGGAGCACCCGTGATACGAGCTAGTGTTTCGACAAGGATGGGACCAAACTGTTCGATATGTTTGATCTTGCGTTCAAGGTCGGCCGCTTTATTTTCACGCTTGATATGACGAGAGAGCTTTTGTCCGGCTCGCATCACAGCTAAGCGGATCTCTTCAACCAATTCATCCGAGGCATCGATTGTCTCTTTGGAGGCGTTCTTAAATTTAATGAAAGGCGACACCACCGAGATCGCAAAAATGTATGGCCCACTTGGCAAACTGTTCTTTGATTGGCTCAAACCATAGGCGCGCCAATTGACAGATTCGATGGCCTTGGTTACCGCACAGGCACCTTTATCAAATTGGAGGGGCACTCGATTGGCAAAACGCAATAACTGAATCGATCCGTCTTCGTTGCCGCGATCCAGAAATCGAGCCAAAGCCACTTCGATCACTACAGGCTTGTGATCACAAATTTTAGGCTTTCGAGTCACTACACTGAAGAAATCGACTTCGCCAATTCGCAAAATAGACTTGGATAGCGCCTCTTCACCGACAGTTAAGACCGAGCGTGTGGATGGATTGGGTAGAGGTGTGTCTTGAATGGCCTGAAAGGCTTTTTTAAAGTTCACATCTTTAATCTGATTAATACTTTTATTGAGAAGCTCTTTGGGCAAACCATTTTTTATAAAATCCTTGATGGTGCTATCGGTGACTCTAGAAAAAGAAGTTTTTAAAAACTTTTGAAAAGTCATGTTTCCATATATTCCAGAGTGAGTGATGAACTCACCAAGCTTCATTGTGTGAGGATGAGGTAAGGTCGCAGAAGGTACTTTGGGCACCTCTTTTGTCACCCTTGGAATATGAATTTCATCGTTTTCCATCAACTTGTAACGCAACTCTAAGTGAGGATTCACGAGCGTGGTTCCCTCTAAATAAGTCAGCAAGCCGCCATCGCCGTTGAGTTGAACCCGACCATCAATTTTAAAGGACACTCTAGTGCCGTGGGAAACATCCCAGTCCACCATCTGTTTGTTTTTTAACAAACCCTTGTTGCCCTTTATATCAACATCCACTTGAGCCTCTATGGCTTTGCGCATTTTTTTTGTTTTACTACGAACCTGCACACCGGCAGCGTTGGTCAACTGAGCCCAGGTTGTGGCTGCCGAGATACCAATACCCTGCTGCCCACGAGACGCGCGACCACGACCAAATTTAGATGAGGCAAGATATTCACCAAAAACTTTGGCTAGATCAGCTTGTTCAAGTCCAGGCCCATTGTCTTCTACAACGACCTCAATCAGGTCTGTGTTGCGTGCACTGCCCTTACCCACTTTAACCACTTGGACATTTAAATTAGGAGCAATGCCCGCCTCTTCACAGGCATCTAGTGAGTTGTCGATCGCTTCCTTTAAGGTCGTGAGGACAGCCTTAGTGGGAGAAGAAAAGCCCACTTGCTGTAAATTTTTAGCAAAATACTCTGCTGTACTGCTTGATGTAATATTCGATTTGGCCAACTTAGGTGCTCCTGCTTGCGATCCGGTGGGCCCATTGTAACAAGAAGAAATTTGGGAAGTCTAGACTTCATGATCGTTTAAGATTGGGGAGGCTCGTTCTCGCGCAGGATCATTTCCACGGGTGTGAAGTATTTTTTCTCGCTATTACATGCCTTACAACAAGGCACCACATTGCCTTTGCTGGAGCTTCCACCACGAGACATTGGAGTGCGGTGATCCATAGTCAAATCCTTTGCAGCAAAGCCTTTACCGCAATAATGACAAAGTCCTTCGGCCAACTTTTGCTTCCACCACTGAGACTTTTTAAGCTGGCGTGCTTTTTCTTTTTCGCGCTGAATATGCTTCTTGTCGACAAAACCATGAACGATCATGTTGGGCTTATAACAGCATTTGACTAGCTGCGCAATAGACTTATTCATCAGGACGCTCATTTACTCTCAGCATAAAATAGACTAAATCTTCAGCTGTTCAGCCCAAGGATTGATTGCTATGACCCCAGAAGAAGTAAAAACACGCCTCGAGCAGACCTATCCGGAGTCCTATGTGGATGTCACCGACCTGACCGGCACCCACGACCACTACTCAGTCTATGTGGCGTCAAAGGTATTCAGTGGGATGAGTCGCATCCAGCGACACAAACACGTGATGGAAGCCTTTGCGACCGAACTGAAAAGCGGTGAGGTTCACGCCCTCACCATCAAAACAGATGAAAAATAATCTAATAAGGAGACCTCGCAATGAGCACCCGCGATAAAATTGACACTCTACTTACAGAAAACAAAATTGTTCTATTTATGAAAGGACAGCCCGAAGCCCCTCAGTGTGGTTTCTCGGCCCGAGCCATTGCCATTCTTGCCGAACTGGGTGCCGAATATGCTTCCGTGAATGTACTTGAGGATCCTGAGATCCGTGAAGGCATCAAGGAGTATGGTCAATGGCCAACTATTCCTCAACTTTACGTCAATAAAGAGTTGATTGGGGGCAGCGATATCATGATGGAAATGTTTGAAACCGGCGAACTGAAAGAGGCCATTAAGTAACATATGACACAAAATATGAGTCGCCTCGAAGCCATTTTGAGAATGTTTTTAGGTGGCTTTCTTTTTTACTTTTTTGTTCTCGGTGGGCCCACTTGGATGCTAGGTGGACTTTATCTGATGCTCAGCGGGTCCTTTCGCTTTTGCGTCCTTTATTACTATCTCAAACGCGGCAAACTTTAGGTTGTTGGTCGGGTTTCGATTTGAGACCTGATTTTCTGATTGCTTCCTTTCTGTTTATTTTTTGCCAGTCAGGACCTTGGTCTCTCCCCTGACTCAAAATCTTTTACTATTGCATAAAAAGCCCCACTTTTTTTCATGAAAACTTGCTTTTTTTCCGATCTATAAGAGATTTCAAGGAGGCTCTAAAAATATGAAGTTTTTAGTTGTGGACGATGATCCTGCCATTCTAAAAATGGTCCAAACTTTATTAGAGTTTGCTGGCCATCAAGTTAAGTGTTGTGAAAACGCGCTTGATGCCATTAAAGCGCTCAACGATTTGAGTTACGACATCTTAATTAGCGACGCAACTATGCCGGCTTACAGTGGTTTTGATTTAATCCGTACTGTGAAAAAAAAATCTACTCTTAAAAACATTAGTGTGGCCATGCTTACCGGCCGCAGCGAGAAGGGTGATATCGAGCAAGCTCTTGAGTTGGGCGTGCAAGACTATATTGTCAAACCCATTGAGCCCGAGCTTTTTTTAGAAAAGATGAAAAGACTCGTGGAAAAACATCCAAAGAGTCAAGATTCACATAAAGAGATGATTCGTATCCAAGCGGTTCTTCAATACTCGATCACAGTTATTCAAATTACTGACATTGGAGTGCGCATCGAGTGCCCTCATCCCATGACAAAAGGAATGATCGTTAAACTCGATTTATCTGAACTCAAAAAGGTCGGCATCCGACAAAATCAATTTAAAGTGATATTCAACACTCCAAATACCAACGGCGGAAACTGCGTTGTAGAACTCCTGCTGCTCCACCTTGCCACCAAAGATCAAGAGGCCTTGAGTTCTCTCGCTAAGAAGTGGATGAGCAATCGTGCTGCATGAAGGATTGAAGCTATGAAAATTTTGATTGCCGAAGACGATCTCAACATTATTAAAATTGCTCAAATTGTTTTAGAAAAAATTGGACAACACCAGGTCGTGACCGCCACTGATGGTGGGCAAGCCTTGAGTTTGGCTCTGGCTCAAGATTTTGACTTGCTTATTCTGGATGGAATGATGCCAGTTTTACCTGGGCTGGAAGTGTGTCGCCGTTACCAAAATGAGAAGCAAGGTCAAATTGCGCAAGTCATTTTCCTGAGTGCCAAATCATCGCAAAAAGATATTGATGAATTTTTACAACTCGGCGTCGGCTATATACAGAAACCATTTGAACCTAAAAATTTGTGTCCTATGATCGAAAACATCCTTAAACGAGCAGCGGCATGAAAACTATCAAAGCCAGAGTCAACTCTGTCCTCATCACTTTGCTAATCGCGACCAGTGGGCTGAGCTACTTGGCTTACACTAATTATCAAAAAACCGAATTCATCCAGCTCAAAGTTTCAGAGAGCTTAAGCATGCGTGACCTTGTCAAAGACTTGGACCCGCAAAACAAAGAGTCATCGAATATTCAAAAAATGCGCGCTTTCAAAGATCAATTGCCAGACAGCAGCCGACGAACTGCCGTCAGTAATATGATCCAAGCTTACAATGCCAACAATAAGAGTCTTTATAAAAAAAGAGTGAACGAATTTGAAAAGAAGGAACAAAACTTTTTTGCTGTGGCCCAGTGGAATATAAAAAAATATAAAAATACTGCACATTTTTACGCCTTGCTTTCGATGAGTCTTCCCCTAATGGGGCTTTTTTGGTTGATTTATTTTTTTAACTTTGGCCTTCTCAATCCCTTGCAGACTCTCTCCAAAAGAATGATGGAGTTTTTGACTGACCAGTACACTTTTCGATTTTCAAGCCCGCCGAACAATGAAATTGGTAATTTGGAGCGCACCTTCAATGCACTTGCACAAAAAGTTTTAAACAACATCGACGAACTGCAGTCCCTAGATCGAGCCAAGTCTGAATTCGTGAGTATTGCCAGTCACGAACTGCGCACCCCACTGACCTCTATTAAAGGGTCCCTAGGCTTATTAAGCAGTGAGGTTGTAGGCAAACTGGATCCCGATGCTAGAGATATGGTTTTGATTGCGGAACAAGAAACCGATCGATTAGTTCGTTTGATTAACGATATGCTCGATCTTGCTAAAATAGAATCCCGCTCTCTGACTCTAAACAAAGAATGGACAGATATTGAAGAGCTTTTGCAAAAAACAGCACTAGGTTTACAAGGTTTTGCCACGACTGCGCAAGTTCAAATCAAAGTTATCAATCCATTCTCTGACTGCGAAGCTTTAATTGATGCAGATCGTATTCAACAGGTCATCACAAACCTCATTTCTAATGCTATTAAATTTAGCCCTCAAGGTTCGCAAGTTTTCCTTGAGACCCAAAAATGCGACGACACGAGTTTGGAAATTTGCATAAGAGATCAAGGCCCAGGTATTTCGGAACTGAATCAGACGCTCATCTTTGAAAAGTTTCGACAAGCCACCGATGCCAATCACCATTTGGTAAAGGGCACCGGCTTGGGCTTAGCCATCTCAAAAGCTTTGGTTGAACAGCATCAAGGACTAATTGGAGTTCGCTCACTCCTTGGACAAGGTTCCACCTTTTATTTTACCCTCAGAGAATGGCGCAAAAAGTCCCCTTCATCCTTAATCTTACAGAATGAGGCCGCTTGATCATGACAAAATCAAATTTTAACGACCTAATGAAAGAGCTTCAAATCGAGTATCTGGCAAGTTTTGACGAAAAAATTGAAAATATTAAGACCCATTATGACGGACAGGACTGGGAAAGCCTAGAGCTTGAGTTTCATAAGCTCAAAGGAACAGGATCAACCTACGGAGTTCCAGAAGTCACCACTATTTTTGAAATTTTAGAAAAAGTTTGCCGAACAACCCAAAATTTGGATGAGCAACATCTGAACGGCGCTCTTTTGCTTCTGATACGGATTCGCGATAAATATCTCAATGGAGCGGCATTTGATCTTGCTAGCCAAGAGTCTTTCCAGAAGATTAAAGCTTTATAGGCGGGCTTTTTTCAGTTAAAAGACTTTATGCCTTACAGTAATGACAAGCACGAAATGACTATCCCAGCAGGCTGCCCTTGGCACAACGCTCAACAGACTCTTGGTGCTCCAAATGTGAACTGGTGTGAAGACACACATTGTACCTGGATTAACGAACCCGCCAACACCTGGAGCAATCTGGGTTATATACTTGTCGGCATATACATCATAAGAAAGCTCCAACAAAGTCATCTCCGCCTCTTTGGCTGGCTGGTTATGCTCATGGGTATTTTCTCTTTTACCTACCATGCTACAAATAACTTTTTCACCCAGACCATAGATTTTGTCGGAATGTTCCTGATGATGAGCTTTCTTTTTGCATTTCACCTCAAAAGAATTCTACCGCCTTGGGGTTGTAACTTCTTTGCTACTTTTTGGTTTTTTATGTTTTTAAATACCTTTATCTTTTTAAGTTTTGGCATTTTCAATCAGCCTGTTCAAATAATAATGTTAATGAATGCCTTGCCCATTATGGCGCTCGACATTATTGCTGGCGCTCGTGAGGGCCACGTCAAAGAGTACAAATATTTTATCCTTTCGACCACTCTCCTGATCATTGCACAAGGTTTTGCCATTCTGGACATTCAACGAATTTACTGCAAGCCCGACAACCTTTGGCTGCATGGCCATGTAATTTGGCATCTTTTAGGTGGCTTTGCCATGCTTTTTGCCGGACTGCATATGGAAAAGATAATGAAATTAAAACAAAGTAAGTGAACTGAATTTTGAAGGTTTAAACCCCGTAGGTGAAATTAAGATGAGCAGTACTAAAAATAACCCATGTAGCGATAGTCGTGTTTTAACCATGGCCGAGCACATCGGATCTTTTATTGAATACTGGGGGTTTAAACAGGTGCATGGTAAGGTCTGGACCCTTATATTTTTATCTCCCAAAGCTGTGGATGCCAATTATCTTAAAGAAAGTCTCAAGCTCTCAAAAGCTTTGATTAGTATGACGATTAAAGATCTTCTGCATTACCGAGTGATCCTAGAAGTTGAAAAGGACAAACCTGGAACACAGAAGTATAAAATCAATCCCGACATCACCAATGTTATTCTAGATGTTTTAAATCAACGAGAACTTAAAATGTTGGTAGAGATTCAAGCAGCCTTTCAACTTTTATCCTTTGCCCAAAGCAAAAAAAATATTCCCCAAGTGGATAATTTACGACTTGGAGAGCTCGGACTCATGGTAGATACGGCAAAGTCCATCCTAGAGGCCATGACTCATGGATCAAAAGTTGACTTCCAAAAGTTTGAAACCATTATGACTCTTCGCGATCAGTGTCAGTAAATATTACGATTCTCGAGCTGCTTTGTAGATTTCAAGAGCTTTGAGCCTCTGCATCTTGTGATCGACAATAGGTTTTGGATAGCTCTTATTGTTTAATATCGGCTCATGTAATTCCTTTGGCTGAAGATCAGCTAGCTCTGGGACATACCTCTTAATATATTCACCCTTGGGATCAAATTTGCAGCTCTGGGACCATGGATTAAAAATCCGGAAATAGGGTTGAGGATCACAGCCCGTTGAAGCTGCCCACTGCCAACCGCCATTATTGGGAGCCAAGTCTCCATCCAAAAGCATTTCCATAAAAAACTTTTCTCCCCAACGCCAATCAATTAAAAGATCCTTTGTCAAAAAAGAAGCCACAATCATGCGCACGCGGTTGTGCATCCAACCTGTACTTTGTAATTGCCGCATCCCTGCGTCGACAATGGGGAAACCGGTTTGTCCGTTCTTCCAAGCTTCAAACCAAGTTCTATTGTTTTCCCACTGCAAACTCTCGTATTGACTTAAAAAAGATTGTTTTTCGACCTGTGGATGATGATAGAGAATATGATAATAAAATTCGCGCCAAATAAGTTCACTAAAGAAACTATCTCGTGAGGACGATTTCTTTTTATAAGGATTCAACTTTAGATAATAAATAATTTGTGGCACAGTTAAGGATCCATTTTTAAGAAAGATGGAAAAACCAGAAGTCCCTGGTAGAGAGGGAATATCTCTTTTACTTTGATAGTGCTCTAGACGTTCAGTAAAGCTCTGCAGTTCTTGGAAGGCTTGTAAGGAACCAGCTTTGGGAATTGCAATTTTCACACGTTTCCCATTTTCAGATAAATAACTTTGCAACACCTTGATCGCATCAGGACAGTTGGGCAGCAGCTCTTTCCAAGTTAAATTAAAACGTTTTGTGTTTTTTTTATTAAGACGTGATTTTAAATATTCAATACCTGCTTCTTCTTGCTGGACTCTTTTTTGAACACTGTCGTCTTGAAAAATATCTAACCAACGACGGGCAAAAGGTGAGTAGACCTGGTAAGATTCATCGGTCTTATCTTTTTTGCCAAGCTCATGGGGCTCGATCAGGAGGTGATCGCGAGCGACGAATGTCGCAATACTTTTTGACTTAAAAAAATCTTGCATTTTTTTGTCGCGCTGTCGGGCATAAGGTTCGTAATCCTGCCCCCAAGAGAGTAAGGTTGGTGGATTCGGTAAATCATTTAATATTTTTTGAAAAGCCACTTCGGGCCCGACATCCATAAAAAGAAGATCACTTCCCATCTCTAGAAGTTCAGATTGTAGCGATTTTAAAGTCTCCATAAAAAACTGAAATCGGTGAACAGAAAAGTCCTCTCGCCCTAAGAATTTTTTATCAAAGCAAAAGAGGCCGACCACGCGACCCTTGTTGCGTTTCCAGTTTTCGCTCAGTCCTCGGTTTCCAGCGACTCGTAAGTCGCGGCGAAACCAATGAATACCAAAGGGTTGATCCAAGCTGCCTCCAAAAGTTGAAATGGGCGATGCTGCACCATCACCCCTTCCCTATTTATATAGAATAAATTATTGTTATATTGACTTTTTCGCAACAATCAACGAGATTGTTCAAAAGGATGTGAACGAATGAACGTACTCATTTCAGGTGGCACAGGTCTTGTTGGTTCCGAGCTTGGCAAGGCTCTGGTAGTTAAGGGTCATCAAGTTTTTATACTGACTCGCTCTAAAAAGAAAGCCAACAAACAATGCCCCTTTCCACAGACGGCTCTCAGTTATGAGGAGCTTGAAACTCATCCTGTATTGAAAAGTTTGGATCATATTATCAATCTGGCTGGGGCGAATCTCACCGACCGCAGATGGAATAATGATTTTAAAAAGCTGATCCGAAGTTCACGTGTTCAGACCACCGAACAACTGGTTCGTCTTGCCACTGAGAAATGTCCTCAACTTAAAAGTTTTGTTTCCACATCTGCTATTGGGATTTACGGAAACACGGGTGATGAAATTGTTGATGAAGATCATCCTCTTTCCTATGATTTCTTAGGACAAGTTTGTCAGGATTGGGAAGCTCCTATATCTAATCTTAATAAAGACATCCGCCCAGTTATACTCAGGGTAGGAATTGTGTTCTCTGAGAAAGGCGGCGCTTTAAAGGAAATGGTTCCACCCATTCAAGCCGGCGTCGGCGGCCCCCTGGCAAGTGGCAATCAATTTATGAGTTGGATCGATATCGAAGATCTAGTGAATATGTACGTCTATGCTATCGAATCCTCAATTCGAGGAACTTTCAATGCCGTTGGCCCTCAAGCTGAAAGCAACAATGACATCACTCAAACGATTGCCACCCACTTAGGGGTGAAAACCCTTATCAATGTTCCATTTTTTGCTCTTCGCATGATCGTGGGCGAAATGGCTGCTCATCTGGTCGAAAGTCAAAAGATCAGCTCCAAAAAAATTCAGGACCAGGGCTTCCATTTTCAGTGTCGAAAAATGCAAGACTCCATTGTAAAAAGAGTTCCCGTGCTGAAGAATATGCAACGTCGCAAAATATTCGAGCAATGGGTTCCGAAATCAAAAGAGGAACTTTTTCCCTTTTTCTCGGATGCCTACAATTTAGAAAAAATAACGCCAGACAAATTGAATTTTCAAATTTTGTCGGTTTCATCCAATCCTGTACAAGAAGGTACTCTCATTAAATACAAGCTCCGCATCGACGGAGTACCCGTGGGCTGGACGACTTTGATTAAAGAGTGGAACCCGCCCCATCACTTTGTCGACAATCAAGAAAAAGGACCTTACAAAAAATGGTTCCATTTTCATAAATTTGAAGAGCTTGCCGGAGGCACCCTCATGACCGATCAAGTGGATCTGGAAATTCCACTTGGCAAATTGGGTTTTGGCGCCGCTAGTTGGAAAGTCCTTAGAGATGTGGATATGATCTTTAACTATAGAAGAGATGTGATTTACGATATGTACTGTAAAAATAATGAGGAGACCTCTATATGACAAAATTTATAATTCTAACAATGAGCATCTTATCCTTAACGGCACATTCTTTTGCCTTAGAAACAGTTCCACAACTTGATCTGGAATCCTACAAAGGATTGTGGCATGAAATCGGTTCGATACCGCAAAGTTTTTCAAAGGATTGCGTGGCCAATACAACAGCCGAATACAACATCCTGGAGGACGGCCTGGTGCAAGTTTTGAACTCCTGCTATGAAGCCGATGGCAATATTAATGTGGCCGAAGGACGTGCGCGCCTGGATCGCGAGCTCAATAGCCCCTCTAAACTTGAGGTCACATTTGTTAAGTTTATCGATTGGGTATGGTCTTTTTCTGGTGCCTATTGGGTGATTGATTTGGACGAAGCATATCAATGGTCTGTGGTGGGTCACCCAGATTTGACCTACTTGTGGATTTTATCGCGCACTCCCTCAATGAACCTTGAAAAATTGTACGAAATCCGCCGCGACATAGAGGCAATGGGTTATGATGCCTGCCAAGTCTTGATGACTAAAAACGACAGCAATACTTACAACGGACAAGAGCGACTTTGTGATTTATAATGAATCACACACAGGATTGGGGTAATCTTGCAGGTGAGTTAGAATATCGAGAATATGAAAGATTGGCGTCACTCCCTCGCCACGACAATTGCTGTCGCAAAGTGCCTCAACGCGACAATCCCCGCTGTAATTAAAATCTTTTTCACCTGAAACCAAAATGCCTTCAACCCGACCTGTTATTGAATTTAAAACAGGTGAGCCCGAATTGGCTGCGAAGGCATCGACACTGGCCATAATCCTCTGACCTTGGCTTAGAATAAAGCCTCCATCCGAAATTTTTGAGGGCAATCCCATCGGATGACCGATCAACATCACCTGCTCACCAACTGACACAGAACCTTGGCGTCGCAAATTCAAAGGGACACGATCTTCCACAGTACGATCCAAACGAATCACTGCATAGTCGACGGAACCCACCTCGCGGCGAACAATCTGACCACAAGAGTAAACACTTTCCAAGCCAACTCGATGTTCTTTTTGATCAGAGGTAAAATTAGCAAAATCAAAAACAAACTTAGTGTTTTCACATTCCGCTTGGCTGCGCACACAATGTCCGGCTGTCACAACTAAATCTTCACTTACCAAAAATCCCGAGCAAAATGCGGCTGTTGGCTGCTTAGCAAAGGGGTGACCTGGACATAGCCCGGCCATCTTTTCATAGGAAGGCCCATTGATTAGGTAAGAATCTTCTTCGAGCTGTAAAGAGTAATTATGCATAAGCGCCAAGGTGGCTTTTGCCCAATAGGCCGTTGTCAAACCTGGAGCTTCGAACCAATCCAATCTGTTGTCGGTTCCATAAATGGCACTGGCCTGTAAAGAGTCAGAATTTTGACAGGTCAAACCACTGTTGGACGCTAAGCGTTTCACAGTGCTCGGTTCCACTTGTGGCGAGCAAGCAGAGATGGCAAAGCTCACTAGAATGACGATAAAGAGCCTGAACATGACTCTTCTTCGGTCGAGAGAATTAAGCTATTGAGTTTGTGTAAAAACGTTTAAAATCTGACAGGACTTTAGTTAAGGACGGACTGCACTGGCCGGTTCAATGAAAGAGGGAGTCTGCTCTCGGCCTCGACTCATTTGCAGATCGTCCTGTTCTGGACAGACGTCGTGGCGGGATTTGTTTGACTGACTCAAATAAATATTCAGGTAACGTTCAAAAACAGGGCGCCACTGGTCCATCAATTCTGGACTCATATCCTCTTCTAAGGGAATCGAATCTAGGGCTCCCCCTTTACAGAGTACCCCTTCAAGAGAGCAAGAGGAAAATAAGTCGCGCTGTTTATTTTGGAAATTGCGCGCGCGCTGCAAAAAAGGTTCGCGACTTTCATCATCATAGCGTCGAATGACATCCGTTAAATCTTTATCTTTTTCTGTTAGGCCCTTGGCTGGTAATAGGCCGACACGATCACTCTGCCGCAAGAGCCAGGTTCCCGGTTGCAAGCCTAGACGCTTCAAGGGCACGCCGTTTTGTAAAAGAAGGTTTTCTAAACGTTTAGCCTCTCGCCAGTTTTCAAGATCTTTTTGAAATTTAATTGGTGATTGTTTCAAAATTTGTTGATGTCGAATTCTGCCGGACAAATCGTAAGTCAGAGCATAATATTGGGTTTTTTTTGCATTTCCCACTTGAATCCAGGCCATAGCACCATCGAGGGTCTGTCCCTCAACTAAACGAGGACTTTTTAAGCGATAAATTTGTGGTTTGCCAAAACCGGAGTGAATCAGATAGTTTTCAATTTTACCTTGAGAGGGTTCATGGGTAAATATCCAACTCTTGGGCCGAGTAGGATCACAATCGACTTGAGCCGAACACAAACAATCCACTTGTCGTTGCAACTCATAAGTGTTGGCTAAGATTGAAGATTTAAAACCGCATATTAAAACAAGAACAACAATGATTCGCATAACCCATGTTACATGAGTTTGCGAATTTCGCGAATAGGAGAACTGCCAAAACTTAAAAAAGTTTCGTGGAACTCTTTTAGATTAAAACGATCACCTTTCTCGGCTTTCATCTCTTCCCGTAAGGAATAAATCTCACTGAAACCCGCAAAATAACTCGTCAACTGAACCTGAGAGACCGTGGCGCGGTGCCATTTCCCCTCCGCTTCAGCTTGTTCTTGAAATGCTCCCTGGGTCATCAGCTTCATGGCCTGAGCTCGACTTAGGTTCTTATTATGGATCTCGTAGTCAAGTATGGTGTTTGTCACCACTCGTAAAAACCACTTGTAGTACATCAGCCAAAGCTCGGCCGAATTGTTTCCGTAACCTTCCTCGAGCATCATACGCTCTGTATATACCGCCCAACCTTCTATCATTGGAGTGTTGCCAAAAATGGATTTAATCACACTTTTCGATTTGTTTCGGTAAATCATTTGCACATAATGACCAGGCAAAGCTTCGTGTATATTCAAAATCTGCAATGTGTAGTTGTTGTATTCTCGCAAATAACTCTTTTGTTGTTTGCGACTCATATCATCAAGTGGTGTGACATTATAAAAAGTGTCACCCTGAGGATCAAAAATTCCTGGAGAGTCGACACTCGCCCCAGCAAATCCTCGTTGATAAACCGGAGTTTCTCTAACAATAAGAGGCCGACTGTCGTCAAGGGTCAGTAGATCTTTTTCTTTAATAAAGGCCGTTAGCTCGGGAATTTGTTTGCGAACAGTTTCAACAAAATTGTTTGCTTTTGGATGTTCGCTCGAGACCTTGTTTAAAACATCTTCAATCACCTGCTGGCGATCTTTGGGTGGCAATTTAGCTCCAAAGTACTTAGGATAAAGCTCAATGGCCGCTTCGAACATTTTAGAGCGAGCATCTTCTTTAGCTCTTAACGCCATTTTATAAAGTTCTTCGGGTTTCGAATCTATTTGCAGATCGTACTCAAACTTTTGTTGGTAGAGTTCTGGTTTAATTCTAAAGTCACGAAAACCACCGACAGGTTTAGGATTCGCTAACAAGCCTTTAAGGTAGGTTATATAACGAGCAGTGGCTTGTTCAGTCGCAGTTACTCTTTTATTTAATATTTTTAGCTCTTCACCTTTGAGGCCGGACTTTTTAATTTCTTTTCTTAAATGACCCTTAAAAAAACTCAAGGCCCCTCTAGATTGCTTAATCGCAAGATTCACTTGTTCACGAGTGGGCATAGAAATATTATTTTTGACCGCTTGATAGTATTCAGGAGCTTTTTTGAGTTTTTGGCTCAGATCCTTCAAACGTTCGACGAGTGGACGCTGGCGACGATTTAACAGCAGACTCACCTCTTCGGCCAGATTGTAATCATCTAACTTCCATTGATAAGAATGAAAAGTTTCAATCTGCCAAATTCTCTTTTGCAGATGATTGCGGATTAAAGCCAGGTCAGTGAGTTGACTCACAGAAAGTTGATCGCGATCAACAGTCTCGAACATTTGCAGTTGTTGTTTATAAAAAGCCAGTTTTTGCTCACGATTATTTTGATCAGGAATTTCTAAAACTGAGTCGTATTGGTGGAGCCCCGCCTCAGAAGCATGAAGAGGATGGACCTGCCAATACTTTTCTAAAAACTGCGTTGTTGTTATAGCAAAATCAGGATCATCCACGCGTTGGTGAAGACTGGTACATCCCAAAACCAATTGCACGAGAACAAGTACGGCTAGAATTCTTTTGATCACAATGCCCCCACAGACCTCCGCTTTTATCAGGAGGACTTGCGAAAAAGCCATTTGAGGTCAGGAGGAATCTCAGACTTAAGAGTCTTCCTGACTACTTAATGGCGATGGCGGGAGGACTCGAACCTCCGACCGTCTGCTTAGAAGGCAGATGCTCTATCCAACTGAGCTACGCCACCACTTTAACGAAGTTTTATTAGTATCTGAAAAGCTCATGGGAATCAATCAGAGTCTCCTTCCTCAACAGGTTGCCCAAAAACAAGCAAAATCTGGCAAGCATGTCGGTCAAAGCCTCTAAAGCCCTGTATTTACACGGTGTATTTTAAGCATAAAAATCTTGGATCTTATTCAAAGAGTCTCGACTGGGGCGCAACTCCACTTCGCTCAAGTCACAGAGGGGACGCGCAACCAAATGCTCCTCATCGAGCAAGTTCTGTTTATCTTTATTAAAGTAAAAAAGCCCGGTCACAAATTGTTGATTCTTGCGTGCCTGGTGCAAAACTCGTAAGGCTTGCAGCTCGTCGCTGACATCAAAATTTTTATCGTCCACTTTAGATAAAGCCAGGCGCGAGCCATCGTGCATTTCAACAAAAGTAGCCCCTTCATAGTCGACTGAGATTTCTTCTTTGGGCTCAATAAAACCCATTTGTTGCAATTGGTACTTGTGCTCTTTCACACTATCGTAACTTTTAGTCGAGCCAGGGTTGTTGGCAAAAGTCACGCAAGGCGAAATGACGTCAATAAAAGCTGTGCCTTTAAATTCTAAGGCGGCCCTTAATAACGGAACCATTTGTTTAGCATCTCCTGAAAAAGAACGAGCAACAAAACCACATCCCATCTCAATAGCCAATGAGCAAAGGTCTATGGATGAAAAATGGTTGGTCTCACCACTTTTGCGACGACTGCCCTCGTCGGCTGTAGCAGAAAATTGTCCCTTGGTTAATCCGTAAACTCCGTTGTTCTCAACTATATAAACCATAGGGACATTTCGACGTAGCAAATGACAAAAACCACCCAAACCAATACTGGCCGAGTCTCCGTCACCGGAGACACCGATGATACGTAAATCCTGGTTGGCCATCTTTGCACCTGTAGCCACCGGAGCCATTCGTCCATGCACGCTGTTAAAGCCTGCAGCCTTATCTAAAAAATAAGTGGGCGTTTTTGATGAGCAACCAATCCCAGATATCTTGGCGACTTGATAAGGTTGAACAGAGGACTGATAAAGGGCCGAAATGATGTGGCTAGTGATACTGTCATGACCACAACCCGAGCAAAGAGTGGATTTCGCTCCACCGTAATCTTTGCGTTCCAATCCAACTTGATTAGTGGCCATTATGACCTCCAGATATGTTCTTGAGTTGATGAGCCAGAAATTCTGGTGACAGAGGTAAGCCGTCGCAATTCGTGAGAACAAAGATCTTGTCCGCCCAACGAGGAAAATCACTGCGCAACAACTCTGTCATTTGCCCATGTTGGTTTTGTTCGATAACTAAGACTCTATCATGCTTTTCTATAAAAGCTTGGACCTCACGGTGAAAGGGATACGCCTTTAACCTCAATGTGGAATAGGAGTCATCACCGAGCAGCTCTAAAAGTTCGGGTATCACTAAATCTGTTGAGCCAAAGTAAATCAAACCTGTTTTTGCATCGTTATTGTAGTGAGCCAGCGGATGAGGGATAAGGGTTTTAATAGTCTCCCACTTTCGATCCAAACGATTCAGGAGGTCTTGATAGTTGTCGGCTCGCTCAGAGTACTTGGCCTGGGGTGTGTGCCCTGTACCTCGAGTGAAGTAAGCAGCTAAATCATGATCTGTGCCCGGAAGGGTACGATATGGAATGCCATCTCCGTCCACATCGGCATAACGCGCAAACTCGCCACGTTTTTCTAAATCTTCTTTTTTGAGAACTTTTCCACGATCAAAGGGCTTGTCCGGGAAATCAAAACGATCACTGATCCAAGTGTTCATACCAAGATCTAAATCGGTTAAAACAAACACGGGAGTTTGAACTCTTTCCGCCAGATCAAACGCGAGCGAAGCAAATTCAAAACATTCTTTTGGATTCGATGGAAAAAGCACAGGGTGTTTAGTGTCGCCATGAGAGCAATGAACTGCCGAAATAATATCACCTTGCGATGTTCTTGTTGGAAGACCTGTCGAAGGACCCATGCGTTGCACATCCCAGATGACACCAGGAATTTCGGCAAAGTACATCAAACCAATTGTTTCACCCATCAGACTGACACCAGGCCCTGATGTCGCCGTCATTGCTCGCGCCCCCGCCCAGCCTGCGCCAGCAACCATGGATATGGCACTCAGCTCATCCTCGGATTGAATGACAGAAAAGAGTTTTTCTCCTTTTTCGTTGGTACGCAGGCTGTGGCATTGGGATTCAAAACTTTCCACCAAAGAGCTTGAAGGAGTGATTGGGTACCAAGAGACAAAGGTGCAGCCAGCGTAGACCAGGCCCAAGGCAGCGGCCGTGTTTCCCTCGATCAAAATTTTATTTTGTGTGAGCTGCTTAGATTCGATACGCAGCGGAAAAGAGTAATCTTTAAGATTTTGACGAACATAAGAACGACCCGCTTCGACAGCATTTTTGTTAATGGAGTAAACAGATTCTTTACCCTTAAACTGGTGTTCAATGGTACCGCTCATCACTTCTTCACCAACATTGAGCAGTTCTGCTAAAACGCCCACATAAATCATATTTACCAGCAGCTTTTTGAGCTGGATCGAGTCACTCACGTCCTTGGAGAGATCGTTGAAGGGAATAGGTAGGAGGTTGACGTTAGGTGGGAGATCAGCTTCTTCAACACGCAAATTGGAGTTATATATAAAAAGACCACCGGGCTTGAGATATTCGAAATCTTGCAAAAGAGTCTCTTTATTCATCGCCACCACCACTTCACTTTGCGGACGTCGACCGACGAAACCTTTTTCGCTAACTCGTATAGTAAACCAGGTGGGAAGACCGGCGATATTTGATGGAAAAAGGTTCTTTCCCCCCACGGGAACGCCACTTCGAAAAAGAGTACGCATCAAAATATTATTGGCCGATTGGCTTCCGCTTCCATTGACTGTGGCTATGGTTATGGAGAAATCGTTCACTGTCTTGGACAAGATCCACCTCTAAATAAGACTATAAGGGACTGAGTTTAGAAGATGTATCCGTGGCTTTCAATCTCGAGGCCGCCTCACGATATGTTGCGTCTTAATCCTTTGACAGAGGCTAATCGAGTGAGATCTGGAGCTCCACATCGGGGTCGACTTGGCGAACCCATTGGATGTAACGCTCATGCACCTCTTCTTTGTTTGCGGGCGGACATACGGGGCCCACAAAAATCTCCAATCGACCAGGGCTTGGCAAGAGCTGCCCCTTAGGCCACAAGCTGCTGTTTCCTTTGATGTAGAGAAACAATATTGGCGTGCCCGTCTCCTGAGAAAAGAGGCTGATACCGCGGCGAAATTTTTGAATAGCACCATCTTTGGATCGAGTTCCCTCTGGAAAAAAAATCATCCAAATTCGATCCAATTGCTTGAGCAGAGTTAAAACAAGCTGGACCGCCTCGCCTTTCTTGTCCTTGCGATCAATAGGAATAGCTCCCAAACAGTGTTTGGAAAAAAAATCAAAAACCGGATTACCAAAGAAATAGTCTTTAGCAGCGGTGACGTAAAGATCGGGCCAATAGCGAAAAGGAATGACAGCCGCCATAGATGTGGCGTCTAAGTGACTGGCATGGTTGGAAATAATAATTAATTTAGGATATTCTTTAGCAATACTATGGAACTCTCCATGCAACTTGATACGTACATAAAAGCGATAAGCCAACAATTTTAAGAAAATAGCCCAAAGCATGCGAACAAATCGCGAGGTCAAATCAAAGTGACGAGTGAACAAAGGCAAATGCTTTAAATAGGGTGGAAGCTTTGCCCACTGTTCGTTTTCGTAATCCCAGTTCCAGCTCACACCAACTCCCCAAGGATAAAAAGAACATAGTGAGCAATGGGAGCCACAAAAACAAGTCTATCCAGACGACTAAAAAAATCACCGCGCCCTAAAATAAAAGTGTCCGTGACTTTGATTCCCAAATCGCGACGGACCACGGAAAGAACAGAGTCACCCGTGCTCGCAAATAAAATACATGTTAAAGTGACAGTGATCCAATACATCTCGGATCGCACTGGTAAGAGATGACGCATTCCCCACCCTAAAGCAAGAGTGGCAAAACCTGCCAAAACAAAGCCCTCTAAACTGCGCTTAGGAGTGATATTCGAGATCAACTTGACTCTCTTGGAGTAACGACTGATCGCCAAGTATATGGTATCAAAGAATTCGGTGAGCATAAAAATATAGAGAAACGTATAAACACCAGACTCCATCTCCATTATCCAACCCAGGTGGAGAAAGGCCCAGATAAAACAAAAGTTCAATAAAGTTAGAGCTATATACTGCACCATATGAGTGTAGGAGTTACGCAGCAATGGAATAAAGCAAACCACTAAAAACATAAACATGGGCATGATATTAAAAATATCAACCAGCTCGATATAAATACAAAAAGTCGAAAACATAATACTGATATAACAAGCCCAGACAAAGTTGCTGCGATGATACATACCTGTCATTTGGAAAAAGTTTTTAGCTCCGTAAATAGAGACCAAACATAAGAAGATCAAGGGATAGGGCCAAGCTGTTCCGGCCATTAAAAAAATAACTGGAATCACAAACAACCAACTCAAGGTGCTCGCCTTCCCAGCCTTAAATGCCTGGGACTTCCGTTGCACCAGCTGAAGAATGAGGTTCAAAATGAGGACCACACCAAAGATAATAAAAAAAGTCTCTTGAAATTTGGGTTCGTAGAGAAGTTCCCACATAATTAATCCGCCTATTTTTTGAATTCCAATTGATGGTCTTTAACTTTTTTGTAGAGACTGGATCTCGAGATCTTGAGCTTCTTCGCCAAATCATCGACATCTAGGTTTTGTAGCAAGGCAAAAGTGAGTATTCGGTATTCATAATCCTCTAAAAGCTTGGCCAGGCCCTGGCTAAGATCAAAAAAAGAAGCCTCTGAAGAAGTGATACTCCCCTGGCCCTGACCTTTTAAAATCGAACGTACATCTTCAGCACGCACGATGGGCAGAGGGGCCATAAGGCTTAAGTGTTCACAAACTCTTTTAAGCTGTCGAACATTTCCTGGCCATGAAAAATCTTGCAGAATTTCGAGTGCCTGGGGATCAATGGTTTTCTTAAGAGTGACATCTCGTTGGCTCATAAAAAATTGGCAGAGTTCGCCAATATCTTCCTTACGCTCCCTTAAGGGTGGCAGGTTCAAGCGATGTCCACTCAATCGAAACATCAAGTCTTGACGAAATTTCTCTTTTTCCACCAAACTTTGCAGATTCTCATTGGTTGCGGCGATAATACGTACGCTCACCTTTTGAGCTTCCGTGCTACCTACCCTCTGAAACTCACCACTTTCTAGAAAACGCAAAAGTTTTGCTTGGTGATTGAGGCTGAGGGCCTCGATCTCATCTAAAAATAGATCACCACCATGAGCCACTTCTACAAATCCGGCTTTGTTATTTTGAGCCCCAGTAAAAGCCCCTTTGACATGGCCAAAAAATTCGGACTCAAACAGAGCATCGCTAATCGCAGCCACATTGACAGCGACAAAGGGACGCTCCGGCTGGGCTTGGTGTAAGAGCTGGGCAATAACTTCTTTACCAGTCCCAGACTCGCCCTCGATGAGGATAGGAGCTTTTTCACTTTTCATGTTGGCAACAAAACGACGTACCCTATCTGACGACGCTCCCTGCCCCACCCATTTGACCACCGATTGAGCTTGTTTCTTAAGGTTCACACCACGTAGGACCCAGAGAGCTTCTATTTTATCGAGAACCAAGCGCAACTCATTTGAACTCAAAGGTTTGGCTAAAAAGCGTGTTGCTCCGGCTTTAAGAGTGGCCTCCATATTTTCTCGCCTCATATCTCCCGACATGGCCACAATTTCGGAAAGACTTTGTTGCTGACTGAGGGTTTTCATCACAGTTAGGCCTTCCGATTTACTCAGATCTCCGGAGAGATGAATGTCAACCAGAGCCGCGTGGTAAAATTCATTAGGATTAAAGTTGTCTTTACTTTGAGCAATCATGGTCCAGTGCTCTGGCAAACAAAGCTCAATCGTGTCGACCACTAGCGGGTCGTCATCTATGACCAATAAACGCAATTTTCCTGTCTGTGTCACCTGATGACCTCATGTCGATAGTGAATTTACGAACCCTTTGATTCTATGAAACTTTAAATTGAAATTCATTACACCCCGAGCCTTACACCTAGAACAAGGTCTTTTCCTGTTTAAATTACGGTCCCCCCCAAACTCCCCCTTCTCCCTAGGTCGAAAATATGCCATATTAGTCCTGTACTGATGAGGTCCTTATATGAAAATTGCTCTTCTCGAAAACATTCATAAAGTTGCCAAAGAAAAACTTTCTGCAAAAGGTTACGAAGTGGAACTCTTCACTCAGTCCTTTGCCGATGATGAGTTGGTCTCAATCCTTAAAAACTTTGATGCTGTTGGTATACGTTCCAAAACACAGTTGACCCAAGAAGTTCTCATGGCCTCTGCTCACCTCAACGTCGTGGGTTGTTTTTGTATCGGCACCAACCAGGTGGATCTGACTGCCGCTAAAAGATTAGGAATACCTGTCTTCAACGCTCCCCATAGTAACACTCGATCTGTGGCCGAGCTGGTCTTGGCAGAAATGGTAGCCCTCTCGCGAAACCTTTTTGATATGAGTTCGAAAGTGCACATGGGCCAATGGCAAAAGTCTGCCAGCGGATCTTTTGAAGTGCGGGGAAAAACTGTTGGCATCGTAGGTTTTGGCCATATCGGAAGCCAAGTCTCTATTTTAGCTGAGGCTTTTGGTATGAAAGTTGTTTACTACGATGTGATTAAAAAATTGCCCCTTGGCAATAGCTTACAAATGGACTCCCTCGACGAACTATTGAGAGAATCCGACTTTGTGACCCTGCATGTTCCCGAAACCACTGACACTCGCAATATGATGGGCCCCGATCAAATCTCTCGAATGAAAAGAGGTTCGTATTTAATCAACGCCAGTCGCGGCAGTGTTGTGGATCTTGAATCCTTGAAAGTCGCATTAAACTCTGGCCATCTTGCCGGGGCGGCCATTGATGTCTACCCGAGTGAACCACAGAAAAATGATGATGAGGGGTTTGCCAGCCCCTTGCAAAACTGCAAAAACGTGATCCTCACTCCACATATTGGTGGTAGCACCCAAGAAGCCCAATTTAAAATTGGACAAGAAGTGGCCGAATCCTTGGATCAATTTATAACTTTAGGGCAAACCATGGGGGCTGTTGAATTTCCAAACGTCCAATCCAGTCCTGCAATCAAAGGGCGACGACTTATAAATGTTCATAAGAACGTTCCCGGTGTTTTGGGTGGGATCAACAGCATTGTCTCGCAAGCCGGCATTAATATTCACTCTCAACAATTGAGCACTGACGAAGAAATTGGCTATTTGATTATGGATATTGAAGCCGGTCACCTTCAAGCTTTTGAGAAAATTGACCAGCTACCAACCAGCATCAAAACTCGCTTAATTTAAAGAAAAAGTGCTGTTAATCACAGGCTAGTGAGACAAATCACTCTCTGCCACAAAGAATGTCCGTGGGGGTGAGCTGTTAAACTAGCAACTGCAAACAGGCTAAGGCGACAAGAGTTGGCAACAAGGCTCCCAAAAGAAGCTTCACCGGGTTGATACCACCGTCAAAAGAACCCTTGAGGATGCCGTATCCAGCGGGGTTAGGGGCGTTGGCAATCACTGTGAGACCTCCACCCGCAACAGCACCGGCCACCAAATTGTACTTAGCCCCTTCACTTAAATCGACCAACGAACCCAAGTAGGTTAAAGCGGCATTGTCGGTAATAGCAGTCAAACCAGTCGCACCAAAAAACAAAGTGATGTCATCAAGAGATGTCAAAACATCTTTAAGCCACCAAGCTTGCATATTCCCTAAGGTCACAAGGCCAGCGAGAAAAAAACCGACGAGCAAGGACTCTTTTAACTTAGGCTCATCCTGATACTCTTGGGTCACCGTCATAAAACCTAGGAAGAACAAAAAGAGACCCATAAAGAAAACCATATGGTGAGCGGTGTAAACAACTCCTGCCAAAAATAATATGTGAATTGCAATAATCCACCAGGTAGGGGTCATCTCGTTTTCGTGCTTTTGTTTGACAACAAGTTTTCCGGTTAGTTCTTTACGAAAATAAAAAGCCGTTGCTGTTGTACAAATAAAAATAGAAATCGCCGCTTTGTAGCCAAAATTAGTGAGCATATGAATCATATCCCAATGATACTTGCTGGCCACCATTAGAACCGGTGGCGCTGCAAAATGAGTCAGCGTGCCCCCAATCGAAATATTAACAAATAAGAGGCCAATGGTGGCGTACTTAAACTTAGGACTCATCTTTCCTGAGAAAAAATAATCCAAGAGGATCAGGGCTGTCACCGTCATGGCCGCAGGCTCTGTGATAAACGATCCCAGAAGAGGCCCAATAATCAAGGCCGAGATATAAAATGACATTTTTGAGCCGAGAGGCAAGATATTGGCCACAAACTGAATGCATCTTTCGGCAAACAAAATGACAGGGCGAGTTCCTGCCATGACCATGATCACAAAAACAAAAGCAGGTTCCGTGTAATTAATCGATTCTAAATAATGAATAGCGCCACCGGTGGCATGGTGATGATCATCTAAGGTCATGACACCTTCAAGTGAGATATAAGCGATTATAAACAATCCAGCCCAGATACCAAAAATGGCTTCCACTTCGCCCAGGAAATGAAAGAGATTCTCTCGAATAGAGCCTTCGGGATATTTGTGGGCCATGGCCTCAAACTTTGTTGCGATAAAAGTATGACAGACAGCCAAGGCAAATAAGACTGTGGCTATTATCTCAAGGGTGCTTGGATTCATGATGTGAACTCCTGCTGGGGATCTACCTGGTTGTTTTTTCATTCTATGGCTTTGTCCCCAATAGAACAACAGTTTAGCTCGACACCCACTGGACTGAGGTCAAGTGCTTGACTTGGTTAAAAGAGCGGTCGAAATGGATTCAGAACTGAATAAATTTCAAATGATCTGTCCTCGATTGCGGAATTCACATAAGGTCGACAAATGCTGTCAATCTTACTTTTTCATGTCTTTTCTTTTGGGTCTGAGTACCACTGCTCGACCATCTTTGATCAGGATACACAATCTGTTTATTTAGAGTTGTCCATGGCCACCGCTAGGTTTGAAGGCTTGGCGACAAAGTTTAAAGGTGAGCATGGTTGGATTTTGAAGGTTGATGACGGAGTGGACTTTAAAAACTATCAAGATTTTATTTTTGATGCCGAAACTGACAGCCTTTTTCTTTCTTCCCATCTTTTTGATAATCTAAATTTTGATCGCCTTTTTGAAGTTCTTGAAAAAGAGATTCCACAACACTTAGAGACTCAAGTAAAAGCTCATCTCTGGATGCAGGAAAGGTTTGGTTTTTCTGTTGATGCCAATGGATTTGTTGACCCGCAAAACTCAGCGTCTCGTTTTGCTCGCGCCCTCAAAGGATTAAAAGAGAACCATGGAATTCAAATAAATGTGACAGATCCTAAGACCGGCCCCCATCTTTTAGGGATAGCCCGCGATGAATCCTATATCGCCTTATCTTTACAGTACTTAGACCCACAAGAGGAAAGTCTTTTGATCGGCTTTCTTGTCCACGAAGCGACTCACAACACAACCAAAAAGCGATTTCAAATGCAGAACCTTTCCTATAAGCAATTTTTATACTACGCTGGTCGTAGTATTCAATTTCATCCTATGGGACTCACTCAGAAGTCCCAGCCCTTTGGTTACGACACCTCTTACCGTGCCGATGAATTTGAGGCTTACCACAAACAACTACTGACCATGAATCAAGATCCAAGAAGCCTGAGTCAAGACATTCAAGATCTGAGCTGGAGAACTCATCGCTTTCAAAGTCAGCAGAGTCTTTGGATTAAAAGGATTTTGCTTAACAACACACCTCCTTTTCTAGAAAGAGTTGATCAACAAACACAGGTTACTTTTAGTGAGAAAAGTTTGTTAGGCGGAATGAGACTCACAGTTCGCCTTGGGTCCTATTTTAACAATCAAGAAGAGGCCATCGCTTTGGCGCGAGCTATCATAGTTGATCGCCATGAAGTTCTGCAAAAGATAGCATTCTGAATTGAGTCTAAATCTGCTCTTGCAGCCAAACAAAAAAGGCGTAGTCGTCGGCAACCTCGCGCGTGCGAGCAAAGCGCCCGGTCACTCCACTGTGACCCGCATCCATTTCCGTGCGCATAACAAGCCAAGTCGGTGCGGTATTGTGTAGGCGCAGTTTCGCTAACCATTTTAAGGGCTCCCAATACTGAACCTGTGAATCGTGATATCCGGTTGTGATCAACAGATGAGGATAGTCTTGCTTTGTTATATTGTCGTAAGGCGAATAAGATTTTATCATCTTATAATCCGCTTTGACATTGGGATTGCCCCACTGTTGATACTCACCTACGGTAAGCGGCAAAGTCTCATCGAGCATCGTGCTCAGAACATCCACAAAAGGGACAGCGGCATGCCCCCCTCGATAGAGGTCAGGGCGCTGGTTGATAACGGCCCCAACTAAAAGACCACCTGCGCTGCCCCCACGAAGATACACTTGTTTGGGATGGGCGTAGCCAGATTGGATCAAGTACTCGGTCACATCAATGAAATCATGAAAGGTGTTCATTTTGTTTTTAAGTCGGCCCCCTTCGTACCACCAGCGACCCAGCTCCTGACCGCCCCGTATATGAGCGATGGCATAAACAAAGCCACGATCCAATAAGCTCACCAACGAGGACTGAAAGTGAGGATCCATAGAAATTCCATAGGATCCATAGCCATATTGCAAAAGTGGATTTTTGCCTTTTTTAAATTTATCCTTACGGTAAACAAGGGAAATGGGAATCTTTTGGCCATCTCGCGCTGGCGCCCAAATTCTCTCTGTTTTATAAAGACGGGAATTGTAAGTCGGAACCTCTGTTTGTTTGATAAAATGAGTTTTTTGACTTGTAATTTCATAATCATAAAAGGTCTGCGGAGTTGTTAAAGACGAGTAAGAGTAACGAACTTTCTTGGCCTTGGGATTTCGGTTCATAGCCAGGTAAGACACGTAGGCTGACTCTTTGAACGGAATGCGTTGCAAAAGCCAAGCTTGTCGGTTGTAAACTTCAATTTGAGTGAGCCCCTGTTCTCGCCCCTGCAAAACTATAAAGTTGTCCAGCACTAAAAAACCTTGCATCAAAAAATCTTTGCGGTGGGCAATAATTTTTTTCCAACTGGTTTCTGCACTTGCTGTTTTTTTTGTTTGCCACATCTGAAAATTTTCGGCACGTCCTTTATTGCTGCGAATATAAAAAACATCATCACCGTCTTCGAGTTCGTAGATATGATTGTGTTGTCTTTTCTTGAAGAGTTTGATTTTTGATTTTGAATTGTCTGCTGCAATATAATGGTACTCTCGGCTGTCAAAACTCTCGGCAATAATAAAAATTGTTTTTTTGTTTAAACTCTTTTCTAAACTAAGGCCATAAAGCTCATCGGGCTCTTGTAAGACAAGCTCTTTTTGATTCCGCTCAAGACGCGTACGAAACACACGATCAGCCCGCAAGGTTTTCTTATCCTGTTTGACATAGTAACCAGTCTGGTTGTCGTTGAACCAAACCCATTCACCCGTTGTGTTGGGAATATGCCAATCTAAAATTTTATTGGTTTCTAAGTTTTTAAAATGAAGTGTGTAAAAGCGACGTCCTACTTTGTCTACAGCAAAAACCAACATTTTGTGATCAGGCGACGGAGCCACGACATGAGCCGAGTAATACTTCTTACCTTTGGCCAATGTGTTCACGTCCAATATGATCTGCTCGGGATTTTTAAGACTCCCGTGTTTACGGCAGTAAATTGGGTACTCTTTTCCTTTTTCGTAACGAGTGTAGTAATAAAAGTTGTCCACTTTATAAGGTGGTGTGGACTCATCTTCTGAGATTCTGTTTTTCATCTCTAGAAAAAGTTGATCGGCAATGGGTGCCGCCGTCTTTAAAACCTTTTGCGCGTATTCATTTTCCTGATTGATATAATTTAAGACCGGTTCGGCATCGCGCTCACGCATCCAAAAAAACGGGTCGACTCTTTTGTCCCCATGTTTTTCAAAGATATGATTTTGTTGTTGAGCCTGTGGTGGAGGGAATTGAGAAATATTATGTTGCATACTGAAGCAGCCTACTAAGCCCAAAAAAATGGGCATTGAAATGATTTTAATTAACATGAAGTCTTCTCTTCTCGGTTTTAGACCTTTAAGTACGATGGTAGTCGTCCTCGTAGCGTGTGATATCACTCTCAGAAAAACTTTCGCCCAACTGCACTTCGACAAACTTGAGAACCTCAGTCGCACTCGTGTTGCGCATGCGATGCTTGGAGCCGGCAGGGACGGACACCACTTCACCGGAATGAACAGGAATGATTTGATCGTCGAGGACCACCTCTCCTTGCCCCATTACGGTGACCCAAATTTCACTTCGCTTTTGGTGAGATTGATAGGAGAGCTGTTGCCCCGGATCTACACTGATAATTTTGGTTTTGAACTGGCCTGGCTCCTCATAAAGATTTTGGTAATCACCCCATGGACGGGACTCAAAAGTGTGATCGACCATCAAAGGTCTATTTTGCTCTTTGACAAGTTCGGTCAATTGACGGATCTCCTGGGAATGCCCCTTTTTACTGATCAAGAGAGCATCTGGTGTGTCGACGACTGTTAAATCGCGAACGCCCAGAAGATACACACCTTTATCGACGAGAGAAAAGACAAAGTTGTTTGTCGAGGAGAACTCTTCCTTCTTGGCAAGAGAACTCAACGGATGGAGCAAGTCAATTTTGGCTAGATCATCCCAAGATCCTAAGTCCGACCAACCCATCTGACAGGGAATATTTACTAAATTATTTATTTTTTCCATCACACCGTAGTCAATGCTCTGGGATTTCAGTTTTTGATAAATGATGTTTAAATTCGAAAAATCATCTTTGAGCAGAGAGAGTTCCGCCCAAAGCTGTGGCATATGGGTTTGCAAAGACATTATCATTTGTTGCACAGTGAAGACGAACATCCCAGAGTTCCACACATAATTTCCAGATTTTAGGTACTGCTCTGCTCTTTCAAGATGGGGTTTTTCAGTAAAACCCTTAACAGAAAAGGCTTTAAGCTTATTGTCCTCTTTCAGCACTTGCTCATTGAGCTGGATGTATCCAAAACCGGTGGACGGATGAGTGGGTGTAATCCCCAAGGTGACAATGTGGTCAGACAAGGCCAACTCCTGGGCCAAAAGAATCGCTTTTTGAAAAGTTTCATCATCTTGAATCCAGTGGTCCGACGGGAAGACTGCCAAAATCTCTTCAGTGCGTCCTTGAATTTGAAAAGCTCGCACCGCAAGCGCAATAGCAGGTGCGGTATTTCGACCCACGGGCTCGTACAAACATTTTTGCACCTGAAGTTGATCGGTTCGAATTTGTTTTTCTGTCAAATCCTTGAGACTTTCGGCCGTGCAAACCCAAACTTCACCCAAGGCACTTAATCGTTCGACAGTCTGGGTGAACAAACACTTTTTAAAAAAAGGAGCAAAGGGTTTGGGTAACTTTTCTCTGGAAACAGGCCAAAGACGCTCGCCCTTGCCCCCCGAAAGAACAAGGGAAATCAAGCGTACCTCCCTTGCAACTCTTTCATAGCCTCTTGGCAAAGAGCCACATCTGATAAGACAAAAATGTGGATACCGGGGGCTCCACCGCCTTTTAAACGATCGACTAATTCTAAGAATGGAACAAGAACACTAAGGTCGATAATGTTTTTATCGTGCTCTTTCGGCAATTGATTAAAATACCAATCGGGAACGGAACAACCAAAACGGGTTTTCATTACATCAGCTTGTTTCTGGGAGCGCAAAATACGTAAGCCAGGTAGGATGGGCTGATCGCAGCCCCTTGCCTGTAAACTTTGAGACAGCTGGATATAGGGATTTGGATCAAAAAGCATTTGGGTGATGCCAAACTCAGCTCCCGCCTTAAACTTGAGTTCTGCAAAGTGCAGTCGCTCTTTTAGATCGGGATGTTCAGGATAGATAGCAGCACCTATGCAAAAATCAGTGGCCTCTCGCGAAGAGACCTTAAATCCCTTGCGCTCTAGAAATTCTCCTTTGTTGAGCTTTTGAATTTGCTCAATCAATTGGAAAGCATAGGAATAACCACCGAGAGGAGGTGTCCAATCCGTCTCTCCCATGGGCGGATCCCCACGCAGAGCCAGGATATTACGAACTCCGAAATAATGATGATCCACAAGTTGATTTTCGATGTCCTGTGGAGTTAGATCCCGGCAAGTGAAGTGGGCAATGCAAGGTTTGGCAAACTGATCTTTAATGGTTTGGGCGATGGGGAGGCTTCCTCCACGTAAAGATCCGCCCGCTCCTTTTGTAACAGAGAGGAAGTCCACACCACTGGCCACAATTTTATTAAGACCGGCCATTGTCACCTGCATCTGCTCGCCATTTCGCGGCGGTATCACCTCTGCCGAAAGGGTGAAGGCCTTCTTTTCCAAGACCTCTGTGACTTTGCAGTCTTTGAGGTAGCCCATAGAGGTTCTTTCTGATTCTGCAGATTCAGTTTGGCCTGCCAAATTGTCGTTCATATTCATCCCATCCTCTAGATAACGCGCAATGCTAATTGGCACTTAATATACCACATCTTTGGACTTTGCCCACTCTTCTTATAGACTTAGAGAGGCATGAAAAACAACCTTGTACGACTCTTGTTCGCAGGAATTTTTATTTTTTCACTTCCTGTGCACGCGGGTCTCGAGTACGACTCCGCGGCCAACAAAGTTGAGATATATGGTCCCTACATTAAATACAATATTCTCAAGCCTCCCTACTCTTTAGGCCGATTCTCGTTTAACCCTGAGGATATCCGCGTCGAAGGCTTTGCAAATCCTGATTCTGAAAATAGTGAGGCTGAAGTCCCTCTCGAGCTGCGAGCCATTTGGCCACGTTTTTTGATGGATTATGGTCAACTGCAAATTCTAAGTTTGAGTGGACGCGTTCTCTTGACCCAGAACTTTCAAAACTCCGATTTAGCTGAAGACCAAAAGTTAGCGCAGCTTCCTTTAAGCGATAGCTCCCAGTCCTTTATAGAAGTTCTAAAAGAAGGCTTTCAACTTTGCCTGTCGCAAAAATATAAAAAATCTTTAGTTGATGCATGTTCCAGTTATTTTATCTACTCAGATGGAAAGTTCGTAGAGAAACTGTCCGGCAAAAATATAGGGTCTGTTATTTTTAACGGCAAAAAACACCCTAAAAATGCCCAGATTATTTTAAGTGATGAGAAAAAAGGTCTGTCTCTCGAAATAAAGTTCAAGTCTGGTTTTCGGATAACTATCCAAGATGAAATACGCCGTCTAACCATGGATAATTTACTTATCGACCCAAAGGAGCAACGTATTGGTGTGGTCGATGGCGGTGGTCAAATTCGCCCAACTCGTCTAACCACTCGCGGACAAATTTTTTCTTTTATGAAAGAACAAAATTATTTTATCAATGACTACAAAGGACAAAAAAATTGGTCGGATAAATTTGAAGAAGCTGAAATGGAATTCGCCCCATATGAGATTGGCGCCTCATTACAACTTTTTGGTTTGGTACTTCCTAAGATTCCTCCTGCTTTTGAGTTTAGCTTGAATGAAAAATCTCCTATTGCCACATACAGCCCCTTTGTATATCTCAAGGGACGCAAAGGACCCACTGAACAACTGGCGGCCAAAGAGAAGGGGGAACTCTTGGTCAACACAAATGAAATTGATTTTATATGGAAATTTAAGACTGAAAAAAAAGCAGAGGTCAATCGCAATTACCTTAGCCTTCAACACAAAGGTGATAACTACTTCTTTTCAAATCGGATTTTTAGAGCCCACAAAACATCTGTCTCGGCCAGTGCAGCTTTGTCCACAAGCCCAACTCTTGATATTGTTCCTGGTTACAACTTTACCTTCGATCATTGGTTTGAAGAAATCTGGAACACGAGTAGCCTTTCCTACCAACGCTGGGGAATCAAAGGAAACATTTATGAAACTGTTAAAGGTTTTAAACCCTCTGAGAATTACCCTGAAAGCATAAGTGTCTTACCCATAAACCTTGACCTTCTCTACCGATTTTCGCCAGGAGTAAAACCTGTGCAAAGCAGCTTTGGAGCGGGTTTGCGGTACATGCGCTTTAAACTCTTTCGCAGTATCAGCTCTGACATTGAATCCGAGCTCTTGGGAGTTGGCACTTTTTGGCACACGGCTCCACAAAAAATCGTAGACGATATTTTTAACGTGGTCCCATTTTTTCGCTACCCCAAATGGATGGAACTCAGTTTTTTCTACTATCCCTTGATCATTGGAGGTGAGACTGCTGGTTTTTCTTTCTCTTGGCAGGCGCGTGGCCAGATGTACTTTGCTAAGAACTGGTTTCTAGATGCTTCTTTTAACGTGAACAACATTGCTTTCAAGCGAACAAAACTCGAGGGTGTGACCGTCGGAGCTGATTCCTTTGGAATTGGAACTGCACATGGAACCATCGGGGTTGGTTACTTATTTAATTAATCAGCACGCTTTAAAATATATCCCTATATTTCACCACACTACTCAAAGTGGGAAGACACTTTCTTTACACTTTCCACAACATAAGCCACATGGTCATCGGGCATATCGGCATAAAGGGGAAGGCTTATCACCTCATCACAAACAGATTCTGTGACGGGCAAAGGATCTTTAGGACGATATTCGGCAAGGGCTGGTTGCTCATGCATGCCTTTTGGATAATGGATGGAAGTGGGTACTCCAATTTCGGCCAGAGCTTTTTGGAACTGGTCGCGTTTTTTCACCCGCAAAGTGTATTGTGCAAAAACTGAATCACGATCCTCCTTGATAAGAGGTGTTATCAAAGGCTCAATTCCTTGAAACTCTTCTGTGTAGATATTGGCGATACGCTGGCGTTGCTCGATCTCCCAAGGATAGCGTTCAAGCTTTCCGAGGATCACGGCACATTGAATCGTATCCATACGACAGTTAAAACCCATGCGGGTGTGGTGGTAGCGACCAGATTGCCCATGCACCCGAATTTGTTTTAGGATTTCGTAGTGTTCTTCAGTTTGGCAAAAAACAGCTCCACCGTCACCGTAGCATCCCAAAGGCTTAGCAGGAAAAAAACTGGTGCAGCCAAAAGCACTCAGGTTGCAACTGGTTTGCCCTTGATAACGAGCACCAAAACTTTGGGCCGCATCCTCCATAACAGGAATATTGTATTTGCGAGCCAACTCGTTGATCTCTTTCATGTCGGGGACCTGTCCATAAAGTGAGACCGGTGCGATAGCGCGTGTCTTGTTAGTGATCAAAGCTTCGACTTGGCTAACATCCAAGTTAAAGGTGCGAGGATCAATGTCGGCAAAAATAGGAACAGCACCAATCAAGGCAATCACTTCAGCTGTTGCAAAAAACGAGAATGAGGGAACAATAATTTCATCACCAGGCTTAACATCATGAGCAAGAAGCGCCATCAACCAAGCATCTGTCCCGCTAGCAGCCGTCACGCAGTAAGGAGCCCCCACAAATTCGGCCAACTTTTGCTCGCACTCTTCGACCTCGGGTCCTAGAATATACTGCGCCTCTTTGAGGACTTTCTGAATACGTTCATTCATTTGTGACTCTAGGGCTTGATACTGAATGGTTAAATCCAAATACGGAATTTGCATGGAGGGAACCTCGTGTTTTAAGTTGCTTTAGAGTTTATACGCGAATTTGGTTTGGTTTCAAGTAGCACCGAGGAAGCAAGGGCTCTGACACAGTGTGGACATCATGGTGGTCCTGTAGCCAAGGCCTAGGCTTTTATTTAGACTGGTCTCCAAGTGAGGATGATGTCAAATGACCTATTTACTGCAGCAATTTTTTCAACTGGTGAAGCTTCTCAACTCCGAAACTGGCACAAAGCAAATCGCTTGGGGGGTTGCCCTTGGTTTCGTTCTTGGAATGACCCCCGCTTTTTCTCTGCAAACCGTGCTTGTATTTTTAGTTCTTCTCTTCTTTCGAGTTCAGATGGGGGCGGCTTTTGTCGCTGCTTTTTTCTTTAAATTTGTGGCTTTTTTGCTCGACCCCGTTTTTCATGGAGTGGGTTCATTTGTCCTCGAAATTCAAGCCCTGAAACCTCTCTACACTCAGCTCTACAATATGCCCATAGTTCCCTGGACTCGCTTCTATAACTCGATTGTGATGGGTTCAGGAGTGCTCTCAATTTTGTTAACACCTTTTGTTTTTGTGGCAACTTTAGTTGCAGTTCAGAAATATCGCAAAAGTGTTTACGATCGTTTTAAAGACTCTAAATTTTTTAAAGCCCTTAAAGCCACCTCTTTCTACAAATGGTATGTGAAGTACAATGACTACAGCTAAAACCTCTACTGAAAAAAAACCAAAAGCCAAAGGACCTCTGCGCATTGAGGCCCTTGTTCCCCTAACTCTTGTCCTTGTACTTTTAGGCGCTTATTTTAAGTATTTCTTTGATTCCCATTTACGCCAGGGTCTCGAGTTTGGCGCCACCTATGCTCATGGGGCCGAAGTGAACGTTGGCGACTTACAAACACTTTTCCTTGAGCCCTCCATTCGAATTCGCAATATCGAGATCACCGACAAATCTGACCCAACTCTCAATATTATCAAAATTGGCGAAATCAAGTTGCAGCTTTTATGGGACGCTTTACTCAGAGGCAAGTTTGTCATCCCCGAGTCGTCTATTTTAGATATCCAAGCTAAAAACAAACGCAGACGCCCTGGTCGCATCTTGCCGCCAAGCAAATCGGCAGGTTCAACAGGTGCTGTCAACCAAGCGGCCCAAGAAACCTTGGGGAAACTGAAAGAGAAAAATGAGTCGAACCTGTTGGGCGATATCTTTTCTGTAGCTGGTGGCACCAACTACAAAGACCAACTTAAAAATCTGGAAGGCCAAATACAAACCCAAGTTAAGATCAAAGCATTGGGTGACGAGTTGAAACTAAAAGAAGTGGAGTGGAAAAAGCGCATCGATGCCCTCCCCGATGATAGCGAAATCAAGCAATTGTCAAAAAAAGTCGAAGGCTTAAAACTTGACACCAGCAATCCTAAAGCCATCCAAGCCTCTCTTAAGGAAATCGACAGTGTTTATAAAGAGGCGCGCGCTAAATACAAAAATCTTGAGGAAGCTAAAAAAATCCTAGATCAAGACCTAAAAAAATACCAAAGTGAATACAAGGGACTGGATCAATTGATCAAACAGGATATTGAAGCTCTCTCGGCCAAACTCAATATTCCCTCGTTAGATCCTGAGGAAATTAACAAGATGTTACTTGGGTCCCTTGTCGCCAATCAGCTGGGGAGTTTGTTGAAGTACCAAAATTTGGTTCGCGAATACATGCCGAAGAAATCAAATGAGGCAAAAGAAAAAAAACAACTCACCCCCCGTGAGCGGGCCGAAGGGGTTAACTACACTTTTGCTAAAGGGAAAAGCTATCCCCGCTTTTGGCTCAAAAAGGCTAAAATCAGTTCGGACTCCAAACAAGGGGAAGCCGGCGACATCGAAGGCACTTTACAGAATGTAACCAACAATCCGCGCCATTTGGGGCTACCCGCCACGCTGGATTTCAAAGGGGGCTTTCCGCACCAAAATATTTTCGATGTGAAAGGCAATGTGACAATCGATCACACCAGCGAAGCACCCGTGGAAAAAGGCACATTCAGTGTGGGTTCTTTTCCCGTACATAAAAATACTCTCAGCCAATCCCAAGATCTTGAGCTGGGTTACAACAGTGCTCTCGGTTCAAGTACAATTGGCTTTGAAATAAAAAATGAGCAGATAGAAATCAACTCGAATTCGCTTTTTTCTAAAGTGGATTATTTTGCTAGTGCTAAGGACAAAAATGTGGATCGTCTGCTTAATGCGGTGGTGCAAGATCTCAATGACCTGACCTTAAATATTAAGGCCCAAGGCTCTTGGGATAAGTTGAGACTAAACATCAATTCCAATCTAGGGGATCGTCTGGTCCGTGCTATCAAAACCCAGGTAGAAAACGAAATTCGCAAAGCTCGACAACAAGTCGAAGAACATGTTCAAGCTATGGTAGGAAACGATAAGGCTAAGCTGGATCAGGAAGTGCAAAAGATTGAAAAGCAATTAGGCGTTTCTTTGAAAAGTCGGGAAGATGCGGTCAAGTCGGTCGAGTCAGCCGTTGATAAAAAGAAAAAAGAATCCACTCAACAGCAAAAAAAGCAAATCGACAAATTAAAAAAAGAAGGCCAAAAGAAGGCCAAAGAGCTCTTAAAAGGCATCAAATTCTAAGACCTTGGGCCGGTCCTTGACTAGGCCCCCACACCTAATACTGCTACTCTAAAAGAGTCAGTTTCTCTCACTTTTGACGAGGTATTCAGTTTGATGACAGTCTCTAAATTATTTTGGGCCTTTGTGATTATTAGTTGGCCGCTTCAAATTTTTTCACAAGAAACCACTCGAAGCGGTAGCGGCAGTTTTTTTTCACCCCGCCAAACGCAAGAAACAGAAATGGATAGACTGCGCAAAAAAATTATGTGCGCATTTGAAGAAAATAAACTTCCGAAAGACAATGAATCAAATCAACGCAAGCGGGCCGAGTACCTATCCCGACACTTAAGTGAAATCTTCTCGCGCCTTGAGCCGGACTGGACAACCCTCGAACTGCAACACAGCCTGGCCCAGGCTGTTGCTGAAACGGGAAACCTTCGTCACGTGACTGAACAACCCTCTAAATACAGATCTTCTCGTTCAAAATACAAAGGGCGTGGCTTGATTCAAACAACTCACAAAGCTAATTATGCACAACTGGCAGGTTGCGCTCAGACCATCTCTAACAATCCCATTCCTCAGTCTATTTCGAGAGAAGCCTTGGCTCGCGCCCCTCGCCTAATGAGCAGCGAACTGGTTCGAAATCCAGATCAGGCTATGAGTGAGCGAACTCAGGGTGGACAATTTCTAAATGCCGCAAGCTTGGTTTGTTATATGGTCAATACCTCAGAAAGACACAATCGCTTAAAAAAGGCCATGAGCTGCGCCAACCCGCCTTGTGTTCGAGAAGTGGGTGTCGCTGTGAACCGTGGCCCAGGTGCTCTGGGTAAAGGTCGCAAGCCGTTGGGCGATGCCGAAAGGGTTCGAGCTTTCTGCCGCATGAACTCTTGCTTCGGAAACCAAGGTCGTTGCGCTACGGGAGGTCGTTAATGTTATCTGTTCTTAAAATTCTTTTTGTTTTTTTCTATACTCCATCTCTTTTGGCCATACCCAATTGGGTCAAGTTGACCGATAAAAAAACCCAGCATTGCAGCCAGCAAGCTCCTTGCACTCTCGTTCACGACAAAAACAAGCAGCGCTTTCAGGTCACTTTTGACCTCAAAAAAGAGGGCAGCAAGCTTTTTTTGACGACCGTTAATATTGTCGGTCCCGATAAAAAGAAAACTCAGTTTTCGGAACTTGAAAATTTCCAGGCCCATTACGACGATGAAGAGTTTAAACTTTTTGCAGTCGACCTCAATAACGACGGCCTCTTAGATTTAGCTTTAGAAGCCAGTCTTTCTAATAAAATGGGTCCCATGTACTACTATTGGGTTTATGACTCCAAAAAGAAAAATTTTGTTCAAACCACCGAACAAATCGAAGAGCTCAGCTTCAATTCAAAAGGCAAGCTCGAAGGTGCAGCCACCGGCGCTCTTTACACCATCAATAGGGATCTCAGGATTCAATCAAAAAGCCAATAAAACGGGTCGACGGTATTGCTCATGTGCCTAACCCATCTCCTCGTCTCTATAAAATCAGACCTCCGAAAAGCGGATGCGTTCGCAGCCTTTAGGCTGCGATTTCGGTGAGGGCATGGAGCCCGTGTCTGATTTTGTAGAGACGAGGAGATGGGTTGCGGATACAAGTGCAACAACGCAGAACGGGTCTTTTTTCCAAAGGAACGTGAGCCCTTTTTTTAGGGACTGAGCTTGAGCTTTCTGACGATGTGATTTTCAGTATCGCTGATATACAAATCACCATTGGCATCAAAATTAAGACCTGTCGGTCTTAACAAAGTAGCCGATGTTCCCGCCACACCTTCTTGACTAAAATCAAAGGGACTTCCCCCTGTTGCAATAGCTTCGATGCGCCCGGCGACGGTGCTCACCACACCCGTTGTCGTGTTGAAACATCTAACGTTATGACGGGCTCTTTGGGCGTAACAAAGACGACTCCCATAAAAGGCCAAACCTGTTGGTTGGTTACAGCGAGCTGAAGACACTAAGACATTCTCGGAGTCACTGCCCGAAGTTCCACCTAGGCAGCCTACAGTCGAGACTTGATTGGGATTCACTGTAACGGTTCCTATCGACACAGGGCTTGCCGTTTTATTCCAATAGTAAATACGATGATTTCCCATATCGGAAATAAAAAGATTACCTAACCCATCGATTGCAATATCTCGAGGTTGATTGAAGTAAGCTGAACCCTCTGGAAAACTCAATGGAACTGGAGCTGGCCCGGGGAATGCCGTCGCACTAGTCGTTTCACATGTGCCCAGAACAGATGACAATGTTCCACTGGCGTCCACATATTTGATACAATGATTAAGACTGTCGACAATATACATTTCAGGGTCGCCATTGTTATTCACAAACTTAACTGAGTTCGGATATCTTAAGCGAGACGCTAAGGCGGGTCCACTGGCATCGTGCCCTGCTCCCGAGACCCAATCACCAGCAACTGTTGAGATACGATTGTTTTGTATAAATTGTCCAAGATAATTTTTATTAGAACCACTACGATTCCAAATGCGCACATTATGTCCATAGGGATTCAATTGAGCCAAACTGCCATCTTCCCAAATATCAAAACCGTTTGTAATCGCATTAGTCGCATTCCACGTGGATTGAAGGGGGGCATTATTAGGGAAATCATTATCTAAAGTCGGAGAGGCTGCTGGTCCTGAGCCCACCACGGATTTCATACGTCCATATTTGTCCACAGAGCGTATTCGCTGATTGTTTTGATCGGCAATAAATAGTATCTGATTGGTGTTATCAAAAACTAAGCCTGATGGGAAATCCATAAGATGCTGGCTCACAGGGAGTTCGATGTCTCCTAAGAAACCACTCTTTCCATCTCCGCTGCCTAAGAAGTCACTCACCGCTCCCGTGATAATGTTGATATCACGTAATCTATAATTGGAGTAATCCGAAACCACTAAACGATTGGAATTGTTTCGATCTATAGTAATGCCGCTGGGTTGATTGAATCTTGTCAAAGCAATTCCGGCATTCGAGCCGTTGTAACCGTTTGTCGCCTGGTTGATTCGCCCCAAAAGACCATTATTAATGGTGTTGCCATCAATTGTGATGGGGGCCGGAGAGTTGTTTGCTAGAACTATGCTCCCTCTGTGTAGGTCCGTAATGAAAATTGTATCCAAGTCCTTCACCCAAATACTTGAGGGTTGTGACACGGGTGTGGCCAAGGGGTTACCCGACAGAGGGGTAGCTCCGTTGGCTCCATTGCCGATGATCGTTGCCATCATTCCAGGAGCAACAATGATCTCGCTCGGGTTTCCAGACCAAAAGGTAATCGGATTTAGAGTGGTATTGATAAAGCGAACAAGGCGACGGCTGTACAAAGTGATATAAATTCCATTGGCATCCACAAAAATGCCCATGGGTTGACCTGTACCACCAGATGTGGGTGCCACATTGTTACCGGTGTTGTTATCAGAACCTGTTCCCGCAATAGTGTAAGCCAAGTCGCTGGCCAAATCCCACCGCTTGACACGATGGTCATTCAAACATGTGACATATAAATTGCCAGAATAATGGAACAATTCACGAGGACGACGGCAACGCTCTAAGAAAGCAGGCTGTCCGTTAATGTGGCTCGTTCCCCCACCCATTCCAACGAAGATAACACCGGACGCATCGACATATTTAATTAAATCACCTAAATACTCCGTGATATAAAGTCGATCAAAAGCGTCGTCGTACCAAAGACCTCTAGGTTCATATAAGGGTGAGGCCAGAGCCGCAATACCAGCACTTCCACTTTCTGCAGAACCGGTCCCAGCAATCACCTGAATTGTTCCAGGCTGAATCGTCACGCCCACACGGGTCACGGCCGAAGCAGTGTTGTTCCAATACCAAACCACGTGATTGTCCAGATCTGAAATAAAGAAGTTACCTAAAGCATCTTGGACATGGGACCCTGGGCGAAAGCGCAATGGATAATTCACATCAGTGGGTGAAAAACCACTTCCTTTATTCGCGCTTCCAGCAAATGTGCAAATTTGACCTGTTTGCAACTCGTTACATTTCTGAGGAAACCAATTGACCTCTCCACTCCAACTAAAAGATGTAGACTTGGTTCCGTCGCTGACTTCAACCGTCACAAGATTGGTACCTACAATATCTGCATGTCCCGTTAAATACCCGGTCGCCCCAAGCCCACTTAGATGAGGGGATGAAGCACCATTGAGTTTCCATTGAAAAGTTAAAGTGTCATTATTGGGATCCGTCGCTAAAGCCATAAAGCTCACAGTGGAGTCCACAGAAACTTTTGGAATTCCGGAGGTCAAACTGCTTAAAACAGGAGGGCCGTTGACTTTAACGATCCACGCATTTTCAATGGTGGCCTTTTCATCTGACAAGGTAACGACCAGATTGTGTTCGCCAATAAGAGCTTCAGTTGCTGTGAATGTAAACTGGTTCACCGCTGCTATGGCCTGACCGTCGAGCTTCCATGAATAATTAACTGTTCTGGGAAAGACGGCAACACCGGTAATAAAAAAATCAACCGATTGACCAATCTCGACAATGATCTCGCCCGCGTCTGGTAAACGACTGGTGATCTTTAACTCGGTGGCATTGGTGGGTCCACCGCCACCAGATAATATATCTAAAGAGGATCCCCCCTCTTGCTTACAGGAAGTTAGAAAAAGGAATATCAATAGGGGAATATAGAGCTTTGATATATTCATTTTATACCTAACACTTCATATAATGGATCGGCTTAGTTGGTGAATTATGTATATCTAGACATTCATTTTTGGTGAATTGACATCACTTTCATTCTCAGGATGAGAAATTGAACTTTATTCCCTCTCAATTTGTCCCAGAATTAGTCACTTAATTTTATTTTACGAACAATATGATTGTATGTGTCGCTCACGTACAAGTCTCCATTTGAGTCAAAGGTCAAGCCAGAGGGGTTTTGCAAAGTGGCCTCGTTGCCAGGAATACCTTCTTGGGAAAAATCAAAAGGCGAGCCCGCCCCAGGGGTGGCTTCGTTGCGGCCCGCTACGGTTTTTAAAATTCCGGTCGAGGTATCCATGCAACGGACATTATGGCGCCCTGCCTGAGCATAGCAAAGGCTATTTTCATGGAGAGCTAAGCCGATAGGAGTGTTACAGCGAGAGGATGTTGCCAAAATATTTTCTGCCGTACTCCCCGCAGTTCCCCCCATACATGCAATAACTGCAATATGATTGGGATTCACCGTAACAGTCCCAATTTGTCGACTGACAGCACTTCTGTTCCAGTACCAAATATGATGATTCACACTATCCGAGATAAAAAGGTTACCATGGCTGTCAATAGCCACATCACGCGGACGATTAAATTGAGCACTTCCCTCTGGCACATTTAGACCTGGGTTACCGGCCGTTCCACAGTCCCCCACGGCTGTAGTCAACTCTCCAGTGCTATCCACATGGCGAATGCAATGATTCAAAGAATCCACTATGAACATTTCCATTTGACCGGCGTTATTAAAAAATTTTGCAGAGTTTGGATATGTCAGCTGGGCTGCTAATGCAGGTCCCTCTGGGCCATCGCCAGCGCCAGAAACCCAATTACCTGCAATCGTAGAGACTCGATTGTCTTGTAAGAATTGACCAAAGTAGGATTGATCCGAGCCACTGCGGTTCCATATACGAACATTGTGCCCATAAGAGTTGAGCTGTAAAAGGGATCCGTCCTCCCAAATATCAAATCCGTTTAGATAAGAGTTCGTTGTGTTAAAATTACTGCGTATTCGAGTGCTATTGGGAAACTCGTTATCGGGTATGGGATCTCCAGCAGTTATCGATCCGACAGCAGTTTTGACAAGACCATAACGATCAAGCACACGGACTCTATGATTATTTTGATCTGCTACAAATAAGAGTTGGTTCTGATTATCAAATGCCAAACCGGTTGGAAAATTTAAGAGGTGTTGAGAAGTCGGAAGTTCAAAGTCTCCCATATTCCCATTTTTTCCGACCCCAGAGCCCAAAAAATCTGTCACTTGGGCTGTCGACACATTGATATCGCGAAGTCTAAAATTATTATAATCAGCTATAATGACACGTTCTGGATTTAAAATATCTAGAGATAAATGATAAGGGCTACTGAATCGAGTGGCGTTCACACCTGCCGTGGTTCCATTATAGCCAGCCGTGTTGCTATTGATCCGACCCATTTGACCTGCCACAATTGTTAGGCCGTCAATATTGATATCCACACCAGAATTGTTGGCTGCGACAATATGGCTGCGTTGTTGTCCAGAAATATAGATAACATCATCTGGACTCACCGAGATTCCCGAGGGTCTAGCGACCGGAGCACTCAAGGGATCTGCACTAGCAGGTGTGTTTCCGTTCCCTCCATTGCCGACAATGGTGGCCATAAGACCAGGCCCCACAGTTATCTCATCGGGGTTACCTGACCAAAATGTTTTAGGAACAAGACTCGTGTTGATAAAGCGAACACGCCTCTGGTCCCACAGGGTGATGTAAATCCCATCGTCATTGGTAAATAGACCATAGGCCTGACCTGTCCCTCCCGATGTGGGTGCCACATTGTTTCCATTTGTATTGTTGGCACCCGTTCCGGCAACTGTATAGGCCTGATCCGAACTTAAATCCCAACGTTTGACTCTATGGTCGGTATAGCAAGTCACGTAAAGTTGGTCGTTACGAAGTGAAATTCCATTTGGATTGCGGCAACGATGGGTGAAAGCCGAGGCTCCATCCACATGAGATGTGCCTCCTCCCATTCCAATAAAGACGACCCCAGAGCTATTTACGTATTTCACTGTGTGACTGGACCATTCGGATATAAAAAGTCGATCCGAGCCACCATCATACCAAAGACCTCTTGGGCCATTTAAAGCAGACTCTAGAGCAGAAAGACCTGCACTTCCACTAGCAGCTTCCCCTGTACCTGCGACAACTTGAATAACGCCTGCGGGGATCACTCGCCCAATACGACTCACTGGATTTGCAGTATTATTCCAGTACCAAACAACATTATTATCCAAATCAGAAATAAAGAAGTTCCCAAGACTGTCTTGAAAGTGACTGATTGGACGAAAACGCAATGGAAAATCAACATTTGTTGGAGAAAAACCGCTTCCTTTGTTTGCAGAACCAACGACAGTACAAATCTCTCCTGTCTCAAGTTCATTGCAAGCTTGAGGAAAAAAATTGACTTCCACATCCCAAGAGTGGCTAGCCGTTTGAGTGCCATCGTCGACTTCAACAGTAACAGTATTGAGTCCGACTATACTCTCGTGTCCGGTGAGTTGTGCACTGCTTGTTGTCCCCAGCAAATGAGTGGAAGTCGCTCCATTTAATAACCATCGGTAGTTTAAGCTATCATTATTGGGATCCGAGGCCACAGCATTTAAACTTAAAGTCGATCCCACAGATATTTTTTGTTGACCCTCTTGCTGACCAGATACTACAGGTGGTCCATTCACTTTTATTTCCCAAGTGTTTGAGATCGTTGCCTGATCATCAGAGAGGGTGGCAATAAGAGTATGATTGCCAATGTTTTCTTCGAGACCAATGAAGGTGAAATCATTGATAGCATTGACAAGAGCCCCATCAAGAGTCCAGGAATAAGTTACAGTTCTGGGAAAAACGGCCACACCTGTAATAAAAAATTCCTGACTCTCTCCAATTTCAACAATGACCTGACCTTGATCCGGAATGCGACTCGTGATTTCAAGCTCTGTGGCATTGGTCGGTCCACCACCGCCAGTTAATATATTAAGAGAGGTGCTTCCGTCCTGTTTACAGGACAAAAGCAAAAATGCCCCCAAATATAAAGCTAAAAATCTCATCTAGTGGCTTCCTCTTATAGATAACTATCGGAGAATTGATATGAGAACTAAAATGCTATCTATCCATAAATATTTCTTATATATTGAGCAGCTTCTATAAGACACTAGTCTTATAATTAGACTCTTGTCCTGTAAAGAAAATCAGTAACTTATGTCGAAAGAGAACTATCAAATAGGAGTTTTTAAAATGATGAAGACAATTCTAGTTCTCCTTTTTCTCAACTCGTTAATTGCTTCTTGCACAAGTATGCAGATGAAAATTGAGTCTGAGCCATCCGAGGCCACAGTTTATCTAAAAGATGGACAAAAAATTAAAAAAATTGGCGTCACACCTCTCAATATTAACAGTGAACAATATAACGATGTTGAAAATTTCCATTTAAGAATAGAAAAAGAGGGTTACAAATCCCATGAAATTATTGTCGATAAGCGGTCTGTCACAAGTCGAGCTAAAATTTTTGCATCAATGAATAAAATGGATTTAGAAAACAATGCTTCAAATAACGCTAGCACAGGTAGCTCTAATCCAATTTCACTTATTCAAGCTCAGCAACATCGCGGGCTCGCTAGTATTCAATCACTTTTATTACAAAGCCAATACGCCCAAGCAGAAGTGATAGCACGACAATTCGTTGTCGAAAATCCATTCTCTTCAGTGGGCTGGAGTCTTTTAGGAAACGCTTACCTTTTGCAAAACAAAAGTTCATTGGCCTTAGAAGCCTACCAAAAATCCTTGGAATACGAACCTGAAAACGAAGACACTCGACGCATTGTCGAACGTCTTAAAAATGACACTCCAAAAAGGAGTCGATAGATGTACAATTTTATTGGCTTTATAATATCAATCGCATTCGTAAAGTTTGCCCTTGGTCACCTCAGTGTCAACACTAGCTTTTTTGTTGACGTTGTCGCTTTGTTAGTTGTTTTTGGTGGCACTTTCGGTGTCATGGTGATTTCGTTTCCGCCCAAATTTTTATTTCGATTTTTTACAGCACCAATGAAAATGATAGTCTCCAAAAGTCCCAACTTTGTTCAAGCGATAGAGTCACTAATTAAGGCTTTGCAAGACGATAAAGATCGCAAACACAACTTAAAGAAACTGAGCGAGCAAAAAAATACCGATACATTTTTAAAAGAGGGTATCGAGCTCTATTTAATGGATATGCCCCTTAAAGACTTTAAAAATATTATGACAGAAAGAATTTATCGATCTCGGCAAAGAGAAGAGGATAATATCAACCTTTTTCGTCGTTTGGCTAAGTATCCACCGGCTTTTGGATTGGTTGGAACGGTTTTGGGTCTAATCAGTCTGATGCGGTCTGTTGGTGAAGGCGCAAATGCATCTACAATTGGTTTGAATATGGCTCTTGCCTTAACAGCCACTCTTTACGGTTTGGCCTTTTCAAATTTTGTACTAGCTCCTATTGCTGAAAACTTTCAAAGTGTCGCAGATGAGAAAAAGGTATTTCAGGAGTTGTTACTTGAGGGACTTCTCCTTTGTTATGATGGCTCGTCACCTCTCACAGTTCAAGAGATGCTCAACTCGTACGTCGAACCTCACAAACGAATAGATATATTAGGTGTTAATCAAAAGGAATCTGCATAAGTGGAACACAATAAACTGCGCAACATTCAAAGCTCAGAAGAAGTTGAAAACAACTGGGCGATTAGCTATGGAGATATGATTACCCTCCTACTTGGCTTTTTTGTTATCTTCTTTAATATTAAGAATGAAACAATGAATTTGCAGCTAGTTCATAAAGATATCACCAAGTATTTTGAGACAAGCGATGGTCGAGGTCCTTCGGCCATTGCAGGTACGGGCGGCAAAGAACAACAACGCCCTGGAACTCTCACTGAAACAATTGCAGCAAAATTAAAAGTGAAAGCAAATATCGATGGCGAAAAAATAATCATAGAGTTTCCCAATACTAGCTTCTTTGATTCCTCAGCTTATGAGCTCAATGAAACTGGAAAAGCGGCTTTAACAGAGTTTTCCAATGCCATCAAAGATCACTTAGGATTATTTAGACTTGTTGTGCGAGGGTACACAGACATTAAACCCGTCAACCCTGGTGCGCGCTATAAGGACAATCTAGAGCTTTCTGCCTTTCGATCCATTTCTGCTATTCGCTACCTGGCTAACCAAGGTATTCGCATGGAAAATATGAGAATTGCAGGTTTTGGAGAATCCTCTATGAGCCGTGAGAGCTTGGACGTCAAAGATTTAAGCCAACAACGGAAAGTTGTAATTGTTATTGAACCTCTGGATCACACCGAGCGAGCATTTAACAAGTTAATGGACAATAAAACTGAGGTGACTCAATGAAATATCTAGTCCTTTTGATATCTCTTTTACTTGTCGCGCCCGTGCATGCATCTCGGGTGATTGAGATTGAAGACTATTACTCAAATAAGGTCACAGACTTTATTAAATCGCGCTACCCTCGTGTTGCATTTTCAATTTCTGTCAAAGCAATCGTCGAAGAAGAGGTTAACAACAGAAATCAAAAGCAAGACACTCTAGCTCTACCCTATATGGATGGTATGGAATCAAAGGCTATTGGTTTTTGGGAACAAAAAGACATTCCATTGGGTACTTTAATTTCATATGTGAAAAGTATTTCAGTAAAAGTTGATATTGACAGAAATTTTACATTAGAAGAAATTCAACAGTTTAAATCAGAAATGAGTGAATATTTAAAACTCTCAGATGTTTATGACCGTTTAGAAATAAGCCAAAGACAATGGCAAAGCCCTTGGTCTATTGAAAATAGTGGAAACCAAATCGTCCTCATAATGATTGGTATCCTTCTTTTAGCTATTGTCTTTTTTGTGGTTTTCCAAAGTGGGATCCGAAGCCTTATTAAGGGCCTTGCACAACCTCTTAGCGAAATTGGAAAATCTGCTGAGAACGTTGCCAACACGGCTTCCGCTGTTCGCCCCTCTTCTAATAATTCTCAGTCTGGTTTTGCTGGCTCTAACTCACAACACCTGGATGTCCAAAATTCCAAGCAAATTATCTCTGAAATCAAAATGATGTCGTCCTTTATTGGCAATCCAAATCCTGACTTAATCCGTAAAATCGAGAAATTGGGTCAAGAAGATCCACAGGCGATGGGTGCTCTTTTAAAAGAAGTAGAAGTTGAAGATTTAAAGTCTTTAGTTTCATGGGGACGTGGCGAATGGTGGAGACAAGCCATTACACAACCTGGCTCTCTATCTGAGAATTCCTTTCGCTTTTTTAATGAAATAACAACTCTCTCAAGAAAGAGTCAGTTGTTACCTAATAATAGTGAATTTGATGACTTCCAAAAAATTATTGCAAGACTCAGTATCAAAGAGTTTGGTCAGTTGTTGGAAGGTGCTAGCTTTGAACAAGCAGAGCCTATTTTAAGGCTGACTCCGCAAGAAGTTCGAGTCTCTGTAGGTAAATATTTGTACCCCGGCCAGTGGGCACAGTTGCTCAAAGATTCAGGAAAAGGTAAAAAATCCGTGCTTTTGGCCGATGTAAAGAAAAAATACAGCGATAAAGCGCTGAAGATATGTCCATTGATAGAAAGTGAGCTCATTGAACAGTATTTCGAGGACGCTGAGATGGTCTCTTTCCTAGATCACAATTCAACAAAAGATGAACGAGAAGTTTACCGAGCCTTGGATGAGACTTCATGGATCAAACAAAATAGACGCCCCTTCTATAGTATTCTTCAAGAAGACAAAAATATCCTAGAGAAACTAGTTTCAGAAACTCATTTAGATCAGTGGGCTTTAGCATTTACATGCTGCGATTCAGATGAACAAGAACAACTTTTGGTTTTATTTACAGAAAGACAAAGATTTTTATTAAAGAATGCTAAAAAACAGTATCTTTTACAGCCACCACAACAGCAAGATGTGGCCTTTGCTAAAAGAGAAATCATAAATATTTGCAATCAAATTAAACAGTTTGAAAAGAGCTATCCGAGTGCTGAAATCAATAATGAAATTGCTGCTTAAAGCAATTCTTATTTCATTTATAATCCCCACTTGGGCTTTTGCTGGCCAAGGGCAGGTGACAGCCAAGCTAGGTACTTGGGCCTTTGATGTATCGGGCAATAGCAGTTCTGCTGAATCGGCTTCTGGTATTGGAGCTTATGCCTTTGAAGTGGGTTATAGTTTTTTTCCGCAAATTATGGTTGTCTTTGGATTTAACCTTGTTATGAGCGAGCTGGTTTCAGGAAGTGCAGGTTACGGTCTGGATCTTGGGGCCCGTTACTATCCCCTATCTGATTCGGGCACTTACCAACAATCTACAGATTTTACAGACATCACGATTCAAGAAAAATGGCGTCCCTATATAGGCTTGGCCATGCGTCAGCGTCTTTTTGGTCTAGCCCTGTCGACCAGCTATTTTGGTCCTGGAATCAGTTTAGGTTTGGATTACTCTCTCACTTCAAAATGGTTGCTCACTTCAGAACTTCGCTATGATTATCTTTATGGCCAAGGTGATACTTTGGCCGTCCAAACAAATATATTATTTGGTTTTGGCCTAGAGTTCTGACTTAAAGCTGATCCATCAATATTTGCATGATCACTCACTTTTTACTATATTCAACGACAGTCCATAGCACCGGACAAACAGCCTATTTAAGAGTGGCGAGATTTTTGTAAAATTCCTAATTCACAAAAGGAGATATATTGTGAGCAATCGTCGCCTGGTTTGGTCCGATGAAGACGGAGATCAGCGTAAAAATAAAATGACTACAGAAACAGTTGTGAATATGAAGGGACTTGAGCTCAAAGTGCGTCGGCTGACTTCTGGCAAAGGTCGAACTGTCGTTGAGATCAGTGACCTGCCGAACAACAAAAAATGGTGCCAAGAACTTGCACGAGATCTAAAGAAAAAACTCGGCGTTGGAGGATCGTACAAGGACGCCTATATTGAAATTCACGGCGAGAAACTCGATGCAGTAACCCAGTTCCTCGATAGCAAACAGCTCAAATGGAAAAAGATCGGCGGCTAAAGGTCCGGGCCGGCACAGGTGTTGCTCTTTATCAGTCCTGAAGCCCTATTGGGCCCAAGACTGGGACAAAATGACTCACTTTTAGGGCCCTCTGAGACAAAGGAGTGAAGAATGTCTAAACCAATCCGCGATTTCATGACCCCCATGCCCCACACCATTGGACAAGATATTGAGATAGGTAAAGCCAAGGACATGATGGCTGAATACGGCTGTCACCATTTGCCAGTCCTAAACGGCGGTCATTTGGTCGGAATTGTAAGCGATACAGATATCCGCACTTTGAAAAAAATAGCCGATTCAGACAGCTTAAAAGTAGAGGATATCATGACTGAAGATCCAGAAATTGTCCCACCCCACAAAGACGTCTTCCAGGTGGCGATGCTTATGCACCAAAAGAAGATCGGAAGTGTTATTGTGTCAGCTAGCGATGATTCTCCATGGGGCATATTCACCGCCACTGATGCTCTACGATATTTGACTGAAGACAAACATTTAAATCTTAATACACTTTAACAAAAAAGGAGTGTTTATGTTTGCAAAACCTCACTGGAATATTGCCGTGGTCGTGGACAGAAGCCAAGCTCGCTTTATCAACCGCAAGCCATTCAATATATTTGCCACTTTTGTCAACGAATTGGGACGCACTAAAAATCGCGAGTTCACAGATGACAAGCCTGGACTCAGTCGTGCTAAGGGAGGCGGCCCCTCGAGCACTCACAGTTTAGGAAGTGAAAAAGACCCCACCGCTGAAGCCGATAAACAGTTTGTGCATGCTCTTTGTGATCGCATTGACAAACTTTGCTACGAAACAAATTTACAACAGTTTTTAATTGTGGCTGAACCTAAAATGAAAGGCTTGATTCGAGCCAAGCTTAGTTCACAATCCTTAGATAAAAGCTTGTGGATGGACAAAGACCTAGCACACTTTAACAAGCACGAACTCAAAGAAAAACTCAAAAACTATGAAGCTTAATTAATTATTGTACCTAGCAAAGGGCTTGTACGATTTCAGAGAAATTTTACAAGCCCTTTACAATTATAGCCGCTTGCCTATTAAACCCACCCTTAGTTTATTTTTTTTGACGACATAATTATAGGGCGGGTGGGCAGTGATTTTTTATACTCAAAGCATCATGTTGCAGTTCTTGTGCAAGAGAATTTCCTAGATTCATTTCTCTATAAAATCAGACCTCGGACAAGTCGTGAAGCGTTCGCGGGCAAAGCCCGCGATGTCGGTGAGGGGCCACAGCATGCTTAGCTGTACAGCTAAGGCATGTGGCCGTCAGGAGCCCGTGTCTGTTTTTATAGAGAAATGAATCTAGGAAACGGTCTTATATGCAACAAGGCTCACAAATTTATTACATTTGTTTGAAGAATTCTAAAGCTCCAGGGGAAGCCCAGTCTTGAATTCCGATAATCTTTTTTTGCAGGCGACCTTCTTGATCAAAGATAAAGCCTTCTGGCAAACGGTCCACTGCAAAGGCTTGGCTAAGCTCTTTCCCCTTGTCCATTGTTAAAATCAGGTTGGGACGATAGCCATCAAAAGCTTTGACGAAGTCGCGAACCTCTTGCTCTTCATAGTCGTGGGAAATTGCCACCAATCTTATTTTATCTGGGAAGGCGTCCATGAGTTTCACAAAAGAGGGAAATTCCTCTACGCAGGGCTCACACCATGTGGCCCAAAAACTGAGAATAAGGACTTTGCCTTTGAAGCTGCTCAAGGCAATAGTCTCGCCTGTAAGAGTGGTGAGCTTAATCTCTTCACCCTTATAAATACCGGCATTTTCAAGGTCGTCTAGGACTTTGTAGGACTTCGGCACCTTTTGGGATTCCCAATTGCTGTTTTGCCAATAGAGAGAGCCCACTCCAATGGCCACACCTAACACAATAAATAAGCCAATCACTTTTTTCATGATTTAAATATAAAGAAGCTTAGCGAAGTTGTCACCCTCCACCGACAGCTACAAATGAAAATGCCCACAACTGAGTTGCGGGCACTACAATATTTTTGGAGTTTTAAACTAGGCTTGTGGACGATTGGCGCGACGAGACTCTTGTTGAATCTTGCGAACGCGTTTTTTCTTGACCGCAGCAGCTCTCTCGGCTTGCTTAGCTCTGTAAGCAGTAAACTCTTCGGGAGACATCTCTTTGATCACTTGCTTTTTATCCGGACCACGAGTTTTCACCTTAATAGGTGTTTCATTGGTTTTTGAAGGATCATAATCAACAAACTCAATAAATGCCATTGGAGCGCCATCACCCATTCGGTGACCCAGTTTTAAAATACGGGTGTAACCACCAGGAGTGTCTTTGAATCGGTTCTTTGATAAATCATTCACGATCTTGCTGACTGTAGATTTGTTTGGGTAGCGAGACAACAAAACACGGAGAGCACTCAGATCACCCTTACGGCCAATTGTGATGGCCCTTTCAACATGGCGACGAAGTTCTTTTGCTTTTGGTAAAGTTGTTTTAATGCGCTCGTGCTCAACAAGTGAACTCACAAGCCCACGGATCAATGCTTTTCTAGCTTCAGGGGATCGCGAGAATCTTTTTGCATGTCTTCTATGTCTCATTTCTGACTCCTATTAAAAAAGTCCATTTTTCTCGCTGATGTTTTCACTCAACTTATGGACTTTTCAATTCCTTATTTACTGGTGGTCTCCACTAGTGCCCATACCACCCATTCCCATATCGTCATCAACCACAGGGTTGGAACGAATGGGCGTGGCGTTTGGATCCCAATTGGCAGGAGGCCAGCCATCGATCTTCATTCCAAGACCGAGACCCATTTCCGTTAAAATTTCTTTAATTTCGTTAAGAGACTTACGACCAAAGTTTTTGGTTTTTAGCATCTCGGCTTCAGAGCGAACAACGAGCTCACCAATGTGGCGAATGTTGGCATTCTTCAAGCAGTTGGCGCTACGCACAGAAAGTTCAAGATCATCAACAGAACGGAAAAGATTTTCGTTCAATTGAGTGTTTTGAGTTTCAATTTTCTCTTCAGTCGGAGCGACATCTTCGTCAAAGTTAATGAAGATTTGCATTTGCTCTTTCATGATTTTGGCAGCCAAAGCCACAGACTCTTCGGGGCGAACAGAGCCATCCGTCCAAACTTCCAAGCTCAAAGCATCGTAATCAGTACGTTGCCCCACACGAGCGTTTGAAACATTGTAGTTCACGCGAGTGATTGGAGAATAAAGGGAATCCATATTGATAGTCCCAATACCTAATGTGTCGGCTTCATGCTCTTCAGCGGGAACATAACCGCGCCCAAAGGTCACACGAATCTGAGCATTGAAGACGCCGTTGTCACCAAGAGTGGCAATATGGTGATCAGGATTCAGAACTTGAACTTTGTCATTTGTCTGAATATCAGCAGCCGTCACTTTACCAGGCCCCTGCTTATTGATTGTTAAGACTTGTGGATCTGCTGAGTGCTGAGCAAAGCGGACGTCTTTAAGGTTGAGGATTATGTCCGTCACATCTTCAATCACGTCGGGCATAGTTGAGAACTCGTGCATGACGTTTTCAATTTTAATAGCAGAGACAGCAGAGCCCATCATAGAGCTCAAAAGAACTCGTCTCATGGAGTTTCCAAGAGTGATGCCGTAGCCTTTTTCAAGTGGGCTCACGTTGAACTTACCATAACGATGGGAGAGTGAATCGCGATCGATTTCAAAAGATTTTGGTTTAATCAAATCATGCCAAAATTTATAATAATGTTCTTGCATCAGGGGCTTCTCCTAAAAAGTCTAAATTAAATTCTACGTCTTTTGGGGGGACGGCAACCGTTGTGTGGCACAGGGGTCACATCGCGCATTGAAGTCACTTTCATTCCCGCGTTCGCTAGAGCACGGATGGCCGGTTCACGCCCAGCTCCTGGCCCCTTTAGAAAAACATCAACAGCGCGAACACCCATTTCAGCTGCCTTTTTGGCCACGTCTTCGGCGGTCATCTGTGCGGCAAATGGTGTTCCACGTCGACTGCCCTTGAAACCAATAGCTCCAGCACTCGACCAACAAAGTGTGTTTCCTGCAGGGTCGGCGATAGTCACAATTGTGTTACCAAAACCAGCTTGCACAAGGCACTTCCCGTTGGGGACGTTTTTCTTAACTTTCTTTTTTGTGGTTTTTGCTTTCTTTACTGCCATTTTTTAATTCACTCCTTAAACAGCCTTCTTCTTATTGGCCACGGTCTTTTTCGGACCTTTACGAGTTCGAGCATTTTGCTTTGAAGACTGTCCACGCACAGGAAGACCTTTGCGATGACGTAAACCACGGTAGCATCCTAAATCCATCAAACGTTTGATAGACATGGAGACCTCACGACGAAGATCACCTTCAACTTTATAATTTCCTTCGATAAAATCACGAAGGCGAGCCACATCGGCGTCAGTCAGTTCGTGGGTTCTCTTGCTGGGCTCATAGCCCATCAACTTCACTAAGTCTTTGGCACGCTTTGGACCAATCCCATAGAGATAAGTGAGTGAAATTTCGAGTCTTTTGTTTTTAGGTAAATCAACCCCAGAAATACGAGCCATTATCCTTGCCTTTGCTTATGTTTAGGGTTTTCACAAATGACGCGAATAACACCTTTACGTTTGATGACCTTACAGTTTTTACACATGGGTTTGACCGATGCACGAACCTTCATTTTTTACCTCTTTAAAAAAAACATTCCCATTCTTGTAAGCACTTGATTTATCTATATTTTTTAGAGATCTTGAACTACAAAAAAGTCAAAAAAAAATATAAAAATCAACCCTTTATTGGTAACGGACCGCAAAACTTAACACCTTAAGTTGGGCGTCGTCCAGTATAAATCCAAAATTCTTTCAAGTTTTTTACCCTCTTAAAAGAGTCAAAACAAGAACTTCACTTTCTGTCTGGAACGAGTGTCAAAGTCCTTGAAACTCTTGATGGGCAAGCCGCTTAAAGCTCTAGGATGAAAAACCTACAAATAGGGTTGAAACCTTGCAAAGACCCTATCTGGGTTGCCCTGGCCATCAATGGCCACAAATAAACCTTTTTTTTGATAATACTCTTTGAGGGGTTCCGTGCTTTTTGCATAGGCCTCTAATCGAGTAGAAATCACACTTTCACTATCATCTTTTCGTTGGTAGGTTTCGCCACCACATTTGTCACAAATACCTTCGACACGAGGCGGACTGGAGTCTACATGATACACGGCCCCACAGTCGCGACATAAGCGTCGGCCAGTGAGGCGAGTCAGTAGTGTCTCTTGGGGAACTTCAAGAAAAAGAGCGTGACGTATAGGGCTGACACCCATGTCATGCACAAGCTTTTCAAGAGCTTCAGCCTGAGGTGAGGTTCTCGGAAAACCATCAAAAATAAAATCCTGCCCCTTGTTGTTTTCTAAAACTTCCTTAACTAGACCTATCGTCACAGAGTCCGGAACAAGTTGTCCGGAGTCCACATAAGATTTGGCTTCTAAACCCAGAGGTGTGTTGTTTTTCATCGCCGTGCGGAAGAGATCTCCAGTGCTGATATGGTATTTTCCACCATCGCGAATCATACGCGCAGCTTGAGTTCCCTTGCCTGCTCCCGGAGGTCCGAACAAAACAAGACTCAAAACTGAACTCGCTTTTTGCGCGGACGACTTTGAGCTCGAATCATAGCTTCGTAGCGATAGCCATTGACCTTTTCTATCATTTGGATAGCCACACCCACAAGAATGAGGAGACTGGTTCCACCAAAATAAAAAGGCACATTAAGACGAGCGATCATAATTGTTGGCAAAATACAGACGGCACTTAAATAAATAGCTCCGACCACATTCACACGTTCCATCACTTTTGAAATATAATTGGCCGTGCTTTTGCCAGCGCGAATTCCTGGAATAAACTTACCTGACTTCTTAAGGTTCTCAGAAATTTCTGTGGGAGGAAATACGATTTCTGTATAGAAAAAACAGAAGAACACAATCAACCCAATGAAAAGAATGTTGTAAAGACCGCCACCCGTCGGGCTCAAGGGATTCATATAGTCTTGTACAACTTGCACCCAGGCCGCATCGGAGAAACTTGAGATAGTGGCCGGCATCATCAAAATGGAGCTAGCAAAAATAGGTGGAATCACACCCGATGGATTCACCTTAATTGGGAAAAAGCTTCCCATCATTTGACCTTTGCCACCACCCTTTTGGGAAACGTGGATGGGCAGTCGTCTTTGGGACACTTCCATAAAAATAATGAAGGCCACTACAACCACCATAAAAGCCAATAGCATCAGACCCAAAAGTCCATTGATCTGACCGTTGGAAACGAGAGTCCATAAACCCATGGCACCAGAGGGAATGCCCGCTGCAATACCGGCGTAGATGATCATACTAGCGCCTTCGCCAATACCAAATTCAGAAATTTGTTCACCAAGCCACATGATAAAACATGTTCCGGCAACTAGAGTGATGATTGTCATAACTTGAAAGGAGACGGCACCAACCTGAGGGTAATAGAGAGCCTCACCAGAGGGTCCACTTTGTCCCATCAGCCAGCTAGAAATGGCATAACCTTGGATGGTCGCTAAAACCACCGTGGACCAACGAGTGTATTGGGTGATCTTGCGTTGCCCCGAAGTCCCTTCTTTTTTGAGTGCTTCAAGGTATGGAATCGTAGCCGTCAAAAGCTGAAAGATAATCGACGCTGAAATATAGGGCATGATTCCCAGAGCAAAAACGCTAAATTGGTTGAGAGCTCCACCGGTGAAAGTGTTGAACAGACCAAAAAGGCCTCCCTGATTCTCAAAGAAACCCTTGACCACTTCACTGTTGATTCCGGGAGTTGGAACATGAACGCCCAAACGATAAACCAACAAAATAAAGAGGGTGAAGAGCAGCCTGCGGCGTAAATCTTCATTTTGGAGTAAACTCTCAGTTGATGCTGCAGATGCTGTTGCCACTAGATGACCTCTACTTTTCCACCAGCCTTTTCAATTTCCGCTTTGGCGGCCGCACTGAATTTGTGAGCCTTGACGGTGAGAGACTTATCCAATTTACCGTTTGCCAAAACTTTGAGTTTTTCTGTCTTTTTTAGAAAACCCTGTTCTGCCAAAAGTGCCGGACTGACTTCACCTTCGTAACGGTTAAGCTGCTGAAGATTGATGATAACATAATTGTCTTTGAAGTCCGTATTTTTAAAACCAAACTTAGGCAGACGACGATGCAAAGGAGTTTGCCCCCCTTCAAAACCACGTTTGACTTTTCCACCAGATCTTGCGAGTTGGCCTTTGTGGCCCTTTCCAGCGGTTCCGCCCTGACCAGACCCGTCGCCGCGACCGATTCTTTTTTTCTTGTGCGTTGCACCTTTGTTGGGTGCTAATTCTGATAACAAACTCATCTTAATTCTCCACTGTCACTTCAAGTAAATGCTGAACCTTTAAAATCTGACCACGAGTAGCAGGATGATCGGGCACAACGACAACAGACTCACGTTTCCTTAAACCCAAACAACGAACGGTGTCTTTTTGGGTCTGTGTGCAGCCAATCAGACTTCTCTTGAGTTTTACTTTAAAATTCTTTGCCATATCCATTACCTCGACGATTCTATTTTACTTGTAAGTTGTAATAAACTCTTGTCCCTGCAACTGGCCCAACCCATCGAGAGTGGCGCGCACGGCATTGTGAGCATTTCTTGTACCCACACACTTTGTTAATATATCTTTAACACCCACTGATTCGAGGACTGCTCGAACCGGTCCACCGGCAATTACTCCTGTTCCTGGGGCGGCAGGTCTCATGATCACACGCGCGGCTCCAAACTGACCCACCACTTCGTGAGCAATAGTGCGACCTTCCACTAAGGGAAACTGAATAAAGGATTTCTTTGCTCCGCGTGTGGCTTTACCGATAGCTTCGGGAACTTCTCCAGCTTTACCCATCCCAAAACCGACACTGCCAGCTCCGTTACCTACCACTACAAGAGCGGAAAAGGAAAAACGTCGACCACCTTTAACAACTTTGGCCACGCGATTGATGGATACCACTCTTTCTTCATATTCTGGCATTTCTTGCATCGATGTTCTCCTAAACCTCTAAACCGGCTTCTCTAGCTCCATCCGCCAAAGACTTTACGCGTCCGTGGTAGATGTACCCACTGCGATCAAACACAGCCTTGGTGATATTTTTTTCTTTAGCTCTTTCTGCGATAAGCTTTCCAACCTCTTGAGCCGCTTGCTTACCTTTTGTAGAAATCTTATCCTGCAAAGTCGAAGCACTCACGAGAGTTTTACCCGTCGCATCGTCAATCATCTGAGCATAAATATTTTTAGTGCTTTTATAAACGCAAAGGCGAGGACGCATTTCATCGCCCGCTACTTTTTTGCGAATCTTCATTCTTTTCTTCATACGGAGTTTTAGTTTATCACCCCATTTTTTTCGTATCGTCACTCGCATCTTACTGTCCTCTTACCTATTTACCGGCTGATTTTCCTTCTTTACGACGGATCACTTCATCACTATATCGAACACCTTTACCCAAGAAAGGCTCGGGTGGTCTGAAGTTGCGGATCTTGGCTGCAACCTGACCCACTTGCTCTTTGCTTGCTCCAGAAATGACAACAGTCGTCTGCTTATCTACTTTAATATCAATCCCATCGGGGATCGGAAACTTGATGGGGTGAGAATAGCCCAAAGACAACTCAAGGGTCTTACCAGAAACAGAAGATCTGTAACCCACACCATTGAGAATCAAAGTCTTAGAGAAGCCTTCTGTGACACCGGTCACCGCATTTTGCACCAAAGAACGGTAAAGACCGTGAAGGGCGCGACCTTTTTGAGTCTCTTCCAGTCTGTCGATAAAAATTTGATTTCCTTCGATCCGAGCTTTTACCTGAGGAAGCATTTTCACCTTTTGAGTGGAATTGCCAGCCTTCACGATAACTTCGTTTTCTGGAGTCACACTCACGTTGACTTTGCTATCAAAATTAACCGGATATTTTCCAATACGTGACATATCTTTTACCTACCAAACGACACAGAGGAGTTCGCCACCGACATTTTGGTCTTTGGCCTGTCCACCGCTCATGATTCCTCTACTTGTACTTAAAATTGCCAGTCCGTAACCGGCTCGAATATTTGGAATATCAGAAGCTCTGACGTATTCGCGACGACTGGGGCGACTGTATCTCTTCAAACGAGAGATCACGGGCTTACCAGCCTCATCATACTTCAAATAAACTCTCATCATCCCCTGCTTGCTGTCTTTTACAACTTTGAAGCTGGTGATGTAATTTTGGTCTTGGAGGACCTTAGCTACACCTTGACGAACATTTGATGCCGGCACGTCCACTTTTTCATGTTTCGCAGCTTGGGCATTTCTGATTCTTGTTAAAAAATCACCAATAGTATCCACATTAACCTCTCTTTACCAACTCGACTTAGTTACGCCAGGAATCATCCCTCGCCCGGCCAATTCACGAAAAGCAATACGAGACATTTGAAACTTTCTCAAATAACCACGAGGACGTCCGGTCACCTGACAACGATTCACAGCTCGGACACCCATAGAGCGACGGGGAAGACGATCCATTGTACGACGTGCCTCGTATTTTTCTTCAGGGCTTGCGCTGGCACTGTTGAGAATCTTGCGAAGTTCGTTACGCTTCTTCCGATAACGCTCGATAACCTCGGCCTTTTGCTGTTCTTTAGCGATCATTGCTTTTCTAGCCATTCCTAATCTCTCCTACTTTCTGAAAGGGAATCCGAAGTTGTCCAACAAGGCCTTGCCCTGGGCATCATCTTTAGCCGTGGTGACGATGGTGATATTCATACCGCGCACTTTGTCGACTCTATCATAGTTAATTTCTGGAAAAACAATTTGCTCTTTCAAGCCCATATTGTAATTCCCACGTCCATCAAAACCTTTTGAGGGCATACCACGAAAGTCACGAACTCGAGGCAAGGCCACAGAGATCAAGCGATCCATAAAAGACCACATGCGTTCGCGTCTTAAAGTCACAGTCACGCCCAGGGGCATGCCTTCGCGCAACTTCCAGTTGGCCAGTGACTTTTTGGCTTTTGTGATCACAGCCTTCTGACCTGTCATGGCCGTGATTTCATCGGCTGCCACATTGAGAACTTTAGAGTTCTGAACCGCATCAGGCAAACAGCTGCTAATCACGATTTTCTCGATGCGAGGGACTTCCATTGGATTTTTCAATCCCAACGATTTCATGATCGCCGGAGCTACTTCTTTTCTATATTTTTCTTCTAAACGATTCACTTTCTTACCTCACTCAATCACAGTACTTCTGGAGCCAAAGAAACAATTTTTACAAACTGCTTAGCGCGGAGCTCTCTGGCCACTGGACCAAAAATACGAGTGCCAACAGGTTCTTTATTTTGATTCACTAAGACCGCTGCATTGTCGTCAAAACGAATATAGGTTCCATCGGCGCGACGAATATGCTTTTTAGTGCGCACGATCACAGCTTTGGCGACTTCACCCTTTTTTACTTTCGATGTTGGCAAAGCGGATTTAACCGATACAACAACGATATCACCCACAGATGCCGTACGTCTTTTGGACCCACCGATAACTTTAATACACATAACTTCTTTGGCACCCGAGTTATCTGCCACTTTCATGCGGGTTTGCATTTGTATCATTGGGCGACTCCTACTTTAGCGACTTCTACAATTTCAGCCAGCTTCCATCTTTTTGTTTTACTTAATGCGCGAGACTCCACGATACGAACGCGATCCCCAGTTTTGGCCGAGTTGCTTTCATCATGTGCCTTGAACACAGTCGTGCGACGGACATATTTTTTATACTTAGGATGTTTGACCAAGCGATAAACCTGAACAGACACCGTCTTGTCCATTTTGTCGCTGACAACTTTTCCGGTAACTTCGTTTCTTCGACCCCGTGCTTTTTCGTTTTCAGTCATCATCTACCTCAGTTTGCCTTGGTGTTCGCAGTTAGGGCGGTTCTCAAACGAGCGACATCCCGACGCATTTTGCGAATAGAAATGGGGTTTGCCATCTGTCCCATCGCGTTTTTCATACGAGCTTCAAATAAATTGCCCTTAACTTCGCGCAATTTTTTGTTGAGCTCAACAGGTGTTAAATTTTTTATATCTTCATAATTCATATTAAACCTCAACTTCTCTCGAAACGAACTTGGTCTTGAATGGCATTTTGGAGCCCGCTAGACGGAAGGCCTCTTTAGCCTGCTCGCGAGTCACACCATTGATCTCGAAAAGAACCATTCCAGGACGAACAACAGCGGCCCAGTATTCGGGACTGCCTTTACCTTTACCCATACGTACTTCGGCAGGTTTTTTTGTAATAGGCTTGTGTGGAAAAACACGAACCCAGAGTTTTCCACCCCTTTTTACGCTTCTGCTGATTGCAATACGAGCGGCTTCGATTTGCCGAGATGTCATCCAAGCATCGTTTTGTGCTTGAATTCCAAAATCACCAAAGGCCACAGAGTTTCCGCGAGTGGCATAGCCTCTTCGACGACCTTTATGCTGCTTTCTCCATTTGACTCTTTTAGGACTTAACACGACCTGCCTCCTCAACTTCTCTTTGAGAGAGAACGTCACCCTTATAAATCCAAACCTTCAAACCGATAATTCCGTAAGTGGTGAGGGCCTCTGCAGTTCCGTAATCAATATCGGCACGCAAAGTATGAAGGGGGACGGACTTTTCGTTATACCACTCGGTACGAGCAATCTCTGCTCCATCCAAACGACCTGAAACCTGAACTTTAATCCCACGCACTCCACCACGTATAGCTGAGGCAAGGGCTTTTTTAAGGGCGCGTCTCCAAGAAACACGTTTTTCCAATTGAAGAGCAATATTTTCGGCCACAAGTTGAGCGTCCACATCTGGCTTACGCACTTCTTGAATATTAACACGAACTTCATTGGGCGTAAGCCTTTGAAGTTCGTCGCGTAGCGAGTCGATTCCGGCTCCCTTTTTACCGATAACCACACCTGGGCGGGCTGTCGAGATAATGACTTTTAACTTGTTTGCAGCTCTTTCCATTTCAATTTTGGCAACACCAGCATGCTTGAGTTTTTTCTTGAGATAGTTGCGAAGCTTTAAGTCTTCATGCAATTGGCTGGCATAAAGGCGTCCTTGAGCAAACCAACGGCTTTCCCAAGTTCTAATGACTCCGACTCTTAAACTAATTGGATTAACCTTCTGACCCATGAATATTACCTTTCATCCAACACTAAGCTGATGTGACTCGACTTCTTTTTAATTACAAATGCGCGACCTTGAGCACGGGGCTGATACCTTTTCATGAAGGGACCCTTATCGACCATGATCTCTTTGATGTAGAGATTGTCGATATCGATAACCTGCTTTTGCTCGGCATTGGCTACGGCTGATTCAACTAATTTCTTAATCAATTGAGCGGATTTCTTTTTATCAAAAGTCAGGATACGAATGGCATCATTCACCATTTTTCCGCGCACCATATTGGCCACAATCTTGGCCTTCTGGTCACCTACTCTTGCGAATTTCAAACTAGCTTTGACTTCCATGATTTACCTACTTCTTCTTCTTCTCTGCGTGACCGTGGAATGTACGGGTGGCAGCGAATTCACCAAGCTTGTGTCCAATCATATTCTCGTTCACATAAACGGGTACAAATTTACGACCATTGTGAACCGCGAAGGTTAGACCAATCATCTCGGGCAAAATTGTGGAGCGACGAGACCAAGTTTTGATAGCTTTTTTGTCACCACTGTCGGTCGCTGTGATAACTTTTGTCATCAAGTGCTCGTCAACAAATGGACCTTTTTTCATAGAGCGTGCCACTTATATCTCCTTACTTCTTACGCCGTTTAATAATAAAACGATCGGTTGCTTTATTGTTGCGAGTTCTGTGACCTTTACAAGGCTGACCCCAAGGTGTGGTCGGATGATTTCCTTTACCACGCCCTTCACCACCACCCATAGGGTGGTCAACTGGGTTCATCGCCATACCGCGAACAGAAGGCCTTTTGCCTTTCCAGCGATTACGACCCGCTTTACCAATCGTTACGTTTTCGTTATCTGTATTTCCAACCTGACCGACGGTCGCTCGGCAAGTCGTAAGGACTTCGCGAACCTCACCGGAGGGTAATTTAACCTGAGCCATTTTACCAACACGACCAACCAATGTGGCCTCGGCACCAGCACCACGGCAAAGTTGACCACCCTTACCAGGACGAAGCTCTATGTTGTGGATGATTGTTCCAACTGGCATCTCTGAGAGAAGCAAGCTATTGCCAGGCTTGATATCAGCCTTGCTACTTGAAACCACTGTTGCTCCCACTTCTAATCCAACAGGTGCGATGATGTAGGACTTGGCCCCATCTGCATAATGGAGAAGAGCAATGCGACAAGTGCGGTTAGGATCGTATTCGATAGCCACAACTTTAGCTGGTACTTCGAGTTTATTACGAAGAAAGTCCACCAAACGATATTTGCGTTTGTGACCACCACCCTGATGGCGAATTGTGATTTGCCCGTAATTGTTACGAGCACCTGTGTTTTTTAAAGGACGCGTGAGTGACTTTTCTGGCTTTGTCTTTGTGATTTCTTTGAAATCAAAGCCAGTCATACCTCTACGGCCTGGACTGGTTGGGCTGAACTTCTTAATACCCATTGTTAAGCTCCCTCAAAGATAGAAATTTTCTGACCATCAGCCAACTTTACAAAGGCCTTCTTTTTGTATTTAGGTGGACCAAAGCGAGCCTGTTTTTTAAGCCAGCGGCTTCTACAAATTAAAGTGCGAACGTCTTTAACTTTAACGTCAAAAGCCTTCTCAACGGCATTTTTAATTTCAAG
>JBGSNK010000058.1:0-36799 GCA_041739665.1 Bdellovibrionales bacterium
CCCCGGAATTAGAATCTTTTTTTAGATTGGTTTTAAAGATCTAAGTTGAGCCAAATCCAGTTGGTTTAAAGAGTTTAAGGACCAGCCTGTAAAAGTCTCATCGACAAGTATATTAAAGTGCATTTCCCCCATAGGTATAATTCGAGATTCTTCTAATATTTCGTTGATAGCCATGCGACATAGTTTTTTTTTCTCGAGCACATTGCTTTCCTTTTTCAGCTTTTCAATCCAACCCAATAATTTGTGGCTTCTATTGCTTTCTTTATAGCCAGGACTCTCTTTGGCAAATGTTTGCAGGGCATGTAAGCACGTCGGTTGATCTAAGCCTACGCCCTTACGGAAAATATCGGGTGGGTCTTGGCGCAATTCCTGGAACAGATTTTTCTGTTCCACTTGTTGAATTTCTATTTTCAAACCTAAAGTTTCTTGCCACTGAGCTTGCAAAAACTCGGCCTGCTTTCTAATATCCTCACCGCCTAGCCTACTAAACTTTATTTGGTAGGTTTGATTTTTGGCGCTGGCAGCGGCTTGTTGAAAAAACTTTTTAGCTTTTTTGAGGTCCTTTTTATGACAAGGGACATAGTCCATCCAAATTGACGGGATGCTAGGGCAACCAGGTCTTCTCGTGGCTTGTAGCAATTCCTGCATTTTTTTGTAATCCAGAGTATGGATCAAGGCTTTGCGGATGGGCTCAGAGGTTTTGAGCTTTCCAGAAAAGCCAATATAGTCAAAGCGAGCCATGTTGACTTTATGAAAGTCTTTTCGGGATTTAATTTTAAGATACAAAGATGTTGGAACACGCCTTAAAAAGCTCAGCTTGCCACTCTCGTAAAGACGAAAAGCTGTCATGTCATCTTCCACGAAATAAAAGCTCACTTTGGGTCGTGTTTTTTCTCCCTGCAGATAGTAGGGGTTGGGCTTGAGGTTGATGTGGGCCCCTGATTTCCAGTGCTCAATTTGATAGGGCCCGTTGCCGATAAAGTGACGATTGTCCGGCGCGGCTTTCTTAAAGTCCTTATGCAGAGGGTAGAGGGCTGTGCTCGCCAATTTGTAAAGCAAATCAGGATCGTGTTGTTCCAACTCAAGCTCAAAGGATTTGTTATTAATTATGTTGATTCCCAATTGATCGATAGTAGCTTGGCCTCTTAAAATGGCACTTGCGTTTTTCACGGAACTTAAGATATCGGCGCGAGGAGAAGCAAAATCTGGATCTAATAGATTTTGAAAGGCGCGAAGGTAATCCGCGGTTGTCACTTCAGTTCCGTCACTCCACTTGCGATCAAAGAGATGGCAGCGCAAACGCAAATCTTGGCGCCAGCGACACTGACCACCCTCTGGCACGAGAGTGTCGATGCCTTCAATTCGGTAAATGCCTCTTAATAAGTTGTAAAAGAAAAAACTAGAACTAGAACTCAAAAGTCTTTGTGGGTTTAGATGCAGGGGTTCTTGTAAAAGTTGGACCGAGAAGACTTTGTCCTGTTTTATTAAAGTGGGTTGGCAAGCCAATAGAAAAAAAGGGATAAAGAATAAGTGTTTCAAATTGAAACAGTTCACATTGAAGATAGACATCACAAGGCCTGTACCGCGAAATCACTCGATTTTACAGTAATAATTGGTCATAATGAGAGGGTGGGGGATTTATGAGAGTTTTTCTGACTCTAATCTTTATCGGCACAGCTTTGCTTGTTTTTCAGAACTGTGGAGACAGTGCTAGGACCATAGGTCTTTTTGCCGATGAATTGGGAGAATCCTCTACGTCCGCTCAGTGCCAAACTCCTGATTGCGCCAATCCCGGTCAATTGTTATGGTTAAGCATCCGTGAGTACGAACCCTACAAACTGAATTTTGACGATATTGTTCGCCTCGGTTACTTCAATGTGGGGGGTCAATGTGGGATTGGTTTTTTTCCCAATCACTATTTTGAGTGGACGTTGCGTGAAGGCTTTGGTGGTCAAAACATCATTGCCTCGGGAGCTAAGGATAATCTGTGTGACTTGGGACAGTTTCAGCTTTCCGTTGAATTCAATGGAGCCCAGCCACCCCAGGCCAATCAACGTTATCAACTGACTGTCGATCTCATCGGAGTGAATGAAAATTTTCAGCAGTTCAGCAATCCCATGCCAGCGAATAATGCGACATTAGATATTTTATTTTTAACAGATTAAAGAAAATAATATTTACGGACTGTGATAATCTAACATTAGACTGTCACTGGCAAACTCAGACTCGGCGTAAACTACAACACAAAGAACATTGCCATTCCGATCGGGTGTAAATGTGTTAAATTCATGGGATCTCGTGTTTTGTAGTGGAATAGTCTCGATCCGAGTTCCTTCGAACTCAATAAATAAAAGTAAAGAAATATTAGGACTGACTAAAACGTTGTTGATTTGACAGGTGATCTGAACACCTTCGTCAGTATATCGCACACGACTGATCTGCACGGCCTTTTCGTTGCTCGAATCCGGCTCGGTTGTCACAGGTGGGAGTTCTGTTTGAAGACCACAGCCCCCCAGCAGCAAAGACACAGTCAAAAGAAAAAAAAGACCCGAAAAAGTCGGGCAATTTGCTAGTTTCATACTCTAAAATATTTATCGGTATATCTTTTCAAAACATTTGTCCCATTCCTATATTGAGGCATAAAAAGAGGGTCTCCTTAGCTTATTATGCGACGCGACACAAAGGGCGGAGCCCACCTCACCTGTGTAGAAAATTCTCATCCATTCAGGACGTTTACCTTTAGTGGTTGCGTTTTCAACACAGGCTTTTTACAACTACATAAAAGGAAGTCACCCTATGATTCTCGATCAAATTAACCTTAATTATCTCAGAATATTTGAATCGGTTTATCGCACCCGGAGCATGACTCAGGCCGCCCAGGAGCTTCACTTGACTCAATCTGGGATTAGTCAACATGTCCGATCTTTGGAAGACTCCTTAGAAACTAAACTCTTTGACCGTATCAAACAAAAGTTAATACCTACGGCGGCTGGGCACAAACTCTATAAAGAGATTTCGTCCCATTTAAAAAGCCTGGAGCAAGCTCTACAGGATGTTACAGCTAAGGACCAATCTCTGCGTGGAGAAGTCACTTTGGGAACACCAGTAGTTTTTGGCTTGAATATTCTGATTCCATTAATGACTGAGTTCGGAAAACTACATCCTGACTTGAAGTACACTTTACGTTTTGAGTTGGGACAGGATTTAAACGCCATGCTTTTAAGTGGCGAAGTGGATTTTGCATTTATAGACGACTTTAATATGGATAGTCAGATTCAGACTTCAAAAGTTTATGATGAAGAACTTAAACTTTATTGCTCTGTAGACTATTACAACTCCAAGAAAAAAGAAATTGCCAGTTTAAAAGGTAAGGCTCTTTACCAAGAGTTTGATTATATCGCCTATCAAAAAGGTGAGCCCATATTGCGACATTGGCTCGACAATCACTTGAAAGCGGGCCAAATAGATTTAAATGTGCGAGCCTACGTGGCCGATGCCTTGGGAATTGCTCGTTTTATCACCGCCGGCCTTGGAGCGGGCGTTTTGCCGGCTCACCATGGCGAGAAACTTTTGGAGCAGGGTTATCAGCTCCACGAGTTCGATTCAAAGGGCAAACCAACCAACAATAAAATCAGTGTGGCCTATGTTGGAACGCGCACTCAGTCCACACCTGTTCAGAAGACCCTTGAGTATCTACTCGCCCAGTTTTAACGAAACTTGCTGGACCCAGCCTAGTAAAAACTGATCCACAGATTGTTTAAATGAAAAGAGCCTCGCTCATGAGTCAAATCTGAAACAGCTTTGATTGTGGTAATTTTGGCATTATTTAGTTGGAAGAACCATTCGAGCCTAGATATCGCTCAAAGAATTTAAAAATCACACTTTCAGAACAAAAGTTTTTAAATTCCAAATAAAAAAGGGATGCCTATAACTAAGACATCCCTAGATTTTTAAGTGGGTGTTATTGGCAAGAAAATCCAGCTTTAGTCAAGTTGGATTGAATGCGGTCACGCACTTCTTCACAATACTGAGTTCCAAAACCAGAAGAGGCAACAGACTTCTCTTCTCCAAACTTAGTATAAAATAACTCGCAGCCACCTGCTTCAGACTTGCGAACATCAATAATGCGTTCGTCTTTGTCCAAAGTACAGACAACACGGCTGTCAGAGCCGTTAGATTTTGCTTCAGTAGCAGATTTTGCATCTTTGCCGTCAGTCGTGCTCTCCGCCGTTTCAGTTTGTTCAACCTGTTTGGCTGAATCGTCTTGAGTGTTCTTATAGGCGCTACTACAAGCACCCATAGCAAGAGCAATTACGCTCATAATTAAAAGATTTTTCACATGTCCTCCTGGTTTGTGATCAATAGTACCGAGGTATTATCTCTCTGAAACGTATGTAAAATCAGTAGTTGCTGTGATGAGTCAGGTGTTTTTCTCGCCATTGTCAAGAGTGGATGGGATGGAGCTCTCAAATCCCAGCTTTCCACTTTTTAAGTGAAGCTCCCTTTGTGGGAAGGGGATTGAGATATGATTGTTCTTAAATTGCTGAATAATTTGGTAGCGTAGGTCAGATAGCAAATCATCAGCAAACCAAAGTTCTGCGGTCCAAACGCGCAATTGGAGCTGTAAAGCTGATTCGCCAAACTCTGTCAGTAACACAGAAGAGGGTGGGGATTCGAGTACTTTGGGATGGGATTGTGCAATATGGATGAGAAGAGCTCTCACTTTCTCTAGGTCGGTTCCGTAGGCCACGCGAGTGTTGATGGACAGGCGAAGTTTGTCTCCAGAAAAACTATCATTAACCACCTGTTCGGTAATAAATTGAGAGTTGGGAACCACAATGACCACATCGTCGCGGGTGAGAATAAGGGTCGATCGGGCTTGAATTTCAAGGATGCGCCCAGAGGTTTGACCAACTTTAACAATATCGCCCTTTTTTATGGGTCGCTCCATTAAAAGTATAAAGCCCGAGATAAAGTTTTGTGTGATGTTTTGTAAACCAAGACCAATAGCAATCAATCCGACGGCTCCAACCGCTGCTAAAGAGTTGAGATTGATCCCTATAGTGCTGAAGCTGATGTAAAATCCAACTGCTAAAACAATATAGCGCACAAACCTTTCAACGGAACCTTTAACTCCAGGATCGATATCCTTGAAGAGCAGGGCACGGTGAGTGAGTTTTTCAGCCCACTTGGAGACGCGAGTGAAAGCCCAGAGGAGGGCGATAAGGAGAAAAAGACTCCTCAGAGAGATATTATGATCGGGCAAGCTAAACAATGGAAAGTTGAGAAGGTCGCTAATGCTACTGAAAAATTTGGCTAAGCCCATGTCCACATTTCGGTGATCGGGCCTCAAATATTAATAGAGCAGAAGAGCTTAAAGGATTGACCTCCTTCTTTGGTCCAGACATCATACACCTATGATTCGAGCTTTCTGTCTCACGCGCGCCATTGCGATGGTGTTTTTTGTCCTTTTTCACACCCTTCTTTGCTCTTTCCTTGTGATTGGTCTCTTACTGTTCCACGCACCACGCGCTTGGGTGGACTGGGTGATCGGTCCTTTTTGGTGCAATCTGATGGTGCGTTTCTCTGGGTTGAAAGTGGATTTGTTTGGAGTTGAAAATGTCCCTGTCCAACGTGGATTTTTGTACTTGTTCACCCACAGTAGTCATTTGGATGTTCCTGTTCTGTTTTCAGTTTCGCCGAAAAGTTTTAGATTTGGTGCGAAATCCTCTTTGTTCAAAATTCCCATTTTTGGTTATGCCGTGACATTATCTGGCACCCTTCCCATCACACGCGAAGATCGGAATAAGGTTATGGAGGTCTATCGTCAGGCCGAAGAACGAGTCGCTCGGGGTGAGGCTTTTGCTCTTTCTCCAGAAGGCGGACGGCGACAAAGCGGTGAGATTAAAGAGTTTAAATCAGGTCCATTTATTTTTGCCAAGAATGCGCGTATGCCAGTGGTGCCAGTTGTCATCTGTGGAGTGGATCAGGCACTAAGAAAAGGATCAATCCTTATTAATAAAGACCGTTGGGTGCGTCGCGCCGCCGTTTCTATGTTGCCTGCTCGCGAGTTGGGGTCAGATTGGGACATAGATAAAATTAAAGAGTTTAAAGTTCAGCTGCGTTCCGAGATGGTCGCAGAGTACCAAAAATTATCTCATACCTACTTGGATTGATTCCCTAAAGAAGGTTTCTTTTTGTTCTCTTGACGTTGTTTCTCATCTAATGCATTGACCGATCGGCTGGCGGCTCCTGGGTCAAAGATCTCGGTGAAGGCTGGGGCATAGCCCTGGTGACAGCCAGGCTTACGGGGATTGCTGACAATGCGACTGAAATTTTTCTCAAGGCCTCGGTCTATATTTTCATTAAATTGATACTCGCCTGTCGCCAGCAACTTAAAGTCCTCATCTTCAACCACTCGGGCGCGAACCGCCTGGACCTCTTCAGGCTGAAGAGCACACAGCCCAGGAGTGATACCTATACAAGAGTGACAGGTATTGCCGTTTCCGCCACGCGAGATATCAATCAAAGGGGGCTGATTACAACTTGAGCTCTGGAGTCCCTCGCTCTTCACTCCAATAAAGCAGTGTTCCTGTGGGCACCATGAGTTGGTGATCCCAATACCCATCACGTTGCGTGCAATAAAGTTCAGGGAGCGTTGGTGATGACCTCTGGGTTCATCGGTTTCATAGGAACTCACATTGGACCGAACCAAGCCATTGATGTTGCGCCAGGTGTGGAAATCGATGCGGCCACGACTGACGTCGGTTTGTGTGAGGCCCCCCATTTTTTGGTCGCTAAAAACATCTTTTAGGCTCGGGTAGGATTTATCGATAGCTCGCACACTGGCTTTACCATCAGGGCTGAGGGTGATCGTGCCTTTGACATGAAAACGTCGATCTGCACTGCCTTGGTAGAGCATAGGCAAGGGGCTTGGCCACTGACCACACTTTTCATCGTTTTGTCGATGTTTGACACACCAATTTTTAGAGTCGTAATCATAGCGGTAGGTGGTGTGATCACCGAGGCGAAAACCCGATTCGTTAGCTCTTAAATTAAAAAAATCAAAGTCCTCGGTGGGAAAGCCTTCTTTTTTGATTCGCGTGTCTGGGATTTTACATAGTCCTTTATCCGATCTTCTTTGTGCAATCTGCAAGGCCCCTTCACCATCACCATCTTTTAAAACAAAGTAGGTAGGAAAGCACTGTTGCTTCTGAAATGTTTCATAAATGCTTTCCAAAGAGACATTGCTATGCAAGCGACGTGGAACAGGGTTGGCACAGGTCTGACTACTTGGCTCCTCATAAGTCGCAACAAGCTCACCAACTGTTCCAGACACAGCACTATTGCCAGCCTCCTGATTTAAATTGTAGTTGCGAGCCAAACGACAATTGCCGTCACTTTTTATGCGAATACGCGAAGGGCTTGGATTGGGATCGCAACCATTATAGATAAAATTAAGATTGGCACGCCTCATGGCTGTGTCAATATGGGTCCGGTTTGCGTAGGAGCCGCCATCGAGTTGCAAGCTGGCTAAAGCTTTTGGCGATTGGATGAGAGTAATAACAAGTGCCAGAAAGGCCGTCCATTTGGAAAATTTTGGAGACTGAGAGCGCTGCATTTTGACCCCTTTACAGATCTACTATTTTAGCGCCTATGGGCTCTGAAAGGAAAGGCAGACTCGATAAAGGTCCAGAGTTTTCAAACTTACTTAAGCTAAAAGTAAGCCAATCCGATTAACATCCTGTAAAGATTTTTATATTCAAGAAAGGAATGAGTATGAAACTGATGAATATTATATACATCTTTTTATTGCCCGCGATGTTGGTGCTGAGTGCAAGCTCGGTCATGGCAGAGACATATTCTCCAAACGAAGTTGCGAGCTTTTACAATTCGAACCGTAGTTTATCAAGTTTCGAAGTTCCTCTTAAAAAACAATTTAAAACCCAAGAAGATCATCGACAGATTGATAATACTTTTGCTGAACTTGATGGAATAATAGAAAAATGGTTGTGGCGTTTTGAAGTGCTTGAAAAGGATAAACTTGCCTTTCGAGTCAATGGAAGAATTCAGTGGGTGCTCGAAACCGTTGATGCCAAAAATAAAATATTTAAATTAAATGGCAAGAATTTGCAAATCAAACCGGGCGAATCTTTTTTGTCTTTTCAAACAAAGGTAAACGCTTTACTCGATAGTAAGATTGCTTTTTACGATCAACTCTTTTTCCAAGAAGCACATGCAGGGATTCCTCTTTATGTTCTGGGTGTCATTGCGGTTGGCGGAGCTATGGCTGTCGCTCCTGGAAAAGCAGCACCTAAATGTAAGGCGATAAGTAATCCAGTTGCCAATTTTAGTGGCAAGAACAGAAAAAGTAGACAAGGTTATTTTCGCAATGGTGTCAGCTGTAGTAATAGTCCAAAAATTAAAACTAAGTGGGACTCCATGGGTGGGATGCCAGCTGATTATCAGCAAAGAATTGAGAAGGTCTCAGGTTATTTTCGAGGAGCCTTCTCTGAAATGACGGGTGGAAATGGAACACTTAAGGCCTCAACAAGCTGTATTGGTTATTACGCACCTAACACTGGAGCTTCGGTTGCTCTTCAAATTTGTAAGTGTATTGAACTTCTACAAAGACCATGTGGGGATGAAAGTGGCGTTGGCGGCTGGAACATGATTCCTCCAAACCCTCCTTATAATTTCCGTCGAGATAACCCGCCCATGAGCTATCAACAGTCTATGGCTGCTCAAACTTGTATGGTGGCCTATGCTCACAGTCAAAATCAATGTGCTGCAGCCCCTTACGTCGCTCCCAATAGGGATAACCCCTATCAGCCCATTTCTGGTGACCGTCCCGGAATCACCCCGAAATACAGCAACCCAGGGAATGATAATGGCTACAAGCCTATTTCTCCAGACACACCTTATACGACACCAAAGTACGATGGTGGAAAAGCTAGAGACTGATTAAGGCGTTGGATTATAAGACCAAAAAAGAATCAACGAACGGAGTCTTCGCTTCTCCGTTGGTGTTGCGGGAGATTAGAGGGGGTTCCACCTTTGACTCCACCCCAAAAGCGGGACCACCAATTGTTGCGACGACTTTCGATATTTTTCCTGACAACTGAGCTATCTTGCTGAGTGGCAAATTTTAAGTTACCTGGAGCTGGATCGTTTTCTGGGCGTGTGCAGGCACGATTCTCAGTTGGGTGTCCGTAGCCATTGAAATTAAAATTTATGCTATCCGTTCCTACACGTCGAGCTAGAAAAAATAATCCACGGGCGCAAGCATCGGACATGCGAAAGCAACCAGCCGACTCGGGGTAGCCAGTAGCTGGAAAACCATCGGCCTCGGCATGGTAGGCGTAACCACTGTCGTTGAGCCATAGGCTCCACGCCATTTGGGCGCCCGCATAGCTTTTGTTTTCACTGACAATATGCCACTCGGTTAAGTGACCTGAGGCATTGAAGCTACGCGGCAGTTGGGTCTGATAATGGGGATACTTGGGGCTCTGGTAAAGACCCGGAGAGGTTATGCATTTTTGCTGGCTGTTAAAGGGATTGATAAAGGGACGCTCATGACCGTTTTCGTCGGTGTAATTCACTCTTGTATAAAACTTTCCATCTTGTTCGCAGGCTGTAGAGACAGTGATTTTCGAATTGCGAGGGATTTTTGCATACTGATGTTCCGCCGAGTTCTTGGGTAAAGTTTCGGGGCGAAAATGAGGGTCGCCACGTCGTGCGTCGATAATTCCACAGGTTTCATCTTCTTTGCCAGTGCGACGCGTGCAGTGAGCCGCTAAAACTGGATCTGCAGCAATAGCTTCGGCATAACCAGAGAACTGTTTGCTGATAATGACTCGATCGGGTGGAGTCAGTCGGTTCATTTCATTGGCGGTCGTTGCTGGCATCTGGTTGGAGCGATTGCTGACATTGTTTGGTACACGGTCAGCCAAATTTTGATTGTTAGTTGCTGTTATATTCTTTAAGACAAGAAAACCAGTTAAAAAAAAGACTACTGTTACAATCAGATATTTGTATTTCATGGATCGACCTATTTTTGAAAGCTTCGTTGCTATCTAAATTATGCCTCGAAACAATGAATATAAAAGGGTGGTACAGACCTTTTGATAGCAATCCTTGTCTTATTTTGAGAAAAAGCACTTTTGTCCTTAAGAATTTAACGACCTTAGTCGATATATAATATCAAGCATCAGGTGGGGGAGTATGAACTGGAAACAATTGCCACAATCGTCACTTTACGAAATGAATCAAATCTTATCTCATCTGAAAGCTCACGACGAGTCCACTTTTCAACACTGTCAAAGAGTGGGCGAGATGAGCTCATTTCTTGCGAAAGTAGCTGGTTTACCAAGTGAAGAGCAACTCTTAGCCCATGTAGCAGGACTTCTTCACGATGTGGGAAAAAGCCTCATACCACTTGAAGTTTTAAACAAGCCCGGCCCTTTGACAAATGATGAGTACGAGCTGATGAAAAATCACGCCCTATTTAGTGCCGAACTCATTGAACCCTTGGCAACAGACGAGTTCTTCAAAGAGGTTCAGCAAGCCGTTTTGCACCACCACGAAAGAGTCGATGGCAAGGGTTATCCATTTGCTCTTGAAAACTTTGAAATACCATACATCGCTAAAATTATTTTAATTGTCGACACTGTTGATGCTATGACTCGTAGTCGAGCCTACAGAAAAGGTCTTCCACTTTCTGTCGTCTATCGCGAACTTGAAAAGTTTTCGGGACAGCAATTTGATGCCGATCTAGTGCAGCTGTTTATACCCGCTCACCAAGAGTTGATGAGTCGCGGTCAAACTGGCGTGATTTTGCCCCTTTTCAAGAGAGCAAAAGCGGCATAAAATTTTTAGAAATGCATTTTCACTTTTTCTAGAATATGGCGGGTAGTGATTTGGTCCGGAACCTCTCCCATTTCTAACAAATCATCGACATGTGCTGGATGAGAGAGTCCCATCACAATCGAACTGATTTCTGGTAGTGATAGGTAAAGACGAGTGACTTTGTTGGAAAGCTTACTTTCGCCCTTTAAACTTTTACACTCTTCATTGAGATAATGACAGATCTGGTTGGTTCTTAAATTTGCAATCCCTTGTAAACTGTCGGTTATCAATAAGAAAAGTTCATGTAGGTTGTTTACATAATTCACTTTCCATTGGTTCCATTCAAGAGTTTGTGGCAGTTCCTCAAGATTTTTTTGGAGTGAGGGCATGATCTCTTTATGTAAATAAACACTCCACTTCCACCAATCACTTATTTTGTGAAGATGTTTTCGAAGAACATGGCCCCACTTTAAATTTTTTTGCTCGGGCAATTGAGTGAAAATATCTTTTTCAAGTTCAATCACCGACATTAAAACCCTATGTAGTTGCCCTTTTACAGAAACTTCGTCTTTGCCAGGAAAAGTAATGAAGTGATGCACTTTGTCTCGATGATGACTGGTGAGTGGGCGACAAGTTAAAATTCCCAAATCATATTTTTTCGCAGCTTCAAAAAAGCTCTGTTTATTTTGATTAGTCTGGAACAGTGGAGCTGTTTCAAAAAGATTAAAGGGAATCTGAGTTACTGAAAAATGATGTTTCTTAGAAACAGACTCAACTAAGGACATAACTTCATCAATACTTAAGAAGTCTTGAGCAATTTCTTTTTTAAGAAAGGCGCTAGAAGAGATACCGTAGTGTTGGATGCGTCCACGAGCGACTTCGACTTCTAAATGTTCAAAGGCTCTTTTGAGGTGAGAATAAAATTTCTTTCGGTCGCCTAAAACTCGCAGCAGGTGCTCTGGGTTTTGAATCAAAACCACATTGACATTGGGCCTTTGCAGGCGACGCAATGACATCGTCAATTGTGATTCAATATACTCTGGTGTTAAGCAATAATGGGCCCGTTCTGATATTTTAAAGGATTCAGTCTGAGCCGTTGAAATATTGCGCTTCATCTCGTGCAAAGCAAAACCTTGTACCAAACCCAGCTTGGTGCAAAGAACAATGGCTTCGGCTTGGTCTGGACACTCGTTTGTGTACTCACGAATTGCTTCACCGATAACCATTTCAGAGGCGCCATTGCCGTAAGCTCCACTGGTGTCGATAAAGTGGACGCCACTAAAGAGTGCCTTTAAAAGAGTTTCTTTATAAATTCCATCCTCTGGTGTCAGGCGTAGACTTCCAAAGCAGATAGGTGAAACCATAAGGTCCGAGCGTCCCAACCGCCTTTTTGGCAATGGTAACATTGGTGGCATCAGGCTATGAACTTGCTCGCTATTTTTTAAGGCTATTCCCATAAGATCTCTTCGGGTTTATAGCGGCAAATGATCACTGGACTAAGGGCTTAAAATTCCTTCATCTCTTAAGATTTGCGAGAGAGAAAATAAAGGCAGTCCGATGATTGAGAAAAAGTCCTCTGTCTCGACTCGAGAAAATAGTGAGGCGCCATGAGATTCGATTTTGTAGGCCCCAGCACAACCCACGCTATCGTCTAAATCTAAATAGTGCTGGATTTGGTTTGCGCTGAGTTTGTGCATGGTCAAAGTCGAGATCACCTGATTCTCGAAAACTTTGTCAGGCCCAAGCAAGCAAAAGGCAGTCATGAGTTGGTGGCTGTGTCCCTGCAGTTGAGTCAGTCTGTCTTCGGCCTGTTGACGGGAGTGGGGTTTATTTAAAGCTTTGCCTTGAAAAAGAAGAACTTGGTCCGAGCCTAAAATCCATGCTTTGGGATAATGGGACCGCAAGCTTTGGGCCTTTTTGCGAGCGAGATAGGAGGCGAGGTCCAGTGGAGATCCTTTATAATTGTTCTGCAAAAGTTCTTCATCGAGATCGGGTTGTTGAGTGTGAAAAGAACCCAGGACTTTAGAGAGCAATTCTTTTCGATAGGGGGACTGGCTAGCCAGAATAAAATCAAAGCCCATAGAAAACACGTAACTCTTTGATCAGGGATTCTTTATTCAATTGAGTCTGTTCACCCGATTTCAAATTTTTGAGACTGAAGGAGTTTGATTTTAGTTCTTCTTTGCCGACTAAGAGTGCGTGTGAACAGTGGCGCTTGTCTGCTTTTTTTAATTGCTTTGAAACATTACCAGAGTAAATAAGTTGGCTTGGAATACCATGCTCTCGCAGTTGGGTGAGCAGAATAAGGGCGTCTCCACTGACATCGGGGCTGGTTGTAATCACAGCGACAGTTTGTCTTTGATGTTTAGGTTTCTCTAAGAGCAGTGCGAGACGGTCCGTGCCGGCTGCCCAGCCCACTCCGGGTGTGCTGGGGCCACCAAGTGCTTCAACCAGGTTGTTGTAACGCCCGCCAGAAAGAACGGCATTTTGCGAGCCAAGGTGTGTGGTGGTAAATTCAAAAACGCAATGGTTGTAATAATCCAATCCGCGCACCAGGCGGGGATTGACCACAAAAGGAATCTTCAATTCCTTTAAGCCTTGCAAAACATTTTCAAAAAAAGCAAGGGACTCACTATTTAAAGCCGCTTTCATAGGGGGCGCCTTTTGAATCCATTCTTGATCTTGTTCCTCTTTAGAATCGAGAATGCGCAAAGGATTTGTGAGCAGTCGCTTTTGGCTCTCCTCTGAGAGTTTGTCTTTACAATTGCTAAAATATTGGATCAACTTCGTACGATAGTTGTCGCGACTTTCTTGATCGCCCAGGCTGTTGATTTCCAATTGGACCTTATTGTCCAGGGAGCAGGCCTTAAAAAAACTCCAGGCGCAACTGAGCACTTCGATATCTGCGATGGGAGAGTCAACGCCGATCAACTCGACACCAAACTGTTGAAACTGGCGGTAACGCCCCTTTTGTGGACGCTCGTGGCGGAACATTGGGCCGGAGTAGTAAAGCTTAAGGGGGAGGTCGCGTAGCATGCTGTTGGACAGAATGGCTCGGGCCACGCTGGCCGTTCCCTCGGGTCGAAGGGTCAGAGAATCTCCACTGCGATCTTCAAAGGTGTACATTTCCTTGTTGACGATATCAGTCTCATCACCCAGGGAGCGCTTGAAGACCTGGGAAAATTCAAAGATAGGGGTTTCGATAGGTTGGAAATCGTGGATTTGTGCCCAGTGAGCAAACTGGGACTGAATTTCCAAAAAAAGCAGGGCTTCTTCTCCAAAGATATCGCGGGTGCCGCGCACGGGCTGTAGCTTCATAATCGACCTCAATTGATGTCCACCACTATAGCACCTCATTCTGAGGGGAGTCCACTAAATGAATATTTATTGATACCAGCTCGCCCGACAAGCCCACATGGTCTCTTTCTTCTTGTACTCATGGGGGCAGAGATTATAAAAATTATGGAACTAAACAAGGTGGGTTCCATGAGTCGTTTGTTTTGCTTGATCTATATTTCCCTACTAGCATCGCCCCATTCACTGGGTGCCGACACTCTCACTCTCTACACTTCGCGCAATACAGATTTAATTGAGCCAGTTATTCAGGCCTATGAAAAGACCTTCCCGGTAAAAATCAAACACATCAATGGCTCGGCTGGGACCTTGATCCAAAAGCTTACTCGCGAGGGCAAGAACACCCCGGCAGATATTTTAATCACTGTCGACGCCGGTCACTTAGTTCACGCGGCAGAACTTGGTCTTTTGCAAAAAGTAGCCTCGAAGACCTTGCTACAAAGTGTGCCTAGCACTTTACGGGATCCAGATAATCGCTGGTTTGCTGTCTCTCTCAGAGCGCGTGCCATTTTTTACAATATGGATAAGGTCGATCCTAAAGAACTTAAAAGTTATGAAGATTTGGCAGACTCCAAGTGGAAGGGTCGCCTTTGTCTCAGAACGTCTCATAAGGTTTACAATCAATCTCTTGTGGCCTCTCTCTTAGGCAGGATGAGTGAAAAAGATTTGACCCGCACCCTATCTGGCTGGGTAAAAAACTTGGCTCGTCCCGTATTCACAAGTGACACCCATTTGCTTGAGGCTATTTCCAATAGTCAATGTGACGTGGGCATTGCCAACACCTATTATTTGGCTCGTTTGCAGAGAAATGGTCAGGCAAAGAATGTTAAAGTCTTTTGGCCCAACCAGAAAAACGGTGGTGTTCATGTGAATATTTCCGGGGTTGGGTTGGTGAAGGAATCAAAAAATAAGGAGTTGGGACAAAAGTTTATGGAGTGGCTTGTTTCGGACAAGGCACAAAAAATATTTGCTAACGCCAACGACGAGTACCCGGTCGTTAAGAGTGTATCCTCCGTACCTATTCTCCAAGCGTGGGGGACTTTTGTAGCCGACCCCACCCCACTCACCGAGATTGCTAAAAATCAAAAACGCGCTATCCACTTGATCGACAAAGCTCGCTATCGGTGAGTTCTCTTTATCTTCGTCTTTTTTCCGTTTTTTACTTGGCGCTCATTTTAGCCCCTGTTCTTTTTTTATTTTTTGATGCCGGTGAGCCTGCTCAAATAGACGCCACCTTAGTTCGTGAAGCCATCTCTAACACGGGATTTGTGTCTTGCGCGGTTGTTGTTTTATGCACCCTTCTCGGTTTGATTTTTGCCTACTGGCAAGTTTTTTATCAGGTGCCAGGACAAGGTTTTTTACATGCCCTCACTTTGATGCCCTTGGCATTTCCGGCATACGTTTTGGCCTTCGTTTATATAGGCAATCTGGGAGCTAGTTCAGATTGGGGCCTTTACCAATGGATAGAGGTTCAAGGGGAGGCTTGGTTTCTTGTGTTTATTTTAACACTGGCATTGCTCCCCTATATTTATTTTTTCTCTTGTTTGGGTTTTCAATGGGTGCGCCAAAGTGAATGGGAAACGGAAAAGCTTATGCAGTCGGGGTCACTGCCTTTCTTTCGCTATGTCATTTGGCCCCATATCGGGTTTTTCGTACTTTCAGGACAAGTCTTAGTCTTGTTTGAAGCTCTTTCTGACTTTGGTGCCTCCAGTGTTGTTAACACCCCGATGATGACAACATTAATATACAAAGCCTGGTTTGATCTTTTTTCATTTGCTGGAGCTGTTCGTTTAGCTCTTTGGTATTCGCTGTTAATATTTGTCCTGTTGCTAATTGAATTGTATTTAAAGAGTTACAAGGAATCAGCGCGAGGAGCCAACCTCGATCCCATCCGTCGGCAAAAACTATGTGGATTCAAGGCTGTGGCTGTGTTGAGCTTGCGGTGGCTTTATACCATCTTAGCTTTTATTTTCCCCCTTGTGCAGGTCATCTTTTGGTCTCTGCAAATTCGCAATTTTGCAAGTTTCCAAGCCACTCTTTGGGCGGGACTCCACACCCTTGCTCTCAGTGTTTGTGTGGCGTTTACAGTAATTATCTTTTCTCTTTTGTTGGCGTTTCTGTTTAAAAAATTTAAAAAGTTATCAAATTTCGGAATGATTTTCTCAAGTGTGGGTTACGGAATCCCCGGGACCATTCTTGCCGTTTCTTTTTATGGAATATTGATGACTCTCTTTTCTGAGGTCTCAGTGCCTCTTCTCATTACGACATTGATTCTAGGGTTGAGTTACAAATTTCTTTCCATCGGCTTAAGGCCAATTGGTGAGACTGTGACTCAGCTGCCACAAAGTTTAGACGAAATGTCTTTATTGTTTGAAGTGGGCTGGTGGCAAAAAGTACGTATTTATTGGGGGCCTTATTTACGCGAAAGTGTGATAATTGGTTTCTTGCTCACCTGCTTAGAAGTGATGAAAGAAATGCCTCTTACCTTGATGCTAGCTCCAAGTGAGTATGCCACCCTCTCTATCCAGATATACAACCTAACCAGTGAGGGTGAGTGGGAAAAGGCTGCCGTTCCTTCATTTATTTTAGTTTGCGTTGGTATGGTCTCGGTTATTTTCCTGAAATCCACTCAAAGGGAGAGGGCGCATGAATCCTAATATTATTGAGTTTAAAGAAGTGGATTTTCTGAGAGGAGAACGCTCCATTTTAAAATCTGTCCGATGCCAGATTCTGAAAGGAGAAAGAGTCGCATTACTCGGATCAAGCGGGGCCGGGAAAACCACTTTTCTTCGTCTCTGTGCTGGCCTTGAGCGTGCGGACAAGGGATACATCTTTTTACGTGGAGAAGAGGTCTGCGGTCCCGACAAGTTCGTTCCTCCTGGGGAGAGAAAAATTGGTTTTGTCTTTCAAAACTACGCACTTTTTGAAAAAGTTAAGGTTTTAAAAAATATTCTTTATGGATGTAAAGATTCAAAGGATAAAGAAGAGGCCTTTCGTTTGATCGAACTCATGGGCCTGACTCAGCATCTTGATAAGTGGCCGATGCAGCTCAGTGGGGGAGAAAGACAGAAGGTAGCTTTGGCAAGGTCCTTAGCTTTGCGACCTGATATCATTTTGTTAGATGAGCCTTTTGCAAGCCTCGATCCTGAGCAAACTCGCTTCCTTATAGAAGAAATGAAAACACTTTTCAGACGTCTCAATGTGACCGCCGTCATGGTCACTCACTCCGAGGAAGAGGCCCATTTGTTTGCCCAAAGAATTCTAAGTTTTCCTTTGGGAAAATAAGGAGGAACCTCGTTCTTCATGACTCCGAGGGAGTCTTTTTCAGTGGTGAGAGAGCCGCTCAATTTGAATTCGACTTGCCTTTTAACTTTGTTCCGAGATAGCTTGTCGGCATGGCTTTACTAAGTGTGAATGTGAATAAAATTGCAACCTTACGCAACGCTCGTGGCAAGAATACGCCCAATGTACTTGAAGAGTCTTTAAAGCTGATTCGCTATGGAGCACAAGGGATTACGGTTCACCCGCGTCCAGATGGTCGACATATACGATGGCCAGATGTCATTGAGCTTCGACAAAATATTGATGTGGAACTCAATATTGAAGGCTATCCAAGCGTGCATTTTTTAGAGAAAATAGCTCAGATTCAACCTGCTCAGTGCACTCTTGTGCCTGATCCACCGGATGTCTTAACTTCCAATGCTGGTTGGAAGGTGTTCGGCAATGAAGAGTTCCTGCGTGAGAAAATCACACTGATCAAAGAGGCCGGAGTTCGTGTGTCCTTGTTCATTGACCCATACTCTATCGAGATGAAAGAGCTCTTAATTTTAAGGGACATAGGTTTAGACAGGGTTGAGCTCTACACGGAATCCTATGCCGAAAGTTATGGCAGTGAGATGCAAGAGGCCGTGACCAAGCATTTCGCTCAATGTGCCCAGCTCTGTGATTCTATGGGGCTAGAGGTCAATGCCGGTCATGACCTAAGCTCTCAAAATCTCACTTATTTCGCCCAGCAGATTCCCGAGCTAAAAGAGGTTTCTATCGGTCACGCACTTGTATGTGACGCCCTCGAATGGGGATGGAAATTGACCCTTGAGACCTATCTTAACTGTTTAAATAAAACCCATAGATCATGACATAATCCTAACAGTGCCCCCTTGCATCCTGCGGGTTCTGACAGTAAAAATAAGCTCTAACCAATGGGATTAGGTCAGTAGGGTTCCCAATTGATTCAAAACTACAAACCTTTCAAGCACATATTCACATGGCTCCCCACTGCTTCTTTTCTGCTTTTTTCTGCTGTTTTTTTTATTTTTTTTCTAATGGGTTTTGGTTCCATTACTGTTTCCTCTGAGCCCAGTCCTTTTTCATTGCTAATCAAAATGGTTTCACTTGGGCTGGCTCTTGCTCTCATGGCAAGTCTGTTGGCTTGGCCGCTGGCTCTCTCCGTTGTTATTCTTTTTGAACAGAATAAGAGCTCTCGTTCTGTTCAGGCCTTCAAGGCCGCGGCACGCTTTGGTGCGACTCTGCCACTGCTTTTTTTTATTTATCTCTACATTGAAGTTATCGGCAGTGGAGTCTTTTCTTTTCTCGAGGAGTTTTGGACTTCCTACCTGACGCCCTCCCATATTATGACCCAGGTCTTAGCCTTTGCTTTAACTCTTTTGCTTTACCCTTTGCGAGTCTTCCCTGGGCTTGGCGCTTCTTTGACTATTGATGAGTTTTTTCGGCAAATGTTGCTCACGGTTGTTGAATTTTCTGAAGTGGGTTTAGCGGTTTCTTTATTAACCTTGGGTTTGGTTTTTTATATCCTGCCACGCATGGTCGTCTCCATGATGGCAGAGATTAAAGATTCGAACAATCATCTGAGTTTTGAGGTGGTTCAATCATTAGGAGGCTCGCGTTGGGAGGGAACACAGATGACAGTTCTACAACTGATGCGGCTAAAATCAATCTGGATTTTAACATACTTCACCCGCCTTTGTTTTTTTGAGGGTCTTATTACCTATTCTCTTTTGCACTTTTTTCTATTCAAATCAGGTCACAATGCAATGGGACAAACTTTAGCTTCTCGCTATATACGTGACAGTCTTAATCTTGCGCCATCGACTTTAGAGGGACTACTGTCGATTGCGGGCATTCTTTTCGTCATTTTCTTTACTTTTTATATCCTTGAATCTTTTCTTAAAAATGCGTCTCGGAGTGAAGATGTTTAACTCCACATTACAATTAAAAAAGGAAGGGGCACTCTCTTTGGGCTTTTATGCTCTGAGTGGTTTTCTTCTTGGGACTTACCTCTTCGTTTTGGCCTCACTTTTTGTTCACTTCTATTTTGCAATCTCATTATCAAATTTTTACGAGTTTTTGCAAATTTTGAGATATTCGGTTCTTATAGTTTTGAGCAGTGTCCTTGTCTCTTTCCCAATGGCTTTTAGTCTGTTTTATTTGTGGTTTCAAAAGGATCCTATTTACGTGCGCTTGAAGATTCACAGTTGCATATCTATTTTATCCGAGTTTCCCATACTCATTTTGGGCCTATTCTTTTTAGTTGTTTTGCCCACTCCTTTTTTAAGTCTCTGGGGTTTGTTTGTGCTTCTGACATTACCACGCTTCTATTTTATTTTGAATGAGCAGTTGGGACATGTCGATCCAATGGCTATTGAAGCTGGGCAAAGCTTAGGTTTGTCAGTATGGCGCCAAGTGTGGCTCTTATTTTTTGTCAAAAACTTCAAATTCTATATTCTACAAATTTTTATTGTTGGTGTGCGGGCCTTAGGGATTCTGACCCCTTTATTGGCGCTCCATAGTTTTTACAATGTACAGGGTTCTGGTTTATCCTGGTTGTCCACAGATATTTTTCAAGCATTAATAGCTCAGAACACTTTTGTTGCTCAATGGGTCATGTGGTTCCTTCTTTTGTACTTTATAGCCTTTCTATTGGAGTCAAAAGTCGGTAAGCAGAGGTTTGAAAATGGCTAAGTTTTTTTTAGAAGCTAAAGATCTTGAAGCCAACGTCTTTGACAAGACGGTTCTAAATAGAGTCAATTTTAGCGCCGAACGAAATAAAATTTTATCTATCATTGGCCCTCGCGGTAGCGGAAAGTCCACACTTTTACGCTGTTTAAACGGTCTGTTTGAAGAACAACCTGGGCATAAGTTGACGGGCGAGATATTTTTTGAAGGCGAAAATATTTTAGAGAAATCCTACGATCGTCTTTTTCTACGTCGGTCTATGTCCATGGTGTTTGCTCGGCCAACGACCTTTAATCACTTAAGTGTTTTTGAGAATGTGGCACTCGGCATGCGCATAAACCACATTGAGTCTGGAGCTGAGATTGGTGATATGGTTGAGAAATCTTTACGACGTCTTAATCTGTGGTCCTCTTTAAAAGAGCAGTTGCATAAAACACCAGAGAAACTCAGCGCTGGCGATCGACAACTTATCTGTTTGGCCCGCTCCTTGGCACTTCGGCCCAAGGCTATTCTGATGGATGAGCCCACTGGAGTTATTGGTCTCAAGCACACCATGCAATTTGAACAGTACTTGCGAGAAATTGCAGATAAGGTCTCGATTATTATGACGACTAGCAGTCGTAAACAAGCGGCTCGAATATCCGATCGCACCGCTTTTCTTTTAGATGGTGAACTTATTGAAATAGGTAAAACGTCAGACCTTTTTATGAATCCAAAAGACACGCGAACAGAAGACTTTTTAACGGGTCGCTTTGGTTAGGAAGATTATGGACACTTTGTTGCAACAATATTTAAATAAACTCAAATCGAGCGTGTCTCAAATGGCCGGTCTGGTTGAAGAGTCAATTCTGATTTCGACCAAAGCATTGGCGCGCAAGGATCTTTCGGGATTACCTAGAGTTTTTGAATTAGAAGATCAAATCAACGAGTTTCACAAGCAAATTGATCGTGATTGCTTTAAGCTGTTGGCACGTCAATCGCCAGTCGCATCTGATCTGCGGTTGATAATTGTCAGCACAAAGATGAGCGTTGATCTTGAGAGAATGGGTGATTTAGCCTGTACGATTTCTTACAGCTTAGAGGATTACTTTAAACACTCTCCATTAATGATGGCTAATGAAATCCCTAAGATGGCAGATCTTGTGAGAATGATGGTTCGCAAGGGTCTTGATGCCTTTATACAAAATGATGAAAGTCTTGCTAACGAAGTATTGGCTATGGACGAGAGTGTGGATAGCTACCGTGACACCTTGTCAGATCAAGTGCGTTTTATTTTAAAAGAGGGCCGGGCTGATATCGATGCCAGTTTAGATCTTTTTTCTATTGTAAGAAATTTAGAAAGATTAGGAGATCACGCAACCAATATTGCAGAAGAGGTTATTTTCTTAATTTCTGGACGAGATGTTCGTCATTCCGAGACTAAAGCTAAAAATAAGCAAACTATTATAGGGGGCAGCAATGTCGAATAGAATACTCATAGTTGAAGACGAGGTGGATATCGGGAAACTTCTTGTCATGCAGGTGGAATCCATGGGATTTGCTGTCGATCATGTTAAGTCCGGCGAAGAAGCTTTGTCATTGTTAAACCGACAAACTTACGATTTGATTCTTCTCGATTGGATGCTACCTGGAATGAGTGGAGTTGAGATTGCACAGTTGGTTCGAAGAATGGATTCACTCAGTCATATGGCGATTTTGATGGTCACTGCAAAGTCGGACCCAGAAAGCCTGATTCAGGGCTTAGAGTCAGGTGCCGATGATTTCTTATCAAAACCCTTCAGTGTGGGTGTTTTGAAAGCACGAATTGGCTCTCTTTTAAGACGGGTTTCACGCAACAATCAGGCTCCTCAGTCAAAAGACTTCAAAGATAGCGTTGATGATCTCGAGATTGGCCCGTTGCGAGTTTCCTTGAAAACATATAAGGCTTTTCTGGAAGGCGAAATGATGAATCTTACACCTTCTGAGTTTAAACTCCTCACCACTATGCTTGAGTATCGTGGCCGAGTCCTAACTCGAGCTAAACTTATCGAAGAAGTGCAAGGAGAAGGTATTTCAGTTATTGGTCGAACCGTCGATACCCACGTCTTTGGATTACGAAAAAAATTGGGTCCCCATGCTGATCTTATTGAGACGGTTAGAGGTGTGGGTTACCGAGTGCGCGATGATTTCTTTTAAATCTGTTCGTTTTTTGAGCTGGAGTGCTTTTCGTTGGCTCTTTGGCTTCAACCTTCTCACTCTGTTGATCACGGGATCTGTGCTGCGGGTGTTTATCTATAAAAACATGAACCTAGATCTGTCTGGGAATCGTGATTTTCTTGGTCATCTTGATGAATTCTTAGTTTATTCTTTTTGGTCCCTGAGTTTTGCAGCCATACTGTTTTCGTTTCTTTTTGCTTGGTTATTTTTCTCGCCACTTGGAGTATTAATTGCCAAGGCTAAATCCATTCACAAAGGTAGTTTCTCCAAGAAGGATAGTCCGGTGATCAAGGAAAGCCGCGGCGAGTGGTACCAACTTGACTTGGCTCTGAATAAAATTTCAAAAGATCTCAAGCAAAGAAAAGCCGACGTCGCTAAGGAAAGAAGCGAGCTCGAGGCTGTCATCACCGCTGCCAACGATGCTATTTTAGCTGTCGATCGTGATATGAACATACGCTACTACAACGCTCCTATGGCCCATATGTTTGATCAAAAAGATGAGGGGCACTGGGGTAAAAAGTTAAAAGAAGTAATCCGTAATCAAACTGTTTTAGAAGCCTTTTCAAATGCCCTGCAGAATCAGGCTCCACAGTTTATTCAAGTTTCTCAAGAGTTGGCCATGGACTCCAGTGTGCATTATTTCCAAGTTTCGGTTTCGCCCTTTTTTGATGAGAAGAAAAGTAAAACTCGCGGAGCTGTTGCGATTTTTCACGACATTACCGAACACAAAAAAATCGAAAAAGTTCGCGTTGATTTTGTCGCAAATGCCTCTCACGAATTGAAAACACCGCTGACATCTATTCAAGGTTTCTTGAGTGTGATTCGGGATTCTTGCGCCGACAAAAAAGAACTACAAGAGTCCTTTGAAATTGTTGAGAATAATTTAGAAAGACTCAATCGCCTTGTGGTTGATCTTCTTGAACTTTCTAAAATTGATTCTCTTGAGAGCGCCAATCGAGAAAATCTAAACTTAAAAGATATTACAGAATCTATTTTAGCAGATTTGGGCCAAGAAATCCGTTCCAAGGGTCACAAAATTAGTTGTGAATATGCTGTAGATGAAATGAGAACATCAAAAGATTTAATCGAGCATATTATGATTAACCTCATCGAAAATGCAGTGAAATATTGCCCCCCGGGCTCGCAAATAAAAATAAAATGGCTTTATGACCGTGGCTTTACCTTGTTTAAAGTTAGAGACAATGGTCCCGGGATTGAAAGTTACCATCAACGCCGTATTTTTGAACGCTTTTACCGTATTAGAGAAGGCGGCGATCCCAGTATTGGCGGAACGGGTCTTGGGTTGTCTATCGTTCGAAACTCGGCTCAGCGGCTGGGTGGCCATGTCGATGTCAAAAGTGCACCAGGTCTTGGTAGTGAGTTTATTTGTTATTTGCCTGATTAGGCAGCTTCACTGATATCTAGTTTTGGGTCGATCAAACTGAGAGCTATTTTTTTCTCTTCATCCAAGTAGCGAACAGTTTCTAGCATATGAATGTGTGCGACTCTGAGCTCGACGGCAGAAGGTTCAACCATCTCTTTAATAAGGCGATTTACTTCATTGAGACGCTCAACAGTAAAGGCATTTTGAAACTTGAGCAGACTGCCCTTGCCGAGCACGTATAGAATAGTGGCACAATGCCTTGTGTTCATATGCTCAAAGACCACCAGAAGATAACTCTCGTCCCAGTCTAGCACCATTTCAGGTGTTATTTTTTTATCGCGAAGAAGTTGAGCCCAACGGGGGTCTTCGCTCTCAACGGCTTGAAGAAGTTGCTGCTGCTTCACGGGTTGACTGGTTTCTATGAGCTGAATCAATTGACGAAAGCCGCCTGGCTTTCTGTAGCGAGCAAGTATAGACATTATGGTGTCTCCGGAAGTCGTAGCATAACATCTTATCGGATTAAATCTGTAAATAGTTAAGATGAGGTGGCACCACAGGCTGAGTGATGTCTCATTATGGGAATCACTTCAAGAATTTAAAATACTTTTGCTCAACCACATCAGGTTCCATTTCACAGTCAGCTCTTTCGCAACGGTTGCTTGGAATATCGAGTACTAATTTTCCATCTTTTTTGTCATATTCGCGACCGTAGACAAAGGTAAAAGTCATATCCTTGTCACAGGCTTCGCAAAAATATGGAACTTTAAACGATTTGACTTTTGAGTTCGAAGGCAAAAAGCCATCGACCATATTAATTTGGTCAACAATCGGTTTTGGGCAATTGATGAATGTAAATTTAAGATTTTGATTTTTTTGTTGCACACTTGAAATCCACTGGACCCAATGCTTAATACCGGTAGAATTGATGTGGTCAACGTCATCAAAATCGAAGACGACTTCGTCACCAAACTCACTCGGAGCTGTTGAAAAATCTGAATGTTCGTCCATAGAGCCATCGATCTTAATACGAACTCTAGAGCTATCGTCTTTTTTGATTGTAATTCTAATTCCCGACATGATTATTTCACCTAAAAGCAGTTGATATGGAGTTGTTTGGGCACGCTTTCAATTTTCTTTAAACTAATATTAAGTCTCATATGGCAGCATATCAAGCTGCGTTTTTTAGATTCCGATAGTATATAGAGAGAGCGAGCTCGGTCGAGCATCATACGCAGGCCTAGACCTGCGCCTTTGACGCCATCTGTGACTTTGCCCTCTGTGTATGCGCGATGCAGGCTCTTGCAGATACCGTCTCGGTCAATACTGCCCCAGGGGTCCACAGTGCCAATAAAGAGATTATCTGTGGTGTGAACTGCAAAAATCTTAGAAGTTTTCTTTCCAGGATATTTGACATTTTCGTTGCGGTCTAAGTCTTTAAACAAGCGCTTACCATTTTCGTCAATAGGGGCGTTGAAGAGAGCATTTGAAAAGAGTTCATCGATCACAATCATAATGTTATCGGACAGACGGTTCATGGCCTTATTACGGCCAATAAACCTTTGCAAACTGACTAGTACTTTTTCTTTATGCTCAGAGCTACTGAAGTTCTCTTGCCAAACGCGCATGGCCGACTCCGCAGCATCCTGGGAATTGAGAAGACTTAATGGGTTGTTTAGAAAAAGGCGTGGCTTTTTACGAATGATACTGGCAATAAAAAGTTCATAGAAAATATCGTCATTACTTGTTTGCACGATATTATTAAGTTTATTTTCTACAAAGGCCCGCAAAAAAAAATCCGTCGCAACGGCTTCCCCAACCCCGACTTTATCATAAAGATCGAGTTTGCTGGTGAGTTCGTCGGAATCAAAGTCAAAGACGGGAATATTGGCGATCAGTTCGGCAATGGCCGTATCGCCAAGATCTTTAAATGATTCAGCAAAGTAATCACTCAGGTTCATATCACTATGTTAGTTGTGTTTTGTCAGATTGAGTAACAAATGTTCGGGTCACTGACAAAAGGACAGGTTTTAAAGGGCAGGGATTAATACTCTTCTGCCTCAAAAAGTTAAGGAGATACTTTAAGAAATCTCATTTTGATGCATTGAATAATTTTGAGGTGGCATCTTTTGTGACCTTTCTGTGACAATTCTCAATAGGTTTTCTTTTAAACTAAAGCCACATGACATCAGAAATTTTCGTTTTTCACAAAGCTCAGTCTGGGCTGAAGGCGCCAGATCTCCCACTTGGGTATTGGTCCATGAATACATGCCTACGTTCTATTGTGATTTCAGAGTACAGTCATTCTATTCCAGAAAGCTTAAGCTCTTACCAAGTCTATAAAAGTGAGGAGGCCTTTGAGTTTCTTCTTCAGGTTATTTGTGGTCTTCATTCTCCATTGATAGGGGAGACAGAGGTCCTTGGGCAGTTTAAAGAATTTGTCAAAAGTCATCGCTCGGACTTTTCACACTCTCTCAATACTCATATCGATCAGCTTTTAAGAGAGGCTAAAAAAATACGCGCTCAGTATTTACAAAATTTAGGCTGCACATCGTACGGCAGTCTTTTAAGAAAACACATCGAAGGCAACGAAACAGCCGTGGTTTTTATTGGAGCGGGCTCTTTAACTTCTGATATTTTACCTTGGTGCAAAAAGCGAAAAGGTGAAATCCAAATCTTCACACGCAATCCCGACAAACACTCTGACTTGATCGACAAGGAACGGAATGTTTCCGTTTTGGCTTATGACCAAATGACAACTCTTGCAAAAGGCGCTGTTTTGGTTGTGGCGGCCCCGGTCCACTCCAAGTGGCTCGAAGATAATCTTGTGCTGGATGACTTTGTACAAATCTTTGATTTACGTGGCGAGAGTGAGCAAGATCCTTTGCGAGCCGACCAAACTCTCGGCTTAAAACTTTTGTTTAGTCACATTTCTGATAACAAAGTCAAAGCTGCGACTCTTAAAGACGATGTTTTTTCTGCGATTCGCCTTTGGGCCGAGGAACTTAAACTGCTGGAGCGAGCGCGTCCCTTTGGCTGGGAAGATTTGTGCACATACTCATAGCGTCCCGTACTAGCGACTTAGCTCGTATACAAGCCTACCAAGTCGGCGATGCCTTAATAAAATTACATCCCCATCTTAAAATTAAATATCACTTTCGTCAGTCCTTAGGGGATATCAACCAAGAAGACCCTCTTTGGGCAATGCCTGAAAAAGGCGTGTTCACTCAAGATTTTCGCGAAGGATTAAAACTCGGACATTGGGATATGGTGGTGCACTCTTGGAAAGATCTTCCCACCGAGGCTTTTAATGGCACCGAGATTGTGGCGACCCTTCCTCGGGCCGACAAACGTGATCTTTTTTTACTCAAGTCAGAGCATCTTAGCAAAATTCAAAAAACCGGTGCGTTGACCAGTTACTCCTCATCACCACGCCGGGCCCATAACCTAAAAAAGTTCTTTTATAGCCATTTCCCGGCGAGTTTAAATAAAGTTATTTTTGAACCCGTGCGTGGCAATATCCTCACGCGGATCACAAAACTCAAACAAGCCTCTCATGTGGATGGCATTGTTGTGGCAAAAGCCGCATTGGATCGTTTGCTCCTGACTAACAATCCCGAGTTCGCCCAAAATAAAAAAAGTCTACTCAGTTTACTTGTCGGTATGAAGTGGCAAGTGTTACCACTCACCCTCAACCCGACGGCGGCCGCACAGGGAGCTTTGGCCATTGAAGTTGCCAAGGATCGCGAGGACCTGCTGGCTCTCCTAGCGCCCTTGAACTGCAAGACCACCTGGAATTCCGTTCAGAAAGAGCGAGCCCATTTGCAAGCTCTGGGGGGCGGATGCCACCAAAAATTAGGTATCAGTCATATCATCCGCGAATATGGAGAGTTCACTTTTGTTCGCGGTGAAAGTCCCGACGGAAAAAGTTTGGATGACAATCCCTTCCTACCTAAAACTAAAATTGAAACCTTCAGACGTCCTTACACTCCTCGCAAACCTTGGTTTCAAAGAGAACGACTTCCGGTGCAAATTCCAAAAGGTGTAAATGCCCACTTCGTGGCCCGAAGTTTTGCTTTGCCCGAAGAAGTTGTCTTGCCAGAGGAGGACCTTATCTGGACGAGTGGGGTGAAAACCTGGCAGGACTTAGCCAAACGAGGCCTTTGGGTGCACGGATGTTCTGAATCCCTTGGCGAACACGAAGCCATGGGTCTCGATGCCCTTTTTGCAAAGCCTGTTTGGGCCAAGTGGACCCATAATCAAAGTGGTCCATGTGAGTGGGGGCAACGAGTGGATTCTTATCAATTGCATCCACTGTCGATCCAAGAGGACTTGAGTGACTACCAGGAATTTTTTTGGATGAGCGGCACTCAATTCGAGCTCGCCTTGCAGCACTTTCCACAAATTCTAAAGGCGCGTCATTTCTGTGGACCCGGACGGACTTTTACTCTGATCTCTAAAGTGTTAAAAGAACATAAAGTCAAAGAGACCCAGCTACAGGCTTTGCCTCATTTCGAAGCTTGGCTTCAACTTGTTAAGGAAGCGCAAAATGAATCTCACCCAATCTGAAGAGTATTTTCAACGAGCCCAACTTGTTTCGCCTGGAGGCGTTCATTCACCTGTGCGTGCTTTTAAAAGCGTGGGAGGATCTCCGATCTTTTTTAAAGAGGCATTGGGTGCTCGATTGGTGAGTGTTGACGGCCAAGAGTATATAGATTTTTGTCAAAGTTTTGGACCCTTAATCCTAGGTCATCGTGATCCAGAAGTGGCTGCCGCTGTTGAGAAAATGATCCACAAGGCTTGGACCTTTGGAGCTTGCGAGCCTTATAGCCTTGAGCTTGCTGAATGGATTGTGGAAAATGTCCCCCATGTGGAGAGTTTGCGTTTTGTCAGTTCCGGAACTGAAGCGGTCATGAGTGCTGTGCGTTTGGCGCGAGGTGCAACCGGACGTCATCGTATTATCAAATTTGAAGGTTGTTATCATGGACATGTGGACTCTTTGTTGGTCAAGTCCGGAAGTGGTTTGGCTGGAGTAGCGGCAAGTGACAGTGCTGGAGTTTCTGAAAACGTCGCTTCCGAGACGATTGTTTTACCCATTGGCGACGTTGAAGCACTCGAGCGAGCCTTTGAAAAATATAAAAATGAAGTGGCGGCTATTATTGTTGAGCCCTTACCTGCAAACTTTGGACTCCTCAAGCAAGACTGTCGATACCTCAAGTTCCTGCGCGAAATCACAAGCCGAGAGGGCGCTCTTTTGATTTTCGACGAGGTGATTTCTGGTTTTCGAGTCGCCCTGGGTGGAATGGCCGAGATATCCCAAGTGAAACCCGATTTAGTGACCTACGGAAAAGTGATAGGCGGCGGCTTTCCTGTAGGCTGTTATGGTGGACGTAAAGATTTAATGGAACTCGTCGCGCCAAGCGGCCCTGTTTATCAAGCGGGAACTTTAAGTGGAAATCCTGTGGGTATGGTTGCTGGATTCGCCACTCTTCAGAAAATAAAAAGAGAGAGTATTATCGAACGACTGAGTGTGCGGGCCGATTCTCTTGTCGAAGCTCTAGAAAATCACATTGACCATTACCAGTTGCCCTTAAAAATTGTTCAGTTTGGTTCTCTCATGTGGTTTCATACATCCGATAAAAAGGAACCGCAAAACCTATCCGAAATCAGCCCTAATCAAGCTGATTTATTCCGAATCCTTTTTTACAAATGTCTAGATCAGGGAATCTATCTGGCGCCAAGTGGCTACGAAGTTTCTTTCTTATCTTGGGCCCATGATGAAAAACTCATTATTGACTGCTCTCTGCGCTTTAAAAAAGTCTTCGCTGCTATGAAGGATGAACTCGATTCGTGAAATGGATTTTTACCACAATCTTTTTTTGGCTTGTTTTTGTTTTGTCCCTGGCGGGTTGGTGGCTTTATTTTGGTGTCACCACTTTGTCTCGCAATACAGAACTCGGCAGCCAGTTGGCTCGCCATCAACGCATGCTCTTTATGGAGGGAACTGTGTTGATGACCTTCCTATTGGTCGGTGGTCTTGCTTTATTTTACCTAGCTTACAGGATGTATAAAGAAAAGTCGGCGAAAGAGATGTTCTTTGCTAGCTTCACACACGACATGAAGACATCTTTATTTCGTTTGCAGTTAGAGCTTGAGAAATTGAGTAAACAGCATAAAGCCCTTTCTGTGGACAACCTCTTCAATCAAACTCGCAAAATGCAGTTGGACTTGGAAAACAGTTTGGATTCGACTGTAGGATCGGGGAAGTCTTTATTTGTTGAAACCATAGATTTCAATGAGTTTTTATCAGAGTTGCACACCCAATGGCCTGAGTTTCGTATAAAGGTCAGTGGCGAAAAAAATATCAAAGCCGATCGCAAAGCTCTTTACAGTATTTTTAAAAATCTTCTTCACAATTCATTTCTTCATGGCGAGGCCGATGAGGTGACCATTCACCTCGAGTCAAGCGACAACTCTCTAAAAATCACATACTCCGACAATGGCAAGCCCTATCAAGGAGATCTTAAAGATTTGGGGCAACAGATGCGTTTTTCGCCTGATGGAACAGGTTACGGTCTATTTATTGTTAAACAATGGGCTAAGCAGCTGGGTTGGCAGCTTAACTTTCAGTTGGCGTCGTCTCAATCTTTGCAAGTGGTGTTTGTGGTCAATCATAAAGGACTTCTATGAAGGTTTTACTTGTGGAAGACGACCGTCATTTGGGCCGCTTGATTCAAGAAGAGCTTATTCAACGTAGTTACAAGGTGACTTGGGTTCAAGGAGTGGAATTGGGATTGGCCAAACGCAACGAAGAGTTTGATCTGGCCATCGTGGATTTAAACTTACCAGATGGCTTGGGGTTTGAAGTGGTGGCTGCCTTGAAGTGTCCAGTCATTATAATGAGTGCATTAAGTGATCCACAAAACCGCCTACGCGGAGTTGAGATGGGAGTTTACGACTTCATCCCTAAACCTTTTCTGCTCCAAGAGCTGTTCCTGAAAATGGAAAAAATATTGGGTGAACGAATAGAACGTAAAAGAGTTTGGCGAATTGGAGACATCACTTTAGATTTAAATAAAAGACAGATAGTGACTCCGCAAGAAACTCATCTGCTTAATAAACGCGATTATCGATTTTTGGACATTTTAACCCAGCGCTATCCCGAAGTCATAACTCGCGACGAAATTATCGATTACGTTTATGGACAAGAAAACAATCCCTCCCACCGCACGGTCGACAATGCGGTTGTGGGAATTCGACAAATGTTAGGTGACAACAAAAATAACTGGATTCGCTCTGTACGAGGCGAAGGTTACCAGTGGGTTGTTGAAAGTGAGTCATAATGGCTAATAAGAAATTTCAAATGGCCTGCGAAGGCCAAGTCCAAGCTGTACCGCCCGTGTGGATGATGCGACAGGCGGGACGTTATCACAAGCATTATCAAGGCTTGCGCTCTCAGTACTCTTTTATGGAGCTTTGTAAGAAGCCAAACCTCGCTGCGGAAGTGGCCCTCGGTCCTATCCAAGATTTTGATTTTGATGTTTCTATTTTGTTTAGTGATTTGCTTTTTCCTCTCGAAGCATTGGGGATGGGGCTTCAATACGATCCAGCACCTAAGCTTGGGTGGCACCTGAGTGAAAGTCGTGACTTCAACAAAATGAACTCTTTTGATAACGCCATCGAAGCTCTCCTCTTTCAAGGAGAGGCTGTCAGGGAAACTCGTAAAATTTTGCCAAGTGATAAAAGCTTAATTGGCTTTGTTGGCAGTCCTTGGACTCTTTTTGTTTATGCTGTCGCTGGCAGCCATAAAGAATCCCTTGTCGAAGTCAAAAAAAGAATGTCCTTGTTTACAAAATTTGCCGAGTTGGTGACACCTTTGATGATAGAGAATATCAAGATTCAATTGGATGCTGGGGCTGAGAAAGTGATGGTCTTCGACACCGCGGCAGGCGAACTTTCCAGTCAAGACTTTAACTATTGGGTGGCGCCAGAGCTTAAAAAAATCAGTCATGCCTATCCGGGTCAGTTGGGTTACTATTCCAAAAACACATTGCCCGATCATCTCACTCAGCTTGAACAGACTAAGGATTGGGGCGGTTTTGCCTTTGATCATCGCTGGTCCCTTGTCGATCGTTTTCAAAAGAGTTCTGGTTTTGTCCAAGGGAACTTTGATCAAACCCTTTTGTTTCAAAAGCCAGAGGAGTTCGAGAAAACCTTTCGCCGCTATTTAGCTCCTTTCCAAATGCTATCTGCCGAGCAGAGAGCCGGTTGGGTGTGTGGCCTGGGTCATGGAGTTCTTCCCCAGACTCCAGAAGAAAATGTCAAAAATTTTGTGAAAATTTTAAGAGAGAGTTTTAAGTGAAAAAAGATAACCTTTTTTATAAATACGACGTGCCAGTTCCCAGATACACCAGTTACCCCACCGTTCCATACTGGAGTGATTCTCCCACCACTGAAGAGTGGTTGAGCTCTTTAAATAAGGCTTATGCATCTCGCCCAGACTGGTCGTTGTACGTCCATATTCCCTATTGTGAAACCCTTTGTACTTTTTGTGGTTGCAATACCTCTATTACTAAAAACCATCGACGCGAAGAACCCTATATAGAGTTGCTTTTTAAAGAGCTTGATAACTATTTACAAAAAGTTCAGGATCTGGACAAATCACCACTTAAACAATTTCACTTTGGTGGTGGAACTCCGACCTTTTTAAGCCCTAAAAATTTGCAGAGTTTGGCTCAGGGTATGATGCAGAAATTAAATGTAGCAAAAGAATTTCATGGATCGATTGAAGTGGATCCTCGCCGAACCCAGTTTGAGCACCTGCAACGTCTACGTGATATTGGCTTCTCTCGCCTTAGCCTGGGTGTGCAAGATTTTGATCCCGAAGTGCAACGCCTGGTTCACCGTATTCAACCTTACGAAATGACAGCTCAAATGACAGAAGATGCGAGACAGCTAGGTTACTCATCCATCAACTTTGATTTGATTTACGGACTGCCGAAACAGACCGAAGAAAGTGTGATGGATATGATGCAGAAAACTTGGCAATTGCGCCCCGATCGTATCGCCTTGTACAGTCTTGCTATTGTTCCATGGATTAAACCCGCGCAAAGACTTTTTAAAGACGAGGACTTGCCACAAGGTCAAGAAAAGCGAAGACTCTACGAGATCTCCCGCAAATTCTTGCTCGAAAAAGGCTATCTCGAAATTGGTATGGATCATTTTGCCTTGCCCACTGATAGCCTTGCCGTAAGTCACGCCCAAGGGCAGCTGCACCGAAACTTTATGGGCTATGTAGAGGACCGCACCCAAGTTCTTTTGGGGCTAGGTGTGAGTTCAATATCCGAAACCCCCGACTGTTTTCATCAAAATGAAAAAGCACTACCTGTCTATGAAAGACGTGTCCAGCAAGGGGAAATTGCCACACTACGTGGACACAAGTTGACCCTTGAGGATCAAGAAAGACGCGAACAGATTTTACAATTTATGACTCGGGGGCAGGTGAATTTTGTTAGTCCTGAGCAACAGAAATCTGTCCGCTCCTTTTTACAAGAAATGATTCAAGACGGTTTGGTAGAGGTGACAGACACTTCGCTTCAGCTCACCGAGAAAGGCAAGCCGTTTCTTAGAAATGCTTGTTTAGCTCTCGATGAACGCTTGCTGAGAAAGCAACCGGATTCTCTCTTGTTCTCAAAGTCTATGTAGGTGTCTTTTGTCTAAAGCTAAAAGTTTTAATATTGTGGGGGCTGGCTTCTCTGGATTGATTCAAGCCTTTTATTTATTAGAGGCAGGTTTTTCAGTTCACGTCCACGAAAAAGAAGATCAAGTTGGTGGGTTGCTTGGTAGCCACTCTTCTGGAGATTTCTTAGTAGAAAGGGCTGCCAATGCGCTGATGGCATCAAAAGAGTTAGAGAGGATTGCCAAGATTATTGACGTCAGACTTGAGCCTATGAAATCCAAAGCTCGCAAACGCTATATTTATCGCGATGGTGAGATGAGGCGCTGGCCCCTCAACTTGTCGGAGTCCCTTCCACTTTTTAGTTTTGCCCTTAAAGCCAAGTTATTTAAAAAAATGCCTAAGTTTGACGGCAAAGAAAGTCTGTCGATGTGGACGGAATACACTTTGGGTGCGGCGGCACGGGACTATTTAATTGAGCCGGCTATGCAGGGAGTCTTTGCGTCCTATTCGGATGAGTTGAATGCACAAGCCGTTTTTCAATCCCTATTTCCCAGTCAGCTTACTGGCCGATTGAGAGGTTCTGTAGCTCCGCGTGGTGGCATGCAGACATGGATCATTAAAATGAGAAATTATCTAAAAGACCAGGGGTGCCGCTTCACACTTGGACAAAGTGTTAACGAACCAATGGATCTTGCGAATTTGATCATGGCTGTAGATCTTAAGGAGTTAAAGAGTTTAGCCAATCGGCTCAAGTTATCATACCTCCCACAAAGTATATTCTCTACAAAGATGGCCTCTTTGACCTCAGTGACCGTTCTCTATAAAAATCCAGTTTCAGCACCAGAGGGCTTTGGTTGTCTTTTTCCTAGAAAAGAGAATTTTTACTCTTTAGGCGTTCTGTTCAATCATAATATTTTTCCTGGTCGCGCCAGCAGCGGTCACAGTGAAACCTGGATTCTTAACGACAGTCAAAAAACATTTAGTGAGATGAGTCCATCAGCTTTACAGGATTACGTTCTTGCTGACCGTGCCCGTCTTTTTAGTAAAAGTGATAAACCCGACGAGTGCTACAGTTACCCTTGGCCCGAGCGTATCCCTTTATATAACTCGGATTTATTGGAGTTTAACCAGAATCTTGAATTAGATCCTCCGCCCTTTCTTTTAATTGGAAATTACTTAGGGCAATTGGGTCTCAGCCGAATTTTAATCCGTGCCCAGGACAATGTTGCTAAAATAAAGGCAGGTTTTTATGAGTAAAATTGGAGTGGTTTTTTCAAATTTAGGGACACCTAAGAGTGCCACTGCGAAAGACGTGGGTGCTTACTTGGGCGAATTTCTTATGGATCCCCATGTGATTCAAATATCAAAACCCTTGCGCTGGCTTTTGGTTCGAGGAATTATTGTGCCTTTTCGAAAAAAGAAGTCGGCTAAAAATTATCAAAAAGTTTGGACTTCAGAGGGCTCTCCTTTATTAGTAGAAACACAAAGAGCGGCTGCGGCTTTGCAGTTGAAATTGGGATCTAATTACCAAGTTGAGGTGGCGATGCGCTATGGCTCACCGAGCTTTGCCGAGGCTCGTAAAAAACTAGAAGACTGCTCTCGAGTTATCCTCTTTGCCCAATATCCTCAGTATGCGGAGTCGACAACTGTGACTGGTTTACAAAGTTTTTATCAGCACTTTGCCGACAAAGAAACCCAAGTGATTGAACCCTATTACGATGCCCCTTGGTTTATCGAGGCCTATGTCCGCGTACTTAAGCAAAAGTTAGCGACCCTCTCACATGATCATCTCCTGATGAGCTTTCATGGTCTTCCGACGTCTCATTTACACAAATCTGATAGCACAGGTGAACATTGTCTCAAGTTAGTTGACTGCTGTGATCATGCAACTGGTTCAATTTTAGATACATGTTACCGGGCCCAGTGTTTTAAATCAGCGCGGGCTTTGGCTAGTGGATTGGGACTGTCTTTAGACAAATACAGCATTAGTTTTCAGTCTCGTTTGGGACGACAGAAATGGATTGAGCCCTACACCGAGCAAACTTATTCAGACCTCATTCAAAAAGGAGTCCGCCACTTAGCTGTCATCTGCCCGGGTTTTTCTGTGGATGGTCTCGAAACCCTTGAGGAAATTGCTATGGAGGGGCGTCAGACCTTTCTCAGTCAAGGTGGTGAAAGTTTTCATTTTGTGCCCTGCTTAAATAGTGAGGAGTTGTGGATCGAAGCTTGCGCTCAGAAGGTTCTCGCCACATAATCGACCAGCAAAAGGAGCTTTGTTATGGGACAGTTTTTTAAAGTGGTGTTGGCCTCGACTCTAGGTACTTTTTTAGCCCTTGGATTTCTTTTAATGATGACGGCAAGTCTCTTGGTGGTTATTTCCAGTGGGGGAGTGGATGGCTTAGATCCATCCATGGGAGCAGTACGCGATAAGTCTATTTTGCGCTTGAATCTTGATGGAACACTACAAGATAAAACCAGTCGAGGTCCCTTGCTTTCGGCAATTACCAGTTACAATAGTCCGCCTGAACTTGACCTCTTTGAGATCTCACAGGTCTTAGATAAAGCAAGCCAAGATGATCAAATCAAAGGCTTGTTCTTACATTTCAAAAGTTTGCGTAGTGGACTCGCTAACGCCGAAGCTTTGAGACGTAAAATTGTGGAATTCAAAAGTTCAGGTAAGTTTGTTATGGCCTATTCAGAGACTTATACCGAACTGGCTTACATGATTGCATCAGCCGCTGATGAAGTGGTGCTCTATCCCAAGGGCTATTTTGAATGGGATGGTTTGTTTTCAACAGTGAGCTATTTTAAAAACACGCTCCAAAAGCTTGAAGTGGTTCCGCAAGTCTTTCGAGCAGGTAAATACAAGTCTGCTATCGAACCGTTTATTTCAGATAAGATGAGTCCTGAGAGTCGTCAACAAATCGAAGAAATCATCAATGTGGCTTGGGGGCAGATTCGCAAACATGTTGCCGAAAAAACGAAATTAAGTGAAGAAGACCTCGAAGACATGGCTGAAAAAGCAGAGGTACTGACAGCAGAGCAGGCCTTTCAAAAAGGTTTTGTGAACCTATTGGCTTCTTTTGAAGAGGTTGAAAATAAATTGATCGAATTGACTGGTGTTGAAGATGAGCCTCGCTATAGTCACTGGCGTGGTTATCACAAAAACAACATTCTCCCGTCTCTAGGCTCTGGTTCTAAGGAAAAAATTGCTCTTCTTTTTGCCGATGGTGGGATTTCCTCCCAAGACCGAGATGGCGAAGGGATCTCTTCCGATAAATTTGTGAAAATTTTAGATGAAATCCGTCGTGATGAGGATATTAAGGCGGTTGTACTTCGTGTCAACAGCCCAGGTGGCTCGGCCTTAG
>JBGSNK010000021.1:0-9008 GCA_041739665.1 Bdellovibrionales bacterium
CCTCGTCAGACGTTCGATGACAGCTACGAGCTTTATAAAAAATATGTACTTGATGAAAAGGAGGTGACGTTGAAACACTAGCTGGATAAAAGCCGTAACTGAGAGTGTCATGTAAACACTAATCTAAACTACCGCAATTTAAGTTCTATAAATAATTTTGTTTTGATAATGAAATTATTTAATACTAATGCTCGAGAAGTTCGGGAATTCTAATTGATCGAAAATTGATACTTTTTAGAGCGACAAGCCTCAGTTGATGTTTCTATTTTTTTCGCTCAGCCGATCTCACAGAGGAGGTGTTATGAATTTAAAAATTTTTTTCTTAATTTTAAGTTTAAACTTAGCTGGAATGAAGCCTCTCTTTGCAAAGTTAAAGCCTTACGGACTATTCGTTGAGCCAGGTGTGACTTATGAAATTGGCAATAGCGAAATCAATTACCCTGTGCCTTTTAGTAACTCCTCGGGAGAATCTAATGGATTTGGACTAATGGGTCGGTTCGGGATGCATTTTTCTGAAACTCTCTTTGCTGCTATCGATGGTCGATTTAAAATGGTGCAATTTCAAGATTCAACTAACAATTACAACTCAGAAGCAACAGGTTATGATGTGGCACCTGTTATTGGTGTTCAAATGCCAGATATTGGCCTTCGTATATGGGGTTCCTATGTATTGGCAGGAATGTTAGACCCTAGAGAAAGTAACTCTTTGGATTTAAAATTTGAAGAGGCTACGGGTCCTCGGGTGGGGGCAGGTTTCAGATTGATGTCCATTAGTATAAACCTTGAATATCAAAACCTTAACTACGGCAAAACAACTCTAGAACAACTTGGTCCTTTTGCTTCAGCTGGTGATAGCAACTCGATTCAATTAAAAAACGTATCCTACACTCTGAGTGTGAGTTTTCCATTAGAAATTTGATGACTTTCTCCCAATTTAATTATTTAAACAATTTAATACGTAGGCTTTAGCCTGCTTCAATTAAAACCTCCTTACTAGATTGCTATAAACAAGGTGTGATTTCATCATCAAAAAACATAATTAAATACAAAACCTTTAAAAGTAAAATGATGTGATCAATTTAAAAAGAGAACTTCTCTTTTGGTTTGCAAGTAGAATTCCATATGATCCAAAATATTTTGGATTAATTCAGCATTGTTATCATCTATTGCAGACTCCAGGAGCTCTGACAATTCTCCCAGCCCTTTAAAGCCGTAAGGAGAACAAAACCCCTTCCAATTATGAGCCAAGGATCGAATCATTTTGTAATCTTTAGCTAACGAAGCCTCTTTAAGGAGAATCAACTCGGATTCGCGATCTAGCAAAAACCCTGGCATGAAGGGGGCAACCTCACGAATACTTGTTTCTTTTTCAATACTCTCTTTTGTAATACTGATAGTTCTCATCTCGCGGAACCTCTCTATTATTCCCTATGCAAAATCGCATTAATTTCGATATAAGTCCTCAATAAAGGATTGATATGAAGAAAATTATTCTTGTAGATGACTCTAAAGAAATTTTTACACTTGTTGAGCAAGCCGTGAAATTTTTCGCACATTTAACCTGGGCCCATGACTTCTCTACGGCCCACAAGCTACTTGACAACCACGAGTATGATCTAGCTCTATTGGATCTAGAATTACCAGATGGTAACGGGATGGATCTATGCTCTGTCTTACAAAAAAGATACCCGCTGACACCTTTTTTCATCATCACATCCCACTCTCAACTCTCTGAGAAAGTTTTAGGCTTCTCCGCAGGTGCTGACGACTACATTGTGAAACCTTTTGAGCCCCTAGAGCTAAGGGCTCGCATAGAGAGTCGACTCAAAAAAGTGGAGTTCCTCAAAGAAAGTGCTAACAACTTGTCTTGGAAGGAGCTTCAAATCGACAAACTCTCCCAAGAGGTTTTGGTTTTAGAGTCTGAGGCTTATAAAGCCATAAGTCTGACAGCATTGGAGTTTAAAATGCTAATGTACTTTGCAATACGTCACAACCAAGTGATCTCGCGCGATGATATTCTCAATGAAATTTGGGGCGATGATGTTCATGTCTACGCCAGATCGGTGGACACTCATGTTAGCAAATTACGAAAAAAACTGAGTCCGGTCTCGCACATCATCGAATCCATACACGGAGTGGGTTACAAATTTATCCCCACACCTCAGATGTAATTCTTTAGACATTCTCCAAAAAGAAGGCGAACGCAAGGGAGGAAATAATGCTTTTTTACTTACTTTTTTGGCCCCTGTTAACTTTCAGTTCCCAAGACAAAGACACCTCTGAAGGCTCTCTAAATGTCCTCACCAAACCAGACCAGGCTCAAGCGAAAGAGGCTCAAAAAAATATCAAAGACTACGAACAATTAGTGAACAGAAAATACACTCTAAATATGCATAAGAAGACTTTCTTTCTGCCAATCTCTCATATATTTGATCCGAATCAAAACCTTTATTCTGCACTCGAATCTCAAGAGCCCGCAAGCCGCGGAAGTTTATATAATAATATCGAAGCCGAGTTTCAAATCAGCTTCTTCGTCCCCGTCGCACGACAATTGTTTCATACCAATTGGGACATCCTTGCCGCCTACACCCATCGGTCTTGGTGGCAAATCTATAACAATTCGTGGTCGCGCCCCTTCCGCGAGACCAACCACGCTCCGGAGCTTTTCTTTCGCAACCTGCAAAAAGATCCTCTTCACATTATGGGTCTCACTCTTATTTCTTTTGATCTTGGTATTATTCACGAATCCAACGGTCAAACCCAGGCTCTTTCCCGTAGCTGGGACCGCGTCTTTGCGAGGGCTCATATGAATACGGAGACTTTCTCTCTCATTCTATCTACTTGGTTTCGCCTCCCAGAGGAAAGAAACTTAGATGATAATCCAAATATTCAAGTTTTCCGAGGCTATGGCGAGATCGAAGCATCAAAGTCTTTTGGGAACTGGGCCCTAGATGGTCGTCTACCCATTGCTCGTAAAACTGGGATTGAAGTCAGCGCCTCTTACCCTTTTAACGACAGGTTTCGCTTTCTCATGCTAGCTTTTCACGGCTACGGACAGTCTCTTATTGAGTATGATATCCGCTCTACACGAGTAGGTATAGGATTCTCAATGGATAATTACATTAATCAATTGAAAAAATAAACCAACTTACTAGATTCAGGTCATTCAATACCTGCTTACTTTTCTTTTCGCGCAGCGCTTCTGCAAAAAGAAGCAGGTACTTTTTTACATTTGGCGGGCGCGTTTGGAGACGTCTAGGGCGGCTTCGCGAATGACCTCAGCTAAGGTGGGATGGGCATGAAAGCTCATGGCAATATCCTCGGAACTCGCACCAAACTCCATAGCGATGACAGCTTCGGCTATCATATCTGAAGCTCTTGGACCCACAATATGAACACCCAGAACCTTATCGGTTTTAGCGTGGGCTAAGATTTTAACTCGTCCGTCGGTGTGACCCATGGCGCGAGCTCGACCGTTCGGAGTGAAAGGGAAAGTTCCAGTTTTGTACTCCACCCCTTCTTTTTTTAACTCTTCTTCTGTTTTGCCCACTCCGGCCACTTCTGGCCAAGTGTAGATCACCCAAGGAACGGTGTCGTAATTGACGTGACCGTATTTTCCGGAAAGGATCTCGGCTACGGCCACACCCTCTTCTTCGGCCTTGTGTGCGAGCATGGCGCCCCCAATAACATCACCAATGGCGTAAATTCCATCGACAGAGGTTTTAAAATGTTCGTCGACTAAGATTTGATCCCGTTCGTTGAATTCGACACCTAAGTCTTTAAGAGCCAGGCTTCCTTGGTGAGCCTTACGTCCCACAGCAACTAAGACCTTGTCTCCTTCAATAGTTTCTTTTTTATTATCTTTTAGGGATTCGTATTCAATTGTGACTTTTTTCCCAGTGACTTTGCCGCCCGTGACTTTGCTCGACAACAAGAAGCTCATCCCTTGTTTTTTTAAAATTTTCAAAGTCTCTTTAGAAATTTGATTGTCCATAGGACCACAAATCTTATCGGCAAACTCCACCACTGTGACTTTTGCTCCCAAACGCATCCAAACTGAACCCATCTCAAGGCCAATGGCGCCACCACCGACCACAATCATGTGTTCCGGAACTTTTTTTAACGACAGCGCCTCGGTGCTAGAGATTATGTTTTCTCCATCAAACTTTAAAAAGGGCAACTCGATGGGGACTGATCCAGTCGCGATCACGATATTTTTTGTTTTCAAACTTTCTTTACTGTTTCCTTCGACAACGACTTCTCCAGGAGCTTTGATTTGACCCATGCCATGGAAAACCGTGATTTTATTTTTTTCCATTAGGTATTTGATGCCGCCTGTAAGGTCCGCTACGACTTTATCTTTGCGCCCTAACATATTGGCAAGATTCAGCTTTACAGAACCCACCTCAACACCATGCTCACCCATCTCATGTTGCACCTGATGGAAGTGTTCGCTGGAATCCAGGAGAGCTTTTGAAGGAATGCAGCCAATATTTAAACAGGTGCCACCAAGTGTTTTGTCCTTTTCAATAATGGCCGTCTTTAAACCCAATTGAGCCGAGCGAATCGCCCCCACATAACCACCAGGACCAGAACCAATAAAAACAACATCAAACTCTTGGGACATTTGCCTTCTCCTTAAATCTAAACTTGCAACAGCATGCGTGAGGGGTCTTCAATATTCTCCTTGATGCGAACCAAGAAGCTCACCGACTCTTTTCCGTCGATCATACGGTGATCATAGGAAAGGGCCAGATACATCATCGGACGCACTTGGACCTGATCATCGATCACAACCGCGCGCTTCTCGATTTTATGCATACCTAAAATTCCCGATTGAGGCGGGTTGAGTATGGGTGTGGACATGAGGGAGCCAAAAACTCCTCCGTTGCTGATCGTGAACGAACCACCACTCATATCATCGATGGTGATTTTACCGTCGCGTGCTTTGATAGCGTAATTTTTAATTTCTTGCTCCACTTCGGCCAAAGACATTTGATCGGCATCTTTCAAAACAGGAACCACAAGACCTTTTGGAGAGCTCACTGCGACACCAATATTGTAATAGTTTTTATAGAGAATATCGGCTCCGTCAATTTCAGCATTCACAGCTGGGAACTCTTTGAGGGCTTCGATGGTGGCTTTGACAAAAAAGCCCATAAACCCCATGCGCACACCGTGCTTCTTTTCAAAGGGATCTTTGTACTGCTCTCGCAAATTCATCAAGGCTGACATATCCACTTCATTAAAAGTTGTTAATATGGCTGCCGTCTGCTGGGCATTGACCAAACGCTCGGCAATTTTGCGACGAATTGTGGTCATTTTCACTCGCTCAGTACGCTCACTAGGATCGCGACGCACAGGTGTAGGAGCTGCTTTATCAGAGGTCGGTGCTTTTTGTGGAGTGGAGGATGGGCTTGTGGCATTGATCACATCTTCCTTGGTCAAGCGACCGCCGCGACCGCTGCCTTCTATAGAATTCGGATCGAGTCCCTTTTCATGAACCACCTTGCGAACCGCTGGACTGAGATGATCTTTGTTAGGGGATGCGGATATTTGTCGATCTTCGTGAGATTTAGAGCTTCCATTTTGTCCAGAAGAGGACTTTGCGGCACTTTTCTCGCCTTGGCTCTCGTCCTTGCTTTTGTCTTTACTTTCATCTTTCTGCACAGATTCTTGGGGCGCGCTCGCCGATGTGTCCAATGTGGCGACCACAGCACCTATGGCCACTGTGTCCCCTTCTTCAGCCATGGTCTTCAATATGCCCGAGTCCTCTGCGACAACTTCGACACTGGCTTTGTCGGTTTCAAGAGTTAGGATGACTTCGTCTCTTTTGACATAGTCACCACTTTTTTTGAGCCACTCACCAATTTCTGCTTCGGTCACCGATTCGCCAACGGCGGGAACTTTGATATCCATTACTGCTTTCCTTTCTTGAATGAAAACACCTTTTCTACAATTTCTTTTTGTTCTTTATTGTGAATTCGCGGAGAACCCGTGGCTGGACTGGCGCGCAAACTGCGTCCCACATATTCGAGATCGATCTTGTCATGTCCGGCTTGTTTGAGGCTCTCTGCCAAACGACGATCTATATAACTCCATGCTCCCATATTTTGGGGCTCCTCTTGGGCCCACAAGACAGAATTCACTTTTTTAGCTGATTTTAAAAGCGGAGCAATCAAATGATCGGGATAGGGATAGAGTTGCTCCACACGAATCAAAGCCACCTTATCCTGATCTTTTTTAGGAAGCTCTTCGCGTTTTTCGAGAAGATCGTAATATAGTTTGCCGCTGGTGAACACCAAACGCTCGGCCTGGGAGGATTTGACTACTTTGTCTTCTAAAATTTCCATGAAATGATTGTCGGTGAGATCTTTCAGGTCGCAAACCACCTTTGGGTGACGAAGAAGAGATTTTGGCGACATGATAACCAAAGGAATACGAAAAGGACGCATCATCTGCCTGCGCAATACATGGAAAAGCTGATCTGGGGTCGTCAGGTTACAAACCTGCATATTATTTTGAGCACAGAGCTGTAGAAAGCGTTCTAGCCTTGCACTGGAGTGCTCGGGACCTTGTCCCTCGTAACCATGGGGGAGCAACAAAGTCAGACCGCTCATGCGCAGCCACTTTTGCTCACCACTAGCTAAAAATTGATCAATAATGATTTGGGCTCCGTTGGCGAAGTCGCCAAATTGAGCTTCCCAAATTGTCATAAAGGTGGGGTCGGAGCTAGAGTTCCCATATTCAAATCCCAACACCGCCATCTCGGATAGGTGGGAGTTGTATACGCAGAACTCTTTGTCCTCACGTAAAGCACCCAACGGATTGTAGCGCTCGGCTGTGTTCGAATCAAAAAAGCAAGAGTGACGATGTGAGAAGGTGCCACGGATGCAATCCTGACCGGAGAGACGAACCGAGTGTCCATCCATTATCAAAGCTCCATAGGCCAAAAGCTCGGCCATTCCCCAGTCCAAAGGCTGTTCGCCGCTTATCATTTTAGAACGTTGCTCTATTAATTTTTTGATTTTGGGATGAACCGAAAAACCTTGGGGAGTATTGGTGAGCTTTTCACCCACAGTTTTTATTGTTTTAATGTCAGTCTTCGTTTCGAAAACAGTGGAAAAATCCTTGGGTTGACTTCGACGCAAGCCCTTCCAAAAGCCACCAAATACTTGCACTTGGGGCTGGGGAGGATTCTCTCGCACACCCTCAAGTACTGTTTGCAGATTGTCCATTTTAGATTGGAAGAAGCTTTCGCCATAGTCCTTATCAATAACTTTTTCTTGCACCAATTTCTTGCCGTAAAGCTCACGGGTCGTAGGATGCTTTTTGATATTTTTGTACATGACAGGTTGGGTGTAAGCTGGCTCATCCCCTTCGTTGTGTCCATAGCGACGATAGCATGTGAGGTTGATTAAGATGTCGCGACCAAACTCTTGTCTGAATTCGATTGCCATATCCATCGCGCGCACGCAGGCTTCTGGATCATCGCCATTCACATGAATCACAGGCACTTGCTGGGATTTCGCCACATCGGATGAATAAGGTGAGGAGCGAGTGCTCTCGGGGTCGGTGGTGAAACCAACCTGGTTGTCAATAATGATGTGAATGCTACCACCCACAGTGTATCCTTTAAGACCTGCCATCTGTAAAGTCTCAGAAACCACACCTTGACCAGCAAAGGCGGCATCACCATGAATTTGAACCGGTATTACTTTTTTTCTATCTCCCGTGTCTTGGCGTTGACGTTGCTTGGCGCGCACCATACCGCATACAACAGGGTTCACCGCCTCCAAGTGGGAGGGGTTGAAAGCCAAAGAAATATGACAATTGCCACTTGCTGTTTTTTTGTCTGCACTTTGTCCCAAGTGGTATTTCACATCACCATCAAAATTGTCATCGGCGTTGCTGTGCCCATCAAAAGCAGCCAAGGTTTCTTCAATGGCTTTATCCATAAAATTCACAAGCACATTAAGGCGTCCACGGTGGGCCATGCCGATTACAATCTCTTCCACACCCAATTGGGTTCCTTTTTCCACAAGATGCTCGAGCTGGGGAATTAAGGAATCTCCACCTTCGATAGAAAAACGTTTGGCCCCCACAAAACGAGTGTGGAGAAACTTTTCAAGAGATTCTGTGCGACAAAGCTGCTCAAATATTTTTTTCTTTTTCTCAGAATCTAGTTTGTAGGTGTTACTTTCGACTTTTTTGTAAAACCAGTCCTTGACCCCTTTGACGGCGTCAGAAACTTGAACCGAAAAAGTGCCACAGTAACAACGTTTGAGATGGTTGATGATCTCGCGCAAGGTGCTATCGGGCATCCCCACCAAAGAGCCCACGGAAAAAGTTTTATCCAGATCGGCTTCGGTTAAATGGAATTGATCAATGGAAAGGTCGACAGAGGGACTGGCCATGCTTAAAGGATCTATATCTGCTTCAAAGTGCCCATAGTCACGATAAGCCTGGATGAGATGATAAACATCCAACTCTTTGGAAGATAGGCCACCGCCCACATCTTGATTAAAATCCACACCGGCAAAGAAGGCCTGCCATGTGTCGTCCAGTTCAGCAGGATTGCTTTGGTAAACTTGGTAAAGATTTTCCACGTACTCTAGGTTGGCTCGCTGTATGGCGGTGAATTTCACAAAAGACCTCGTTGAAACAATAATTTATGCAGTTGTCTTAACTCAATTATAGCAAGAGGAAAAGTCTTCTTGCAGGCCTGCTAGACTGTATTTGGCCCTATGGAATCGATTCTTGCCAAAAGCCTTTGCATATCACCCTAGGCCTTGATCAAAGCCCACTTTTCACGCAGACTAAGGGCTGATTTGACCACAAGGAACTCAACATGATCGACAACGCATGGATTCATAGCCTCGACCCCTTTTTGATTCAATTCACAAATACGTTTGGTATCCGCTGGTATGGGTTGGCCTATGTGACCGGTTTTATCTTCGCTTTCCTTTTTATGAAGTGGTTCTCGGAAAAGAAAATCTCTCCTCTCA
>JBGSNK010000089.1:0-23238 GCA_041739665.1 Bdellovibrionales bacterium
TTGCGAGCCGTATTGCACATAAGCCCATTCGCCTTTGGTGTTGAGAGGGACAATGGGATCGCCAGATTCTATGCTGGCGAGAAGGTTGCTTTTGGGCTGGGGGGCTTGGCGCAGGTGTATTGGTTCGGTAGAAAAGAACAAGCCGGCATCTTTAGAGTGGGGACTGAGATATTGGGCGCGCACCCATGCGGTTTTGTTTTGCTCCCCCTCTTTGTAAACAATCTTATACCAACTGCGCTTGCGATCGATAAGATTGACCAACTGGGAGTTTTCCAAGATCTTGCTAGGACTCTGAAAGTGACGCGGCTTTGGGTAAAGGGCTTCGCCTTTGCTAATCACCGCCTGGCGCGAAAAGTCTAAGGGAAGCAGAACCGAAGATTTCAGAACCCAACCACTTTGACCTTGGGTGTTGCTCACCCAGAGCCACTCGAACTGGTCGTATCCCGCCAATTTTTCTAAAAGCAATTTTTTGTGGAAGTGGCCGGTGGCCGCTGGGTGATTGGGCTTCAGATACACGGAAGAGGGCTCTGAGAGCGCGAAAAGACCTAAGAGCCAAAGCTTTGAAATCAAGAACCACATCCCTTTCTATTGTGGGGTGTCAGAGGCCACCTATCAAGGCTAGTTTTTCTGCACTTCTCAAGAGTTTACAAAGACTTAAGCCTTCGTTATAACCCCTTCATTACATCTCAACTGACAGGAATTGAAAAGGGGGACATTATGACAATAAAGAAAGTGGGCGTGGTCGGCGCTGGGCAAATGGGAAATGGTATTGCGCAAGTGTTCTCTGCCATTGAAACACCTGTAATCATGGTCGACATCAGCGAATCCGCCTTAGAGAAGGGACTGGCCACAGTCGCTCAAAGCTGTGATCGCATGGTCAAAAAAGAAAAAATGACAGAGGCTCAGAAAACTCAAATCATGGAACGTATTCAGGTCTCAACTGACATGGACGCTTTTGCAAGTTGTGATTTGATCGTGGAGGCAGCTACCGAGAATATCAATCTCAAATTAGAAATCTTCAAAAAGTTGGATCAGGTTGCACCCAAAGAGGCTTTGCTTTGCAGTAACACGTCCTCGATTTCCATTACTAAAATTGCCGGCGTGACTAAGAGACCCGAAAAAGTGGCGGGGATGCATTTTATGAATCCCGTACCCATTATGACATTGGTCGAGGGAATTCGCGGTTTGCAAACCTCCGATGAAACTTTTCAAAAAGTACGTGCGGCTACAGAGAGCCTTGGCAAAGTTTTTGTCGAGGGACGTGATATGCCGGGCTTTATCGTCAACCGCATCCTTATGCCCATGATCAACGAAGCTGTTTATGCCCTTTATGAGGGAATTGCCCAGGTCGAAGCCATTGATTCAGCTATGAAACTTGGCACCAATCAACCGATGGGTCCTTTAACCTTGGCAGATTTTATTGGCTTGGATACTTGCTTGGCGATTATGAACGTTCTGCATGAAGGCTTGGGGGACACCAAATACAGACCTTGCCCTTTATTGGTAAAGTACGTTGAAGCTGGCTGGCTTGGGCGCAAATCTGGCCGTGGTTTTTACAACTATCAACAGTGATTGGTCACAGAGACAAGTAACAGTGATAAGGCGAGGATCAAATGGACTTTATTAAATTTGAAAAGCAAGACAACATTGCAATTTTAAAAATTTCAGAACCCAAAGCACTCAATGCCTTGAGCAGTGAAGTATTGAGAGAATTTCAAACTCAGTTGAATCAAATCAAGGAAGATAGCGAATTGCGAGTTTTGGTTCTCACGGGTGATGGCGATAAAGCCTTTGTGGCCGGAGCCGACATCAAAGAAATCCATTCTTTGGACTCAAAGAGTGCTCTTGAGTTTGCCGGATTTGGACAAAAAGTTTTTATGCAATTGGAAGATTTAGATATTCCGGTGATTGCGGCAATCAATGGCTTTGCCTTGGGCGGCGGATTAGAGCTGGCTTTGGCTTGTGATTTTATTTTTGCCTCAAGCGAAGCTAAAATGGGTTTGCCCGAGTGCACCCTTGGCTTGATGCCAGGTTTTGGCGGCAGTGTGCGCCTCGCTCGCCGAATTGGCCCCGGGCGAGCCAAAGAGCTAACTTTTACTGGCGCTATGTTCACAGCTGAAGAAGCCTTTGAGATGGGACTTGTGAACCGGGTATTTTCCCCAGAAGCTTTGATGGAAGAAACTTTAAAGGTGGCCCAAACGATAGTCAAAAGAGCGCCTTTGGCATTGGCGGCCATTAAAAAGACTGTGAACTCCACCTACGGTGTGGCCACAGAGAAGGCCATGCATATCGAGCGACAAGCTTTTGCTTATCTCTTTAATAGCGAAGACTGTTCAGAGGGAACTCTCGCATTTATTGAAAAAAGAAAACCTCTGTTTAAAGGAAAATAAAAAATGGCTGAAACCCCGCGCTTAAAAAATCCTGTTCGCATTGTAACCGCCGCCAGTCTTTTTGATGGTCACGATGCGAGTATAAATATGATCCGTCGTTTGTTACAGGATGCAGGGGCTGAAGTGATTCACTTGGGTCACAACCGCAGTGTTTTAGAAGTAGTCACAGCCGCTCTACAAGAAGGGGCACAAGGGGTTTGCCTGTCCTCTTACCAGGGTGGGCATATGGAGTACTTCAAATATATGAAGGACCTCCTGCGCCATGCCGGGGCGGATTACGTCAAAATTTTTGGCGGTGGTGGTGGCGTTATCGTTCACGATGAAAAAAAAGAGCTTGAGGCCTATGGCATTGATTACATCTTTCACCCCGATGATGGGCGCAAGCTCGGCCTTGATGGCATGATCAACTTGATCATGGAAAGCTGTGACTATCCTCTGCAAGACAAGCTCACAGGCGCCTTTAACGAAACACTAGAGGGCCGGGAAGATATACCCCATCGCCTTTTGGGTGTGGCTTTAGACGCTCTTGATTTAGACAAAGCCATGCCGATTGCGGTTGAAAACGTTTTGTCCCAACAAAATTGTTCAAAGACTCCAAAAGTCTTAGGGGTCACTGGAACTGGGGGCGCAGGAAAATCGAGTCTTGTTGATGAGTTGATTCAAAGACTTTTAAATTCCTACAAGGATATTAAGATTGCGGTTGTTTGTGTAGACCCCTCTAAAAGAAAGACCGGTGGTTCTCTGCTGGGTGATCGCATTCGTATGAATTCACTTTCACGCCCAGGTGTCTTTATGCGCTCCATTGCCTCGCGCAGCTCTGGTAGTGAAATTGCACGCAGTTTACCAAAAGTTCTCGACTTTTTAAAAACTCAAGATTTTGATTTGGTTATTGCCGAGACCTCTGGAATTGGTCAGGCCAATGTGGCGATCACTGAAGTTTCCGATATGAGTTTGTATGTGATGACTTCCGAATTCGGTGCCCAATCCCAACTAGAAAAAATCGATATGATCGATTTTGCCGACCTCATTGCTATCAACAAAGCCGATCATCGCGGGTCGCTAGATGCCCTTCGCGATGTGCGCAAACAATTTAAGAGATCGCGCAAAATTTTTGAGGCCCCAGACAGTCAAATTCCAGTTTTCCTAACCCAGGCTGCTCAGTTTAACGACAAGGGTGTGAATGATTTGTTTTTTGCCTTAAGCGATAAGCTTGCAGAGGTGGACTCCCAATTCTCTTGGTCTTTGTCCGATGAGCAAAAACCCCAAATGCAAGGAGCCGAAAAGCAGCATATCATTCCCGCTGACAGACAAAATTATTTAGCTGAAATTGTGACATGTGTTCGCAATTACAAAAAAGAGAGCGAAGAGCTGGCTCAACGGGCATCCAAACTTGGCAGTTATTATCAATTAAAAGACGAACTGCCAGGCCAGGAGGCTTTAGAAGCTAAATTGGTCAAAGCTTTGCCAGTTCAAGATTTAGAAAATTTGCGCAACTGGAATACTCTGATCGAAAGCTACGCCCAGGATGAGTACACCTACAATGTGCGTGGTAAAGACATTCGTCAGCCCCTTTTTAACACCAGCCTCAGTGGCCTGCGTATTCGCCGTGTGGTGCCACCTCGCTTGACCGACTGGGGCGATCGTTTGCGTTTTCTAAGACTTGAAAATGTCCCTGGTGAGTTTCCTTACACAGCGGGAGTGTTTCCATTAAAGCGCGTGGGCGAAGATCCCATTCGCATGTTCGCTGGCGAAGGAACACCTGAGCGCACCAACAGACGTTTTCATTATTTGTCCAAAGAGGCACCCGCTAAAAGATTGTCCACCGCCTTTGATTCGGTGACTCTCTACGGTTTTGACCCCCATCAACGTCCCGATATTTTTGGAAAAGTGGGTGAGAGTGGTGTGAGCATTTGCACCCTCGACGATATGAAAAAGCTCTATGCTGGTTTTGATTTGTGCTCGCCTTCAACATCGGTGAGCATGACTATCAACGGACCAGCCCCCATGATCTTGGCCTTCTTTTTTAATACAGCCATCGATCAGCTCAAAGATAAGAAGACCAAAGAGTTGGGGCGTGATTTGAGTTCAAATGAGTGGCAACAGATCAAAATGCAGGCCTTGCAAAGTGTAAGAGGTACAGTTCAGGCCGATATTCTTAAAGAAGACCAAGGTCAGAATACCTGCATTTTCTCTATCGATTTCGCCTTGAAGATGATGGGCGACATTCAGCAGTATTTCACCGATAACGAAATTAAGAATTTTTACTCGGTTAGTATTTCGGGCTATCATATTGCCGAAGCGGGTGCGAACCCCATCAGCCAAGTGGCCTTCACTTTAAGTAACGCTTTTACTTTTGTAGAATATTACTTGGCCCGTGGCATGAACATCGACGACTTTGCTCCCAACCTTTCTTTTTTCTTTAGCAACGGGATGGACCCTGAATACGCGGTCATTGGGCGAGTCGCCCGCCGCATTTGGGCGGTGGCCATGCGCGATCTTTACAAAGGCAGTCCGCGCTCGCAAATGTTAAAGTATCACATTCAGACTTCGGGTCGCTCTTTGCATGCCCAAGAAATCGACTTCAACGATATTCGCACCACTTTACAAGCGCTGCTTGCTCTTTACGACAACTGCAACTCTCTTCACACCAATGCCTACGACGAGGCGATCACAACTCCCACAGAAGAGTCTGTACGTCGAGCCATGGCTATTCAGATGATCATCAACAAAGAGTTTGGTGTGGCTAAAAACGAAAACTCCAATCAGGGTTCCTACTTTTTAAATGAGCTCACTGAACTTGTGGAAGAAGCCATCTTGACTGAGTTCTCACGAATCAGCGAGCGTGGTGGGGTGTTAGGTGCTATGGAGACCCAATACCAACGTGGTAAGATCCAAGAAGAGTCCATGCACTACGAGCATCTTAAACACTCTGGCGAGCTGCCCATTGTGGGGGTCAATCAGTTCATCAACCCTAAAACCATGATTGAGGGTTACCAGCCTGAATCCATCGAGATGGCGCGTGCTTCGTTGGAAGAAAAGAATCAGCAGTTGAATAATCTGCGAAGTTACCAAGAAACCAACAAGAGCTCAGCTGAACAGCAGTTGGACCAACTCAAGCGAGCCGCCCTTGGTGGTGAAAATATTTTTGCCGCCCTCATGGAAGCTGCTCGATATTGCTCGCTCCAGCAAATGACCCAAGCCTTGTTCGAAGTCGGCGGCCAATATCGCCGCAACCTGTAAAAGACATGGTTTCAAAGCAAGTGGTTACATGCTCGTCCAAAGCTCCATGAACTCTGCAAACTCTTCTGTACTCAACTCATAATATGTTAGATTGGGCTCATTCAAATTCATCCCAAGAGTGATGGAGCTTCCATCCTTATAAGTGATGTTAAACTTCGTAGACCCACGAGGCGGCTTTCCTGGAATCACTGTCTTTTCTTCTAGTTTCAGTTTCTCAATAAAAGCTAAGAAATTATAGAGAGCCTTAGGGCTCACTTTAGTCTCAGCCTTTTGCTTATTAATGACTCCAGAGACGGTTAGTGTCTCTAATTCAAGAGTCATGTCCGATTCCATCCGACCTGTCACGAGATGCTGTATCGTTTTTATATCTTTTGCTGATATGCTCTTCATTTTGCCTCGCTTTTCAACGCCAATAGCTTGAGAAGAGAAGCTAAGTAGCAAGACTACTTTAAAAGCTAAATTTCCCAATCTGCCCAATTAAAACCTCAATTCTTTTTAAATAGTGTAAGCAGACGGGTGCAGAGGCACAAGCGATATATTTTAAAAAATCTCTTTTCAAGCCTATCTAGCCTTGACCTGCAAATCTATAAAAATCATTCAAATACAATACAATATGGATATTGTTGATTTGAAAGGTTAGTTGGACGTCCAACCGCCATACGAACAGCTCCAGTCCCAACTAAGCTTAAACTGATATCATTTGTGACAAGCTTTCTACTAACAAGGTTAAGTTGCCGCCATTGCACATCGTTCAAAGACGATCCTCCTAATGTCTGTATGGGTTCAAGTTCCCCAGCTAAGTCGGCAGTCTTATTGTTTAGAGGTTCTAACTTATTTGCAATAGAATGAATTACAAAAAGATTTTCGTCTTGATCTGTATAAAGATACAGAAATGGCCTGCCCGGTAAGATATTTTGCGCAGCTAATGTTGAATCATCATTATCACCATCAAAATAGTGACATTTTCCTATAAGGGCCAAACTTTGATTGGATGCATGACCAGATAATCCAAAAAATATTAATCCGAGAGTAAATAGAGTCTTAGTTGTGGCAGTGCTCATAATTTTTCTCCTGAAATTGATATTGTAGAGAGCCTAGCACGCCGAGGGGGCTCTGGCATATAGATCGTGTAAAAGGTTCAGTAGTAGAGTTATCTTTCGGGCTGCTAATTATTTCATAAGAACTCCGAAAGGTCTTTATTCGAATAAGCGTAGCCACCCCCTCAGAGGGTGAGCGCAGGTTGTTGATGTTTTTTGTTGAGGAACTTGTCCATCACTGCCAAGCCCAATTGGTCAATGGCGGCTCTTTGGTTGCACGGTCGGCACAGGATTCTTAGATTCTCCACATTGTTGCCCCCCCCGCGGGCCACACTCACTTTATGATCGATCTGAAGACTGTGCTTTGAGCCACAGTTTTCACACTTTTTTTGTGCCCTTTTAAAGACGGTGGCTCTTAGAGAGGGGCTTAGACTTCGGGGCTTTTTGCTGGGTAGCTTTCTAACTTTTGGTTTTATTTCTGTTTGAGGTTCTGTTGCTTTCAACTTTTCTTCCATGAGGACTTGAAGCAACTTCTGCTCGCAGTGGATATTCAGTCTTGATTTTAAAAGTTGAAGTTTCTCGCAATCCAAATAAACCTTCAAGAGTGTTTTATCCCCAAAATTACGTTTGCTGGGCTTTTTTTCCGCGAGCTTGATTTGGTTTTCGCTCGCAATTTTTTCTAATTCAAGCTCACACTCTCGAGTGGTCTTATTTTTGACTCGTTCAATGATTTGCTGTGGATTCAGCTTAAGCCATACGGGTCCCAGTGTAGAGTGATTATGACGGGGCTCAAGGGATAGCTTCTCCTCAAACGGCTTCACATTTTTTGAAAGAGGGCGCGGAATTGATCCATGAGACTTAGCACTTTGATTGAGAAAGACTTGCACTGAGGCGGCGTTTGATAGACTGAGCTCGCCACTAGCAATAGAAGCTTTTACCCCTTCACAACGCGAGGCCAGTTTGCAAGCGCTGATCTTTTTATGAGCGTCCCCATTAGAATAACCTAAGATGCGAATACAGTAATCATAGATCGAGGAGCATTTGTAATCGGCAAAAAGTCGACGTCGATAAACCTCTTCGAGATGCGAGACAATACTGGCCAGAATATGTGCCTCTTTGGACTTGAGAGTTAATAAGTTTTGATGAAGTTGTTTATCCGTTAAGTTTTGAATGTCCATGAATGCCTTTCCCGTAATTTACATAACCTAAAGTTATAAAATTAAATTCATAAATTTAAATCTCGCAAATAAGTGTTGCGAGTATAAATATACGAATTCAAAAAGTCAATTTGTCATTATAAAAAATCGAGTTTGATGCAGGCTGACCTTCTGAGGGGTTGCAAAGATTTTTCATAATCAGGTTAAGGTAAACGATAGGAAAATAAAATTTCGTAACCAGACTCAACTAAACGTGAAATAGAGTTTATTTATCAGCTCAACTAGGCAAATGAGAAATAGAGTTTATTTGCCAGGCTTACATAAAAGATTGGGAAATAGATTTTCATAACCAGACTCAGGAAACGAAAGTGGAATTGAATTTCATAACCAGGTTCAGGTAAACAAGGGGAATAGATCTGGCAGGAGGCACTCAATCTTGAAAATTTGCACTCTTCACATCAGGAAAACAAAGTAACTGGCAGCTTCCGCTTGCCTTTAGTTAAGACAAGCCAATTTATTGCTTGTGCCCTGTGCCCTGTGCCCTGTGCTTTGAGCTTTGAGCTTTGAGCTTTGAGCTTTGAGAGTTGTAAGTTGTAAGTTGTAAGTTGTAAGTTGGTTAAAATAATTATTGAGTTGATCGTCGAGATATGACGGTTGAGTTGAGTTGAGTTGATTTGAAAACATTAAGACATGTTTAAATTGTTTTAGGAGAGTGGAGTTGGCCGCAGGCGGCTAGGATTTCATCGCCTTTTGTCGTTCGTAAGGTGACGATCACTCCGTACTCTTCGGCGATGTTCTTAAATTTTAAAAGGCTGGTTTCATCGGGGCGTTGATAAGGTGTTCCGGGAAAAGGGTTAAATGGAATGAGATTCAAATAGGCTTTTTTTCCTTGCAGCAATTGGCCAGTGGCTTTGGCGTCATCGGGACCATCGTTGACACCTTTGATAAGTAAATACTCGTAAGTGACAAAGCGTTTGTCATCCAAAGGAATGGTGTCAATAGTCTCCATGACTTCATCAAGGGGATAAACTTTGTCGATGGGGATTAAGGCTTGGCGCTTTTCTGGAAAAGGCGAGTGCAGAGATAAAGCTAAATTCACATTGGGCATTTCTTTGGCCCAACGCTTTAAGCCTGGCAAATAACCTGCGGTTGAAATCGTGATCTTGTGAACAGCAAGGCTCAAACCATGCTGGGAAATTAAAATCTCAACGGCTTTTTGGACAGCATCAAAGTTATGAAGGGGTTCTCCCTGGCCCATAAACACCACGTTTAAGATGCGGTCGTCAGCGGGGCGGTGCTTGGTTAGCCAACTTTTGGCCGCCAAAATTTGGCCGATGATTTCTTCGGTTTTCAGGTGCCTGGCAAAACCCTGCTTGCCAGTAAAACAAAAAGAGCAGTTCATGGCACAGCCCACTTGGGAAGAAAGACAAATGGTGTATTTGTTATGAAAGGGGATGAGGACAGTTTCCACATCGAAGCCATCTTCCATTTGAAAACGAAATTTTACAGTGCGATCCTCTGACTCTTGAACTTGATGGAGCTGAGGCCGTTGAAAGCTAAGCTTTGAAAGGCAATAGGCTTTGGCCCGTTGGGGGAGAGCGCTGAGGGTGCACGGGTCACTTTGGTTTTTCTTATAATGCCAGTTAAAAAGCAAACTTGCCGATCGGGATCCTAGGTCTTCTTGTTCGCACAGTTGACTGAGTTCTTGAAAAGAATTTTGATAAAAAGACGGCATAAGAAAACGTAACATAAAATCTGAGGAACGACCTTAGTTTTAACGGCAGATGTTCAAATCTTCAGTTGCAGAGGTTGCCGTTAATACTGGGGGCAAACGAAGATGGTGGAACAGATTGTTACACTCATGAGCTGAGTGAAACGTCAGGTCTCAGTCATTGGCTAGTTTTGAGTTCATACCTATTAAGCTCATTAATCGGTTGGCATTGCGATTGCTAATTAGAAGTTTGCAAGATGACAAAACTTAATGGGAGGTCACTATGTTTGCACCAGAGTATTATTCAGATTTAGATGAAATGATTCATCTTCACAATCCCTTCAACTATGATTGTGGCACTCGATTTAAAATTTGTGAAAGTGATTCCACACATAGGATGATGGACAACGATGAAGATCTCATGGACCCTTTTTATCCATGGCATCGCCACCGTTTGGAAAGTCTGTTGGATATGTATTTTCAAGACTTGTTTAAGCCCGTGAAAAACGGGGCTTAAGATTCCAAGACGTTGCTTTGCCTTTGTTTGTAGATGGAGCTTAAGAAAGCTCCATCTTGGCAATGGTTTGTTTTTGCATATTGCTAGTTCCTTCGTAAATTTGGCCAATCTTGGCGTCGCGCCAATATTTTTCAACCGGATACTCGGTCGTGAAGCCGTTACCACCAAAAAGATCAATCGCCATAGAGGTGATTTTTTCAGCGGCTTTGGAAGAATAAAGCTTGGCCATGGCCGCCTCTTTGACAAAACTCTGGTTAGAGTCTTTGAGGCGAGCCGCATTGTAGACCATCAACTTCGCAGCTTCCAATTCCACGCGCATTTCAGCTAGTTGAAATTGAATGCCTTGAAAACTGGAAAGAGGTTTACCGAACTGTTCTCGACCTTGAACATAGTTGAGAGCGGCTTCGTAGGCGCCTTGGGCGATACCGACCATTTGAGCACCAATTCCGATACGTCCTTCATTCAAAGTTTCAATGGCGATCTTATAACCCTTGCCCACTTCGCCAATCACTTGACTCTTGGGGACTTCGCAGTTTTCAAAAAGAAGTTCACATGTGGAGCTTGCGCGAATACCCAGCTTGTCTTCTTTTTTACCAACAGTAAAACCAGGAAAATCTTTTTCTATTACAAAGCCAGTGATACCTTTGTAGCCCAACGCAGGGTTGATATTTGCAAAAACAAGAAACACACTAGCTTCTTTACCATTTGTGATCCAAAGTTTGTGTCCATTGAGGACGTATTTGTCTCCCTTTTCTTCAGCCTTCAGACCTAAGGCAAAAGCATCAGAACCCGAACTGCTTTCAGAAAGCGCATAAGCTCCCACCCATTCACTCGCTAGAAGAGGCAGGTATTTTTCCTTGAGCTCATCACTTGAATAATTGAGAAAGGCATTTGTCACCAATGTATTTTGAACATCACACAGAACACTGACCGATCCGTCGATTCGAGCTAGCTCTTCGATAGCAATACATGCCATAGTAAAGGAGCTGGCAGCCCCGCCATATTTTTCGGGTGTTTCGATTCCCATTAAACCCATTTCAAAGAGCTGTCTGACCACCTCTGGATCCATCTGTTGGTTTTTGTCCATCTCGTGAACTTTTGGTTTGATGACGGACTCGGCAAACTCGCGGATCGCCATTCGGAACGCGTTTTCATCATCTGACCATGTCGTTAGGGCTTGAGGTATCATATTGTCTCCTTTGGATAGAAATATTTATAGACCGAGAGGGAGAAAAGTCAATTCGGTCTGCATCCACGTAGATAGGAGAAAAATTGAAGGGCCAGGTTGGTGTGACCTGGCCCCTTAAGGGCGTTTCGGACTCTTTGAGTCGACTGAAACCCCTAGTTGATTTTTATTTTTCGGGTGTTGCTCACGACATCTTCAGCCTTGGCCATAGTGATATTGAGGACCCCGTGTTTAAAGTCGGCCTTGATCTTGTCACGATTTATTTTAACATCAAATGGAATGCTTCTCTGAAAGTGTCCATAGGAGGTTTCAATACAGTAGTAGTCTTCTTTTTCATCCTCCTTTCTAAGCTCTCTTTCGCCCCTAATAGTGAGGGTGTTATCTTGAAAGGTGACCTCGATATCATCATGGGAAAGTCCTGGCAGGTCTGCGTGCACTCGTATTTCTTTATCTGTTTCACTTATGTCCACTTTTGGAGCCCATTGCCCAAAATTTGTGGTGCTCATTTCACCGTTGGTAAATCCCATACGCTTCATGGCATCTAAGAAAACGCTATCCAAATCTTTAGACCAATACTCTTTTAGGTCCGGGCGACCTATGTTTTTATTTGTTCGAACCATTAATGACACTTAACCCTCCTTATTTATGGTGTGTAACAATATGTTTCCCTCGAGGAGACCAACTGCCCTACTGTGGAGATGGCTGCTCAAGGCTCAACATAGAGCATATCTTGTGCCAGATTTTTTGTATTTTTTAGAATTGATAGGATGTGCTGATGAGCAAGGTGAAGATATGGTGGCTTTTCTCGAGTCTCGCAAAGCCGTTGCCTGTTCTCTGGACAGAATAACCATTGCCGCCCGAGTAATATCCCCCCAGTGTGTACCTTGAGTGCTCGGTCGAATAAAAAGATAAGTTGCTGGAGAATCCATACATATCCAAAGACTCTGGCACTCGCTCAGTGGGGTTGTCATAAGGAGTGGGGTGGGACGAGTGGTTTGTGAACAAGCCAAATCGCCAAGCCATTTTAGGCTGTTCAAAATAATACTGCATTCCAATAGCAAAGTTAAAAGTGTCTTGGTGGGTGATAAGATCTGAGGCTTCGATCAAATCCATATCTCGATAGCTGTGACCACTAAAATAAACTCCATCCATTGATAAAGTGAGGCGAGAAGTTGGCTTGTAAACAAACCCCAGAGCGTAGCGAGGTGGTATGTAAGTAGAAGCGCTGGTGTTGATAGTTTTATCAATTTGGCTGGGCAGATTATTCGTGTCAGTCACCGCCAAGTAGTAAGAGCCCTCCCCGTGAATATTCATTCCTGGTGGGCGTACAGAAGCACCAAAGCTCCACTTTTCATTGATTTCCCAGAGGTAACCTAAAATCACCACAATAGCGTTGTGATTGATACTTTTCTCTTCAGTTGTGATGATTTCATGGGAGGGTGAGATCACCTGTCGATCTAAAGAAGAGCGAATCAAGCTGCGTGCCGTATAATAAATCGAAAGGCCAAAGCTTTCGTTCGGGCTGGCTTTGTAAGAGCCCACAATTCCATTCCACAGAGACTCATCAGTGTAGTTTAAAAAAGATTGGGTGGTGGGGGTGTTTGCAATATTCCCAGAAAAGAAATCATAGTCGGGAACAATCAAACTAAAGCCAAAGGCCCACTTTTTCCAACGGTAAACATTTCCGACTGCTGATGGAATGGTTCTAAAAAAACCACGGTTGACCCTTTCGCCAGCATCGACCAAATTGTCGTTTGCCCCGTAGGCGGTGTCAAATTTCTTAAAGACAGTGACCGAAGCACTAATGTCTGCACCGGTCAGTTTTACAAGAGAGGCAGGATTGTAGAAACCAGACGAAGACGAGTCGCCACTCATGGCTGTATAGGCGCCACCCATCCCGGAGGCCTGCTCTCCAATCAGCACACTATTAAAATTTGCGTAAGCGGCAAGCAGATTTGGAGAGGCCAAAAGAGTGAAAATTAAAAGTTGCAAAGATCGCACACCCACCATTGTAATGCAATACGTTAAAGGCTTGAAATTATTTTACTCTTTTCTTTGTCATCCAGACTAAAGAATCGACTCATCTCGGTGGACAGCCCTAGACCTTTGGGCTAGAGTTTTTATATGGATCCGTTGGAGTTAGCCGTCAAAGTTGGCCTTTTTTTTGTTCCCTTTCTTTTTGCACTCTGTTTTCACGAGTTCGCCCACGGTTTTGTGGCAAAAATGCGTGGTGACAATACCGCCGAGATGATGGGCCGCCTGACGCTGAATCCATTGGCCCACGTAGATTGGATTGGGACTGTGGGGCTTCCGATCATGGCGATTATTTTTCAACTTCCTCTTTTTGGCTGGGCCAAGCCCGTTCCAGTGAATCCTCGCAATTTAAAAGACCCAAAAAATGATATGTTTTGGGTGGCTTTAGCTGGTCCCATGTCCAACATTCTCTTATTTGTTGTGGGTGTGATCTCGTTTTATTTTCTCTATCGATTTATGGGAGTCACAAGAGGCACGGCTCTTGGGCAAATGCTGGTTATGTTTTTGTACATCAATATCTTTCTGGCTATTTTTAACCTCTTGCCCCTCCATCCTTTAGACGGTGGTAAAATTGTGGAGCGCTTTTTGCCATACAACGCCAACCGCTGGTTGGAGGATCATCAATATCAGCTCAACATGGTGTTGCTGTTTTTGATCATTTTTGGGGGCTTGCGCTTTATGTTGATTCCAGCACAATATTTAATAAACTCTTCCCTGAACTTCATTGAATCGGGGGTCATTTGAGTCTTTCTATTCATATCCCTCAGTTCGAGGGCCCACTGGGTCTGTTACTTTTTTTAATACGCAAAGAAGAAATGGATATCTTTGATATCGATGTCCACCTGATCACTTCTCAGTACCTTGAGTACATCAAAAAAATGAAAGAGTTTGATCTTGAAGTGGCGGGCGATTTTATTGCCATGGCGGCCACTCTGATTCAAATCAAATCCAAGATGCTTTTGCCCAATCACAACGAAATCGGTGAAGACGAAGAAGTCAGCGATGATCCTCGCAAAGAATTGGTGCAAAAACTGATCGAGTATCAGCGCTACCAAGAGGCGTCCAAAAAACTTTACGAGCGCCCTTTATTGGGTCGCGATGTTTTTCGTCGCGGTAAGACCGAAGCACTTCACAGCGAAGAAGAAGGCGAAATTATTTTGGACGAGGGTGGTTTGTTTGCCATGATTGGCCTGTATAGAAAATCCATTCGCAGAATGAAAAGAGCCATTCATCGTGTGGCACGTAAGTCTCGCTCCATTGCCGGGCGAATATTGGAAATCAAAGATCGCTTTGTGGTTGGGCAAAGAGTTATTTTACAAGACTTAGTCACCAGCATGGAAGAGATGAAGTCTGAACTTCTGATCACCTTTTTATCTTGTTTAGAATTAGGCAAAATGGGTTATGTCAGCGTTTATCAAGCTGAAGTCTATGGCGACATATATCTGACGGCCAAGCGTACCATTGATGGCGACGTGGTTGGTCGTGTGGAAGAGTATGACTCCCAGATGTCTGAAGGTCTCGCCGACAAACTCATCAGTGACGCCCAAGAGGACGCCGACGAGGAAGAAGAAAGTCTTGCGGCCAATAGATTCACAGACCATGAATCCTCAGATAATGAGTCCGAAGAACAAGCGTCTTTTCCATTTGAGGTCAAAGACCCATTCAGCTCTGACAGTAGTAACGACAATGACGAAACAATGGCCACCGACGAGGATATCGCCCAAGCCGAACAAGATTTAAATATTGAGGGAGATGCGTGATGAGCAACATCGATCCAGACAAAGACTTAGATCGCAATTTTGAAGACGAAGCTAATGACTCTGTAGAGAAGAGTCCTCTTGAACGAGCCCTCGAAAATGTTGAACTCTCCTCTCGCAATATGAACTTCATTGAAACTGCAGATGAAAGTGACGAGGATGAGATGCAAAATGTTAGGGAGTCACTAGCCTCAGACGATTCTCAAGAAGCTCTTTTTGAGGAAGAGTCCCAAGAGGAAGCCGAGTTCATTGATCAAAATCAAGCCCTTTCGATCATAGAGAGTCTATTATTTTCTACTGACCGGCCCATGGGATTGGGGACATTTAAAACTGTTTTCCATGGCACCAATTTTAATAGTAAAGATATCAAAAAAGCCCTTGAGCATATGCAAACTGTTTATGCGGACCCTGCACGTGGGGTGAGTCTAGAAGAGATTAATGGTGGTTGGCAGCTACGCACCAAAGTCGACAATATGGATTTTTTACGTCGTCTGGCAAAAGCGCGTCCCTTCAAATTATCGGGGCCTGCCTTGGAAGTTCTTTCGATTATAGCCTACAAACAGCCCATGGTGAAAAGCGAAGTGGATGAGATCCGTGGAGTGGAGTCTGGACATCTCGTGCGCGCCTTAATGGAAAAAGGCTTGGTGTGTTTCCAGGGCAAAAGTGAACTGCCTGGTAAACCCATGCAGTATGGAACCACTCGTAAATTTTTAGAGATATTTGGTTTGCGTAATTTGCGCGAACTTCCTTCTTTGGACGAAATCGATCAACTCTTGCCTGATGGTATCGGAGCCGAAGAGGACGATGAGAGACTCAGTGATGTGACTCAAGATATGTCCGAGAACTATGAGGGTAATTACTCTGAAAACGAAGAAGAGCTGCTGAAAATCGAGGAAACCCTTGGAGATATCGACACTTCTTCAGAATTCTTTGAGCAAGAAAAGCTCCGTCAAAAAGAAAAGCGCGATCGCGATCGCGCTCAGGATATTCGTGAAGCTCTCGATGTGGGCGAGAACGTCGAAGAGAAAGAGATCCGTTGGCTGGCTCGCTATGAAGAGCAACTGAGCGCCGCCGCAGCGGAAGCTGAAGCACAACAACCAGAAGATCAAGATCAAGCAGAAGCCAAATTAGAAGCTGAAACCGAAGACGACTCGATTGATTCAGAGACGACGACGACGACCAGTTTGATGGACGAGAGTGATGAAGACAACTTAGAAGAACGAATGAAGGACAGCGAACTGTGAAGCTCTACCTTGTTCATTGTGGTTTTTACGACCCAGCTGTCTGTGATGGGCTTTACGAGAGTCATGTAAATTTTTTTGTTGCGGCCGAAAGTTTTGAAGAAGCTCGTGTAAAGGCGAAGAAATTGCCTGAGTTTCAAAGTAAAAGAATGCATGTCGACGGTCTGCAAGAAATTCAAGCTGTGGATGGTTTTCAAATCAAGCTTGAACCCGATCTCTGTCTTGAGAACAAAACCTTGATCGTGAATCATAAACATCGGGATTTAGCTCCAAAGCCTCAATTGAGCCCTAATTTACCATAAGCTTAAAATCATACCTTATCGAATCGCCTAATCTGTTCAATTAAGCCACTCAACTTGTTGTAAGGTCACCCTTTCTGCAGTGAATCCATACTAGTCTTAAGAGTTATAGGGAAGGCTGAGAAGAAGAGTGGTGCCTTCGGGACCGCTGCTTTTTATTGTCAGTTGGCCGCCCCACTTTTCAGCTGTTTGACGACTGTAGCTTAAACCTAAGCCAGTGCCATTTTTCTTAAAGGAGACATTTTCCATGAAAACAGAGTCCTGTTGGTCTCTGGGAATACCCTTGCCGTTGTCGGTGAACAGGACGTGGACATTCTCGTCTCTAGGATCGATCACGATTTTGATTCTTTTTTCTTGATTTTGCTCCATGGCCTCAATGCTGTTGTTCACGATATTTGAAAAAATGCGATAGAAGTCCGTTTTTGAAATCCTCACTTCATGGGGGAGGGGGGCTGTCATGCGATAGTAAATAAAAAAATGTTTGATGTGCTTGTACTCATGGCGCTTTTCATTCACAAGTTGAGAGATATTGTTTTCAAGATCAAAAAAATCAGCTTCGACTTCTTGCTTGACCTGTTTATGGACATTCAAAAGATTCGCACAAATCGAGGTTAAACTTTCCAAGGATTGTTCCAGGAGATAGTGAAGCTTAGGTTCTTCATATTTAATTTTATCGGCAACAGTCTTAATCGACGTGGTTATCGCAGTCAGGTCATGTGCCACTTGGATATTGGTCAGATGTGCTTTTTCAATAAGTTGTTTGGACTCATCAGTTTGTTGGTTCGCTTGCTCTAACTTCCGTAGCAGTCTGTACTTATCATATTGAAAAACCAAAAGGAAAAAGAACAGAACTGCGAAGTGAAACCCTAAGAGATCGGCATGGAGGAGAGTGGGGGAGTTGTAATAAAGGGCTAACGGAAATGTAAGGCCAGCTAAGGCTATAAAAAATGTGGAATATTTTTTAGTTACCAATCTCATAAGCCATTATCCGATTACTCTATACTAGCTGTATTTATTAGAAATAACATGCATTAAAAATGAGCTGTCTGTGTGTAACATAATGCATGGCTCAGAGTACAAAAATCACACCCCATATTGGAAGTTGAAATACTTCCAAAAAGTAGGATTGTTCTTCATTTCAAACAACTCTAGTATGGAAATATGTTTAGCCTACTCTCTCTCCTAGACGATATTGCGACAACCTTAGACGATGTCTCGGTTATGAGCAAAATGGCGCTGCAGAAAACCAGCGCGATTATGTCAGATGATTTAGCTGTTAATGCCGGTGTTGTCGATGGAGTTAACCCCGATCGTGAACTTCCCATCGTTCGCTCTATCTTTATTGGCTCTCTATTCAACAAAATCTATTGTATAGCTGGCGTGTTCTTTTTGATGGCCGTGTTCCCTCCGCTCCTGAGTGTGATCCTGCTCGTGGGGGGGCTTTATTTGTCTTATGAAGGTGTTCATAAAATTCTAGAGAAAGTCTTTCATTCTAAAGAGAAGATAAAGAAAACTCATAGTTCGCTTTCTGAGAAAGAGAAAATCAAAGGTGCCGTACGGACGGATCTTATTCTTTCAATCGAAATTATTGTTCTTGCTAAGAGCGTTTTGATTGGAAGTTTTTTTGTTCAGTTACTAACCCTCTCTGCGGTGGGCTTAGCTGCCTCAATAATCATCTATGGTTTGGTGGCGGTAATTGTGAAGATAGATGATATGGGCCTTTATTTAGTAAAAAAAGATTTGCCAAAAATAGGAATGATTTTTGTCAATTCGATGCCCTACACAATGAAGGGGCTAGGGATTGTTGGCACTCTAGCCATGCTTCTGGTTGGGGGCGGCATTGTGGGGCATATTTTCCATTTTCCTCATTTTACCAATGAGTATTTGCAAAACCTTATTATAGGATTATTTGTTGGTTTGCTTTGTGTTGCGTTCATGAATCTCTACTCAAAGTTCTTATTTCTAAAGAAGTCGTGAGCAACAGGATTTATTCTTGCTTTTAGTTTAGAAGCCCACAGTAGGGTATTTGCCTTTTTATTATCTTGTCGGAATAATTAATGGAATAAATTAATCCAATATTTTTTTGATAGCGATGTCGCAAAACATATGGTTGTTGAGTGCAAAAAAAATAAGTTCATAGTTGTATTCGATACAAAACTGATTGGCCGCTTTAACCACTCCATAGTTATCTCTATTGATATGGTCATACATTATATAGTCGTTAAGAATGATGTAGCCATCTGTCTTTACGATCCTTCTAGCCTCTTGAAGCTCGGCCCAAACCGCCTCATAAGAGTGGTCGGCATCTAGATAAATCCAGTCCAAACTCTGGGAGGGGATTTTGGAGAGTGTTTGTTTACTTTCACCCAAGTGGACTTCAATGTCGACGTTAGAGTCCATTTTACGTATTTGTTCCACGCTACACTTCAGGAATTCATTATTTATATCAAAAAGATGAAATTTTTGCGGTTGAGTCACGCGAACGATCTCTGTTGAAAACTGACCAAACAATACGCCGACTTCCGCACAATGGCTATTTTTGGGAAGTTCATCTAGTAAAGAAACGCGATTTGATCTTAGTTTGCAATTCACAACATGCTTATCAGAAAGTTGCATGGGAGAATCGACATTAGTGAACTTTTGATCAATTAGCACTCGCAGCTTGTCTATAGTGATGGGCTCACTTTGTGTTCTGTTTAAAAATTTTCTTTAATAGAGTTAATCACTTTTTTCCTTAAGTTGAAGTATAAAATCATATCAGACTCTTTCTGCCTGAGGGAATCAAAAAAATAAAAACAAAGTGATATTGAGGGCCGATAAGAGGCGCTCTAAAAGGGCCGCAAAAATTGCAGCCCAGTGTAAATGCTTAGAAGGAATAACGGCCGCGCAGTTCAAATCCTGCTAAGCTCACATTAATATCCTGATTCAAGTCGTTTCTGAAGTTCATATTGCTGATTTTAACCAGGCCTTCAATGGCGATGGATTCCCAGATCTGATAGTTGGCTCCACCTTGAAAGCCAATACCAGATCCAATGCTAAAGGGACTGTTACGCAATGTTGGAAAGGACAAATTGGCACCAAGAAATCCATTCATGCCGTCCATGATGCGAGCTTCCCCTTGTACGGCTAGGCTCCAGAGTGACAAACGGGGAGAGTAGCCGAGAGTTCCTTGATCGATAAGTGTTCCATTGTTGTTTACAGTTTCAGTGTCTAGAGTGCGTGGACTTTCATAACCAAGTTCAACAGCCAAGTTGATGCGATCGGTGAAGTCATAAACACGACCTTTGACCCCTAATGAAAGAGCCGTTCCACCGCGCAAGTCTCGAACGCTGCCATCGCTGTATACGTTGCCTTCCATTTGGCGAGAAAAGTTGTGTCCAACAAAAACACTAGTGCGATCTAAAATTTCGGCCATGAGACCTGGAGAGGAGTATTCCGTTGCAGTTTGGTAAGGGGCTGGTTCAAAAGTGGGGCGATCCCAGGGGTTGGGTTCAGAGTAAGCTAAGTTCATTCCAGGGTTAAGGACGCCGCCGCCACAACCGGTGGTTTCGCCGACAAGATGATTGTTAATTCGTTCAATCACGCGAATTTCACATGTGCCAGTTTTCCCATGCACTCGGAACTTAGTACCCATGGGGACTTGGGTGGTGTCTAAAACATTAATAAAAGCCCGTTGGCGAATGTCGTCATACTGATCGACCGTTAATGAGATATCGTTGCTTATCGCGGCTTGAATAAGAGATAGGGTGGCTATAAAGGTGAGAATACGCATAAGAACTCCTTGAAGAATTTAAGTCATGTGGTTGAATTCGTTAAAGACTCTAGAATTAATGGGCAAAGGGGTCAAGGGGCTCAGTGGCTGGCGCCAGCCACTGTGCTGCAAGAGCTCAATTGGGCCACAATCGAATCGGCCACACGCACTCCGTCACAGGCGGCACTCGTGATGCCACCAGCAAAACCAGCCCCTTCTCCGCAGGGGAAGAGTCCTTTATGGCTAGAGGACTCAAGACTTTCCTTGTCGCGACAAATTCGAACAGGGCAAGAGGTCCGACTTTCAACGCCGTAAAGGGTTGCCTCTGGGCTTATAAAACCCTCCATCTTGTGTTGAAAGCGTTCAAAAGCTTCACACAGATGTAAATAAATTTTTTCGTCAAACAGTTGATCCAGGCGAACGCTAGACAGGCCCGAGGGCGAAGACCCTTTGAGAGTTTGCTTGGTCTCCTTGGCAATGAGAAAGTCGATCAAGCTTTGAGCGGGGAGTTTGTGACCCTCGTTTTTTTCTTGAACCATTTGATAAGCGCGTTGCTCCAGTTGGCGTCGCATTTTTAAGCCACCCATCAGGTCTTCACCAAAAAGTTTGTCGTGATCCACAGTTACGACGATAGCCGCATTGGCATAGGGTGAGTTGCGATGAAAGTTACTCATCCCATTGCTCACAACCCCATCTGCTTCGGTTCCGCTTGAAAGAACATAGCCCCCTGGACACATGCAAAAAGAATAAACCCCGACGTCTTCGCGGTGGTTGTGATAGGTGAGTTTGTAATTGGCTGCCCCAAGCTCAGGGTGTTCAGAAAATTCGCGATACTGGGTTTGATTGACCCAACCTTGGGGATGTTCAACACGCAGGCCCATGGCAAAAGATTTTCCCTCCATCGCAACCCCTAAATCCTGCAGGTGATGGAACATATCTTCTGCGGAGTGGCCGGTGGCCAGAATTAGGTAGGGGGAGCGGTAGGTTTGCCCCTCTTTTGTTTTTAAACCGACGACCTGATTATTTTCCATCAAGAGTTCTTCGACTTTAGTGTTGAAGTGCACGTGGCACCCTAATTCTATGAGACGGGCGCGCAGCCTTGGAATCAAGCGGCGAATCTTATTAGATCCAATATGTGGGTTGGCTAAGAAAGCGACTTCTTCGGGAGCACCAAAATCTACCAAACGTCCCATCACATAGGGGATGTGTGGGGATTTAATTCGAGTTATTAATTTACCGTCGGAATAAAGTCCCGCTCCCCCTTCTCCAAAGCACACATTATCCTCGGGGTTGAGTTGGCCGTAGCGCCAGTATTTATTGATGGCAAGGATACGTTGACCACTCTCGGAGCCTCTCTCAAAGACATCACAAGGGACGCCGCGCTCGGCGAGTCGAAGGGCTGCGAAAAGACCGGCTGGTCCACTGCCAATCACAAGAGGGCGCTCTTGGCTTTTGATGGACGGGGGAAGTTCAAAGAGAGCCGCCGGCGCTTCATTTTCCTCAAAGATTTCAAGACTGTAGACCCAATGGAGTTTTTGTTTGGTGCGGGCATCAACGGACTTTTTTAAAATCCTGTAATGGGCATAGTGGGGTGCTAAAAGTTTAAGTTTCTCTTCGAGATCCTCGTCAATTGCCACCTTGATATTGTCAATTTTCTTGCCCATATAATTCACACTAGCCCATTTTCCTAAAAAAATATATGTATTGGTTTTCCCAAATGCCAATATGGAGGTGCCATCTATGACGCTCAACAATCTCTTTTATAACCATGTCTTAGGCCCCTTGCCAAAAAAATGGATGAGTCATTATTTGGGTGTATTGGCGCAGTGGCAAACTCCACCTCAGATTAATAAAAAGCTGATCAAACACTTTGCTCAGCACTACAAGATCAATCTTGATGAAATTGAAAAACCTTTGGATCAGTATCCCTCTTTGTCAGAGTTTTTTGTTCGCCGTCTGAAGCAAGGTGTTCGTCCTATCGAGGGTGAGGTTGTCCATCCCTGTGATGGTGTTCTGATAGAGTCGGGAAAAATGCACAATACAAAGTTGATTCAGGCTAAGGGAAAGTCCTACACCCTCAAAGATTTTATTCCCAACAATCCATGGTCTGAAAATTTCTTGGACGGCTCTTTTTTTACTTATTATTTGGCTCCTCATAACTACCATCGTGTGCACTCACCTGTAAGTGGCATTGTAGAGTGGTCGTTTCTGGTTCCCGGTGAACTTTGGCCTGTGAACTCATGGAGTGTGAAGAATATTGAGAGCCTTTATGCAGTTAACGAACGGGTGGCCACTGGTCTCACTACTCCGATGGGAAAAGTGATTCTTGTGATGGTGGGTGCGACAAATGTGGGTTCTATGAGTTTTTCGTTTGACCCCAATATTCACACCAATATTCCTGGAAAAAAAGAAGCGGTTTTCAGACAGTATTCAGATCCTAGACGCCTGAAGGTTGGAGAGGAGTTTGGAGTCTTTAATTTGGGGAGCACTGTTGTTCTTCTCTTTGAAAAGAGTTGGGGTTTTCAACATATGTCCCGTCGCGAAGTCCTAATGGGGCAAAGGCTTAATAAAAATTCCTAAATGTCCGATAGAGGTCTGCACTCAAAAGGAGCCAAGACCTTGGGATATCACAGATACAAAGAATTTTTTTTTATTTTGGCTGTGTTTCTAGTTTTTGCTTTACCGGCTTTCTTGCAACTGACCTTAGGTAAAGAGTTCTCCGAATCTAGTCAACCCCATCAAGCTCAGGTTCTATTTCCAGTAGAAGGGCGAGAGCTAGCTTCTATAAGTTCCGATCAAGCTGACAACAACTGTGTCCTCCGTCACAAGATAAAGAGACTTTGTGGCAAGACTCAGGGAGAAAGCAGTTGTCCAAAGTCGCAAAACATTACCTATTGGCATTGTAAGAAAGCCAACTC
>JBGSNK010000093.1:0-9451 GCA_041739665.1 Bdellovibrionales bacterium
GAGGTCACCTAAAAGCCGTGAAGTTTGGGCCCTTTATAAAAGGACGTCTGCATGAGTTCGCCAAGATCCGTGACCTTCTTTTAGGACATCAAGTCGAAGCCGTGATTCATTTGGCGGCTTTTGCTTATGTCGAAGAGTCCACCCGTTACCCTGAAATATATTTTGAAAATAATATAAACGGGACCTATTGGCTGCTCGAAGCCATGGCGGCTAGCCAAACCCGCAAGATCCTCTTCTCAAGTAGCTGTGCGGTCTATGGCGAGGCTTTAACAGATCAAATTGGTGAGGATCACCCCACTCGCCCCATCAACCCCTACGGACTGAGCAAGCTGATCTGCGAGAATCTGATCGAGAATCAAAGAAGGTTGAATGGTTTTAAAACATGCTCGTTGCGATACTTCAATGTGGCAGGTGCCGACCCGGATGGAGAGTTGGGCGAGAATCATGATCCAGAGCCTCATATTATTCCAAACCTTATTCAAGCTGCCATTCGAGGAAATGAGTTTCCAGTCTGTGGGATGGACTATCCCACTCCAGACAGAAGCTGCATACGAGATTTTATTCATGTCATGGACCTTGCGCAAGCTCATGTGCTTGCCATCGAAGGGTTATTGACGGGAAAAAATATGAAACCCTTTTACAACCTTGGAAACAATAAGGGGATTTCGGTTCTAGAGCTCGTAAAAATTGCAGAAAAAGTTTTGAATAAAAACATAACCGTAAGGACTGAAAAAAGACGTCATGGAGACCCTGCGAAACTCATCGCATCAAGCCACGCCTTCCGCAAGGACACTGGGTGGACCACAAACCTCAGCGCCCCCCAGACCCTGATCTCAAGCGCAGCAAGCTGGCTCATCCAGCAGAGTTTGCTGACTAAAGTTTAAAGTCATTTTATGATGACGATATTTTGTGACCTAAAATCTTTCAAAATCATTAGCTTTTTTTAATTTTCGTTTTGATATTTGGCTCGCTAGTCTAACTTTGTAAACTTATGAACCAGTTTGCCAATACGTAATTTGATTTCCTGAAAGAAAATATGCTGTAGGCCTAGCTTTCACAAGGGCCAAACTTATGCGGTGCTTCTGCAAAAAGAAGCAGGTACCTTTAGTTTTTTTCGACTTGGATGAAGTCGAGTTCGACGGGGGTGGGGCGGCCGAAGATGCTGACTGAGACTTTGACCTTAGCCTTTTCTTCGTTGATCTCTTCCACAGTTCCATTGAAGTTGCTGAAAGGACCATCTATGACGGTCACGGACTCACCTACATCGAAAGTGATGTGTGGACGGGCTTTTTCAGTACCCTCCACCATCTGCTGGGTGACCTTTTCTACTTCGTGAGGAGGAACGGCTTGGGGCTTGTCGCCACCAATAAAGCCGGTCACCTTAGAGGCCGAGCGGACCAAGTGCCAAGTGGTGTCGTTCATGACCATTTCAACAAAAATATAACCGGGAAAAAATTTGCGGGCGCGAGTTTGTTTTTTGCCCTTAATAAGCTGAACCACATTTTCGGAGGGAACAAGAATATCACCAAACAAGTCTTGCATGTTCTTGGTTTGAATACGCTCTTCAATAGCCGCTTTTGCTAAGTTTTCACAGCTTGTTTGGGTATTCACGATAAACCATTTTTTTTCTTGATCCATTTTGATCTCCAAAAATTAAACTGCGTTATTTAACTCTACAAACCCTCTCCGCGCAGACCAAGGGGGCTCTTTCAATTGTTTGTTCACAACCCTGGGCTCCCACCCAGTTTGGAACAAGTGGCCTCTTCTCTTTAGCTTAGCTCCAAAATAAATTGAATGACCTGGCTTGAGAAAAAATCAAAAATACCGAGGAGAATGCCAGTGAAAAGCATAAAGAAACAAACAAAAATAGTCATGGCGGTGGTGTCTTTTTGAGAAGGCCAAACAACCTTGCTCACTTCGACAATCACCTCTTGGGCCCAAGACTTTATATTCTTTGAAAAACTGACATAAATGAAGAAAAGAACGCCAAAGAAAACAGGAGCACCATGAGTTGCTAAATCAGACCCAGTAAGGCGTGCGTAAGCACCCCAAGAGCTAGAAAGGATTGTATTTGTCACTTGAACTGCGTACCCAACTAGGAAGGCTGCCAGCACAAAACTCACCATCATGATTTTATTAATTGTCTTTTCCATACAAAACCCACTTACTCCAAAATTATGGTTCAAGTTTGAACCCTATCATTTGGAAAAATGATCTCCTCTTCAAAAATGGCAGGGCAGGAGGGACTCGAACCCCCAACCAACGGATTTGGAGTCCGTTACTCTACCAATTGAGCCACTGCCCTAATAAGTAATAAAACTTAATAACAAAAAAAGGCCCCTTTGACCAGAGACCTTTTTTCTTACCAACTTTTTGAGCCAGCCGAACTGAAATTACTCAACAATCTCAGTCACAACTCCAGCACCAACGGTACGGCCACCTTCGCGGATTGCAAAACGTAGCTCTTTTTCCATGGCGATTGGCGCGATAAGCTCAACGTTCATCTCGATTTGGTCACCAGGCATTACCATTTCAGTGCCTTCTTTCAAAGAGCAAACACCAGTCACGTCCGTTGTACGGAAGTAAAACTGAGGACGGTAGTTTGTGAAGAATGGAGTGTGACGTCCACCTTCTTCTTTTGTCAGAATATAGGCTTCACATTTGAATTTTTTATGGGGCTTGATGGTTCCGGGTTTCGCCAAAACTTGACCTCGCTCCACATCCTCTTTCTTAGTACCACGAAGTAGACAACCAGCGTTGTCTCCCGCCATACCTTCATCAAGAAGCTTACGGAACATCTCGATACCAGTTACAGTTGTTTTTGTAGTCGGACGGATTCCAACGATTTCAACTTCCTCACCCACTTTGATAATTCCGCGCTCGATACGACCTGTTACAACAGTACCGCGACCAGAGATCGAGAAAACATCTTCAACTGGCATTAAGAAAGCCTTGTCCACAGCGCGCTCGGGCTCAGGAACATGGGCATCAACAGCATCCATCAACTTCATAATGGCTTCTTCGCCAATGGGGCCAGTGTCGCCTTCAAGAGCTTTTAATGCAGAACCACGAACGATAGGAATGTCATCACCTGGGAATTCGTATTTACTGAGAAGCTCACGAATCTCAAGCTCAACGAGCTCCAGAAGCTCTTCGTCATCAACTTGATCCACTTTGTTAAGGAAAACAACAAGAGCTGGAACACCAACCTGTCGGGCCAACAGAATATGCTCGCGAGTTTGGGGCATAGGTCCATCAGCGGCGTTTACAACAAGGATCGCACCATCCATCTGGGCCGCACCGGTAATCATGTTCTTCACATAATCGGCATGTCCAGGGCAATCCACGTGAGCGTAGTGACGCTTCTCTGTTTCGTACTCGACGTGAGCTGTAGAGATGGTGATCCCTCTTTCTCTCTCTTCAGGAGCTTTATCGATTTGGTCATAGGCCATGGCCTGTGCCCCACCTCGGCTCGAAAGCGTCTTGGTGATTGCTGCTGTCAACGTGGTTTTTCCATGGTCAACGTGCCCAATAGTACCAATGTTCACATGGGGTTTCCCTCTATCAAACTTCTCTTTAGCCATTAAAAGCCTCCTGAAATATTAATTTTGCTTTCGTCTTTAATTAAACGTCTTTATCTACCTAATCAATAAAAAAATCGGCTCTTTATAGCCTAAATGGTGCTGATGGAGAGAATCGAACTCTCGACCTCGCCCTTACCAAGGGCGTGCTCTACCACTGAGCCACATCAGCACGTTCTCGATTTCTCTCCAAAAGGAGTCCATCATTAAAATTGGAGCGGGAGACGGGTCTCGAACCCGCAACATTCAGCTTGGAAGGCTGACACTCTACCAATTGAGTTACTCCCGCTCATAAAAAGTGGTGGAGGAGAGAGGATTCGAACCTCTGAAGGCTAAGCCAGCAGATTTACAGTCTGCCCTCGTTGACCGCTTGAGTACTCCTCCTCAAGCCCACAAGAGTCCAACAAGTTGAACCTCATGGCAAATTTTTTGACCTGAAAATTCTCATGACTAATCAAGTCAAAATTGAACCTCTCAAAACTGGTGCTGAATGAGGGACTCGAACCCCCAACCTATTGATTACAAATCAATTGCTCTACCAATTGAGCTAATTCAGCAAACAGAACATAAAAGTACAGAGGGTGGGTTTAAATAAACGGTCAGGTGAAGTCAATATCAAAAGCGGAGTTGAGGTTTAGGACGGGACTAACTGTTGACGTGCCCACTCATACGCACAAATAGAAAAAGCCACAGAAGCATTGTAACTCGGTCCTTTGGCGACTTGGGGAATGCCTAAGAAAAGATCACAAAAACTGGCAGTGGAACTGCGAACACCTTTATCTTCGGCTCCAACTACTAAAACAGACTTATCGGCAAAACTCACTTTGGGAAGAGACTCATCTGCTTTTTCACTAAGCCCATAAACCCAAAAACCATTTTTTTTGAACCACTCTAATTTTGAAGGAAAGTGACACATTTCCACCGGAACATGTTCCGCCCCTCCAGAGGCCACCTTAGCCACGGTGGGAGTGAGGTCTACGGTTCGGTTTTTGGGAATAAACAATCCGCTGGCGCCAAGCAGCCAAGCCGTTCTTAATACAGCTCCTAAATTATGTGGGTCGGTGATGCCATCTAAGAAAACAACCAAACATTTGCTTTTCGATAAACTTTGATCATCAAAGTTGGGACGCTGGGACAGCTTCACAGCCATCCCCTGATGGCCTTCACCCAAATCGTTAAAAAATTTTTTCCCTTTAAAACGAGGTAAAATCTTTTTTTTCTGTAAAAGTTTACTGAAAGGGGTCTCTTCTTTTTGCCGTGCCTCGAGCAATACCACCTCTTGCACCCATAACGGGTGAACTTCGACAGCTTCTTGGCAGGCGTGTTGTCCAATGACCCAACGAGGAGAGGCCATCAAAAAGCCTCTTCAAGTGCTTTGAAGGTCTCATTCAAGGCTTGATCCAAAGACAATTTTAATTTTTGTTTTGTCTTGCGCACAAAAAGTTCGACCTCGTTGTTGCCAAGACCACGAGCCCCCACGGCTAAACGCAGTGGAAGACCCAACAAATCAGCATCCTTAAATTTGATTCCTGGTCGCTCGGAACGGTCGTCAACAAAGACCTCATAGCCGCGACCCTCCACAGAGTGCTTAAAAACTTTGAGCCAGGATTGAACTCCTTCATCATCGGGATCCAAACAACAAACGTGCACATGGAAGGGGGCTACACTTTTGGGCCAAATCATACCGTCTGCATCGTGGTTTTGTTCGATAATCGCCTGCAAACTGCGAGTCACCCCAATACCGTAGCAGCCCATTTCTACAGCCTGGGATTGTCCCTCTTCATTGAGGAAACGTAAATTCATGGGCTCTGAGTACTTAGTGCCCAAATAGAAAATATGGCCCACTTCGATGCCACGCTTGGCCTCAAGCCCCTTTCCACAGTCCGGACAGGGATCACCGGACTCCACTTGCGAAATATCGGCTTCTTCGCTGACCTGAAAGTCTCGCCCCGGCACAACAGATTTGAAGTGAAAACCGTCTTCATTGGCGCCGACAAGAAATTGATTGAGCAAGTTCAAGGCGCGATCCATGACTATGGGAGTTTGCAGACCAACCGGTCCACAGCTGCCCGGGTGAGCGCCAGTGAGCTTGAAAACCTCGTGATCGCTCAAGGGCTCTACATCGGACGCCGCTTTCAAAATAGTTTTCACTTTGACGAAATTGACTTCGCGATCGCCGGGCAAAAGGAGAGTCGCTTGCTGCCAATCCCCTTTTTGATCTTGGTATTTAACAAAAAAACTTTTTACCAATTGGGAAGCAGGTACCTTTAATTGTTTAGCTAACTCGTCGATGGTTTTTAAGCCTGGAGTGGCGAACTTTTCCATTTTGCTTTCGTTCCAAACTGATGTGTTTTCAGGTATCACACGAGGTGCCACCTCGGAGTTGGCCGAATAACCACAACTCTTACAGAGCAAAACATGGTCCATTCCATGTTCGGCCACTACCTGAAACTCATGGGAGAGATCGCCCCCAATAGCTCCAGAGTCGGCCTTCACCACCGTGAAGTCCACACCTAAGCGTTTAAAGATGGCATGATAGGCGACCCTCATTTTTTCGTAGGATTCTAAAGCGCCAGCACGGTCGCGATCAAAGCTGTAAGCATCCTTCATTATGAACTCCCGGCCGCGCATCAATCCAAAGCGGGGGCGAATTTCGTCGCGGTACTTGGTTTGAATCTGAAAAACATTGGTGGGCATATCGCGATAGCTTTTGATATTGGTGCGCATAAAGTCGACCACCACTTCTTCATGGGTGGCTCCTAAACAAAAATCGTGTTGGTTTTTGTTTTTAAACTTGAGAAGCTCCCCCATCTTGGGCCAACGGCCCGACTCTTGCCAAAGACTGGCGGGCTGAACCATTGGCATTAAAATTTCGTGGGCACCTGCCCGTGCTAATTCTTCACGAATAATATTTTCAAATTTACGCAGAGCTCGCAGCATAAAAAATCCGTAAGTGAAAATTCCAGGAGCCAACTTGCGAATAAAACCAGCCCTGACCAAGAGACGGTGGCTTTCCATCTCGGCATCGGCCGGATTTTCACGCAAAGTTTTTAAACTGATGTCCGTCCAATTCATGGGACCCTCCAGATCGAGCCGCTTCTTTTAAAAAGATTAGGGCAAAAATTATCAGTGTCTAGCCTTCATTCCAAGCTTAAGATCAAAGCTGTGCAGGAACTGTATCGTTAAGCGTCATTGTGGAATATGCCGACCTTGGGAAATCCCTTGAGCCCCTTTCCATTCAACGGTAAGCCCTTGAGACTATGAAAACACGTAAAGCTGTTTATGCTGGTAGTTTTGACCCACTCACCAATGGTCACGTCTGGGTGATTCAACGGGCCGTGACACTCTTTGATGAGCTGACAATTGCTATCGGCGTGAATCCAGACAAAAAATATTTTCTTTCGGCCAATGAACGACGCCGACACATTCAAGCTTTAATTGATGAGCAGAAATGGTCCGAGTGCAAAGTAGACGTCCAAGTGATTAAGAATCAATATTTGGCTAAATTTGCCCAGGGTGTGGGGGCCTCGTGTCTAATCCGCGGCATCCGCTCGGAGAGTGATTTTAATTATGAATATGCCATGGCCCAAGCTAATAAAGGTTTAGCTCCTAATGTAGAGAGCATCTATATGATGCCGCCTCCTGCCTTGGCCCAAGTGAGCTCATCCTTGGTGAAGTCTTTGATTGGCCCCGATGGCTGGGAAGAATTGGTGGAGACTTATGTGCCTCGCTATGTTTTCCAGACCATTAGTAAAAAGCATAGCTAAGCCGATCCCGACTATATGGCTTGGTTCATATGTTGAACCGCTGGAATATCTTGTACAAAAATAAACTCCCATTTGATTCCTGAGCTTAATAAGGACTCCAACAAGTGAGGCAAAAGATCCACCGTTACCTTATGAATGTCGTGCATGAGAACAAGTGAGCCCTCTCCCCGTCTATGATTGGCCATAATTTTATTAAAGTAACCTTGGGCGCAAGCAGCAGGAGCCATTCTTTTTTGTTGGCAACGCCAATCAGCCGCATCCACAAGACGCCCCTGACTATAAACAATATCTCCACCCACATTCCAAAAAATAGGGCCGATGTAGGAGCGTAGAAAGGGATGGGCATTGAGAGCGCGGGCGCGCGAGCGGGACCAGTAACCTCCTGGGTTACGAAATACTAATAAATCATGGGGTTCTATATAGTTTTCGATCACGGAGTGAGTGTCAATGAGGCTTTGTACGACGACTTGAGAACTTGTTGGACCGCTGAGAGGGTTGTGCCCTGGGGCATGATTGGCCAACTTGTGTCCGCCTCGGCGAATTTCTTTTAAAATTTGCTTCGAGCTCTCTCCATACTTCTTTTGTCCGATGTGTACAAAAAAAGTGGCAGGTACAGAGTACTGTTTTAAAACTTCAAGAACTCTAACAGAATTGGCGTTAGGTCCATCATCAAAAGTCAAAGCTATTTGATTTCTTTTCATCCCACCAGGGGTGCATTCCCCACCGACACACATGATCTGACTCATAGGAAAATCCATACGTTCAGAAAAAAGGACTTCTGTTTCAGAATTGGCATCTAAGGTTGTTTGCAATTGATCTTGTGATTGTCCGTGAGCCCAACAAATAAATAAAGATAAAAGAATCGACATGAGTTCCCCCCCAAGTTAAGAGATTTTCGTAACCTGAGTCGCAACAGTCTCCAACTGCTGAATTTTATTAAGTGGGATTGTAAAAAAGTTCCATGCTTTATGATTTAAAATCGGACCTCAGAATGTAATTTATTTACATCCTTGAGAGGGAATTAAAAGTTTTTGGCAAAGCTAAAGACTTTTCGAATTTGGGATGGGAAGTTTAATCAGAAGACTGGGTTGTGATGTTTAATCAGAAGACCGGGTAGAGATGTTCAATCAGAAAACTGAGTTGGGATGTTTATTCAGAAGATTGGGTAGGGATGTTTGTCTGGAGAATCAGAAACTCTCGATTCCTTTGAATTTCTATTTACTCAGGACGGCTGGCAGAATTTTGGGCGATGAGTTGATAAGTGGATTCATCTGTTAACAACGGAACTACCAAAAACTTGGGCTCAAAAACATCTTCAACCATCTGTGGAGCCTGTTGTACTCTGTTATCAAGTAAATGGGTCACCTCAGCATAACCATAATAACCGGCCCCTTGATTGGAGACGATTGCCAGTGCGTAGCCGGCAAATCGCAACTTCGGATTCACGCTTCTTTCTGCTAAGCCCTCAAAATACTGCATAGCTCTCATATCAATTTGAGTTTGGGCATTGCCGACAATGGACTCCCATGATGTATCAAGCGCTACTCTGTGTGGATTCGGCTCGCCACCTATAATTAAGTTGATCCCAATGGAGCTGACCAGTGCGACTGTCGCGCATAAGGCTAAACGCTTCTTAAGTGTTGAACTGGCAAAATGAGTTGCAACGCCGGCCATCCAAAAAGTCTCGTTAGACATATAGGCCATATTCTGAATCAAATCCTGATCTTGGCTCATCTTCTCGATCATAATCAATGGATCTTGATCAAAAAGATCTTCGGGGCGCGCCAACGTTTCAGCAGTCAACTGAATCCCAGCAACCATCCCTACATAACGGCTTTGGTACACACCCGCCTTTGCTATTGAGAGAAGGGTTCCTGCACTGTCTAGAGCCACGCGAGCCACTACTGAACGACTTTGTAAATAGGAGACGGCAAGAGAAGTTTTTTGTCGTAACGTTAGTGTATTTAGAGCGAAGTGTGCTGTCGCCTGTGTGGCCAGACGACCTTTTGTTCGCAACAGTTTATCAGTTGCAGAACTCGCCCGCTTTGAGACCCCCGATTTAAAGTTACGAAATTGGTTGACTAAGTTAACACCCAATGGAGA
>JBGSNK010000101.1:0-70141 GCA_041739665.1 Bdellovibrionales bacterium
TATTAAGAGGAAATTTGGGGTATTCGTATAAATATGAAGGGCGCGAAGTTTTTGACATTATCAAAGATGCTTTTCCAGTTTCCTTTAAACTTGGTTTTTATGCCTTGATACTTTCATTTTTAATAGGCATCCCCTTGGGACTGTTGGCCGCGGCTCGCTATGGAACAAGTACAGACTCGGCAGCTATGATGATCGCGATTAGTGGGATCAGCTTGCCCAGCTTTTTAATGGCTCCAATTTTAATTTATATTTTTAGCTTTGGCTGGCCCCTTGATATTGTGGCCCCCTCTTTACATCAAAAATTACAAGACTGGAATGTTCTTTTGCCGGCTGCTTTATGGCACAGCCCAACCCACTATATCTTACCGGTTTTAACACTAGGAGTGCGACCTTCGGCTTTTATTGCTCGCCTCACCCGTAGTAGCGTGCTCGACGTGATACAGTCTGACTTTGTCAGAACAGCCCGGGCTAAGGGTTTGAGTGAGAAAGTTGTTTTGTATCAACATGTTTTGCGCAATTCGTTGATTCCTGTTCTGACTTACTCTGGCCCTCTCGTGGCTGGAATTTTATCTGGATCTTTTGTGGTCGAAATTATTTTTGCTATCCCAGGGATTGCCAAATACTTTGTACAAGGTGTTTTTAATAGAGATTACCCTTTGATTATGGCTCTGACACTTTTATTTTCCGTAATGCTGATCTTCGCTAATCTGATAGTCGACATTTTGTATAAAGTGATCGATCCAAGGATAGAGATCTCATGATGTCAGAAAACTGGATTTTTCAAGGTCTCAGGCGGCTCAAGCAAAGAAAAATCAATTTGGTTTGTCTTTATTTTATCTTTTTAATTTGTGTTGTTGCTTTGACGGCTCAGTGGATTGCTCCGTATTCGTTTGATAAACAGCATATTGATGACATCCTTCTTTCACCAAATAGCGCCTACTGGTTTGGAACAGACAAATTAGGCCGTGATCTTTTTTCACGGGTTCTCTTTGGCGCACGTATGTCGATGGCAGTAGGGGTGATAACGGCGATTCTCTCTCTACTTATCGGTGGTATATATGGCGCACTCTCGGGTTGGATTGGGGGATGGGTGGACTCACTCATGATGCGCTTTGTGGATATCGCCTACTCTATTCCATCTTTGGTCATTATGATCCTTGTAAAACTCATCTTTGATAGCCTTGATCTGTTCACTCATCCCGAACTGCGCGCTTTGACAGGTACCTTAATTGCCTTGAGTATTGTGGGTTGGGTGAGTTTGGCGCGATTGGTTCGTGGACAAGTTCTGCAGGTCAAAAATTTAGCCTACGTAGAGGCTGGTAAGGCCCTTGGCTTTCGAGACATACATATACTTTGGCGCCATGTTTTTCCAAATATACTGGGTCCAATTATTGTGATGCTCACTTTTAAAATCCCTGCCAATATTTTGTTTGAGTCCTTTTTAAGTTTTATAGGCCTCGGTCTACAGCCCCCTTACAGTTCTTGGGGCGTATTGGCCTCTGATGGTGCGGACACTTTAGAAAGCTATCCCCATTTGATTCTTTTTCCTGGTGCTGCGCTTTTTTTAACAATGATGGCCTTCCAGCTGTTAGGAGACGGCTTGCGCGATGCCTTCGACCCTAAAATGAGTACTATTAAAATAGTCCAATGAGTCAGGTACTAGTTTAGATCTTCAACGCTATCAATAGGCTCAGTAGACAGAGTGCCTTGTATGGAAAAACCATTGCCAGTTGATTTGTCCTTTTTGACTTTTAGAAAATGCCAAGTGTTTCCCTTATTAAAGTCGCGAGTTTTAGTGTTGAATGATCCATAAGAGGTCTTAATCTCGATAAACAATGCATTGTCATCGACGCGGGAGTAATTTACGGAAAGGATCTCGCCTTGGACTGTGAAAGAATAAGTCTCAATTCCACCTTCTTCTTGAAAACCAATTGAAACATAGACATCTTGGCTTAACCAAGCACCACCAATTAAGGAACTCACGACACTCACACTGGTGTCTTCATAAGTAGCCCGAGAAAAGTGAATGATGTCTTGTGGATTCACCTTAGGCGGCTTCTTTTCAGATTGTATATGCTTAAACTCGAAGTAAAGATCGTTAGCCCTGGCAAAAGAAGTGGAAAAGAAAAGAAGCAAAATTAAAAGAACCCTCATAAGACCTCCAAGCCCAAGAGACTAGAGTTAACGTTTATTCAGAAAACTAACAAAATTAACTTTCTCAACTTTGATTTGTTGTAAAATGTACATTCAGTCTTAAGGGATTTATGGAAATTCTTGTTATTATTGCCCGGCTTTTAAACGTTAAAGCGAAAGAATAGAATATCGCCGTCTTTGACCACATATTCCTTGCCTTCCAGTCGGTATTTTCCAGCCTCTTTAACGGCTTGTTCTGTCTTAAATTGAAAAAGATCTTCGCAATTGTAAGTTTCAGCGCGAATAAATCCTTTTTCAAAATCAGTGTGAATCACGCCGGCAGCTTGCGGGGCTGTCATTCCATTTTTTATGGTCCATGCGCGAACTTCTTTTTCGCCTGCGGTGAAATAGGTGCGTAAACCCAAAAGCTGATAAGCCTCGCGGATTAAGCGGTGTAAACCAGGCTCGTCAACGCCAAGGCTAGCAAGAAATTCTTCTTGTTCATCAGGTGCCAGTTGGGCGATCTCAGCTTCCATGGAACTGCAAATTAAAAGTGACTGGTTGCCTTCATTTTTAGCGTGCGCTTCGACTTCACGGCTCCAGTCGTTTCCACCCTTAACGAAATCCTCTTCGCTGACATTGCAAACATATAAAACGGGTTTACTTGTGAGGAGGTGAAGACCTTTGAATAAAACTTTGTCGTCCTTTTCAACCTCAACAGTTCGGGCGGGAAGGCCATCGGAAAGTGCTTGGTGAATCTTTGTGATTATATCGAGTTCTCGGACCAGATTTTGATCTTTGCTCGAGCGAGCTTGCTTGCTCACGCGATCCTTGCGTTTTTCGATGGACTCAAGGTCGGCTAACATCAATTCGGTGTTGATCACTTCCACATCGCGCAATGGATCTACGGATCCCGATACATGAATCACATCGGGATCGTCAAAGCAGCGCACCACCTGAATAATAGCATCGGTCTCGCGAATGTTAGCTAAGAACTGATTGCCAAGTCCTTCGCCCTTGCTAGCCCCGGCCACAAGGCCCGCTATATCAACGAATTCCATGGCGGTTGGGATTTCTTTTTGTGGTTTAATTAGGGCTGTGATTTGTTTCAAGCGCTTGTCGGGCACTGTCACCACACCCACATTGGGGTCAATGGTGCAAAAGGGGTAGTTGGCTGCTTCGGCTTTAGCCGCAGTGAGGGCGTTAAAAAGAGTGCTTTTGCCAACATTTGGTAAACCGACTATTCCACATTGCAAGGCCATGTTCCATCCTTAAAAAAGTTTTCAAGTGACATATTACGGATGCAAAGCCAGAAGGCAATAGTTAATCCATTAGCCAATCGGGTTTAGACCCTGCGGTTCACAAGTGTAGCCGTTTTTTCAAATCCCGAAAAAATTAAGCTCTCGATTCCATCGCTCACTCGTTCTAAAATATGAGGAACTTCTTTTTGTTCTTCACTACTAAAAGGTTTAAGCACATAGTTGGCCACATCTAATTTGCCAGAGGGGCGACCCACACCAATTCGAAAACGATAGTATTGGTTGGTACTCAACTTTTCGTGAATATCTTTGATGCCATTGTGTCCGCCGTGTCCCCGTTCATATTGCAACTTAATTCCACCAAAAGGCTGCTCAATTTCATCGTGTAGAACAATAAGTTTATTGCTGGAAATTTTGTAGAAGTGGCAAAGCTCTTGAACGGCTTCGCCCGAGTTGTTCATATAGGTTTGGGGTTTGGCCATGAGGACTTTTTGACCCTCGATAGAAAAGGCGTAAGTCAGGGATTTGTGTTCTTTTTTTTCTGGAGGGTTGCCAATGCTGTTAATGTAGTAATCAATCGCCATAAAACCAATATTATGGCGAGTGAGTAAATATTTATTTCCTGGGTTTCCTAAACCAACAACCAGCCACATCGAGTCTAAAAAAGATTTTACTCTTTAGAATCTGTGGTTGAAGCAGTGCCTGTTGCTTCGGTACCAGCCTCAGCAGCAACTTCCTCTTCTTTTTCTTCACGAGGCAGTGTGAGGGTCAGGATTGTGCGTTCTGAAGGTGTCATCGGTTTGACATTTGAAGCAAACTTAACATCTGAAACATGTATAGAGTCGCCGACTTCCAAGCCAGAAATATCCACAGAAATAAACTCAGGAATATCTGTAGGGTTGGTCTCGATTTCAATTTCACGCAGCAATGTTTGGATGAGAGCACCTTCTTCTTTAACGCCTTTAGGCTCGCCTTCAAACTTGATGCTCACGTTGACTCGAATCGTAGCAGCCATGTCTAGGGCGTAAAGATCAACATGAACAGGGCGACCAGTGCCAGGGTGAGTTTGGATATTTTTAAACATCACTTTTAAGGAGCTCAACTCTTTAGTTTCACTCTTGGTATCGAAAATTGAGCTTTCATGTCGGGCTCCACTGTGACGAAGAACAAAAAGTTCGTCGACCAAAGCGTTGACGTTTTTCATCTTGGGTCCGTAAATAACGGCAGGGATTTTCTTTTCAAGTCGAGCGGCTCTGGATTGTCCTTTGCCTGTTTTTCTTGCGTCCAATTGAACTACGGCTGTTGTGGCCATGAGCTTACCTCTTGTTAAAATTATTAATCATCAAACAATGATGAAACCGAAGCATTCCCGTAAATACGAAGAAGGGCTTCAGCCACCACAGGAGCCATTGTGATCACTTCCATTTTCCCACTGGCGAGGGCGTCCTCACTTAAGGGAATTGTGTCCGTAACTAGCACCTTCTCTACACCAGATTCGGTCAAACGGTTGACGGCTGGGCCAGAGAAAAGAGCGTGGGTGGCAACTGCAAACACCCTTTCTGCACCATTTGCAAGGAGACTGTCAACAGCTTGTGTGAGAGTGCCGGCGGTATCGATCATATCGTCCACGATGATAGCTGTTTTCTTCTTCACGTCGCCAATAAGGTGCAAAGCTTTTGCTTCGTTTGGACCCGATCTTCTTTTGTCGATAATCGCCATTGAGCAATTGATTTTTTTGGCAAAGGCGCGAGCTCTTTCTACGCCACCGGCATCGGGACTGACCACCACGTATTGGTCGCCTGTGCCATAACGGCGTCGCCACTCGAGGGCCAAAGTGGGGATCGCAAAAAGGTGATCCACAGGGCAGTTAAAGAAGCCTTGAATTTGAGCGGCGTGCAAATCCACGCACACCACGCGGGTGGCGCCAGCAGCCGTGAGTAGATCGGCCATACATTTGGCGGAAATAGGGGCGCGAGGCGCAACCTTCCGGTCCTGGCGCGCATAGCCATAGTAGGGGAGCACAGCCGTGACTTGCTTGGCTGAGGCCCTTTTGAGGGCGTCGAGCATGATGAAAAGCTCCATATAGTTTTGATTCACGGGTGGGCACGCACTTTGGATGACAAAAACACTGTCACCTCGCACACTTTCGTGAATTTCAACTTGAACCTCTCCGTCAGCAAAGCGCGAGATCTCGCAACTCCCCAACTGCACACCCGCCGAGCGAGCCACCTTTTGCGAGAAGGGGGTGTTAGAAGTTCCGGAGAATATTTTTATTTGCGACATGACTCACCTCGTTAACATGGAGACAGGGGAATGTAAAATCATTTTAGCTGAGAAAATTCCTTTAAATACTGCAAAAGCTTTTTGAGGGCTAGGGAACGATGGGAGATGGCATTTTTTTCGGCTGAAGTCATTTCGCCCAGTGTGCGATCTGAACCTTGGGGTAGAAAGACAGGGTCGTAACCAAAACCACCTGATCCACGGGCTTTTTCTGCAATGGAACCTTCTAATATCCCTGTAAAAAAGTGCTCATCACCCGCAGGAGAAATCGCGCAGAGATAGCATTCAAAGTGAGCCTCTCGTTGACTGCCACATCGAATTTGCATCATTTTTAAGAGTTTGGCGTTATTTTCAGAGGGTTGAGCCTTGGGACCAGCATAGCGAGCTGAATGAACTCCGGGCAGTCCGCCAAGTCCTTTCACCACCAGGCCCGAGTCATCAGAAACAGTCCAAGACTCGGGTTTAACAGAGTGTAGGGCGCGGGCTTTGATAAGGGCGTTGGCCTGAAAACTGTCACCATCTTCGGGCGGTTGAGAAAAATAACTCAACTCATCTTGGCTGTGGATTTCAAAATCCAAAGCATCCATTAAATTTTTAAATTCGTTGAGCTTTCCTTTGTTTCCAGTGGCTAGCCAAAGCTCCATCAAAGAACCCCGTCCAAATCCACGCCAGCCTCTTTAAGGACAGTGGCTTGATTCTGGTGGAGAGTTTCGCAGCCCCTGATAGCTAAATCTAACATTTGGTCAAATTGGCTGCGGGTGAAGCTGGTGTCTTCGGCGGTGCCTTGGATTTCCACCAGGCCACCTTTGTTGTTGATCACAAAATTGCAGTCAGTATCTGCGTTGCTGTCTTCCTGGTAGCAAAGATCGAGCAAACAGTTGTCGTCAAGAATTCCAACACTGACAGCCGAGGTTAAATTCAACAAAGGATTTTCCTTAACTAGATCTTTTTGACGAAGGTAATGAATAGCTAGCGCCAGAGCCACATACCCACCGGTAACAGCGGCAGTACGAGTGCCTCCGTCAGCTTGTAAGACGTCGCAGTCCACAGTGATCTGAACATCTTTGAGTTTGTAAAGATTCACACAACTTCGCAAGGAGCGTCCAATAAGACGAGAAATTTCCTGGGAGCGCCCTGAACTTGCCGTTTTTTCTCGGCGCATTCTTTCGTGGGTAGAACGGGGAAGCATTCCGTATTCGGCAGAAATCCAACCCTTGTCTTGTCCCTGTAACCACTTGGGCACTTGGCTTTCAACACTGGCACTACAGGCCACATGAGTGTGTCCAAACTGAACAAGGGCACTGCCCTCTGCATAGCGATTGAAGTTGGGGCGAATGATCACCTCTCTGAGATGATCGGGATGGCGTTTATCGTGTCTGAACATCCCCAGCTTGTAGAATACTCGAGGGAAGTTTGTCTATGTTTTTCGCATAGTCCTTTAATGCAAGATGAATTTTCTTCACCAATTGCCATTGATAGTGAGAATCACGCAACAGAGCTCTCTCTTGCGGGTTGGATAAATAACCAACTTCAACAAGAACAGATGGAACTGAGTTGTGATTGAGAACATAGAATGGGCCCTGCCGAATCATTTTCTTTTTTTTCTTCTTCCAATTTTTTCGTAAGTAAGTGCTGACTTGGTAACTTTTTAAGATGCGATTTGATTTTTTCAAATCAAACAAAATACTTTCCACATCGCCACTGGGTTCATTGGGTTTTTTTGTACTGTGCTGAAGTTCATTGTGAGCCAAGAGTTGACTCTCTTGATCGGGAGGGAGTTGGCTTTCGATATAAAACTCAGCACCTTTTGCAATCGCTTTGGGATGGGCGTTGGCGTGAACACTGATAAAAAGATCCGTGCCCCATTGCTCAGCTTTTTGCACGCGTTCTTCTAAAGAGAGGTCTTGATCTTGACTGCGCAATAATGTGACTTTGAAAGAAGAATCTTTTTGAAGTTGCTGGTACAGCTTTTGACTGATCTCAAGATTGATTTCGGCCTCGACAAGACCGCCGTGTTGGGCGCCCTTATCTTCACCACCATGACCTGGGTCCACACAAACGCGAAGGGCTCCCCAGCTCGAGTTAGAAAAAATGAGAGTTGTAAAGAAAACAGATAAGAGAGTCATAAAGTCATGATACAGGAAGGCTGTTGGGTCTGAAAACTTGAGTGTGAAATACAGCCCTAGGGGAAGGTCATTGAGCTCCCAAGTATAAGGTGTCTTAGGCTTCCGTCGAGGAGCCTGCGGGGAGAGGCTCAATTTGGAAAAAAAAGTGCTTTATTTTACCAATTCACGGTGATACATAGCCCAAGCCATATGTCTATTTGGCAAGCCCAGATTTCCCTTGGAAAGGAGGGCCACCGATGCTTCATGTTGATTTACCGACTCAATCTGAAATTGATCTGCTCGCCGCTCATCGCGCTTCGCCAGCCTTGTCGATCTATATTCCCACGACTCCACTCACGCAGCAGGCGCAGGCCGACCGAATTGCATTGAAAAATGCGCTTCGCGATGGGATCGCTCAACTCGCGGCAAGTGAGATAAGTAAGCGCATGATCGCTCCAATCGAAGAAGAAATATCAGAGATCATCGAAGACGACCTGTTCTGGGACACGCAGGCCAACGGCCTTGCCATATTTGCCGGGCCAACTTTTTTGCGCACATTTCGTCTGCCAACTCGACTTGAGCCGAGCGTTCAGGTTTCAGATCGGTTCCACCTCAAGCCCTTGTTGAGATCCGTCACCTTCCCTCAAAACGCCTTTGTACTGGCCATCAGTATCGGCGGTGTGCGTCTTGTCGAGGTATCTGCCGACCTGCCGGCCCATGAGGTGAACGTACCAGACCTGCCCAATAACTTCAGTGACGCCCTCGGCAGGCGAAGCCACTTGGAACAAGGGACGATGGGCAAAACGGGGAACATGAGTGAGAATGCGCTGCTGAACCGCTATGCCCGCGTGGTCGACACCGCATTGCGCGGTATTCTGACCGGACACGAGCGCCCCCTGATCATCGCAGCCAGTGAACCGCTTGCCTCGATCTACCGCACGATTTCTAGCTACCCGCACACAGCAGACATGGTCATCGGCGGAAATGCTGAACGGACGCCCGATCACGAGCTTGCAGCTTCGGCTCGGGAGATCCTCGATGCTCTCAACTCTGAGCGCCTTAGCACATTGTCAGCTCTCTATGTAAAACGCGAAAGCCAAGGTCGCGCCACCGGCGACATCGCTCAAGCCGCCAGAGCCGCTACTTTTGGCGCCATCGACACACTCATTGTCGATATGAACGACACTGTTCCAGGTCGAGTGGACGAAGAATCCGGTGTGGTCACCTTTGCAGATCATGCCGGCGCTGACTCTTACGGAGTGATCGACGAAATCGTGTCCCGTGCAATGAAATCGGGAGCGACAATTGTCTCGGCACGCAGGGAAGATATTCCGGGTGGCGGTAGCCTCGCTGCAATCCAACGTTTCGCCTTTTGATTATGGGCCTATGCATTCCATAGTTTTGATAAAATTTCTATACTAAACAACCTTAGTTGTCCTCTTAAAACACTTCACCTATGGTGCCAAATTAAGAGGTGACCATATATGAGTCAAAACGTTCAAAAACTTTCACTTTTTGCGCTCACCGGCTTGGTTGTTGGTTCAATGGTTGGTGCAGGCATCTTCAATTTACCAGGTCGATTTGGCATGGCCACGGGCCCTTTTGGAGCCATGATAGCCTGGTTGATCGCCGGTACTGGCATGTATATGTTGGCCAGGGTCTTTCAAACCCTAGCTGAGCGGCAACCCCATATTGATGCAGGTGTTTTCGCCTACGCCAAAGCGGGTTTTGGTGATTATGTTGGATTTATTTCTGCTTTTGGATATTGGTTAGGGGTTGTCCTTGGGAACACTTTCTACTGGGTTCTAATTGGTACAACTCTTGGTAATTTTTTTCCTGGCTTTGGTGACGGCAGTACTTTGTTTGCCATCTTAACCTCCCTTTTTGGAATTTGGGCCTTTCACTTCATGATTATTCGCGGTGTACAAAGTGCAACATTTGTTAATACGGTGGTCACAATCGCAAAGATCATTCCTATCATTGTTGCCGTTATTTTTATGATCATTGCCTTTAACTTTGACCAATTTAAAGAAAACTTTTTTGGTGGAGTTGGCATGCCTGAAAAGGCTCTGATTGAACAAGTTCGCGATACTATGTTGATCACAGTTTTTGTATTTTTAGGAATTGAGGGAGCAAGCGTTTACTCTCGCTTTGCAAAGACCCGCGCCGATGTAGGGCGTGCGACAATGTTGGGTTTTGTTGGAGTGACAGGGCTCATGCTCGCTGTGACTATTTTGCCCTATGGTAACGCTCCTCAAGCCGAAATTGCCGCATTGACTAACCCCTCTCTTGCGGGGGCTCTTGAAAATTTAGTCGGCCGCTGGGGCAGTGTCTTTATCTCGGTAGGTGTTCTTGTATCTGTTTTAGGAGCTTTTCTGGCTTGGTCTCTTATTTGTGCAGAAATTCCTTTTGCTGCAGCTCAATCAAAAGATATGCCTGGTTTTTTTGCGAGACAAAACGCAAATAAAGTTCCATCCACAGCTCTGCTTATTTCAAATTTACTTGTTTCTCTTTTTATTATTTCAACTTATTGGTCAAGTGATGCCTTCTGGTTCATGCTCAATATGGCCTCGGTAACATCGCTGATTCCCTACCTGTTGGTGGCGGGATACGGGTGTTTAATGGCTCATCGCTTTGATGGCTACAAAAAAGGCGAAGCTCATTTGGCAAAAGTTGATTTTAGGATTTCCATTATTGCTGTTGCCTACACCCTCATCATGTTTTTGGCGGCAGGGATTAAGTACATTATTTTGGTCACTCTACTGATTGCCCCGGGAACTGTTTTGTATATTTGGGCAAGACGCGAGCAAAAATTAGTTATTTTCAAAGGCTATGAGAAAGTCATCTTTATATCCGTCTTGCTCGGCGCAGCTGTTGGCTTGATCGCCTTATTAACCCATCAAATCACCCCATAATCTAAGGAGTTTTTATGTCAGAAAAAAAATTTGGAGTTCATTCTGAAGTTGGTCAATTACGCAAAGTTTTAGTTTGCTCGCCCGGAAGAGCTCATGAGAGATTAACACCTTCAAACTGTGATGACTTACTCTTTGATGATGTGATGTGGGTTGAAGCTGCCAAACGGGATCATCTTGATTTTTGTTTGAAACTCAAAGACAGAGGTGTCGAAGTACTAGAAATGCATGATCTCCTTGGTCAGACTGTGAATATCCCTGAGGCCAGAAGGTGGATTCTCGATAACCGTGTAACAGCCAATGAAGTGGGTCTTGAGCTTATGGACGAGGTTCGAGCCTACTTGAATGATGTACCCAGTGCCGAGTTAGCGCAGATTCTGATAGGAGGACTCTCTGTCGAGGAATTTACGGGCGCGACCCATGCGACTGACCTTTCAAAAATGATCCGACAGTCCCCTGGAATTAGTCAATACCTGATTTCACCCCTGCCTAATACCCTTTACACTCGTGATACTACCTCATGGATTTATGGTGGAACTACGGTCAATCCACTTTATTGGCCAGCTCGCCAGGATGAAACCCTGCTAACCACAGCGATTTATAAATTCCACCCTGATTTTGCCGGAAAAGTAAAAGTTTGGTGGGGAAATCCAGAACAACACAGCGGTCTTGCCACTGTAGAAGGCGGAGATGTTATGCCAATAGGCAATCGTACCGTTTTGGTCGGACTTTCTGAACGCACTTCACATCAAGGAATTGCACTGCTGGCTAAAGCATTATTTGAGCAAGATGTCGTTGACCATGTTCTCGTCGCCGGAATGCCAAAGCTTCGAGCCGCAATGCACCTGGACACCGTCTTCACATTTGCAGATCGCGACTGTGTTCTCATTTATCCTGATATTGTGAATTCAATTTCTGCTTATAGTATTCGTCCCGGCCAAAATGGTCGCTTTGATATTCGAAACAACGATAAAGGTTGGACGGAGGCTGTTCGTGAAGCATTAAACCTCAAAAAACTTCGAGTTGTTGAAACGGGTGGTAATGCCTATATGAGAGAGAGAACTCAGTGGGATTCAGGAGCCAATTTAGTTTGTGCCTCTCCTGGAGTGGTCTTTGCTTATGATAGAAATACCTATACCAACACTCTGCTTCGCAAAGAAGGGATTGAAGTGATTACGATTCCTGGTGCCGAGCTTGGTCGGGGACGTGGCGGTGGACACTGTATGACTTGTCCAATCAGTCGAGACCCGATCGATCTTTAAAAATTATTTATAATTTATCCTGCGCGACAGGAAAATCTCTGTTTGATATCTGGCTCTCTGGCCAGAGACTTTGAGGCTTTGAGGCTTTGAGGCTTTGAGGTCTTGAGGTCTTGAGGTCAGTTGAGTTTTACTTCCGCTGCGGAAGTGATTTCTTGTGAGAGAAAGATTTAGACTTCGCTCTGGATGTCCTTTCATTTGAGCAGTCTCTAGAGCTACAGAGTTGCATATTCTAGTTTGTTTTTTAAAGGTCTCGAAAGTCTATTTGATGTTAAACTTCTTCTTATAAGCTTCTCTGCACTTTCTTTGATTTAAGGGGTGGAGGCGTTGGCAATCTTCAAGACATTGGATTTTCATGTTACGAAAAAATAGATCGCCAGTTTTTGTTCCGCATCCATTTTGTGGATCCCACCTTTTGGCTTTTAAAGGCCCATTCGAACTTTCATTTTCTTTAGCATTGGCATTTTTTTTCTGAGCCCCTTCTTTGTTTAAAGACACAATCGTGCAGCTATGACCATAGAGTGGAAAAAGATAAAGCCAGCTTTTACTTTCCACAGTGGCCACGTCAGCTGGAGTTAAGTTGTTTTCTCTTAAAACAGTATCAATACGTTTGCGTTCTGCAAAAGTAGGAAAGCCAAAGATATAGTCGGTACAACTTTCAATCTGGAAGTTCGAAGGTTCTCCCTGACCAATCGAGACAGGGCCCTAATGGGAGCAGTTTGTGAAAAAAAAGAAGCCGCTGAAGACAAAGCAAATTTTGTTTAATTTGAACATTTGAAAACTCCCGAGGTTATCATCGAGATTTCTACTTAATACGCGTCATTAACTTTGGCAATGGGTGTAGGGTGAGGGTTCTCCGCTTTTAAATAGGGTCTAAACCATGGAGAGAGAGTCTGTGGGCCGCCCCAAATTGTCACCGTTGACAAGAATGGTCACTGTTGAAAAAGGGCGCCATTGTCTAAGTAGCTGAGAAGACTTGTTATTTATTTTGGCTCAGGAAAAAAGTGGTTGGCCTTTTGTTTGCTTTACTAGAGGACACGATCCCATATCCCCCTTTTTCGACCTGGAACACAAACCAGGTCGTTTTTTTTTGTCTTTTACAAAGCGAAAAGAAGTCCTACTTTAGCAGAAAGACCCGAAGTGGTGACGTCATCAGATGGAGGGAAGTAAAGGTAATCCGCTCCGATAAAAAGCTCCATGCTTCCGATAGGGATTGAGACTCCCCCTCCTATAATAAGTAAGCTTGTGGTTGAAATGGAGCTTTCGTCAAGAGCGGCGTCTCCTGCAGGACTGAGTTCGGAAGAGAGCGGCGAGTAAATACCCACTCCACCGTTAACAAAAAGTCCAAAGCTACTGGAGTCTACGATATTGTAGCGAGCCAGAATGTCGACAGTTAAATAATTGATGTCTGTTTGGTAATTGTTGCCACCACCACTGCCAGTCACAGAAAACATATCCAAACCAAAGCGACCACGCACACCAAGGGAGCCAAAGAGAGAGTAGTCCACGAGTCCTTTGACACCCATCAGGGAGCCAGTCATATCAGCTTTGTTTGCGACACTTTGGGTGGCTGTTCCGAAGCTACCTAAAACTCCAAAACGAAGATCGGCTTGCTTTGATGAAGAAGGCGAGCTGACTTCTTCTTTTGCAATTTCGGTGGCAGTTTCGTAGGTACTTTCACTTGGTCGGCTCTTCTTTTTGCCAGCGTAAGGAGCTGAGACTAAGCCACGAGCCGCTTTGCCTTTTCCGAGTTGGGCAATCACTTTATTGCCTTTCATATTGCGAACCATAACGAGGGCTTTTTTCTTGCCATCGGGAGTGGAAAGTAAAAGTTTATCGCCCTTATTTGTCGAGCTGACTTCACTGGCATCGAGAATGATGAAGACTTTTTTGCCACTGACTTTTACAACACGACCTGCCCAGGAGTTTTCTGTGCTCAGCAAAATACTAGTAGTTAAAATGATCATCAAATAAAGCGGAAACAGGTTGCGTCCCATAGCGACTCCTCGTGGACTCTCTAAAAGTTGTAGTCTCTGACTTTAATGATAGATGATGAGGGGGAGTGTGGCCAAGTTTATTCTCTAAATAGACTAGGCATTCTAAGAACTTAAGCAGCTACACTCCACCCAAAGGTCGGGTCTGATAGGTTAGAAAGGGATTTCCTCGCTGCTATCAAAAGATGGCTCAGGACCAAAATCTTGGTGTCCCATGCTACCACTGTTGTTAGCAGAAGACCCTTGAGAGCGCTCATTGCCACCCAGAAATTGCACAGTGTTGGCAACAATTTCAGTTGTGTACTTTTTTTGTCCCTGCTGGTCTTCCCAAGAGCGGGTTTGCAAGCGTCCTTCAATATAAACTTGGCGGCCTTTACTTAAATGTTGACCACAGATTTCCGCAACTTTGCCCCAGACCACAACACGATGCCATTCTGTTCTCTCTTGCTTTTGGCCATCGCGATCTGTCCAGTTCTCACTTGTTGCGAGACTGAGTCTGCAAACAGTTTGTCCGGAAGAGACAGTTTTCACTTCGGGGTCAGCCCCAAGTCGTCCTACAATTATTACTTTATTTACGCCTGACATAGATATGTCCCCCTTTTGAAGAGTTTTGTTGTAACGGATAAGCAGGTCTGGCGCCAGCTCTGCCGCAGAGAAAACTTAGAGTTCCGTGACAAAATCCGAAAGTCAGGGCCTGAAATACGAACAGAGTAAATAACGCGTCGCCACGTAGGCCGGGCTTTAGCGCAGAATCCACACCAAGAGAGCCTCCAGTGGGGGAGTTTTAGTTTACAAAAAATGCAAGGGCCGCTAGTTCAGTGAGTAGCAAGGAGGTTTCATATGGATAAACTGCAAATCGAATGGGGCAATTTGGACCGAACTGAGGCCATTGAGTCCGATGTGTTCGCAAAGGCCGAAAAGATTTTAAGCTTTGCCCCAAGTGCGACGAATCTAATCGTTAGGTTTCAGGTCATAAATCCTAAAACCAGTGCTGGCCCTAGCACCCAGAAAGTTTATATGGAGCTTCGGTTGCCGCAAAATCGCGACGTGCGTAGCGAAAAAGAGGGGCCAGATCTTTACCGATCACTTAAAGAAGGCGAACAAGCTCTACTCAACCAGCTCGAAGCAAAAAAGAGTCGCTAGAATAGTATTGTCGTGCCGACCTGGCCAACAGGTTGGCTCACCATTTTTTAAACAAACAGTGTTTTCTTAATCATTGCTGATGCGAGGCATAGCGTTCATGCTTGAAGCACTCAGGCGCATGGTGTAGCGAACTCCATTAAGACTGTCGAACTTAAAGCGCGAACCAATACTTTGAATCCCATCGACAATATCGAGCATTCCGCCCAGTTGGGCTTTGAGGGTGTCGCTAACATTCAAGTTAATTTTAAGATCATAGCCACCCATTCTTAGTCGGCCCCCAGGCAGTATATCGACTATTATATCGCCAGTGATTGTTCCGTTTAAATCGTTACCAGGCTTGCCAATCAATCCCTCTTTAATAATAAGACGACGATCTTTAATATTGCCGACGATTTTAACTTCCGTGAGCTTGATGTTGGGGATAGGGAAACTTAAGGAGGCTCCTTGCATAGGAATAGGTATTTGTGTGGATGGTATTTCAAAAGCTTTGATCGCCAAGTTCCAATCACCTTTGGGTTGCTCCTTGAATGACGGGTCGATGAAAAAGTGGGAACTCATTTGCGTAGTGCCCTTCATACTGAAAGGAAATTGTGAACTTTCTTTAAGAAACTTACTGAGATCGGCTAACGAGATGTCTTCGAGGTTCAACGAAAGTCCTACCTCTTTGCCCTCGATGTTCAATTGATTAGAGCTCCCAAATTCAATATTAGCATCGCCGCGAAACAGACCATAGGCCTTAAGAATGCCGCCAGGAGAACCAGTTAATACTGAAAAAAGTTTTGGGGCAAAACCTAATGATTTAACAGCCAATGTGGGAGCAAAGACAGATTCCACCACGACATTTTCCATTTTGATTCCAAGCTGTGGTAATAAACCAAAAGAGAGGCCATCAAACTGAAGATAGACATTACTTTGGGTCGCACGAGTGACCTGTAAGGTAATATAATCGCTTAAATCATCGTATGGAAATAATAAAATGGCGCATAGTGAAATGCTAGAAAAGAAAAAGAAAATTTTCATTTTATGAAAGCGAAAGATATCCAAAATCATGTCCAAAAAAGTTTTTAGCATTAGTTGTTAGTTCCTCTTTGTTTGCGAAAGCGACTGTTTTTATTTTGTGGAACTTCTTCCTTGGGCATAGGCATAGAGAAGGCCGCTACCTCGTAATCGACATCAAAATAGTGGGGATCGCTTGAGTCTGCAAGAACGGCAATATTGATGAGTTTGCTTCCTTGAATTTGCTCAAGGGATTCTCCAAGATTCACTAATTGGCGCAAATTAAGTTTCTTCAGAATAGCCTTCACACCAGTCTGACTGATTGCCTTAGGAACGATAGATTTCTGAACCACATCCTGCTTTGCTATAACCCCTCCCTTTTGTTCGGCTAAGACATGTTCATTGTCGATAGCACTATTGATTTGAGAGGTAAGACTGTCGATAGTTGGCGCCATTGGAGGAAGTTGAATGGTACTTGCTATTCTACCAGCACGAATCAAATCTCGGGTGAGTTGGCGGTTCTCCTCAAACATTTCTATTTTCTCGTTTGCGGTGGTTAAGTAGCCAGCAGGAAAAGAGTATAAAACAAAAAGTGTCATAAGGCTTGCGGCAATTTTCACACCAATTTGAGCATTAGGAGAGAGGTTGTCGTACCTATCTTTAAGACCTATGTACAACTCGCTGTCTTCGACTTTTCCTTTTATCTCAAAGAAACGATCGATAATCTGTTCTTTTATACTTTCTATGTCCATATCAATTCTTCCTCTTCACTTTAAAGTTGAAGGCAAAAAGGATCCGATTGTCTTCTTTTTGAATTTTTGCGGGGACTAAATCAACTTTTCCATCTAAGGCCAAGGAGCTCAGAGCTTTTTGTAAAGACTGTATGGTTTTTTGGTCTTTGGCTAGCCCTTGGATATCGACTTGTTCGTTGTTGATAAAGAAGCGACGTACTTCATAACTCTGATCAGTCTTATTGAGAGGAAAAACTTGACTCACATCGTTTAAAAGTTTGATGGGCGAATTTAAATTGTCTAAGTCACCAAGAACTTCAACCATTTTAGCCTTATTGTTATTTTCGCGAATAAAAGCTCTAATTTTAGATTGGGTGGCACTTCCACCTTTTAGGTTGGCAATTTTTCCGGCTTGTTCAACAAGGACATCGTGCGATACCTCTTCAAGTTGAGTGCCGATAAAATCCAAAGAGAAACTGTACATACAAAATAAAATGTATATTGTGGCCACAACTTTGCTTGTGTAGCCCCATTTGTCCCATAACTTTTCAAAGGATTGGTTCTTTTTAGCGAATTCGAGTTGTCTAAAATTGATGGCTGGGTTGAACGGGCGTTTGAGACCCTCTATTGCAAGGCCTACGGCCAGTTGAAAACGCTCATTTAACTGAAATCGATCGCGAATGTTGAAGTGGCCAAGGTTTTCGTTTGGGTTTGTGATCTGGCAAGACATTTCAAGCTCTTGGTTAAAATAGCCCGCCAAATTTTTGAGTTGGCTAGCGTTGCCGAGCAAGTCCACCTGTTGAACTTGGGTGCCGAATTCAGAATTTACGAGAAGTGTGGTCAAACGGCAGGCTTGTAGCAAGGGAGCCAGAGCATCGGCTACAGTTTCTGACATTTTAATTTGATCTTTGTTGGCTCCCTCGGAGCTCATCAATAAAAAAGCTTTTTCAGGCATCATATCGAGAGCCGTTGGGTAAGGGACTTGAAAACTTTGGGCAATTTTATGAGCCACTTGTTCAACACCCCAAAGGATACTGCGCCCCCAAATCACTCGACCTTCACTAAGAACCCCTAGAAAACTTTTTGAGTGTCCAATGTGAACCAATAGTTTGTCGACCTCGGCTCCCTTAAGGGGTGCAAAATTATCGACGCTGAACTGCCAATTTTCATAAAGATTTGCCAAGGCCGATAGCTCAGGCGTAATGATCTCGGGATCAATATGCCCTCGGTTAAAGAGGTCAATCATGTTTTCGATCTCATCACTGACACAAGCCATTGCCACCACTTCGGCATTGTTATCTTTGTAGCGAATAATCTTTGAGTCGAAAACGGCCCTTTCAACGGAAATAGGAATGTCGTCTTCCATTTCGAATGCTAAACTTTTATGAATCTTAACTCTCTCGCGGAAAGGAAAGAAAATCTTACGAGTGCTGACATATTGTTGGCGAATCGAGCAAATGACTCGAGCAGAATCGGTGTCAAATTCTTCAGAAATTTGTTTGAGGGCTTGCAAGATCTCGATTTCTTGATCATTGGATTTGTGATTGATGATCACATATTCTTTATGATTGGTGACTTCATAAGTACGATTGCTCGCAAAAATTTCGACCACTTTTATGCTGTAGCGTCCAATGTCAATTCCAATACTTCTCATAAATGTCCTTGGCGGCGAAACTTCTGAGCTTAGTGTATGATAGGAAATGGGTACTGTCTACGAGGCAACTTAGCGAACACTTTGAAAAATAATACGTGGAGGACCCTGAGGGAGAGGGGCCACCTTGGCCGGACCTTGGCCTGGTCCACCAGTCATGCTTCTTTTTTTATTTTCAATACAACTTTGGCGATCTTTTCCTTCTTCAACATTTTGACAAAGACATGTGTAGAGCTCTTCACCATTGTAATTTGCACACTCGGGGTTTGTGCGAGCCGTTTGTTCAGCAGCCAAGGAATCTTGCAGCCTTTGAGTGATCGACTCGGCATCGTATACCACGGCCTCGATTTCCGTACTCATTTTGCCGGAGAGACCAATGCAGGAGATGCGAAAATTAAGTTCGGGACTAAAAAAAAGAGGCACTCTGTTTTCTTCCTGCTGAAAAGCTTGGGTGTCGAGAAATCCGCCCAGGAAGCTCATAAAATCATTGTTGTCACGAAAAGGTCCACCGAGCATAGGATCATTTCGACGCTTAAAAATTTCGGTGACAATTTGGTCAGCAACATTGGGAGGGTAATTGCTGAAGAGACTGAGCAAAACATCACGGTCGGCTTGGTTGACATGAATACCCTTGACTCCGTAAAGAGTGATTTGTGGAGCCAATTCCTCGTAAATTTCATCGGTCATTCCATCAATCATATGCAGTTCTTCGATGGTCTTAAAGGGGCGATTGGGTGGCAGGAATCTATTTTTAAAATCGCTGTAATAAGACTGTTCACTGCCTCCGTTGAGGCTGACTTGATCAGCATCAATCCAGTCCATTATGTTGTTTAAAAGGATCTCAAAGTTAAAATTGGCATAACGTTCAGAAAAACTATCTCCTCCGTTTAGAACCCGGGCTTGGAGTCTCTGTAACAATTGAAGGCGAGTTCTTTGTTGCAAAATTTGAGAGGGAGAAGCTAAGTCATTGATGTCAATCTTCCCACCTTCGGGACTAATCGTGGATACAAATTGTTCCTTTAAGAGAGAGCCCGCCACAGTTTTGTTAATGGTCGAGCTATCAAATCCGCTGATCTCTTGGGGTAGGTTGGGTGGCCAAGAGAGTGGAAAGTTCCAAATCATATCCAGCATTGAGGTGTCGGGCAGAACTTGTCCCAAAGAGCGCGTCGCCTGTTGAAAGGCCTTAATGCGCAAAAGACTGAGGCGCATGCAGGACTCAGCTGCGTATTTGGCTTTGACTTTTTTGACCTCAGTGGCTGAGGTCAAATACTCCATTATGGTTTCTTGTGCCACTTCGTTGGTTAAAAAAATCACCAGTGTGGTTGTGAAAATTGCGAGCATCATGGCCGAGCCCCGTCGGTTTTTTAAATGCCGGATTGCTTTCTTCGCCATGTTAGATTCCTTGCCCCGAGCCGGCGCTCTGCTGTTGGTTTTGCATCAAAGGCTGATTGTTAGGAAAATGGATACGGACCACGATCGTCATCGCCACTGGACGAAAATCGGGATTGTCCTTTTCGCCCATTTCTAATTCCACTTTTACAAAGTTTGGAAATTTGTCTCGATGGTCAGCGCGTCCCCTATTGTCAGAGCGCCATTGATTGACCCAAGGATCATTTTCCTTTCCGCTCAGATAACTCAATTTAAATTTGGTGACATCTTCGGCAAGGATTGTACGCGATCCTCCTTCATCTACTTTATCATCAATTTGAGTCGAAGAGCGGCGCCACAAACACTTGGTTTGCCCTTTGCCTTTTCGCCTGCGGCAACTATCTAAAAAGTAGCCCACTTCCATTTGATTGCTTTCTTGAGCATTGTATTTTGTGCGAAAGTGATTGAGGGTTGTGAAGTGAAAATTTTGACTTTCTCCAAGAAAGTGAGTCAGTTTAATGGGTGGTGGTGGTAGTGGCGGCCCTTGTTGATTGGGATTGATTGGAGGGGTTGTTGGCGGGATATTTGACTGTTGTGAGTTTCCTCCCCCTCCGCCGGGTTGAGATTTTTGAATGGCTGCCACTTCCATTTCATAAAAAATATCTTGGTAATGAAAAGCTCGCTCGATATCGAGGCGTAAAACGCGAAGAGTGTCGTAGAGAGCGGTTTCAGAAGCCACGCGAGCTTCTAGTTTTTTTTTGTTTTGCACGGAAGTTCGCACCGTTGTAGAGACCAATATGGTTAACATCGACATGATAAACATGGAGATTAAAACCTCAATGAGAGTAAAACCCAGATTGGATTTAATCACGAGCCACCGCCACTGCCGCCACCACCGGTCGGCGTGCCCGGAACTCCAATAGGGAGAGGTTGATTGTAATCCACCATAAAGGTAGTCGCCGAGTAATCCACACTTTTTTTGCCTCGAGTGTAGGTCACGGTCACTTTCATTTCTTTGACACTTTCGTTTAAATAATCAGTCAGCTTATCGATGATCATCAAAAGAGCTTCTTGCCCTTGTTTGTCAGAGATGAGAAGAGCGCGAAGATCCGGCATTTGGAAGTCTTGAGTTTCCATTTTCCATGTGTAGTTAGGATCGTTTTCAAAAGTACCTTGTTCTGAATCTGGCAATTGTAAAATGCGTGGTTCGTATTTCGCTTGCAGTTCACCCATCACTTGATCCAAGTAAAAGGCAGCCTTGTTATTAATTGCCATCTTTTGAACTCGAATTTGGTTTCCACTCCATGCCACATAAAGAAGCATGGCCGCCGAAGACATGATAGCCATGGCAATTAAAACCTCAATAAGGGAGAAGCCTTTGGAGTCGCATTTGAGTTTGCTCATTGTTGTTTGACGTCCTTCAGGCTCACTAATTTAGGCAAAATATTCACTTGCCCAGTGAGGCCCTCTACGATCAGAGTCCAGCTGATATCCTCTCGATTGGTGAGTTGAATAGCGCTGCCTTGCACGTACCCTTGCGGAAAAAAGTAGATATAAACTCGACCCGAAGTCACCTCTTCAATCTCATCGCCATCCAGTTCTATAGAGCGAAAATAGAGTCCGGTGGGTAGGGTGGCTGGTGAGTTCTTGATAACTGTAGTGTCAGCGGAAAAACCCTGGGGGTCTGAATGCTGTTTTTTTTGTTCATCGGATTTATCGGAGTCCCGCAACATTTGTTGGTTGATCTCGTCGAGTTCTTTGCGTTGTTCTTCATCCAGGAGCAGGGCCGCTTTGTCTGTACTTTCAACCCAATAGCTTTGTTGTTTGTCTTTTTCCACAGGTAAATCAAAAACTAGACGATAAGTTTTGTTATCAAGGCGAGCACGATTGCGTAGTTTTTTAATCATCGCAGAAAAGCGTCGGACAGACGACTTTAGTTCCGAGTTTTTATCGACAAACTTGCTGGCCCCGACTGTCATGAAGAGGCCGATGATAATAAGCACCACTAGCATTTCGATGAGTGAAAACCCTCGATTAGTCGGTTGCCTCAGTCTAATAGGAAAAAGCAAAACTTGAGACAAACACACTCCATAGTTTGGGCTTAAAGATCTTTATAATGAAGGTCTTCTCCGAAGCCTTCACCACCTTCTCTTTTGTCTTTTCCTAAGGAGATGATGTTAAATGTGATGCCATCGGATTCGAAAATGTAAGGACGACCCCAAGGATCTTTTGGGATTTTTTTCATATAAGAAACGGGCCCCCAATTGTCACAGGCGGGTTCACCTTGGGGTTCGGTAACTAGAGCGTCAAGCCCTTGGTCCGAGGTCGGATAGGTGTTGCAGTCAGTGCTGTACATTTCCAGTGCATCGGCAAATTTTCGCATCATCACTTTTGCGTTTTGAACTTTGGCCTTATCAAGTCCACCAAAAATTCGACTTCCCATCGTCGAGACAAGAAGACCAATAATGGCCACCACAATCATAATTTCAACCAATGAAAAACCGCGCCTGTTATTCAACAACATAGAAAACTCCTCTAAAGATATTTTTGCATACTAACCCGCTATGTTTGCGAGTTCAAACATTGGCACCATGAGCGAGAAGACAATAGCGCCGATAACGCATCCCATAACAATGATCATGATAGGCTCTAAAACAGAAGTGAGTCCACCAACTTGGTTCTTCACTTGAAAGTCGTAAGTGTCACTGACTTGGTTTAACATCTTTTCAAGTTCGCCTGTTTTTTCACCAATGCCCACCATATGAATAACAATAGGTGGAAACTGTTGGGATTTCTTAAGAGGACCCGCAATAGATTCCCCTTCACTAATATTGTCGCGAGCTTCACGTATGGCTTTTGCCAAGACTTCATTATTGACAACATTCTTGACGATGTCCATGGCGTTCAGCATAGGAACTCCACCGGCCAGTAAGGTCGAAAGTGTTCGGGTGAAACGGGAAACGGCGATCATACGAGTGAGTTTGCCAGATATAGGTAGTTTTAAGGTTATGGCATCCCACTTGGGGCGTCCACTCTCTGATTGAGTCCATTGCTTAAAAGTATAATAAAAGCCGAAACCACCAAGCAAAAGCATCCACCAGTAATTGACCAAGAAACTACTAAGATCGATAACGGCCATGGTGTACCAAGGCATTTGAATTTCGGCGTCGTCAAAAATACTGATCATTTGTGGGATTACAAAAATAAACATAACCGCCAATATAAGAGTCATAAAAACAGTCATCACAATCGGGTAGAGAAGGGCAGATTTAATTTTGGCATTGAGTTCAGAACGAGCTTCTGTGAACTCGGCCAAACGAAGTAAAATCACGTCGAGAGTGCCTGAGGACTCGCCGGCCTCGACCATGGAGACAAAAATCTTATCAAATATCTTAGGGTACTTGCGCAAGGTTTTATGTAAAGCAACCCCTTCGTTGACCTGATTTTTACACTCTGCCAGAACTTCTTTTAAGAGGGGGTTTTCCATTTGATCGGAGCAGGCGGCTAGAGCCTCGACAATTTGGATATTGGCTCGAATCAATGAGGCCAGCTGTCGAGTCATATTCGACATATCATCAACGCTCACACTCTTATTGTTAGAGACTTTTGTTTTCTTCTTTCTTTGTCTTTTTGTTTTATCGGCAAGATCGACCACAAAAATGCCATCTTTTTTTAGTTTCATTCTCGCGGCACGAAGATTCTCTGAATCTATCGTTCCACGCACATTTTTACCTGCTTTATTGAGGCCTTTATATTCGAAAATGGGCATAAATCTCCCGAACCCTTATAGGTGAGCCTATATTAAACAGTCTTGGGTTTAGATTCAATCCCCATTACCGTGGGTGCTTGGAGTTGTCAGGCGGCCTAAAGGACCAGCTTTAAAAACTATCCAACAGTCTAGAGATTTTTTTCTAATATTTAACCAACCTCTTTGATAGACTCATAGACCATGGCATTTAACTTTGATTTATCTCGCTTTTCTGGATTGGGTGGCCGACTTGGCCTCAATCAGTCTCGTCCTCCATTTGAAGGCTATTACATCTACGCCCTTTTGTTCGTTGCTGGTTGGTTTATTGCCGACATGGGGACAACTTATTTGCGTGGCGATATGTTGCCAGTCGGAAGCATTGCCAGTAGCAAACCGATGTCGGGTGGGTCTCGCTTAAAGTCGCGCCCGCCCTCGTTGTTTTCGTCTATTAAGAGTCGCAATATATTCAATGCAGACCATGTGATCCCAGACTCACTCGGTGATCTTAAAGGTGAAAGTGGCGGCGATGAAGACACCAGACCCGTTCCCACGAGCCTTCCCTTAGAATTGGTGGGAACAATTATCCATGGTCGCCACGAAATGTCTGTGGCTACCATTCAAGTTCGTGGGCAAGAAATCTTTGCCGTTATGGAAGAGGAAGAGCTTGAAGGTATGATCAAAGTTCGCGAGATCTCGCGATTCAAGGTGATTTTTCGTAATCTCAGTAACCGTAAGCTTGAATATATAGAGATAAAAGAAGAAAACAAAATTCAGATTGGGATGGCGGTCCCACAGGTTAAAGAAGTTGAAAAGACCAATTTTACTTTTCGCAGAGAGGACATTAATAAACACCTAGAAAATCTTCCAAAGATTTTACAGGATGCCAAGGCTGTTCCCTATGTTGAGCCTGGCTCTGGTGAAATCAGTGGTTTTAAATTGGTGGCAATTAAACCAGGAAGTATTTACGAAGAGTTGGGTTTAAAAAGAGGGGATATCTTAAGAAGTGTGAATGGTGAAGCTCTCGACAATGTTCAAAAAGCCATGGAGCTCTATCAAGCCCTTAAATCTGACGCTTCGGAAATCCAAGTGGAAATCACTCGCGGTGGTTCTTCAACAAGCTTGAATTACACTTTGGAGTAAATGGCGCAACGCACCTTAAGACCTTCTCTAGCCTACACTCTCGACCTTGGGCGCGAACATAGACCTTGGCGAGGGATCAAGCTTAAGTTCTGGATTTTTATAGGCTTTAATAGACTTTGCAGCACCATAGGAAGGTCATAATGAAGACATTGCCCATCATGTTGAGAACCGCCCTGGTTTTATTTTTAGTCCAAGGTATTTCGGCATCGGCTCAAGAAGAGCCCTTTTTTGACAATGAAGAAGAATTAATTTCACAAGAAGAAGAGCGTTTGGCTCAACCGCAAGGCCTTCAAGAGCAAGAGTCTCCTGTCCAGGATCCCATCGCTCCACCCACAACTCGATTTGGCAATCGCAATCGTTTTCGCAACCAAAACACTCAGCAAACACAACCGACCATCAGTGCGCCGACTCCGACGAATAATCTTCCGACAACACCGGTTCAAGATTTTGAGGTGACCAAGGCAGAGAAGCAACCTAAAAAGAAAATGACTTTTGCTGAAGCTCAACCCGAAGATATCACCGATGAAAACTTTCCCGATATCATCGAGAGTTTTAACTACCCCAATGCCAACATCATGGATGTGGCAAATGCCATTGGTAAGTTGACTAAAAAGAACTTTGTGATCGAGCCGGGCGTAAACGGAAAGATAAGCATCATCGCTCCCACCCCCGTGACAGTTGCTCAGGCTTGGAAGATCTTTTTGTCAGCTCTTGCTATTAACGACTACACCATTGTTCCTACGGGCGACGGTTATCTTAAAATTCGCAAAGAAAGCAACGCCAAAAACGACTCAATTGAAACCTACTCGGGTGCTTACTTTCCGACAGCTGACCAATTGATCACACGAATAATTCAACTGAAGTACATCCAAGCCGAGAGTGTTAAGAAAAGTCTTGAGAAATTTGTCTCAAAAAAAGCAGGTGATGTTGAGGCCTACGAAAACACCAACTCTATTATTGTTTCTGGCTATGGTTCGAGCGTGGAAAGGATCTCGCGTATTATCGAAGAGCTCGATCGCCCTGGCTTCGAAGAACGCCTTGAGGTTCTGCCGATTCGTCACGCCAAAGCCAAAGATATAGCAGAGCTAATAGAAAAAATTATTAAAGACGGTGAGGACAAAGATGGTGGCTCTTCGGCCAGTCGCTTTGCTCGCTCTCGCTTTGCCAATCAAGAAGGAGGCCGAGCTGAAAACCTTAAGCTTGTGGCTCCGGATGAGCGAACAAACTCCATTATTGTGGTGGGTAACAAGCAGGGAATCGATCGTATTCGAGAGTTGGTCAAGCAACTCGACTACCCTCTTGATCCGGCTGATGCAGGTGGCGTATATGTCTATTATGTCAAACATGGTGAGGCCGCCAAGATTGCAGAAACCCTATCTGGAATAGCAGAACAAGCGGAAAAGTCTGTAGAGAAAAGCGATAGCAAAAAAGACAGTAGCTTTCGCCCACCCCAGGTACAAAGACCTATATTTGGTGGAAACGTAGGTATAAAAGCAGATGAAAATACCAACAGCTTGATCATCACAGCCAGTAAACAGGATTATAAGGTTGTTAAAAATCTTCTTGCGAAAATAGATATTCCTAAAGATCAGGTTTTTGTTGAAGCTGTTATTATGGAAATGGATGCTTCTAACGATACGATCTGGAATATGAACTATATGAAGTTCTTTCAAAGTGATAATCAAGACAACTTGAACACTCCCGGGCAAGGCGTGGCTCGCGCAGGTTTCACTGGAGGAAGCATTGGCGATCTTCTCAATCCGACAAGTGGTAATGGAGCGATTTTGAACCTGGGAGATCCGAGTGAAACGATTCGTATCCAAACCCCTACGGGTGTGATTGAAATTCCCAGCTTGATCGCACTGGTCAATTTTCTAAAAAAACGCATCAATGCCAATATTCTTTCTACACCTAATATTTTGGCGATGGACAATGAAGAATCAGAGATTGAAGTGGGAGACGAGGTCCCTGTGGGACAAACCCAAGCTGCAGGACAAGCGGGCTTAAATACCTTTACTCCGCAGTTTCGTGACGCCACCATCTTACTTAAAATCAAGCCGTTCATCAGTCCTGATTCGGATTTAGTTCGCCTTAATGTGGAACAAAAAATCCAAAAGGTGAGTAACAAAACCATTGCCGCTGAAAACTTAGCTGCAAATACACAATCTTTGACTAAAAAATCTTTAAAGACAAATATCGTTTTGCAAAGCGGTCAAACGGCAGTATTGGGTGGTTTAATGGAGGATTCGGATTCTGTCACAGAGACAAAGATTCCCTTACTTGGCGATATCCCAGTTTTGGGTTGGCTTTTTCGCAATCGCACTGTCACGCAAAAGAAAATGAATTTGGTAGTCTTTTTAACTCCTACCATTATTCGCAATTCCGAGGGGCATAAGAAAATCTTGCGAGAAAAAATGGCGGATCGTATTGATTGGATCAAGCAGAACTCTGGTGGACGAGATCCTTATGGAGCTAAATTTAATAGCATGATAAGTGAGTCAAAGGATACGGGGCAAAATTTCTCTCAAAAGACGGATGAAATTGAATTGGACCTAGAAGAGGCCACACCTCTTGGAGCCGAGCCAGAACTCGAAAGTGAAAGGTTTTAAAATAGATGGTTCCAAGTTCAGCAATCGAAGGGATTATTCAAAAATCCACCAGTCTCAGTGAGGAGCAAATCCAGCTTCTCCTGGATTCAGATTTTGGTGATTCTAAGACCATTCGTAAAAGTCTCGAAGAGATCAGTGAACCGACCACAGACTCGGTGATGGAAAAACTCAGCCAGCGTGTTGGCTTTCGTTTCATGAAAGATATTATTGTCAACGAGATTTCTATGGATATGATTCGTGGAATTTCTATTAACTACGCCAAAACATTTGAAATATTACCTTATAAAGACGAAAACAATGAAGTTTTGGTCTTGACTACAAACCCGCTAAACATCAACGTGCTCGATGATTTGCGCCTTCTTTTCAAAAAGAATGTGGTCCCTATCTTGACCACAAAAATCAAACTTCTCGATGCGATCAATCGTGTTTACGAAAAAGGGACGGCCAATCTTGAAGGTCTGGATGATATTGACCAGGACAGTTATGATTTGGACGAACCTGTCATCGATCTTCTCGAAGCAGCCGATGACGACGCTCCTGTGATTCGGCTCGTGAACACCTTGTTGTCGCGAGCGGTGAAAGAAAAAGCTTCGGACATCCATTTTGAACCCTACGAGAGGGACATGGTCGTGCGCTTTCGCGTGGATGGTGTTCTTTACGATGTGTTCAAGCCGCCTAAGAAACTACAAAATGCGATCACCTCTAGAATTAAAGTCATGGGGGATCTTAATATTGCAGAGAAGCGTTTACCTCAAGATGGTCGCATTCAAGTGCGCATCGGTGGAAAAGATATTGATGTGCGTTTAAACGTCGTTCCAACGGCTCATGGAGAGCGGGCGGTGATGCGACTTCAGGATCGAACCAATGTTGTTTTAAATCTCAATCAAATTGGTTTTTCTCAAGAAAATTTGGATAAGTTGAAGGCGCTCATTCAGCGGACCTATGGGATTATTTTAGTGACCGGCCCAACAGGGAGCGGTAAGTCCACAACACTGTACGCCTCTTTGCAAGAGCTCAACTCAATTGACACCAACATTATCACTGTCGAAGACCCCGTGGAGCAAAGAATTCAGGGTATTGGACAAATTCAGGTGAATTCAAAAATTGGTCTCACATTTTCAAGTGGTTTGCGTGCAATTCTCCGCCAAGATCCCGATATTATCATGATTGGAGAGATTCGAGATTTAGAAACAGCTGAGATTGCCATCAACTCGTCTCTAACCGGTCACTTAGTGCTGTCCACTATTCACACCAACGATGCCGCGGGTGCTTTTCCACGTATGATTGATATGGGTTGTGAACCTTTTTTAATTGCCACCTCTTTACTTGGTGTGATTTCACAGCGTTTGGTGCGAGTCTTGTGTCCCCATTGCAAATTGGCCTATGAACCTACCCCTCTTGAAATGCGAAACTTAGGTTTAAATCCCGATATCTTAAAGTACCACAATATTCATAAAGCAGTTGGCTGTAACAAGTGCAATAATAAAGGTTATATTGGGCGAACTCTAATTCAAGAGTTGTTGATGGTGACTGAAGAGATTCGAACCTTGATTATGAAAAGGTTAGACTCAAGTGTGATTAAGAAAAAAGCAATCGAGCAGGGAATGAAGACCTTCCGCGACCACGGAATTGATAAGGTCATCCAGGGAATTACGACCATCGAAGAAGTTCTCTCGAACACCCAAGAGGATATTTAAAGCGACCCTCAAAATTGCTACGATTCTGTCTGTTTCTTTTCCGAAATGCTTTTGTATGACTAGGCTCTGGCAAGTGTGATGCGTTTTCACCCTTAGGGTGAAATGCCAGAAGGGCTTGGAGCCCGGCCTAGAAATACAAAAGCATTTCGGAAAAGAAACAGAAAACTAGGTGCTTTTGTTTAGGCCGATTTCCAGAATGAGTTGAGGATGGGGTCCATGTCGATAGAGCTCAGCGAGGGCACGTGGTAAAGCCCCTTACGCTTAAAGTCCGCAACATGAAAATCAAAACAAGGTCCAACGTGGATGCATTGGTTGATCAGATTCTCGTTACTAAGTGTTTCGATAATTTTGATCGCATCTTTAGATTGAGTGTCACAGAACTCGTAGAGTCCAGATTCACTGTTCCAAATAGCTGCGCCGTACTCCTCAAGGCTGAGTCCAGTTAGCAAAGTCGATTCTTCTTGAAGGGCTGGTTTGCCTTTCACCAATTCACATTCTGAAATGAATTCTTCTAAACTTATTTGCTGTGAGCAGACTTTGAGAGCGGAGGCTCCCCCTAAATGACCTATCAAATATTGCGGGCGATTGTGAAATCTAACAAAGCGATCAAATAGTCCCACTTGAACTGTCGCCGCAATCAAAGAGCGCATACTCGGTTGAGACGAAAACACATCGTCCGCTGCCATGGTATGAGAGAGTAGATCGTAGGATCCAGTTTCCCCTAATAAATTGTCCAGAATAATTTGAGCGGTTTTGAGTTTGCGTGACACTTCTGGAATTCTTAAAACCGAATGCCTTGTTGAAAAATCGTCAAGCCCCCTACGACCAGCGAAGAGCAAACAAACTTGCTGCATAAATTTCCCCTTATAGATTTGAGACACCCCAAATTTATGTCTCAGCGGTATGAAACCAGAGCTGAGCCGCTTTGAATACGATAAAGATTTCATGGCACCTGTAAATAGTTTAATTTTAGGGTTTCAGGGAAAGCTAAACCCGTGAAATTTCAGTAATACGTGCTCATTATAAAAAATTATTTTAATTACCCCAAAATAATGCATTAAGTCACGCAGGCTAAGTGCTCATGCTAATTAAGGAAAATTAAAAGTAGGCAAACTGAAAATCAGGCGCAGGATTGAAAGGGTTGGGATGTAAAAAGGGCGGAAGACGTTTGTGAGTATCAAGAACCGAATAAAACCCATAGGGTACATTTATCGACATAAAGGAGCGAGGTGGACGAGTGGCAAATTCACCATGATAGTTGGGGTAGATCAAAATTTCTTTTTGGCTACTGTGATCATAGGCGAAGCTGAGTAAGGAGTAAAAAATATCGGGATTGTCGCAGGCACTGTGGGTGATGTGTTTGAGTCGGAAAGGCTGTCCCGGAGTGGGTAAGGGGCGAGCCATGCCCAGAAGAGCAAGGCTGCGACTGGTGCTGTAGTACTGAAAGCTTTTGCCATGATATTTTTCGACAATAACCTGTTGGACGGGTGAATTATCCCATGGAGCCATGCAACCAATTAGTTTGTGATTACGATCGCGAGCAAGCAGAAAACTTTCCATACTAAAATTAGGCCAAGAGTTGATTCGCTTTTTCAAGAGATCTGGGGTGAGGTTGTATCTTAAGGGGCGGCGTACAGATTTTTCTTTTAAATACTGGCAAATCTCTTCGATATCACTTTCCAGTCCGTGTTTAATTTGAATAGAACTTAATGGTTGGTTGGCAAAAAGGAAGCGACCGTAAATTGCGACCAGATTAAATTTTCTGAACAGGTGATAACTGGGCAAACGGTGATCAGGTTGGCGCCGACGCAGCAGCAAGTTGTAGGCTTTGCTTTCAAAAAGTTCTAAATCGGAAAAAAGAAACTGACACTGTCTCTCGTCGCGCAACTGTTCGAAAGCAGGTACAAACTCTTTGGCCCAGTTCAGAGTCGCCTCGCGTGAGCTGGACACTCTCAGGTCTGTTAGATAACCCACGGTCTGCTCCTGATCGTTGACGTAGGCTTTTTTAAAAAGCACAGAGGCCATGGCGTGGATCTGGGAGCTTTGATCTTTTAATATGAAAGTATGAAAGTCATCAGTCGTGAGTTTGTATTGATCAAAAAAAGAGCTGGGACGAGTCAAACGATAGCTATACAGGCCCCGTACCACTTGAGTGCCAAAGAAGCGCTTAAGCTCTTGATCGTCCTCATCGGTGGCATGACTCAAAAGCATGTTCAAACTTTCCACTCGGGAGTGTTGCATTTCAGACGAATATTAATAAGCCGTGAAAAGACAAAAAAATAATCACTCAATCGATTGAGAAATGCAATCGCCGGGAGATTTAATTTTTCAGAAGCATCCAACTCAACACAGAGGCGCTCAGCCCGCCTTGCCACAGTTCGACAGACATGGGCTTGAGCCGCAGCTAGATGTCCTCCTGGTAGGATGAAGTTCTTGAGCAATGGAAGCTCTTGCTCGCATCCGTCGATTTTCTTCTCGAGGCTTTCGATTTCTTTACTGCTGATAGTGGGGAGTTTTTGGGCCATTACTGGATCCGCACAGGCCAGCTGACTTCCCAATTGAAACAACCAGCTCTGGATGTCTTGCAGATGGAGAATTTCAGCAGAAAAAATTGGCTCTTCATTCATAAGATAGCTTGCCAGCAGCCCCAAATGGGAGTTGAGTTCGTCTACTGTACCGTAGCAGTGGATTCTCAGATGGCTTTTACGAATAGTTTTTCCGTCTACGAGGCCAGTTTCGCCCTGATCACCTTTTTTAGTATAAATCTTCATGGAGCTCCTAATAAGAAGTTTCAATTTATCCTATGCGCAAATCCCGGTCAAATTGGCAAAACTTATTGTTTTTAAGTCCCAACCCATCTATTAATTTGGTGTGCCTCAAATGAATCCATTGCCTCTCTTCGTGAGCATTCCCCATGCTGGTGAACTCGTTCCCAAAGAGGTTTCTTGGTTGCAGAAATTGCCCGAGACCACTTTGATGCGTGATGTGGATCGCTATGTGGATAAACTCTACAAGCCCATTCTCAAGAAGTATCACATTCCCTTTTATGTAGCCGAATATCATCGCTATGTTGTCGACCTCAATAGAAAAACGGACGAGTACGATGCTGATTCTGTGGAAGGTGCTGTTCACCCCAAGGGAACCCATTCAAAAGGTTTGCACTGGTCAGTGACCACTCACAACGAGGCTTTGATACCAACACCGATGAGCCCAGAGCTGCACAAATCATTGGTGGAAAAATATTATCAGCCATTTCATGATATTCTTCACGATATGGGCGGGAAAATCTTAGCTCATCACAAGGAAGTCTTTCACTTAGATTTACACAGTATGCCCTCTCTGGGGACTCAAATGCATCCCGACCCAGGACAAAGGCGAGCCGAAGTTGTGATCAGCGATTACAATGGAGCTTCTTGCACAGCCTTTTTTCGGGAGGCTGTCTTACACGCCTTTCAGATTGCAGGATTTGAAGTGGCTTACAATTGGCCCTACATTGGTGGTGGCATTACGAAAATGTATGGCCGCCCCGACCAGGGATGGAGTACCATACAGGTTGAGTTGAATCGAGATTTGTATATGAACGAAGAGACAAAGCAATTCATGCCTGAAAAAGCTCAGGCTTTGCATCCTCGTTTAGACAAGGCCTTTGCCTTGATTGTTTCTAAACTTCAGGAGATAGCCAATGGCTAAACCCAAATGGCAAAAGTGGATTAAGCCGTTGGCTTCTCTCAAAATCGCGGTCTTTGTGATCATTTCTATGGGTGTGATGTCCGCTTGGGGCACAATCGTGGAGTCCATCTACAACGATGCCAAGCGAGCCCAAGAAACGGTTTATCACGCTTGGTTTTCTTATGCTATTTTTGCCCTACTCGCAGTGAACTTAACTGCTGTCATTGCCGACCGCTATCCGTGGAAGCGCCATCATGTGGGCTTTATTAGCGCCCATGTGGGAATTATCATCCTCATCCTCGGTTCGGTCTTGACCCGATACTTTGGTGTAGATGCTTCAATGGCCTTTAATATTAACGAATCAAAAAACAAATTGATGTCATCTGAAACTGATATCATTGTCTGGAGTGGTCTTCTCACAGGTGGGGGGCGTCAAATCTTTGAGAAAGAAGTCCACTTTCTTAAAAATCCACCCTCTCCGCAAAATCCTTTTGTTGTTGAAGTGGGTGGGGACAAGATAGTTGTCGATGATTTTAGACCCTACTCTATTCCGCAGAATAAAATCGAACCCTCTGAAAAAGCGACCGATGGTCCTGGGTTGCGTTTTCAAATTTCAAATGATCGAGTCAGTGAGTCCGACTGGTTGCTTTTAGGCAATCAAGGTTTTGATGTGAAAGATATGGGACCAGCTAAAATCGTGCTCGCTAAGAAAAACAAATATGTTTATAGCGGTGGTAATGTTTTGTTGCTCGAATCCGAAGGGGATTCTGAGACACTACGTTATAGTGTTTTTACCGAGAGTCAGCCTGGCAATGTGAAAACAGGATTTGTATCCGCCGGGGGTTCTTTACAGACCGGTTGGATGGGATTGACCTTTCGTATTTTGAAGTACATGAAAGGGGCCAAGGAAACTTGGACCTATGAACCTCTTGCTAGGGCCACGGACGAGACGGTCCAGAGTCTTCGTTTTACCTTCAACGGCAAAGAATATTGGACCGGTTTAAATTCTTCGGTTCGTCTTTTTAGTGATGATGCTTACTACATTTTTATTTACGCAAATCGTATGTTGCCTTTAGACTTTGCTTTGCAGCTCGACGAATTTCGTGTCGGACGCTACCAGGGAACACGGAGAGCCGCCTCTTATGAAAGTGATGTGAGCGTTATAGACGGCGGACAGTCTGTCGCTAAAACGACAATTTCTATGAACGAGCCTCTGAAGTACAAAGGCTTCACTTTTTATCAAGCCAGCTTTAAAGAAGACGAGATGGGACGCCCTATCATGTCGATTCTCTCGGTGAACAAAGACCCTGGGCGTTTTTGGAAGTACCTCGGGAGTCTTTTGATTGTATTCGGAATTTTTCATCTCTTTTATTTTAAATCTGCCCGGAGGGCCCGAACATGAATATTCGAAGCTTATTTTTTGGTTTGAGTGCTTTCTTGGCTTCTTTAACCGTTGTGGCTGGGAATTACACTTTTGAGTCGCTACCTATTCAGGAATCAGGACGTGTAAAGCCGTTGATTACTGTGGCGCAAGAGACGTTGCAGATGATTCACGGCAAAGCCACTTATGAAGGAAAGCCGGCTCTTAACATTTTGACCACTTGGATTTTGGTGCCGGAACCGTGGATGAATAAAGAAATTATTAAAATGGATCACCACGGACTCAAAGAGGCTTTAAGTTTCGACAAAGAAAAAAAATATTTCACACCAGATGAAGTGGCCTCTCATCCACGTTTGAATGTTTTGTTTAGTGATTTACAGGTTCGCACTGCACGCAAAGAAAAGTTGGATGCCTACTACCAAGCCATTCAGCGTCTTGAAACTCAATTGCTCACTTTTTATGGAATCACCCAGGGTGGCCTTCGAATTTTTCCTCCCAAAAAAGGAAGCGAACATTCAGATCATTGGCTGTCCCTGCGTGAATTGGATCAAGATACCAAAGAAATCTTCTTTAAGATTCTGAGTGCCCAATCGGCTCTTTTTGTTGGCAATATGGAAAAATCTTTAGCCGAAAAAAATCTGCAAACAAATTTAGAGATCTTCACTCAGAAAGCCGAGCAAGAAGGCGGTGATTTTTATCCGGCATATGAAGATATGCAAACTGAGGTTCACTACCAAAAACTTAAGCCTTTTTTCTGGACATGGATTTTGTATCTTCTTTCTGCATTAGTCTTTGCCTTTTCTTTTTTAGGATTGGCTCGCCCTCTGGCTTGGGTGGGTTCCCTTTTGTTCGGCAGTGCTTTTGCTCTGCACACCTACGGCTTTATCTTGAGGTCTATTATCACCCAGCGTCCGCCAGTTTCAAATATGTATGAGACTGTTGTTTGGGTGGGTTGGGGTGTTGTTCTTTTTGCAGCCCTCTTTGCTTATCTCAGAAAAAAAACATGGATTGCACTGGTCGGAGCCGCGGTGGCCACTCTTTGTATGTTGGTCGCCGATTTTGCCCCAGTGATTTTGGATGGAACACTACAGCCCCTTGAGCCGGTTCTGCGTAGTAACCTTTGGCTCACCATTCATGTGATGACGATCACACTCAGCTACGCCGCTTTCTTTTTAGCATTCGGGGTGGGGGATTATGGTGTTTTCCTTTATTTGAAGGATAAAGAAAAAAATCGTCAGAAAGTGCGTGAGCTCGCTCAAGTCTGTTACCACTTGATCCAGATTGGTGTCGTCCTATTAACTGCTGGTACCATATTGGGCGGTGTTTGGGCCGATTACTCTTGGGGCCGATTTTGGGGTTGGGATCCCAAGGAAACCTGGGCCTTTATTGCACTCATGGGCTATTTGGCAATTCTTCACGCTCGTCTTGTGGGTTGGGTCAAAGATTTTGGGATGCTGGCTGGAAGTATTGTCTCCTTTAGTTTGGTCATCATGGCTTGGTATGGGGTGAACTTTGTTCTCGGTGCGGGTCTTCACTCCTATGGCTTTGGTGCCGGTGGGATCGAGTATGTGACTGGCTTTGTAGCTCTCCATATGATTTTTGTGGGCTATGCTTGGTTCGTACAAAGAGCTGAAACAAAACAAAAGGCATAATCTTTGTCTTATATATGACGGGTATTTCTTTTTTGAGATCACCACATCTTAAGAATTATGGTTTTCATACCTTTGTTGAAAAACATCTTATTTCCCATTCTTGAAAAAAAAATCAAGTGTGATTTAAAACACACAAGTGCAGAATGCTAAGCCGCATCATCATCTGCCTATTGCAAGGGCATGGTCTTAAAATCCTTAACAATGGCGGGCTTTTCTTTTATTAATGAAAGGCTTTTGAAAATAGTGAAGATGCCTGACCTAATCTCCAAACGATGGGTTGAGTCTCATTGCTTGCCGGGGATTGCAGACTCAAAGCGCCCCAATGTTGAAGGAGAGTCGATGTTCAAAGTTCAATATTTGTTGAAATTGCCCATCTTATTTTTATTCCTCTTGTTAGGTTTTGGCTGTGAGTGGGGTTCCATTGGCTACAACAAGGGTTACCAGCCCGAGCAGCCCATTCCCTTTTCCCATGCCCTACATAGTGGTGAATACAAAATGGCTTGTGTCTATTGTCACACCCAAGTGGAAGTCGCCAAACATTCCGCTGTTCCCAGCCTAAATATTTGCATGAATTGTCATATGGTTGTGGGCACGGATAAAGAGCCCATCCAAAAACTTCAACAAAAATATTACGATGGTGAAACCGTCAATTGGGTCAAGGTGCATATGTTACCTGACCACGTCAAATTTAATCATAAAAGACATGTGCATCGTTTTAGCGAAGCAGAGGATCGTTATCCAGCCTGTCAAACCTGTCATGGTGACGTTAAACAGATGGATGTTGTTCAACAGTATAACAGTCTTTCCATGGGTTGGTGTGTGAATTGTCATAGGGAGTCCGAGCCAAAGGGCCCTCTCAATTGTTCAACCTGTCACCATTAAGAGGAGCGAGAGTTAGGCATGGAAAAAGAGCAGATGCAGACAGAAAATAAAAAGTGGAAAAGTTTGGACGAAAAGTATCAGACCCCAGAGTTTCTCGCCCAAGCCGAGAAAGAGTTTCAAACGTCCCCTCTCAAAGATGAAGATGCAGACGATGAAAAAGGTGGCTTAGCAAGACGTCAGTTTATGAAGCTGATGGGTGCGAGCATTGCTATGTCATCAGCTGCTTGTGTGCGTCGACCTGTTCAAAAAATTATTCCTTATAATAAGAGACCGTCTGAAATTGTCATTGGTGTTGCCAACTATTATGCTTCCAGTTTGTTTGATGGACGCGAGGGGTTGGCCGTTACAGTTAAGACCCGTGAAGGTCGTCCTCTTCACCTTCAAGGTAATGCGTCTCACCCTGGAAACGGTTCGGGTTTGAGTGTGCGTGGGAGTGCGCAAATACTAAACCTTTATGATCCTGATCGCGTTCGTACACCTGTTATTAATTCCCAGGATTCAAAAAAGCGGGGCAACAAACTGTCTATCCCTCGTGACTGGGATAGCCTTGATCAAAGAGCAGTCAAACAACTTAAAGAGGGAGATGTCAGAATTTTAACTGCGGACACCCCTTCGCCCAGTCTTAAGAATCTCATCAATAAGTTTACCAAAAATACAGGTGCTCAAGTTCATTACTGGAGTCCAATCAACCAGTGGGAGATTCTTAAAGCTTCTGAACTTTGTTACGGGCGAGCTTCTGTACCTCGCTATCGCTATGACAAAGCGAAAATGATTGTATCTGTGGATGGAGATTTCCTAGGAACTCACCTCAATCCAACGGAGTCCAGTCGCCTTTTTTCAAAAGGACGAGATCCCGAAAAAGGAATGTCCCATTTGGTTTCCTTTCAATCGGTCCCAAGTCTCACTTCATTCAATTCAGATGACAATTACCCAATTAAGCCATCTCAGCAATTGCCTCTTATTCTCGCCATTTTACATGAGTTGTCTTTTGAGCAAAAGAAGGTGAGTTTGCCGGCTTCTATTTCAGCCACGCTTAAGCAGCACGCTGAAGTTTATAAAAACATTGGCATGAGCACAGAAGAGTTCTCTGGTTTTGTTTCTGAACTTTGGAATCAGCGCGGTCAAAGTCTTGTCTTAACCGGCGGTTTACAAGCTAAAACGAGAGATGCTTTGGCTTTGCAAATTGCGACAAACTACCTCAATAATCTACTTGGCAATGATGGTGTGACTATTCACTGGGCGGCAAGCCTCAATGGTCGCAACCAAAGCGATGAGGCGATCGGCACTTTGATTTCGGATATGTTGGAGGGCAAAGTTAAAACCCTCATTATCAACGAACTGAATCCCATTTATAATTTGCCACAGGCTTCACGTTTTAAGGAAGCCTTGGGTAAAGTGAACACAGTCCTGGTGACAAATAATTGGATGGATGAAACAGCTGTGCTCGCGGACATGGTCGCTCCATGTGGTCACTATATGGAAAACTGGGGAGATAATGAGTTCATTTCCGGAATTGTGACCATCCAACAGCCGACCATTCGTCCCTTGTACGAAACCCGATCGTTTGCTGACAGTTTAATTGTTTGGGCGAAGATGCTAGAAAAGCCCATCAGCCAAGAGGATGACTTTTATTCTGTCGTTAAAAATAAATGGATGGGTCAGTTAGGATCTGAGCAGGCTTGGTATGACTTTTTACAAAAAGGTTTTGATGGCCAAGTTTACGACGGTATTGAAAGAAATATGGGTTTTAATACTTCAGCTCTTGAACGGGTGCAGGTCACTCTTGAGCCCACCACCCTTGAACTTTCACTTTACGAAAAAGTTGCGATTCACGATGGTAGTATGGCCAACCTTTCTTGGTTGCAAGAGTTGCCAGATCCGGTGAGTAAAATCGCTTGGGACAATTACCTTATTGTTTCCCCCACTCTGGCCGACAGCCTCAGGTTGCGCGATGGCTCTATGGTGCAAGTTCAAACGGAATCTCACACCATGAATCTTCCTGTTTACATCTCTCCTGGCCAGCACCCTGAGTCGGTTGCTGTGGCTCTGGGTTACGGCCGTGGACACGGCGGAGAGTTGCAAAAAGATGTGGGTTTCAATGTGAATGAATTTATTGTCCCTTTTGACAATCAATTTGTTTTCGCAGGTCACTCGGTACAGCTCAAAAAACTGAACACGACATACATGTTGGCACAGACCCAAGGTCACCATTCTATGGAAGGTCGCGATATAGCTGTCGAGACAACTCAAGATCTTTATAAAAAATCAAATGATATAGGAATTCACCGCCACAAAATTTTTAGTATTTGGAACGGTCACAAATACGATGGTCACAAGTGGGCCATGGGTGTGGATCTCAACTCATGTACAGGTTGTTCGGCCTGTATGGTGGCTTGTCAATCTGAGAACAATATACCCAGTGTGGGTAAAAAATATGTCCTAGGTGGCCGCGAGATGCATTGGATTCGTATCGACCGCTATTACAGTGGTAACGAGACCAAGTCGGTGGATGCTATTTTTCAACCTGTCATGTGTCAGCATTGTGAAAATGCTCCTTGTGAAACGGTTTGCCCAGTTTTAGCCACTGTCCATAGTGATGAAGGCCTCAATGATATGGTTTACAACCGTTGTGTGGGAACACGTTATTGCTCGAACAACTGCCCCTACAAAGTGCGTCGTTTTAACTGGTTCTACTACGACGGTCATCACCGCAAAGAGCCATTGCACATGGCCTTGAATCCAGATGTGACTGTCAGGACTCGAGGGGTCATGGAAAAATGCACCTTTTGCGTTCAACGTATTAAAGAAGCCAAGAACACCGCTAAAGACGAGAAACGCGACCTAAAAGATGGAGACATTCGCACCGCTTGTCAGTCGGTTTGTCCAACGGATGCTATTGTCTTTGGTGACTTGAACGATAAAAACAGCCAAGTGAACAAGTGGTTCGAGAGCCAACGTCAGTACACACTTCTCGAAGAGCTCAATGCCGCTCCTCGCGTCCGTTATCTTGCGAAAATTAGAAATACACAGCGCGATTTAGGCGGAGGGCACCATGGTCCCTCTCATTCGACACCTGAGGCGACGGATCATAAGGGAGGGCACTCATGATGGATAGAAACCCTTTAATACTTGGCAACAAGACTTACAAAGATATAACCGATGATATTTGTGAGCCTGTAGAGAGACTTCCTGGCAAACAGTGGATGCTGATGTTTTTCAGCGCTAAAGCCTTATTTCTGTTTTACCTGACGAGTGTGGCTATTATTTTGTTCACCGGTATGGGTTTGATGGGAACCAACCATCCTATTGGTTGGGGGACTGATATTGTTACCTTTGTATTTTGGATTGGTATTGGTCACGCCGGAACTTTGATTTCGGCTGTTCTATTTTTGTTCCGCCAAAAGTGGCGAACGTCAGTAGCCAGATCTGCCGAGGCGATGACTGTGTTTGCGGTTATGACGGCTGGAATTTTTCCATTGATTCACACTGGACGTCCCTGGTTGGATTTTTGGCTTTTGCCATACCCCAACCAACGCGGACCTCTTTGGGTCAATTTCCGTTCCCCCTTATTGTGGGACGTTTTTGCCGTATCGACTTATGCCACTGTCTCCATTGTATTTTGGTACGTTGGGCTTGTTCCTGACTTTGCCACTATTCGCGACCGCGCTAAAAATAAAATGCGTAAAAAGATTTATGGAATCCTTTCTTTAGGATGGCGTGGGTCCACTCGTAACTGGAGCCATTACGAAATGGTTTATATGTTGCTTGCGGGTCTTGCGACGCCTTTGGTTCTCTCGGTTCACACCATCGTATCTTTTGACTTTGCGGTGGCCTCTCTTCCGGGTTGGCACACGACAATTTTCCCACCTTACTTTGTGGCTGGTGCAATTTTCTCTGGTTTTGGTATGGTGGTCACACTTTTAACCTTAGTTCGTATTGGGTTTCCTAAGTTTAAGGATTACATCACTATTGATCATATGGAAGTGATGAATAAGATCATCATGACCACAGGTTTGCTTGTGGGTTACGCCTATTGTTCAGAGCTTTTTATCGCCTGGTACTCGGGTATGAAATACGAGCAGTACGCTTTTATCAACCGAGCGCTGGGGCCTTATTGGTGGGCCTATTGGATCATGTTTTCTTGCAACGTTTTTGTTCCCCAGATCTTTTGGTTCCGTGCAGCTCGTCGAAGCATCCCAATCATGTTTGTGGTTTCCATATTTGTGAACATCGGAATGTGGTTTGAGCGTTTTGTAATCACAGTGACATCTTTGCACCGAGACTTCTTGCCCTCTAACTGGGGCATGTACGAATGGAGCATCTACGATGCCGCCATTTTATTTGGTAGCTTTGGTATGTTCTTAACTTTATTCCTTCTGTATCTACGTGCCTTTCCGGCCATCTCGATTGCTGAGGTGAAGCCTGTTCTCTACGTCGGTAAGAAAAGGGGAGGTCACTAATGGCAAAACGTCAAAGTGGAGTGGCAGGTATCTGGAGTGATGATCAGCTCATTCTTGAGGCTGCTGAAAAAATGCGTTTAGCGGGCTATAAAAAATTTGATGCGATCACACCTTTTCCTGTTCATGGAATGGAAGAAGCCGTTGGCATCAAAAGATCTACGATTCCATGGGTGACTTTTTTTGCCGCTTTGGTAGGTGGATTTTGTGGGATGTACCTGCAGTACTGGACAAGTGCTGTAAGCTGGCCCATCAATGTGGGTGGTAAACCTATGTTTTCTATACCGGCCTTTATTCCTGTAACTTTTGAGCTCACGATATTGTTTGCTGCTTTGGCTTCAGTAGGGACTATGTTTTTCCTCAACGGATTGCCCAAAGTGGATCCTCCTATAATTGATCCAGATTTGACATCTCACAAGTTTGCCTTGTGGGTACCTGACTCTGAAGAGGGATACTCTGTTGAAAAGGTCGAAGCCTTTTTGAAAGAGTTGGGAGCAGAAGAAGTGAAAAGAGTGGCGGAGTACTGATGATGATAAAAAGAATTACACCAATAGTTGTTGGATGGGCCTTAGTTTCCTGTGGACCGACTGAAAACAAACCCAATGTGGAAATTATCCAGGATATGATGGAACAGCCAGCTCTGAAGGCTCAGGATTTTCATCCCCATGATCGCGAAAAAAGTTCGATGATCGTGCCACCAGAGGGCAGCTGGCCTAAAAACGTCAAACCTTATCTTTATCAAAATGATCCCCTGGCAGCTGGGCAAAAATTAAAAAACCCGCACGCTACTGACCAAACTCCTGACTTCTTAGAGCTTGGTAAGATTAAATACAATAACTTCTGCCTTGTCTGTCATGGAGAGGGTGGGGCTGGCGATGGTCCAGTTGCGGCGAAGTTTGTCGGAGTCAAGCCACCCTCTTTGCTTACAGATAAAATTAAGGATTATCCCGATGGCCGCATCTTTCATATCATCACCGCCGGACAAGGTGTCATGGGAAATTATATGGCTCAGCTCCCCGAGGAAAAAGATCGTTGGGCTGTTGTTAATTACGTCAGAAGTTTACAAAAGAAATAGTGAGGAAGAGACATGAGTCATTCAGTTTCCGTAGATAAAATAGAGCCCAAGCGATTTGAACTTGCCTCGTCATTGAAGTTAGCTCTCTTTCTAATGATTGGGCTTGGTGTGGCCACATTTGCGGCTGGATTTGCAGTCAATTCCGAACGCGTTTGGCACTCTTATTTGACCAGTTATTTTTACTTTTCTTCTCTTGCAATTGGGGGGTTGTTTTTTACAGCCATTCAACACGCTGTTGGAGCGGGTTGGAGTGTAAATATCCGTCGAATTAGCGAGGCCATGACATCGTTTATGCCAGTTGTTTTACTGGGCGGAGTGGTTCTTCTTTTTGCGGGTTCGGATTTGTACCTATGGCTTGATTCAGATGCAGTCTCAAATGATCCCATATTATTTGGCAAGAAAGTCTACCTAAACTGGGGCTTCTGGGCGATACGCATGCTGGGCTTCTGTTTGCTCTGGTTATTTTTTGCGAGCAAAATAAATAGTTATTCTATTAAACAAGATCTGGATGGGTCTGAGTCGTGGACCCGTAAGCAGGTTCCCATGTCCATTGCCTTTCTCTTAACTTTTGCTCTTAGTTACTCACTTTTTAGTGTGGACACCTTGATGAGTTTAGAACCCCACTGGTTTTCCACTATTTTTGGTGTCTACACTTTTGCTGGGCTTTTCCAGTCCACTTTGGCTTTTATGATATTAGCCGTTTTGTTTTGTCGCTCGCGCGGCTTTGTGACCGGGCTCATGACCGAAGAGCATGTTCACGATTTAGCTAAATTTTTAAAGGGCTTTACTGTTTTTTGGGCCTATATCGCTTTTTCCCAGTTTATGTTGATCTGGTATGCCAACCTTCCTGAAGAGACTATTTTTTATCTCCATCGTAGCCATGGTGGTTGGATGGAGGTTTCTATGGCCCTTCTCATCTTCAAGTTTATTGTGCCTTTCGTGGCCCTTTTGCCTCGTTGGGCAAAACGTGATCCCAGGCATCTTATCATGGTCTGTGGCCTTGTTTTGATTATGCAGTATGTAGATCTCTACTGGATCGTTTATCCAAACTATCAAGATCACACGGTCTTTTCTTGGATGGAGATCGGAGTTTTTGTAGGTTTTCTTGGTGCCTTTCTCCTTTTGGTCAGTCGTTTCTTGGGTCAAAATAATTTGGTTCCCATTAAAGATCCCCGCATTCATGAATCTCTCAGTCACCACGTGACCTACTAAAGGGGCGTTCTTGAGGCTTTTGACTTGCTTTTCATCGGCTTTTTGGCCATACTGCTGACAATGAGTATGGCTTATTTTCAATCTAGCATGACGACTTTTTAAATCTTGATGTCATCCATTCAGATTCGTTTACCAGACAATTCAGTAAAAACCTTTGACCACAAGCCTACGATATTGGACGTGGCAAAGAGTATTGGTGAAGGCCTCGCCAAATCCACTGTAGGTGGACAAATCAATGGTCAGTCAGATGTGGTTGATTTGCGCACCATTCTTCAAGATGGCGATAAGGTATCCATCGTCACAGCTCAGTCTGAAGAGGGGCGTGAAGTCCTTCGTCATTCAGGGGCTCACATTATGGCCCAGGCCGTACAAGAGCTTTATAAAGATGTGAAGGTCACAATTGGCCCAGTCGTTGAAACTGGTTTTTATTATGACTTCGATCCTAAAGAACCTTTCAGTTTAGAAGACCTCCCAAAAATCGAAAAAAAGATGAAAGAGATCATTAAGCGCAACTTACCGGTTGAGCGCGAAGTTTGGTCTTCCGAAAAAGCCGTTCAGGTTTTTGAAGAAATGGGCGAGAACTTCAAGGCCGAAATCATTCGTGATTTGGGCGAAAAGGAAGTCTCAATTTATCGACAAGGTGAGTGGTTTGATCTATGTCGTGGACCCCATGTGCAAAGTACCGGACAAGTAAAAGCCGTTAAGGTTATGAGCTTAGCGGGCGCCTACTGGCGCGGTGATCAAAACAACAAACAACTACAAAGAGTTTATGGAACAGCCTTTTTTGATAAAAAAGAAATGAACGAGTATTTGCATTTCTTAGAGGAGGCCAAGAAAAGAGACCATCGTAAGGTGGGTAAAGACTTGGGACTTTTTATGTTCCACGATTGGGCTGCAGGCATGCCTTTTTTCTCTGCCAAGGGCACAATCATTTACAACGCTCTCACCGACTACATCCGCCAATGTTATAAAAAATATCAATACAGTGAAGTGATCACACCGCAAATATACGATGTAAATCTTTATAAAACTTCGGGCCATTACGATCACTATCAAGCTAATATGTACTTTAGTGACTTGGGTGAAAAAGGTGTCACTGGAGTTAAGCCAATGAATTGTCCTGGTCACTGCTTACTCTATGCTTCTGAGAAGCATTCTTATCGTGAGTTGCCTATACGCATCGCGGACTTTGGGCGCTTGCATCGTTATGAAGCCAGTGGAGCTTTGCATGGCCTTACCCGTGTGCGTTCGATGTGCCAAGACGATGCCCATATCTTTTGTACTCAAGAGCAAATGCAAGACGAGATCCGCTCTTTTATGGAAATGCTCAAAGAGATTTACGACACTTTGGGCTTAAGTGAATTTAAAGTTTTTGTGGCCACTCGCCCTGCTGACCGTATGGGCAGTGATCAAATTTGGGATCTCTCGGAGCAAGCGTTGACACAAGCTCTCGATCAATTAAATTTGCCTTTTGAGATCAGCCCCGGTGACGGTGCTTTTTACGGCCCTAAAATTGAAATCCATTTTGTCGACATCATGAAGCGGACTTGGCAGTTGGGGACCATGCAAGTGGACTTCAATATGCCTAAAAGTTTTGATCTCTCCTACGTTGGCGAGGACAACACCGAGCACCAGCCCGTGATGCTTCACCGTGCGATCCTCGGCACCCTCGAACGTTTTATAGGTATTTATATCGAACAGACAGATGGGCGCTTTCCTTTGTGGCTTTGTCCCAACCAGGTCAGTGTTTTGAATGTCACCGACCGACAAGGGGATTACTGTCGAGAAATTAAACAGCAACTAGAGGCCGCCGATATTCGTTGTCATTTTGACGATCGCAACGAGAAGCTAGGCTACAAGATTCGCGAAGCCCAGTTACAAAAAACACCTTATATGATGATTATTGGCGACCAAGAAATGACGGATAAAAAAGTCTCAGTCCGTTTGCGCGATGGCAAAATGTCAGACTCTATGTCGCTAGAAGATTTTATTGGAATTATAAAAAAAGAAATTCAGACAAAAAGTCGCGAGCCAATGGTCGCTGCGATTCAGAGTCAATAAAAAGGAGGAGCTTATTAAAAGACCAAGAGGAGGCCGTCAGGCACCACCTAAAGAAAAGTACCGGGTGAATGAAAGAATCACAGCTCGTGAAGTGCGCGTGATTGATGACGAAGGACAAGTGATGGGAGTTTTCACTCCAGAAAAAGCTCTTGAACTTGCACAGAGCCGGAACCTTGATCTTATTGAAATTGCTCCCAACGCAAAACCACCGACTTGTAAACTTATGGATTACGGAAAGTGGAAGTATGAAAACAAGAAAAAAGCCCAAGTGGCCAAAAAGAAGCAAACCATTGTTTCTGTTAAAGAGATTCAAATTCGTCCCCGTACGGATGACCATGATCTCGAGACAAAGATGAAAAAGGCTCGTGAGTTTTTACTTGATGGAGATAAGGTCAAAGTGAATCTGCGATATCAAGGTCGCGAAATGGCCCATAAAGAAGTGGGAGTAAAGGTTCTGGAAAAGGTAATCAGCCAGTTGAGTGATTTAGCTTTACCAGAAGTAGAGCCCAAAATGGAAGGCCGACAACTGTTTGTGGTGATGGCGCCTGATGCTGGCAAGCTTAAAGAATACAAAGCCAAGAATAAGGTCAGAAAGCCTCCTAAAGTGTCTGCTCCGGACGGGGCCAATGAAGCAACAGGGGAGAGTCCTAAGGAGGCCGCGGCCTCTCAAGACAGTTCAGCTCCTGAAGTCTAAGTTGTTGGAATAAATGGGTTAAGTTGTGTTTAATTGGGTGTGGACAAAATGCCCATCAAAGGCTATAACCCGTAAAAGTCTACTCAAGGCCAATAAAGTAAAGCAATTTTAGTGCTTTCGCCTTCAGGGAAAGGAAAATTATGAAACAGAAGACACACTCTGGCGCTAAAAAGCGTTTCCGAGTTAAGAGTCGCACTCATATCAAGAGAGCCCAACAGGGGATGCGACATATTCTCAGTAACAAAAGTTCAAAGAGAAAGAGACACCTAGGTGACATGACCTATGTGGATTCTGCCAATCTCGGTAACATTCAAAAGTGTTTGAATCTCTAGGAGGCTGTTAGATGCGTGTAAAAAGAGGTGTAAAGGCCAGACGTCGTCGTAATAAAGTTCTCGATAGAGCCGAAGGTTATCGAGGTTCAGGAAGTCGCGTTTTCTCTGTTGCGAAAGAGAAAAATGATCGTGGTATGGTTTACGCCTATCGCGACCGCAAAGTGAAGAAAAGAGAGTTCCGCAAACTTTGGATCACTCGTATCGCAGCTGCGGCTAAATTGAATGGAACCAGCTATTCTAAATTTATTGGGGCATTAACGAAATCTGAAATCGGTCTTGATAGAAAAATTCTTTCTGATATGGCCATTCACGATCCAGAATCCTTCACAAAAATTATTCAACAGGTGATGCCCAAGTAAGGCTCTCCTCTTCCTAAAAGGAGACAGCTTGCAAACCGATTCCTCGCGAGCTCTTGAAGAAGAGCTCTTCAGTCAAAGAAAAAAAGATCACGTTAGGATCTCTTTGGGTGATGAGAGTCAGGCAAGATCAGATCAGTTTGTACGTCTCCAGCTGGAGCACAACCCTCTGCCAGAAATTGATCTGGCAGATGTCTCTTTAGACTGTGATGTTTTTGGTCACCCACTCAAATCCCCCCTATTTGTGAGCTCCATGACTTTAGGTCATCAGGGCGCTCAATCCATCAACGAAACTTTGATGACCGCTTGTCAGAAAAGGGGTTGGATGATGGGTGTGGGCTCACAACGGCGTCAGTTATTTGATCCGAGTGCCCGACTAGAGTGTGAAGAATTGCGAGTTCAATTTCCAGATCTAGTCTTATTTGGAAATATCGGTCTGTCCCAGGTGATTTCCTCTTCTGTTGAGGATATTGAATCTCTCGTTGAAGCTTTAAAGGCGCAATTTCTGGTGGTCCACACCAACCCCTTGCAAGAGGCTTTGCAGCCCGAGGGCACTCCGCAATTTCGCGGTGGCATCGAGAGCCTTGTCAAACTTTGTTCGCAATTGTCGGTCCCAGTGGTTTTAAAAGAAACAGGCTCTGGTTTTTCCAGGCAGAGTTTGATTGCTTTGAAAGGCAAAGGTTTGGCCGCTGTTGATGTGAGTGGTTTAGGCGGGACCCATTGGGGACGTGTTGAAGGTTTGCGTCAAAATCCTGAAAGTTTGGGTTTTCAAATGGCCCAAAGCTTTGCAAACTGGGGTGTCTCCACTGTGGATTCTGTTATGAATGCCGTCGAGGCTCAGTGGGATTCCGCTTTGTGGGCCTCTGGTGGGGTGCGCAGTGGTGTAGATGCAGCTAAATTGATATGTTTAGGGGCTGAAAAAATTGGAATGGCTCAACCTTTACTAGAGGCTGCGACGGAGTCTCTAGAAAAATTGCTTTTGAAAATGGAGCAGATGGATCAAGAATTGAAGGTGAGTCTTTTTTGTTTGGGTTTAGTGGATGTGAAATCTTTAGTTGGGAAAAGGATGTTGTTGAGATGGAAATAGAGGAGTTTTTCAAAGGGTTTTCTAAGCTCACTCGTGAACAAAGATTTCAAAGACTTCTAGAAATGGGGGCACTTAACAAAGGCGACATCGACTATTTCAAGGGTGGCGGAGTTCATGATTTGTCGTTGGCCGATCATTTTATTGAAAACTCCATTGGCTATTTTCAAATGCCTTTAGGAGTTGCCACCAACTTTCGAATCAATGGTGTGGATCGCATTATCCCTATGGCTGTTGAGGAAACTTCCATCATTGCGGCAGCCTCAAAAACAGCTCGCTGGGTGCGTCAGCACGGTGAAATCAATGCTTGGACCGAAGGCGAATGCATCATTGGCCAGGTGCAAATTGCAAAAGTGAAAGATTTTGAACATCTCAAAGAAATATTGGAACTCAATAAACAAGATTGGATTGCGGAACTCAATGAAGAAGTCGCGTCCTCTATGGTGCAAAGAGGTGGGGGTGTTCGCGACATTACCCTACGAAAAGTCGAGCGTGGCGATAAGTCTCATATGGCAGTCTTTCATGTCTTATTTAATCCCTGTGATGCCATGGGTGCAAATATCATTAACCAAGTTTGTGAATACTTAAAAAGTCCCATTGAATTGGCCAGTGGCGAAACCGTCACCATGAGTATCTTATCAAATCTTGTGGACAGCAAACTCACAGTCGCGAGAGTGGTTCTCAAGGATATTCCCACAGAGATGGGAGAAAAAATCCAAGAGGCCTCCCTATTTGCAGAGAAAGATCCATACCGAGCTGCGACCCATAATAAGGGTGTCCTCAATGGAATCGATCCGATCTTGATCGCCACAGGCAATGATTGGCGAGCCGTGGAAGCCGGAATTCATGCCTTTGCTTGTCGCGATGGTCAGTACGCCTCGGTGACCAAGTGGCGTTACAAAGACAAGACTCTCACCGGTTGCTTTACCGCTCCCCTCATTGTGGGAACTGTGGGGGGCGTGACTTCACTTCATCCTACGGCCAAAATCTGTTTGGCGATGTTAAATGTAAAAGATGCCTCAGAACTTGCTCAAATATGTGCGTCTGTTGGCCTTGTCCAAAATCTCGGTGCCCTGAAAGCACTCACCACTGTTGGAATTATTGAAGGCCATATGAAGCTTCATATTAAAAATCTAACCCTGGGTGTGGGAGCTAACGAAAAAGAAAGCCAACCTCTACAGAGACGCCTCGAGCAATTATTAGCCGTGAAAAAGCGGATCTCTCACTCTGATGCTTGGCAAATCCTACAAAGTATTCGTCACCCGGAACCGGCCCCACAAGAGACTAGTCTGAGCTGATGGCTTTAGATCAAAGCTTGATATTCGAGATTCCCAGTAAAACTTTTATCATAGGTGAATATCTAGCTATTGGTGGAACAGCCTCTCTACTTTTAAGCAGCGATCCTAGTTTTGTAGTTAAAATAACCAACGATACTCGTTATGGTTATCACCCAGATAGTCCTGCTGGCGCACTAAGAAAACGATTAGGACAAAATAGTGTCGGGTATAGCTTTTATGATCCACATAGTGGTCTGGGGGGCTTTGGGCGCTCTACGGCGGAGTATTTATCGGTCTACCTTTACGATCTCTTCATCAATCAAGGAGTCAATGATTTTGCAGACCCTATCCTGGAGAATCTAGAAGATTTTATTCAACAGTATAAACAATGCTGCGGGGCGGATTATTCCCCTAGTGGAGCCGACCTAGTGGCGCAAGTGGTGGGTGGTCTTTGTTGGTACGACGGTATGAATTTTAGTGCTGAAAAATTACCTTGGCCTTTTCCTGGCTATGATATTTTTATATTTCACACTGGAAAAAAACTGGCAACTCACGAGCATCTTAAGGATCTGCGTGAGAAAAATTTTCGCGAGTTGATTCCACTTCTTGTGGCTTCACGTACTTCTTTAAGCCAAGAGAACTTAAAAGTTTTCTGTCAGTCTTTGGATCTGTATTACGATGAGCTTAACGATATGGGTTTAAGTGACCAGAATGTTCGTGAACGTGTGATGAGTTTGCGTCAGAACCCCGAAGTTTTAGCGGCGAAGGGCTGCGGTGCTATGGGCGTTGATACGGTGCTGGTGATTGGCGAATCGTCTGATTTGAGTCGTATTCAACAACTTTGCCAAGGGGAAGATTTTCAATATATTACATCGCTTTCTCAAGCCCATCCTGGCGCGACCTTAATGAGGTCCATATGATTCTCTATAGCTATGATCACTGCCCTTATTGTGTCAAAGCTCGCATGATCTTTGGCTTAAAGTCTGTACCTTTTGAACTTAAAACCCTACTGAATGATGATGAGCAAACACCCATCCAATTGATTGGCAAAAAAATGCTTCCCATATTAGTTAGAGACGATGGAATAGCGATGGGAGAAAGTTTAGATATTATATCATATATAGACAATTTGGTTGAGTACGGCTCTCCCCGAGTTTTAGAGAGTCGACAAGATCATCGGCTCATGAATTGGCTTCAGGATGTACGTGCTTATCACTATGCATTGGCCATGCCCCGTTGGGTTCGCCTAGGTCTCGAGGAGTTTGCAACTGCAAGTGCGGTTGAATATTTCACGATTAAGAAAGAACAGAGTATTGGCCTCTTCTCTGAAAATTTAAAAAATACACCCAAGCTTATTGAACAAGCCAATCAACATTTACTTGAACTTGAAGAAATGGTTATTGGAGCTCCATTCTTTTGGGGGAATGAGCTGACATTAGATGATTTCCATGTTTTTTCGAGCTTGCGTTGCCTCACCGCTGCCGCTGGAGTTCAATTTCCGGTTAAAATTGATCAATATATAAATAGACTCAGCTCGCTTTGTGGAGTGCCCTTGCATTGGAGTTTGGCTTTTGAGTGAAGACATTCGGATAGGAACTTAAAATGTGGTCGGGAACTAAGCCCTCAAACATAGCCCTCATTAAATATATGGGTAAGAGTGATATTGCTTTCAATAAACCAAGCAACGGGTCACTATCTTGGACCTTGTCCCATTTATACACGCAAGTGACACTGACTTTAAGTGAGACGGCAGAGGACTCTTGGAGCCCTTTGCAAACGGACTTTCCCTTTGCAATGAGTCCAACCGGTTTGCAGAAGTACCTCGATCATTTAAAAAGAATAAAGGAACTTTTTTCTGTTCAAGAAGTTTTCCATGTGAAATCCGGTAATAATTTTCCGGCCGATTGTGGAATCGCCAGTTCGGCCTCAAGCTTTGCAGCCTTAACCGAAGCCGCCTGTAGAGCCTGCTCTGAGATCAGTGGTCAAGAAAACTTAAGTTTACTTGATCAAGCTAAGATTTCTGCTTTAGGTTCTGGCTCATCTTGCCGTTCTTTTTTACCCAATTGGGTGTCTTGGAACGGAGAGGAAGTTGAGTCTGTCACAACCGAGATTGATGAACTCTTGCATATGGTTGTGATTGTGGCCTCTGGCGCTAAAAAAGTGAGTTCCTCTCAAGCCCATAAACGGGTTGCTTCGAGCCTCTTATTTGAAGGCCGCACTTCTCGGGTTGAGCAGAGATTAAAAGATTTTTTAAATCATACGACACGACAAGATTGGGCCAAACTCTTTGAAATCTCATGGGCTGAATTTTGGGATATGCACGCCCTGTTTGAAACCTCGGCCCCCTCTTTTGGCTATTTTGAGCCCCAGACCTTGACCATTTTAAACTTGGCCCGAGATCTTTGGCTCAAAAATAACGATGGTCCACTCGTGACCATGGATGCTGGCCCAAATGTGCATTTGCTTTGGCGAGAAGATCAACGAGCCCAAGCTTTAGATTTTTTTGAAAAAAGATTAAGTAGACAGTGGGCTTGCTTGAGCAATATGGCGGAGATAGGCTTTGCTAAACTTTAGAGTGCATGGCAAGTGGATATTAGCTGGTGAACATAGTGTTTTACGGGGCGGTGAGGCCCTCGTTTTTCCGGTACAAAGTCGCTTTTTAGATTTTACTTTCACACCGTCTAAACAAAAACTGTGCCTTGAAATTGTACACCCCAATAAAGATCTTGAAACGGCTTTTTGGGGAGTTTTAAAGCGTGCGCTAGAAATAGTTGATCTTCCTTTGGATCAATTGACCGGAAAATTGCACTTACAGAGTCAAATTCCAATTGGAGCAGGCATGGGTGCAAGTGCCACTTTGTGTGTGGCTTTAGCTCGTTGGTTTCATGATCTTGGATATTTGAAACTGGATAAGATGTATACCTTTGCAAAAAGTCTTGAGGATCTCTTTCATGGGGAGAGTTCGGGTGTAGATGTGGCTGTAGCTCTCAGTCAACAACCCTTGCTGTTCAAGAGGCCCGATACTATGCAGACTTTTTTACCCCTTTGGCAACCCCACTTTTATCTTTCTTATTGTGGCAAGAAGGGCGTGACTGCAGACTGTGTTTCTCAAGTTCAGTCCCTTTTTCTTGAAGACAAACAATATGCTGAGGCCATTGACAACAAAATGAAAGAGGCCGTCGCTCTTGCCAAAGAATCTTTACTAGGTAATCGTAAGATAGAGAGTCTGATTGAGTCTCTCGATATAGCCCAGACCTGCTTTCAGCAGTGGGGCCTGATCACGCCCGAACTTCGAAGTCATATGAATGTCCTAAAGAGTATGGGTGCTTTAGCCGTCAAGCCCACTGGTAGTGGTGGGGGTGGATTTGTTCTCAGTCTTTGGGATCGTAAGCCTCAAGACAAAACTTTAAATTTTGAGTTGATACAAGCCTAACAAAAGTTGAGTCTGTTAGACTTCTTCAGTCAACTCACTCTATTTACGAGACCACTGGCCAGCACTAGACTGCACCCAAGTTCCTTTTGGAGATTTGCTCTGGAAAGACTGGGAAAATTTATTTGTGATCGTACTCATCTGTCCAGAGCTCATTCCATTGATACGTAAAACCTCACGATAAAGCAACTCTCTATCTGTGTTCTCTTCATTTATTAAATCTTGGATGCGTTTCTTTTGTAAAGCTTTTGGCTCCCCGCGCACGACCAGAAGTCCTTTGTTATTTTCCCCAATCAAGCCATCTGATTTGAAACGTTCCATTTGATTGAGGCGCCCCACTTCTCTTTTTTGAATTTGAGTGATCAACTCGCTACTCACTTTGAATTCATCTACGGCATAAGCGGATGTAATAAAAAGCTGCCAGGGTGAGAAACCTTTATATGCAGCTCCTTTTTTTGTCTGGCTCGAGCTAGTCGTTGGAGCAGTTTTATTTTTTTCGGCTTCTTCCTTAAGTTTATAAAGCTGTTCCACATAGCTATCAGAAGCTTGCTGAACAGCAGCTTCGGGAAAGTTTACATTGACGGTGATACAAGAAGTGAGGCTCTGCAAGAGAAAAGTAAACAACGTCAATCGAATAGCTGAAACAATCATAAGGGCTCCCTTAAAAGATGATTAAATCGTCTATCAAATGCTAAAATGGTCAGTGTGTCTTGTCCAGCTCTAATCTGAATTGCGATGCTCTTGGTTAGGATCAAAACATGGTATTTCTAGCGTTGTGGCAGAGGGAGAGGGTGGGGGATTGTGAGGTTCTTTACTTTCACTGCTATCCGGACTTTGAGACTCTGTGTCTGGAGTGTTCATTAAACTCAGTAAGCTGTCGCGGAAGTAATACACAAAACCGTTCCAACCACTTTTACTTAAAATGACGGGATAGGTTTGGGTAGACAGGGGCATTTTAATTCTTGAGCCATAGAGCAGAAAATGACCTTTTTGCTCTTGCACGACTGAGGGAGGGTCGAAAGTCTCTAGAACAACAAAATTTCTTTGTGTGTGAGCGCGAAGTCCAGCATAGCTAATCCCATAGTCGCCAAAGAGTCGGCTAGATAGCCTTAAAATAAAGTTAGCCGGCCCTTGGGAAAGTCCCTGCCCTTGGGCAAAAATTTCCACTAAGTTCTGGGTGGCTTTTCTGGAGAAATAAAATTTACTCTCATTAGGACGTGGTTTTAAACGAAACTCAAAGTCATACTCTTTAAGAAGAGTGCCAGAAAAGCTCACATCATGTAAATAGCCCGAAGCATGTCCCTGCATGCCACCAAAATTTGTAAATTCTCCGATGCGAGCAAGTTCTAAATTCTTCCAACTTGCGGAAATGAAAGTTGTCGGTGTTTCGCTAAGTAATTTGTCAATTTCAAACTCAGTAATTTTGATCTGACCATCGAAAACGTTTAAGAGACCTTCACCCTTTGTATAGACATGATTATGGGCCAAGCGAAACTCTGGGTAAGTGAGCTCAAGAGTGCCAGGAGGACTTAAATCAGGGGAGATGCATATTTTTTGGCTTAAATCTTTCAACTCTACAGGCTCTAGTTCCAGTCCCGTTTCAAAACTATACTCCATTTGGGCTCCGAATCGGAGCATGGCTTTCAACGGGGAGAGCCTGAAATTTAAATTTTGAACACGAAATGGAATCGGGCTATCAGAAATAACATACTGATTGGCTTTATGGCTGATCGGCAAATGCCATGGTCCCAAACTGGCGACCAGATTGAGCTGGCGAATGGAGGGCATCGAGATGTCTAAAGTCTGATTTTTATTGTCGTGAACCCTCCACTTGATTGAAATATCACGACTGAGATGCCGGAGCTCATTATGTTGCAGCTGAAAATTGTCAAAATGTAAAGTGGTTCCCGAAAGAATATCTGCTCCTCTCGAGCTGTAGCCAATACGTGCATGAGCCTTAATTTTCCCCTGGATGTCCCAGCCAGCCAGAGTGACAGGCGGCAAAAAAGGTCGGATGTCAGAAACAGCAACTTCAGATTGAAGCAGAATAAGTTTTTCAACTTCAGGTTCTAAAAGGTCTTCGCCTTGGACATCAAAATTAAGAATAGTTTTTGGGACTTCCTTGTTTTTTTGATTGGGATGGGTCTGTAAAATCTGTAAATTAAACTTCTTCAATCCTAAAAAACTCTTTTCGTTTGGTTCGTTAAACACATCAAAATGGGTCGTATATTTTTCTATTTGTGGGTCTATGTATTCTTCGTTCCAAAGAACTTCAAGTTGTTGAGCGGTCAACAGGCCAGTCATCTTATTGGGAATAAATGGATTCAGAGTTACGCTACTATGAATTTTTGCAAGTGCAATGGTGAGATTTTGATTGGGTATCTCTATTGTTGAAGAGAATAAATCAGCTTCAAAACGGGACTCAGAATCTTCGATCTCGCAAAACGATGATGTTTTCCCTATCACCTCGGGTCGAGCATTAAAAATAAAATCAGGACTTTTATATTGGATGCTATTTCCACTGAAATGGTAAGATAGATGGCAATCGTTATATTCTAGATGAACTTTAAAATCATCAACACTGATATGATTTGTTGGGTGATCCAGGCTCAATCTGTCTCCGAGTATCTTTGCTTGGGCAACAATTTTATTGTTCCTAAATTCGGATTCTCCATTGAGGACAAAGTTTTTTGATCGAAGTGGGAGTAGTGGAAGATGACTAAAGTTTATCTGAAAATTTATTTTTTTAATTTCATGGGATTTGTCTTTGATCGTGATTTGAACAGTTCCATCGGCAAACTTATGAATTTCACTTTGCCTAGCTCCAAATAATATTTCTGGTTTTGCTTGGATATGAAAGTCTTTATGTCTTTTGAAAAGGAGATTAAGTAAAGACTTACGCTCAAATCCAATAGGACCTTGAAGTCGAAAATGTCCAAAAGGTGTAGAGAGAGTGCTTTTAAGATGTAGGCCTTCACCACCAAGAATACCCTTAAGACTCCATTGAAGATCAAAACTCTGCAATTGGTAATTTTCTGGCAAATAAGTTGAGGCATAGTCTTTGAGAAGAGAGTTGCCGTACCCATGCAGCGTGTCTTTTTCCCATAAAACAAGAGCAAGCAAACTGAGTGAGATAAAGGTTACCAAAAGAAATGTATAAATGAAAAAAAATGTAAGCTTTTTAAGATTCATATCCTTCTTAATTTGAAGCTGGAAAAGAGTGAGCCCGTATTTGTTCGTCTAAGATAGACAATACTATTTATAATGAAAGCACCAAAGAGAAATATCATCCTGCAGTGGGGCACCTTCACAAAATTTAAAAAAATCTTCAAGAAGGAGATCGCGACTTTTTTGTATGGATTGTGTTTTTGCAAAGTGTTTGAGGAAACTATTGAGGATGCGCCGCAATCCATAGGCTTTTCCCTCGAGGTTGATATGTTCGTAAAGGCCATCACTGAAGCTCATGTAAAGGCTACCGGGTATCAGATCCCGTTCGGTGAACAGAAATTTGGGTTCATCAATAATTCCGAGAGGATGAGAGCGCCCAAGGTCTATGGCCTTAAAGGATATCCACGATTGATCCTCAAGATTGTTGAGGTCAGATAGAATATAAACCGAAGAATGGCTAGCCTGCCCAAGTCTATACTTATTTTTTTTAAGATCAAATTCAAGCAACTGAAAAGTTGACCAGTAGTGATTTTGTGCCACACTTTTGACGCATAGGTGAAGCTCTTCGATAGCCTTCTCAATACTTAAGGATTTTAGAACTTCTTGTCTTGAGACGGTGGACTTGATAGCACCGGTTATCATGGCTGGTCCTACTCCGTGACCGGTGACATCACCTGACCAAATGCGCACATTGTCGTCATGCACTTTGTAATGAAGAAAATCACCCCCGCACTCAGCAGCTGATTTATAGTAGCAAGCCAAATCAAAGCCTGAGCTGCTGAAGTCGCTTTTTGGCATCATCAAACTTTGAATCTGTTGCGCGGATTCTATTTCTTTACTCATTCTTTCTTTTTCAAGAAGGGCCTTGCGCAGCTCCCCTAAATCTTGGCCGACAAGAGTAAAATAAGTCGTCTCCCCGCGGGTGATATCAAAATGTTTCCAGCTGGACAAGCTAACGGCATAAGGAGTTGATGGCTGGCCGAATTGGAGTTCGACTTCAAAGACTTTTCCGCTTTGAGTTTTTGAAAGTGAAATAATTTTTTTTAATTCAGTTATGGAATCTTGGCTTATGGAGTCGTAAAGGTTAGGAGCGCTATCATGTCCGGCTTGTCCAACTGCTATTTTGAAATTATCATTGGCACGAAGAATACTTCCATTTTCCATCAATATAAGAAATATTCCAGGAAACAAGTCAATTGCCGATTCACTACGATTCTTAGATTTTTCGAGAAGCAAAAGAATCTCTTCAGTGGCCTTGAAGTTCTGCTGAATGTTCGAAGTTTTGCTCATAGAGAAAAGACCTTTTTAATTGCTTGCGCTAGGATTTCTTTTTTGTAAGGCTTGGTAATCCAGGCTCGAACGCCAAGAGCCTTCCCTTTTGTTTTCAATTCAATACTAGCATCAGTGGTGAGCATGAACACAAGACTTTTCTCTAATAGGTTCTTAGTTTTTGTTTGCTCTAAGACCTCAATTCCAGAAGCTCCGGGCATATTGACGTCTAAAATTATTAAGTTGTAAGTCTTACCGCTCGAAATTTTTTCAATAGCCTCGAGTCCATCACGTGCTTCATCAACTTGATAACCTTCCTCTTTAAGATCTGAAAGGAGAGTGCTGCGAAATGTTTCGGAATCATCGGCAATTAGAATTTTAATCATTTGGCTTACTCCTGTTAAAAGAATTCAATTGAATTGTCATTGTCGTCATTGTCGTCACTTATTTCTAGTGCTTCCAGGTTAGCCCTGGATTCAATGGAGCTAGTGAAAATAAGATGGGATGTTTCCACTTCAAATCTCCACGACTGGGTAAACTGCTTGGGGTTGTTGGACTTGCTTGAGAACAAGTCATCGTATCCACGCATACTTATTGGCAAACTTATGTCCGAGTAGATATTAGATTTATTAAGTACGCTCTTGATATGCCCTGCAGAGAGATTGGCAACCTCTTTGAACATATCAACGATCAGGTGTTCTTTTTCGCCGTCAGAAATTACATTTTTATAGATACGCTCGACGAGGGGAGCGGTCGTCTCCCAGTTAAAGAAAAACTTTAGGCTTTGATAAAAATTTGGACTGACAACTAAGATCATCACAAGATTTTTATAGCTGGGTTGAAAGTTTTTTTCCACAAAGTCCAGGACTAGAACATCCTGCGAAGAACAGTAGGTTTGTAGACGGCTGGCGGCTGTTCTTTGGCTTGTTTTGTGGAGATCTAGGACAAATTTTTCCGTTGTCATGGGCCTTAAGTTTGTATCGAGTTATAGATAAATTGATCTTAGCAGAAAATATGGCAAAATATAGAGACCACAGGACCAGTTTAAATGATTTAGAGAAGGGCAGCTATCTTAGTGATTACCACTTCATCGGACATAAAGTCGACCTTTCTCAAAATATTTTATATTGGCACAGATGGCGATACGAGTGTTACCAGTCGTAGGATTACTATTTTTACCAATGTGATAGCATTTCTAGCTATCTTAATGGGTCTTTCCGTCTATACTAAGCTCGACCAATTTGGCGTTCCCTCTCAATTTGCTAGAATGTACTACATCCTGGCCGTCTTTGCCCTTACGGGCCTGTTTTTTACCTATTTGAAAAGGCTCATGTTGGGTCGTATATTTTTTCTTCTTTTAATGGCGGGTACAGGTCTTATCGCCGTTATGATTTTTGGCAAAAGTTTTAATGGCGACTTTGTCTTCTTCTTAGGAATCTTCTTTAGTGTTCTTGCCTTCTCAAGATACAAAACCTGGATACGTGTTCTGGCCGGGCTATTTGCTCTAATTTGGTTGCCGTTGACCGATATTTTGTCTCACCAAGGGATTTTTCCGGTTACAGATTTGCATTCTAAAAACTTTCCTGTCACCGTTTTAGTTACTGACTCCATCCTTTTCCCAGTTGTTATTCTTGTAATGCTCTGGATCGAAAAAACTATGGCGGACCGTCACGAAGCTGGTCTAGAGAAAGCATTAAGCCAGGTTGAGTATGAAAAGCAAAAGATAAAGCTGATTTTAGATAATATTGAGTTGGGTATTTTTATGACAGATGCACAACTTAAATTTGGAGATGAGCAATCACAATATTTGGGCAAGATTGTAGAAAAAGATGATCTTGCGGGAGAGGACATCATTGATATTATCTTTGCTAGTAGCGACTTGAGTGCTGAGGAGATAAGCACTCTTAAGGATACACTGTTTCTTTCAATTGGTGAGGACTCACTTAACTGGGAATTGAATTCTGGGCATTTGGTATCTGAAATGAAATTGCATATTCATGGACAGACCAAGTTCATCTCTCTAACTTGGAGTCCTGTTTTGGTAGGGGATCTGATTCAACAGGTTATTGTCACCCTTAAAGACACCACTGCAGAGCGTGAGGCTTTGGCTCGTCTACGAGAAAGTGAAACCATCGTTAACTATGGTCGACAAGTTTTTGCTGCTGTTATTGAACACGGCACTCAACCGGTCAAAGATTTTCTTAAACAGTTGTCACTGATCATTAATGAACAGTCGTTTCTTTTAGGCGACAATCCGAGAGATAAGAAAGTATTGCTCCGCAACATTCACACCTTAAAAGGAGAAGCACGTTTGTTAGGTTTTGCAGATATCTCGAACCAACTTCATCTTCTCGAAGGTCGACTGACAGACCCTTCCTTTCAAGGGGATTGGTGGGATAATTGTGGTGAAGATATCCGCGTGGTTGTTTCGCAAATCAATTCGGCGAGCAATCGCATCTTTAGTGGTGTGAGTGGAAAAAGACGGAAATGGACCATTTTAAATCATTTGGCGAAAGTGAAAGAAGGACTCATTACATACTTGAACAGTACAAAATCTATTCTCGGAAGTTTTAGAATCGATGATCGCGTCCAAGATTGGCCGCAAGAGTACGTTAAAGTTGTTCAGGCGGTGACCCTTCACGGCGTCCAGAACGCTGTGGATCACGGATACGTTCTTCCCAAGCTTGATCGGGAAGTTGTTGTGCAGGTCAGTACCTTCATCGACAATGGTTACCTTATTATGATCGAAGACGAAGGCATAGGCATTGATGTTGAACTCATTCGAAAGAAGTTAGCCCAGTCTAGCGATCAGAATAAGAACATTTCAATCGAAGTTGCTTTATTTTCTGATTCCTTTACAACGGCGAAAGAGGTGTCTTTGACCAGTGGTCGCGGTGTGGGCCTAGCTGAAGTTAAAGGTCTGGTCGAGGGTTATGGTGGCAGTGTCTCACTGTCAAATAAAGAGACGGGTTCAGGGGCCCGACTTAAGGTCTGGTTACCCTCCGTATCATAGCGAGAGAACGTAGCGCTTCGCAGAGCAATAGACAGGGAATTGTCATCTAAGTATTACACTTTTCAATAAAACCTCTTACAATGAATGTTGAATTTTAAGTTTTTAGGTATTCCAACGGTGGTTACATGATTGATGTTTTTAGGTTTAAAACAGAAAGTCCCGGACAAGGCATTTACATCTTCAGCTTTTCTGGGAACTTGGATGAACTTGCAAAACTTCCAAAATTGGAAGATCTTGTAAACGTTAAAAAAATCACCTTTGATTTCATGGGTCTCAAGTTTCTTAGTTCTGCCGGCATAAAAAGTTGGGTGATGATGATCGACAAGATTAAAGAAATTCCTGATATTGAGATTGAGTTTTCAAATTGCCCCAAGACAGTGATTGATTGTGTAAATTCTATTGAAGGTTTTTTGCCCGAAAAAGGTTTTGTCTCTTCGTTTAAGATTCCTTATTTTTGTGGGGAATGTGATCAAAGTTTTACTGTTCTTGAGCCCACAAATGCTGTGATTCCCCATTTGGATAAGTTTCTTAATAAGCAAATGACTTTCCCAGAACAAAACTGTCCGACCTGTAATAGCCGCACCGAGATCGAGTTGCCAGTGCCCCGTTTCCTTAAGTTTTTAAAGAAGTGATCTAAAATAGGCCTTCGCTACTTTTAAGATTGTGACAGGGTGAAGAAAATTATGTTGAAAATCAGTTCGGATCTGATCAAATCATTCACCAGCGATTTGAGTACCAACATTAATCCTGATTAGCTTTCATTTTAGAGTAGTGCTATATTTTAAAAATGATAAAAACCGATACGACTTTGAAAACAAAAAATTTATATAGAGATTTAAAAACTCAAGTTTATAGCCGTTTGGGTGAGCGAGGCATACCCACCCGCCAGTCACGACGCATGCTTTTACAGGCCACCTTTTTATTTACTCTTTGGATTGTTAGCTATTTTGCTTTTCTTTATTGGGGGCAACAAAGTGAAGTTTATGCTTTGCTTCTCTCCCTTCCATGGGCTTTCGTGATGTTGGTCATTCAGCTAGCCGTCATGCACGATGGGAGTCATGGGGCCTCTAGTGAGTCTGCCTTGATGAATAAGGTTTTGACCGCGGCAATTTCTTTTATCGGTGGTAGCGCTTTATTATGGGAAAGCCAACACTGCCATGCCCATCATAGTTTTACAAACGTTCATAAAAAAGATCACGACATAGATACGGGTGGACTTTTGCGACTCCACTCTAGCCAAGAGCTTAGAGAGCACCATCGTTACCAACATATTTATGCTTGGTTGCTCTACCCTTTGTTTGTCTTAAGTTGGATTTGGTGGGGCGACCTACGCGATATCATAAAAAACACATACTCTATCAGTCGCCAACGAATGAAGCGGGTTATAGTTGAGTTTGTCATAGTTAAAATTTGGCATGTCCTTCTTTTTTTGGTGGTACCCACCCTTGTCTTTCAAAGTTTCGCACTAACCCTGGCCTGTTACTTGATAAGTTTTGGCTTGCTTGGTTTTTTTATGGTGGTAATTTTTCAGTTAGCTCATATGACAGGGGTTCAAAGTTTACCTGAGAACGAAAAGTCTTTAGGCGACGAATTTACTTTGCGACAAGTTTCAACTACCGTCAACTTTGCCACAGAAAATCGTTTTCTAACTTGGGTATTGGGCGGCTTAAACTTCCAGATCGAGCACCACCTTTTTCCACAAATGAGCCATGTGAACTATCCGGTTATCCAACCGGTGGTCATTAAGTTTTGTATGGAGAAGGGGATACCATATTTTAATTATTCTAGTGTGATGGGGGCTGTCTTGGGACACCAAAATCATCTCAAAGAAATGGGGCGTCCCATTTTTAATGATAAATAAAAAAACGAAAAATACCGCACGACGTGCTACTTGATGAACGAGCTAAGATGCGAACGTCGAGACTCGTTGCTAATCCCCCAGGTGGCGGTATTAATCGTTCAATATTTACATCGGTCACAAGGCTTGAAACTTAAGCCTTAGTTTACACTTCTAGACTTTGGTCTACACAAGCAAGCTTGCCAAAGCCGCTGTGGTAAAGGCTGCCAAGTTGCCGCCAATTACTGTGCGAATACCGAAGCGAGCTAACTCGTGACGCCGCTCGGGGATCAAGGGTCCAATTCCTCCTAATTGAATGGCAATAGATGAGAAGTTGGCAAAACCACACAAACCGTAAGATAAAATAATAAGGCTGCGCGGATGTAGGCTATCTTTTAGGTTGGCTAAATCTAAGTAAGCAATGAATTCATTAAAGACAACTTTTTTACCAATCAATCCAGCGGCCAGACCTAATTCGCCCCAAGGAAGTCCTAGGCAAAAAGCGATGGGTTTAAAAAGAAAACTTAAAATAAGGGTTAGAGAAAGTTGTGGGGGAGAGCCATCGGCGAGAGTTATCCCAATGGCCGAGCTCCAGTTTGGAAAGCCAATAAAGTTTCCAAAGCCAATTAAGAGAGCATCAAAAAGAGCAATCAGCGCGATAAAGGCTAGCAACATTGCCGCCACATTAATAGCCAGCTTCATCCCATCGCTGGCACCAGCGGCTGCCGCTTCTATCACGTTGATGTGCTCTTTGCTTTTCTCTTTTGGAATAGAGCCTAGAGTTTCGGGAGTTTCCGTCTCGGGCACCATAATTTTAGCAATGACAAGGGCCGCTGGTGCTGAAAGCACACTGGCGGTGAGTAGGTGACCACCGATATTGGGGATCAAATCTTTGAGGATGCCCACATAGGCGGCCATGACAGAGCCTGCAATAGTGGCCATTCCTCCGGTCATCAAGGCAAAAAGTTCAGAAGAAGTCATTTTTTTGAGATAGGGCTTAATAACCAGAGGGGCCTCGGTTTGGCCGACAAAAACATTGGCGGCAGCGGCCAAGGACTCAGCTCCGCTGAGGTGCAAGGTCTTTTGCATCAGCCAAGCAAAGCTATTGACCACCAGTTGCATCACCCCAATATGGTAAAGGACTGTCATGAGAGAGGATAAGAAAACGATGATGGGTAAAATTTGAAAAGCTAAAATAAAGCCGGACTGGTCGGAGTGGGCAAGATCTCCTAATAAAAACTGAGAACCTACCTCGGTAAATTTTAAAATGGCAAGGATGGCAAAGTTGGCTTTGGCGAACAGAAACTGAGCGGGTCCATCAAAGCCAAGTCTTGGAATGCCGAGAACAAGCAGTGCCAAACTCCATTGTAAGGCCAAGCCAAGAAAGACAATTTTCCATTTCACACGAGATCGATCAGTCGAAAAAGAAAGGGCTATCAGTAAAAATACGGAGATGCCAAAAAGACCCTGTAAAGTTTGAATCATGATTTTTGGCTCCACTCATAAACAATGAGGCTGGCCGCGATGGTGGCATTGAGGGACTCGACTTTATTAGAGATTGGAATTTTTATCCTTTTGCCCGGAAAACTTTGAGGAACACCTTTGCCCTCTTCACCAATCAAAATTTTAAGGTGGGGTTTGATATCGCTCTTTTGTAAAGCTTGACCTTGTCCATCTAAGGCCACAATTTCCTTATCATTTAAATCGTGTATCGAGGGGCCTGAAAAGAGCTGGGTAGCAAGTGCTGTTCCGCTGGAAGAGCGCAAGGCTTTTGGGAGAAAGGGGTGGGCCGACTCTTTGAGTAAAACAATCTGGGGCCATGAAAAGGCCGCGCAAGTCCGAATCAAAGCTCCCAGATTATTGGGGTCACTGAGCGCCACATAAAGAGTGGCTTGATTGGGGTGAATCCGATCAAAAGTTCGAAGCTTAGGAGTTTGCACGCATAAAAGGGGTTGATTGGTGCCACACACATCTAAAGATTTAAAAAGATCAGGAGATAAAATAATATTTTTTCTGGAGGAGAAGTGGGGGCCAGGAACCATCTTGTCGGTATGAACCCAAAAGAGAGGAACCTGTGAGAGTTGTGAGATTTCATAAGTGATTTTTTCACCACTAACCAAAGCCATAGAGTGTTCTTTAATGCCTTTGCTTTTAGTCAAAGAGAGAAGTTGTTTGTAGATTGAGTTTTGAGAGCTTTCAATGATCGTGGTCATTAATCCTCTTTATGCTTGATCTTTTGGAAGATCAACAAACGTCTCGAGTTTTGGGTGTTGGGCAACTGGTAGGATTTATCTTTTTCAAGTTTGTAGTAGTCTCCCCATGTTTTTAATGCCACTTCTATCTCGGGGTCGACGTTGGGACCCTTCATAAGATAGACGCGGCCACCAGTTTGCAAGCAATTCATAACGTTGCCCAAAGTGTTGCGAGCATCCTCCACGGCACGAGTTATCACCCCATCAACGGGATAAACAAAGTCCGATGTGACATTGCGACCTATAATATCCAGGCCTTCAAGCTTGAGCTCGTCGCGCACTTTTTTTAAAAAGCTCACTCTTTTTTGCACACCCTCGGCGAGGATAATTTTCTTTTCTGGTCCCACCATAATTTTCAAGGGAATGCCGGGGAAGCCCGGGCCGCTGCCCAAGTCGAGCAATGGAAATTTAAGTGGAATCAGACGGTTGACCATCATACAGTCGATAAAATGTTTAATAGCCACATCACGCAGAGACACAAGGCGGGTCATGTTCTCTTTTTTTTGGTTTTCCATCAGCAGCAAGTAGAATTTTGTAAAAAGTTCTCTTTGCTCGTGACTCACCTTACCTTCAAAGCCGTGATTGATGAAAATGTCCTCGAAACGTTGATCGGCCTCGGTTGCACTAAAAATTTTGGTGGGTTTTTTGTGAGCCCCTTTTAGGGCGCCACTTTTTTTCCCTTTGTAGGGGCTCCAATTGGAGTCATTTTTATGCGCCACGCCACCACCTCAAAGGTTGATAATAACAGTCAAATAACGAAATATGGGCAGATGTTAGTGGAAAAGCTGCAAAAGATCAAAGCCGATGCTGAAAAAGCCATTGTGGCAGCCCCTTCAAGCCAAGACTTGTATCAGGTCAAGGTTCAATTTTTTGGTAAGCAGGGTGAATTCTCTAAAATGATGAAAGAGTTAAGCTCTTTACCCAAAGAGGATCGGCCCCAGTTTGGTAAAACAGTCAATGAAGCTCGCCAGGTCTTGGAAGAGCTTTACTCCCAAAGGGAAGAAAAACTCAAAGACCAGGAGCTGATTGCTCAGCTTAAAAACGAGGCCTTGGATCTTTCTCTCCCTGGCCCGGCTCCTGCGACGGGTGCTCTCCACCCCATTCCAAGAGTGATTCAAGAAATTGTGGATATCCTCAGTCGAATTGGGTTCTCAGTGCGCCAAGGCCCGATGGTCGAAACGGATCATTATAATTTTACGGCCCTCAATATCCCCGAGAATCATCCCGCGCGCGATATGCAAGATACTTTTTATGTTCAAGGCGGGGGAGTCTTAAGAACACATACTTCTCCGGTTCAGATACACACCTTGGAAAATGAAAAACCGCCTTTGCGGGTTTTGGCACCTGGCAGTGTTTTCCGTTGCGATAGTGATGCCTCCCACTCTCCAAATTTTCATCAAATAGAGGCCCTTTTGGTAGATAAAAAAGTTTCCATGGCCGACTTGAAAGGGACCATCTCTTTTTTTGTGAAAGAGTTTTTTGGTCCTGATATTCGCACTCGTTTTCGCCCCAGCTTTTTTCCATTTACTGAACCGTCTGCGGAAGTGGATTGCTCTTGCCCCTTATGTAAAGGCAAGGGCTGTCGAATGTGCTCGCAAACGGGGTGGATAGAAATTGGTGGTTCGGGTTTGGTGCATCCCGAAGTTTTGCGCCAAGCGGGTGTTCATCCCGATGAGTGGCAGGGCTTTGCTTTTGGTTTTGGAATCGAACGCATGGCCATTATTAAATATGGAATAGACGATATTCGTTTGTTTTCTGATAACGATCTTCGTTTTTTAAGGCAGTTCGAGTTATGAAAGTTTCGTTCAACTGGTTAAATCAGTATATCGATATTCAAGATTATCGTTCTCGATTAGGAGAACTTGAAAACCTTTTGACCCAGGCCGGCCTTGAGGTTGAAGAGATGCTAAACCCTTCGCAACATTGGGGCCACGTGGTTGTGGGCGAGCTTTTGCAAGTGGGCTCTCATCCCGATGCCGACAAGTTAACTCTCTGTCAGGTGAATGTTGGAAAATCCGAGCCCTTGCAGATTGTATGCGGAGCCAAAAATCACAAACAAGGTGACTTTGTTGCCGTGGCCCAAGTGGGAGCTGTCCTTCCGGGTGACTTTAAAATTAAGCAGTCCAAGATCCGGGGTGTGGAGTCCTCTGGCATGTTGTGCTCTGAGGTGGAGTTGGGTTTGAGTGCCGAGTCCGAAGGGATTTTAATCCTGTCACAGGAACACAAACCAGGAACACCTCTGCAGGATTTACCAGAGCTTTCCGATATAGTCTTTGAACTGAATGTGACTCCCAATCGGGCTGACTGTCTCAGTCATTTGGGTTTAGCTCGCGAGATCTCCGCTCTCTTAGATCGTCCCATGCAATTGCCCTCTGTTCTATTGCCAGCAGTGAAAGGTGACTTGAGTGAAGTCTTACAAGTGCAATTAAAAGACAACCAGGCTTGTCCCCGTTACTGTGGGAGAATGATCAAAGGTGTCCAGGTGGCTCCCTCTCCCGATTGGTTAAAAAGACGGATCGAGGCTGTTGGCCTGAACTCAATCAACAATATTGTGGATGTTACGAACTTTGTTCTCTTTGAATTCGGTCAACCTCTACATGCATTTGACTTAAAAAAAATCAGCAACAGTAAACTGACTATTGAAAAGGCCGCAGAGGGAGAAAAATTCACCACCCTCGACAATTCCGAAATCTCTTTAACTCAATCCGATTTGGTTATTCGCGATGGCTCTCGCCCTGTGGCCTTGGCAGGTGTTGTCGGCGGTCTCAATTCAGGAGTCAGCGATGAAACCCAAGATATCTTTTTGGAATCGGCTTTCTTTGTGGCAGAGGGTGTGCGTCGCACCTCTCGATCCCATGGAATAGAAACCGACTCCTGTTATCGCTTTTCTCGCGGAGTGGACCCTGCCCAGACTCGGCAAGCTTTGGACAGGGCAGCGGCTTTGATCCAAGAAGTTGCGGGTGGAGAAGTACTGCCTGGCGTGGTCGATATTTATCCAACACCCTATGTGACTCAACCCATTGCTATTACCACCTCTTATGTGGAAGAGAGATTGGGTTTAGAGGTGAGTGTAAAGAGTTTTGAAAATTGGATGCTGCGCTTGGGATGTTCCGTGCAAGAAAGTCAGGGGCAGTTTCAAGTTACACCACCGACTTTTCGATGGGACTTGCGGATTAAAGAAGATCTGGTTGAGGAGTATGCTCGCCTCAACGGTTACGATCAGCTCTTAGAAACTTTACCTGAGTTGCATCACGAGCCGGGCCGCCATCGTCCCTTGTATCAAATGACAGAAAAAATACAGAACTCTTTAGCGGGTATGGGTTTGCACCAAGCTGTGAACTACGCTTTTATTGGTCAAGGTGAGAGCCAAAAAATTTGGACATCGGCTAGCCTGGCGGCAAACTGGGGTTTGACTATGTCCGATGAGCCTGTCCAGTTGCTCAACCCCCTCAGTGAAGATCTGGCTGTGATGCGAGAGTCTTTATTGCCATCGCTTTTTAAAAACTTAGTTTTCAATCATCACCGTGGCAACACTTTGGGACGCGTTTTTGAGTTGGCCCCTAGTCACAGTCAATCGGCAGAGGGTTTTCAAGAGGAGAATCGTTTGGCTTTGGCTTTTTGGGGGCAAGAACAGGGTTTGTGGGCTCAGAAAAATGAGCATACCACCCTATTCGAATTAAAAAGCACAATCGAAGCTTTAATGGTGAAGCTTGGCGCCACACGTTTTCGCTGGGACCAAGTGAAAGCTGAAGATTGTCCCCAAGGTTTTCATCCCACTCAGACGGCCGCTTTGTTTTATGAAGGCTCCTACGTGGGACTACTCGGTTCTTTGCATCCTCGATTAAAAGAAAAAAACAAAATTCGAGTGGATGTGGCCTGGGCTGAGCTGAATTTTGACAAACTCTGTTCGCGTCAGCCACGCTCTGCCAAATTCAGGCCTTTGCCTAAATTCCCAGGAGTTGAACGCGATGTGGCCTTTTTGACCCCAGAAGGAATGAGTGTTCAACAGATCTTAACTGAGATTAAAAAGTCAGCAGGAACCCTTCTCGTCGATTGTCAGGTCTTTGACCTCTATCAGGACGAGACCCTTAAGTCTCATGGACAAAGGTCCATAGCCTTCCGTTTGCGCTTTCAGAGTGACATGCAGACGTTGACGGATGACGAAGTCAACGGTTTGCGCGACAAAATAGTTAACTCTGTCTGTCAAAAGCAGGGTCTGGAAATCCGATAAAACTTGAAAGTTTTCAACAACTTGGTAGCCTATATAGGAACCGTTCTGCGAGGAGGCTTTTGAAATGGCGGGTAAAAACATTTCTAAATCAACCATGACCAAGGCTGATATTGTCGAACGAGTTTACGAGAAAATTGGTTTTTCTAAAAAAGAGGCATCTGAACTTGTGGAACTGGTTTTCGATACTTTGAAAAACAAACTTGAAGCCGGCGAGAAAGTTAAAATCTCGGGTTTTGGGAAGTTTGAGGTCCGCGAAAAAAAATCTCGTATTGGACGCAACCCTCAAACCGGTGATCGCATTACGATCAGTGCACGTCGTGTTTTGAATTTTAGCCCCAGCCAAGTCTTAAAAGCCCTGCTCAATGGGCAAGATATTACGGGAGTTAAAGATGAATGAGTGGAAGCAACTGCTCGAGCAAACCCACCCCCAGTTTAAATCGGTAATGACTGTTGAAGAAGCTTTAGAACAAGCGAATCAAAAGTTGGTCGAAGAGGTGGATTCAGCGATGGACCACGAATCCGATCGCTCTTTATCTGAGATCGAATGGATTTCCCCCACCCATAAGTTGCAGAGTAAGATTGAAAACATTCCCGATAAATTTGGCTTTAAAATTGGCGAAGCCGCAGACTACGTCGGTGTTAAGCAATATGTTTTGCGTTATTGGGAAAGTGAATTTGATATCCTTAGGCCTAAAAAATCTAAAAATGGACAGCGCGTTTACACCAAAAAAGATGTGGAGACCGCGTTGTTGATTAAGAAACTTTTGCACGAAGATCGCTTTTCAATAGAGGGGGCTCAATCGGCGTTGCGAAAACTCAGAAAACAGGTCAAAGATAAAGTTCAAGAGCCAGACAAGGTTCTTGAGTTATCAAAAGAAAAAGGCGTTGAAGATCACTTCCACGCCTTGGACTTTGCTGAAAACCTCTTGGAGTCTATCCGCAAGGCTCGTTTGCAACTCAATTTATAAGCAAGATTTGTGGAGAAAAACGGGTCCACTTTTCTTAAAAACCTTAACCCACGTGTCGTTGTGACCTTCTATCCAAAGACGCTTTCCTTTTGGGACGAGTCCTGCTTTTGAAGCTGTTTGACTTGGGCCTGAACGCATATTGCAATTGCTGGAAACCTTGTACATGCCGTTTTTAAACTGGGCGGCTTGAACAGTGGAAGATTTCGGAGCGGAGATTTTCTCGACGGGAAGGGGTTCCTGGCCGGCGCTATCATAAGAAGATCCGTCATTGCTATCGTCACTGAAAACATCAGCGCTTGATGTGCTATTTGAGGTGTCCCCAAAGTCGTCGTCCCCATAGTCATCATCTCCATAGGGATTTGAGCTGGTATTACGGGGAGTCTCACTGTCGTCGCCAAAACTTCCCACCGGTTGATAGTCGTCAAACTGGGGGAGGGCATCAGAGCCGGAATCGTCCTTCGGAGATGAGCTACAAAAAGTAAGACTCATTCCAAGTAAGCTTATAGCAATAATTTTAAATGTGGATCGCATGAGACCTCCAATATCGATTTGTTTACAGAATTGTGTCGGCATCGATGGAGGGATATATGAGACTTTCTACCAAATTTAAGCCTTTAGGAGGGCGAGAGCTGGATTTTAGTCTCTGATGTTGACAATAAACCCAGATTCGCCGAGAACCTTATTTCGAAGTTTAGATCTTCATGTCGGCCCGTGGCGCAGCCTGGTAGCGCGCCACCTTGGGGTGGTGGAGGTCGCTGGTTCAAATCCAGTCGGGCCGACCAACTTTTCTAGGTACCTGCTTCTTTTTGCAGAAGC
>JBGSNK010000032.1:0-4278 GCA_041739665.1 Bdellovibrionales bacterium
CCTTCTCAACGGCATTTTTAATTTCAAGTTTATTAGCCTTACGGTCGACTTCAAAAACATAGGTATTGAAGTCACCATAGGCTGAAGACTTTTCTGTTAAGAGTGGTTTCTTGATCACTTCAAACATTATTGAACTCCACATTTTTGAGCCACTTTTTCTAAAGAGGCCTGTGACAAAATAACAGCATCATACTTAAGAAGGTCATAAACATTGAGACCCTCTACAGTGTTGTAACGAAACTTAGGAAGATTACGGCTCGCACGAAAGAATAAATCGTCTTTCTCTCCATCGACAATCAAAGCTTTGCTCAAACCAAAGCCTTGCAGACGACTCGCCAACTCTTTTGTTTTTCCATCTTTAGATGTCATATCGCTGACAACAAAAAGACGCCCCTCTTGATAAAGGTAAGACAATGCCGAGCGCAAACCCAATTGCTTAATCTTACGTGGAACACTGAAAGAGTAATCGCGAGGATGAGGTCCATGTATAACAGAACCACCTCTTAACAAAGGTGAACGGATAGAACCCTGACGAGCATTACCAGTTCCTTTTTGCTTATATGGCTTCTTACCACCACCACTGACATCACCGCGATTTTTGGTATTATGAGTACCTTGACGACGAGAGGCCAACTGCCAACGCACAAGGGTGTGAAAAATATCTTTACGAATTTCTTCGTTGATCATTTTTTCTGGAACTTCGACATCCCCGGCTTTTTTCTTTTTCCAATCTAAAACTTCTAACTTTGCCATGACCTCTATCACCCTTGCTTCTGCATTTTAACAAGACCGTTGCGAGCGCCAGGAACAGGACCTTTTACAAGGATCAAACCCTTATCTACCTGCACATCAACGATTTCTACGTTTTTGATTGTGACAGTCTCGTCACCATAGTGACCTGGCAACTTTTTACCAGGCATAACTCGACCAGGTTGCGTGTTCATACCAATAGATCCAGGCTGACGATGGAACGTGGATCCGTGAGCTGCCGGACCACCACCAAAATTGTGGCGCTTCATGACGCCAGAAAAGCCGCGACCTTTGGATTTTGCTGTGATTTTAATTTTTTGACCCTTCTCAAAAGTCGAAGCATCGATGGTTTGACCCACAGCTACGCCCTCTGGAAGCTCTTGGCGGATTTCACGGGTAAAGCGTGGAGCACGATTTGAACCAGTGGCCTTTAAGTGCCCCTTCATCGCTCCGTTGAGTTTTTTCTCGGCTTTGTCGAGAAGAGAAATTTGGACCGCAGAATAATTATGGTTTTCTGCTCCCTTAACTTGAGTCACAGTCCAAGGCTTGACCTGAAGGACCGTTACTGGAATTTGCACACCTTGATCAGAGTAAACAGAGGCCATACCCACTTTGAAACCATAAAATCCGTCCAAAGTTAGGCTTTGGTTGGTTTTGGCTTCTTGAGTATTAGTCTCAGTGTTCTCAGCGGAAGCCTCAGTATTTGGATCCTGGGCAACCTCTTCGGGATTGTTTTCTTCGCTCATCTTCTTTTACCTCTACTCCGCAGAAAGTTTAATTTCGACGTCGACACCAGCAGATAGATCTAATTTCATCAATTGATCAATAGTCTGTTGAGTTGGCTCTAAAATATCTAATAGTCTTTTGTGTGTTCTAATTTCAAATTGTTCACGTGATTTTTTATCAACATGAGGAGATCTCAAAACCGTGTATTTGTTTTTCCGAGTCGGAAGGGGGATGGGCCCCGCAATACGAGCACCCGTTCTACGAGCCGTATCCACAATCTCGCGAGTGGATTGGTCCAATAACTTGTGGTCAAAGGCCTTTAATCGAATACGAATTTTTTGACTCTGCATTTTGAGCGCCTCTTTAAGTATTTATAATCACTAACAAAAAATCTACAACTCTGGTCGCAAACAGGCTGCTAGCGCATGTTTTATTGATATAGACCGGCGAGTATGCATGGTCCTTGCGGCATTTGTCAAAACTCTTTTATTCTTTTTTTAAGGGGCCATTCTGTGGAGCTGGGGCAGTGGTATTGGGCGGGCTCCATGCCCTTACCAGCATTTTGCCCTTCGGGCAAAAACGCGTCACGACGGCCACTTGCGAAGCTGTACAGCTTCGCATGCCGTGGCCTTGCTGGACCCAACCCCACTGCCCCAGCTCCACAGAGCGCCATCTCAAAAAGAGGGCATGAGGTCGATAAAAAGAACCATATCTTCTATTGTTCTAGCCGAATAGGCACCAGGAGTCTTCGATAGAATCCCCTTGAAAGAGCATTCTAAATTTTGAGTTTGAGTGATCGGCGTCATATTTCGCAAATTCAGATCCAAGCCAATTATCTTCGAAGAATAGTAATTTTTTCATCCAGGCTTTTTCAGTCGAATGGCCAATATCACGCTTTATTGAGGTCTAATTTAGTCGGTGTACCTTCCTCAAACTGGACCTCGAAGTTATGAACAGGGCAGGCCTGTCGCCAGATCGGATACTTTGCTACCGCCTTCTACTTTGAAAGGCTGTTCGAATAAGGTAGCTTCATCTCCGTCTTCGATTTTCAACGTCATATGAGTTCCCACCTCTTCAAATCTAAGGATCGCTGTAAGTTCATCGTCGTAAAACTGCATCACTTCTTTGATGACAAAGCGAAACTCGTTCTTGGAATGAACATAAGCCTTGCTAAAATCAAAGGCTTTTACCCATCCTCCACTTCGAAGTCGCTGGTAGTCTGGCAGGCCAAGAGTCATCTCGCCATTAATGGAACTAGCTATTGTCCCACCTCCGCTAGCAGAAGAAACTGCAAATTCTTGATTAGCGATTTGAATAAAGTAGCGACCACATTTATAAGTTTTACGTTCAAGACCTGAGTAGTCTGCGGAAGCCACTTGTCCTATTGCCAAAATAATTAGAGAAAAAATAAAACGCTCCATCAATACCTCCAGACTGTGAAATGGTTTTTACACCAATTAGTTCAGGTTTTTTAGTTCATGAGCTGAGCGTGAATATTTTGCACTTCAACAAACACCTTAAAAGCGATCTTTGTATACCTTTGTCTATTGTAAAGAATGCGAGTAATTCTAGGCCTTTGACTGTGCTAAAAAAGTCCCATTCTTTTGCTTTGTGGTTTTGTACGGAATGAGTTTCCCAATGCCAAGATCCAGAGAAAGAGGCGTCCAGCAAACGGATGTGTTTTTGCCCGCAGGGCAAAATGCTGGCGAGCCCATGGATGGGCGCGCCTCTTTCTCTGGATCTTGGCATTGGGAAACCGCGTCCCGGACAGGGCTTTATCCAGACTTTTTTAGTCAAATGGCAAGTCTCAAGTATGGGCTAGACCAGAAATTCATTTAAATTCTATCTACAATATAAAATTGACCCTACAGAGTGATAGTTCGGCAATAGTAAGATCTGTAATAACCTACGACTTCATCAGCAGAAAACAACTCTGACCCATGGTCGGTGTAAATTCCAACAGTCTCAATAAAGAACAAAGGCTCATTCTCATAAACACTAACTGCGACTTTCGCACCGCTAGAGTGTATTTCTTCATTGTTGCCAACCCACTCTGTTCTTGTTTCTAGAGGAGTGCCTTCGAATTCTTTTACTCCTCCATCTTCTCGTAAAACCGACAATACCATTCTCGGGTCTATTCGATAAAGATCATGAAGAGTAGAGCTTCCAAACCTATAACCTAGAAGGCTAGTACTGAATCTATCTTTAATGGGAAATAGGTTGAGGGCCAATGGGTTTGTTTTCAACTCAGGGTTTTCGTTTGAATTAAATTGCAGGCTCATATTTGCAGGATACTTTCCTTTTCCCCAAAGTTGGTCAGGATTTATAGTATCACCTTTTTTTAGCTTTACAGATGCAGAAAAGGAAATCGGATCATTAAAAAGATCACCAACAGTAGGAAAAGATGTCCTAACATAACACTTAAGATCCAAAGTATCTTCATTCCAATTGTCGCCTAGGCTCAGAAAGTCTTTTGCGTACTTAAGAGTCTCACCCTCCCTAAAAGCCATATATATTTTAGAACTCTCGGGAAGCTCAGCTAGGGCAAAATCTATTACTAAAAATGAAGATATGAGAGTTAAAAAAAGTTTCACTTAAGGCATCCTTTGATAAAAATACAGGTAATGTATTAGCACTACTCTAGCTGGTTTTACAGTTCCACAGGGAAGTTTTCTACCAAATTAGTTTCCCAATGCCAAGATCCAGAGAAAGAGGCGTCCAGCAAACGGATGTGTTTTTGCCCGCAGGGCAAAATGCTGGCGAGCCCATGGATGGGCGCGCCTCTTTCTCTGGATCTTGGCA
>JBGSNK010000094.1:0-20380 GCA_041739665.1 Bdellovibrionales bacterium
ATAGGAACTTTCAGGGGTATGACTTAAGCATGCCATATGCAAAACCACACTAAAGTCAGTAAGGTTTAAAAAAAAATATTTAAAAAATAACGAAGATATAACAATAGCTATGCACCCAAAAACCATAGTCAATCTTGCAAGCAATTATGACTCGCAGCTAAAAATGCAGCTATTTTAGACAGGAATGGAATGGTCCGACAGACGGAAACAGTTTCTGTCCTAATTTTAAAAAAAAACATCATTTTTGAGTAATTTCAGATACTTAATGCTGTTCAAAAGCCGTGCAATCCGGTGAAATCCGCTCCTATCAATGGGTCTAAGGTCCAGGGGGGCTCGCATTCCACATTTGATGTGGAAAAAGTGCAAAATTTTCCCCAAACTTGTGGATTAGGACTATTTATTATTCATTTCGGGTGTTTGGAGCTCTCATTATTGTTAGGTTTTTAAGCATTAGGAAAACGTCGACTTGCTCAATCACAATCCACTTCGCTACAATGTTGATATGAAGAAAAAAAAAATCAATCCACCATCATTTAGAACTTGCCTCACTCTATTCACTGTCATTATAGTTTCCGGTTGTGCTTCGTCTGATAAGAAAACAAAACTTGTTGATATCCAGCGCTCTCGGATTGAAATTCTGCAAAAAGAGTTGGTAAAAAAAGAACAACTGATTAATGAGCTAAAAGCAAAAGATTGGATTATGCGACCGGTTCTCGCAGACGAGAGAATTGCACTCAAGAAATTGAGTTATTTAGTCCATGAAAAAAAGTGGGCACAAGCTCTGAAAGAGTCCTCCCGTCTAAAAAAAGATTATTCTCAGTCCGTTGCTCTTCGCACTTTTAGATTCAAAATATTTAAAAATCTAGGTCTTGCAAGTAAAGCGATGCAAGAGAGAGCTGCCATACAAAACATAATGGCTCAATCGAGAAACACTAGAAAGGCAAATCAGCTTCTATGAACCTGCGAACCGGTTTCTTTCTGTGCCTTTTGAGTCTTAGCTTTTTGGAGTTAACTCACGCCCAATCCACTTTTGAAGAGCGCATGCATGAAATTTATAAAACTTCCTATAGTACCGAGATTTCGGATGAAAAATGGGCTGATTACGTCAGTAAGATTCAGACAAGAACCTACAAAGTGGTCGAAGGTGATACTCTTTGGGGTTTAAGTTTGGTTTTTTTTGGAGATGGTCAATATTGGTCTAAAATTTGGTCTTACAATCAAGGTTTAACCAATCCTCATTTGATTTCAGTAGGGCAAGAGGTTGCTTTTTTCACGGGTTCAATGGATCGCCCTCCGGGGGTTTCTGTAGATAGTGGACAAACAACAGACTCATTGCCCGGTTTTGCCGGCTTTAAGCCAGTCGAAGAAGAGCCTGTTGTCGACGATGGGACCACAGAATCGGATCAAGAAGAGGTAGGATCTGTTGCCGGCGTCGAACCCTATGTTGATCGCTCTCGACTCTATCCCGGTGCTCCAAGTATTCCTCCGCCAAGAGATTATTTAAAGCCAGCACCTAACGTTCTCCCGAGCAGTTTTAAAGATTTTGATGGATTTAATGTTCAAGAATACAACTTTCGTGGAATAAGCTTGGACCTTCGACCTCCTGTTCAAGTCAATCCTCTTTTTGTGGCGTCGTCTTTTTTATACTCAGAGGATTCAATAAAATATCCACGTATTGGAAAGGTTTTAGAGTCTGAAAACGGCAATAGTTTACTCAGCCTAAACGACCGGATTTATGTGCAATCCCGAGAAGAGCTCAAAACAAATGAGATTTTCACTGTCATGACTCCTGATTATATATTTGATCGAAATGGAATTTTTGGTTCTGTTATTCGCTATGCGGCTCTTGTTCGTATAGATCAGAAGCTTCCTGATAATCTCTACAGCGCAGAAATCGTCAATAGTTTATCTGGGGTAAGGCGCGGATCCTGGATCACACGTGAAACTATTCCAACCTTCGATGATGATCATTCGGGGCGGCCGTCCGATCTCAAATTGACGGTTATAGGTGGTGGAATTGATAATACGAGTCGTATATATGGTGAAAGCGACATTATTTACTTACAAGGTGGCAGCAAGCAAGGGGTACGAGCTGGTGATGTTCTCGGTGTTTATAAAGTACGGAGAACTCGCTATGTGGATTCAAAAGTTGAAGTGAGCCCCGAACCCATTGCTCACCTTAAAGTTTTTAGAGCTGAGGAAAGTCTTTCTTCAGCCTTTATATTGAACTCTACTGAGGAAGTCCTTCCTGGAGATCGAACAGGCACGCCTATTCTCGTTGGAAAAACAGCTAGTGCGACTGAAAAAGTCGATCTCAATGATATTGAAACTGGTCTGGATTTTAATACTGACAATGATTTTACGCAAGATTCCCAAGTCCGCTAAAGAGATCCGGAATAGTAAACATATATAATAGAAACCGCTTTGAAAGGTGATGGCCATTCGCCCGCTTTTTGCAGAATAGAGTGTCCATGTTGGAACTCACTCAATCAGACTCCTTATTTCCTAAAACCTTTTTCGAGTTACCTAATCCTCCTCAACAGATCTATTATTTAGGACGTAAAGAACTTTTGAGCGCTCGCTATATTTCTGTCGTAGGAGCACGCGAGCCTCATCCATGGATATTAGATTGGATGGAGCATGAGATCGTTCCCGTTTTAAAAAAATACAAGATCGGAATAGTAAGTGGCGGAGCGAGAGGTGTGGATCAACAAGCTCACCGGCTTGCAATTCGATGTCAACAGCCCACTTTAGTAGTTGTTCCCAGTGGCTTAAACAGAAAATATCCCACGGACCTACGTGCTTTTCAAAATCAAACAAATGTCGGTTTTATTTCGGAATACTCTCCGGAACAGTGGATGCGCAAGCACCACTTTTACCGAAGAAACCACTTAATTGCCGCTTTGACCCCCATCACCCTTGTTGTGCAGGCAAGTGAAAAAAGTGGAACAATAATTACGGCAAAATATGCCATAGAGTTAGGGCGTCAGGTTGGAGTTTTACCTGGAAATCCGATGGATTCATTTATGTCGGGAAACAATCAACTCTTATTTGATGGGGCACAAATGATTCGTGATAAATCAGATCTAGAGGGATTAATGAGCTCAGCTTTTTGTTAATCCTAAGATACTAGTTCCAATTTTTCTTTAAAAAATAAAAAGATGCGGGAAGTAGAATAAGGAAAGGAAGCCAAGCGCCAAGCCAAATAGGAACAAAAAGTGATTTCGTAAGGCTGTTGCCAACAACAAAAAGAATCCAATAAACAACGATCACTCCAACACTGACGACACCTCCACCAGATTTACCAGTTCGGTTGTGAGTGCGACAGCCAAGGCCCGTTCCAAGCAATGCAAAAAGTATACATGAAAACGCAAGTGCAACACGTTTGTGCCACTCGTAGATATATTTTCGTATTTCAGGAGGGGGCGGCTTTTTGTTGAGAAGCTCCTTTAAATCCTGATCGGTTAGACTTTCCATAGACTTGCCACGGTTTTGTTTATTTTTAGGTTCTATAATTTGTAAGTCGTATGTTTTAAAGCTGATTTTTGTATGCCCGTCTTTTGTGACTTTATGAATGTCTCCATCTAGGAGGCGAACAAAAGCTTTATAAGAGTCTATGCTTTTTTCACTGATGATTTTTCCGCGATCGGCAATAATAGTAGTAGGATTATTTTTCTCTCGTTCGTCGTAAATGAAGACATTCTGAAGTTCATCGTTTTCTTTGTTGATTTTATTTGTGTAAACCACAAGATTAAAAAAACCAGAAAAAGTTCCTTCTTCAATACGAGAGATTATTTTTGAATTCGCAATCTCAGTGATCAGAAGTTCAAACTGACGATTTCCCCAAGGACCAATACGGAAGGATGTATAAGCAGAAAAAATACTGACGCATAGGCTTAGTATGAGAGCGGGTGTTATAATCGGCCACATACTCAGTCCCAAGGACTTCATAGCAATAATTTCAGAATCGGCTGTAAAGCGATTGTAAGATAGAACAATGGCAAAAATGAGACTCATCGGTAGCAGAGCGGGTAAAAAGCTAATCGACATAAAAGAAAGAAGATGGGTGATCGTCCTCCAACTCACATCATGCTGTAGTAAAGTTTCTGTCAATCGCAGGGTTTGGAACAATAAGAGTATGGAGACAAAACTAATAACTCCGACAAAAAAGGTTGGAATCATTTCAAAAATTAAGTAAGTGAAGATTAACTTATTACGTCTGACCAATGTCCTGCCTCTTAGCCAGACCCAAATGAGTTCAAAGGACTGACACCCCTTAAAGGGTCATTGTACCGACATTTTCTGGTTTTTGAATAGCTCGTCGCACATTCTGTGCCTGCTGAACCAAACGTTCAAAGTAGCTGAGTCGCAACTGTGAAGCCGCGTCACATTTTGCTTGCATCGGATCAGGATGAGTTTCAATGAAGAGTGCGTCTGTGCCAGCGGCCACAGCGGCCAAGGTTAAATGGGGAACGTAACGGGGCTCGCCTCCAGCAGGGTCGGCACTGCTTATGCCATAAAGTCGGACAATATGAGTGGCGTCAAAACAAACAGGGGCCCCAATTTCTTGCATAATTGGAATGGCTCGCATGTCGGCAACTAGACGATTGTAGCCAAAACAAGCTCCGCGCTCGGTGAGAAGGACATTTTCATTGCCAGTGGATTTGATTTTACCCACGACACCGGCCATTCCTTCCGGTGCAAGGAACTGCCCTTTTTTAACGTTGATAGCTTTGCCGGTTTTACCACACTCGATGGCCATGGAAGTCTGTTGGCACATATAGGCGGGTATTTGAAGGACATCGACGTACTCAGCCGTATGAGCGACATCCTCGGTACGGTGAACATCGGTGAGAACTGGCATATTAAACTCTTTGCGAATATCGGCTAAAACCTTGAGACCATCTTCCATTAAGGGTCCTTTCCAGTTGCCGACAGCGCCGCGGTTGTCTTTTTCGTAGGAGCTTTTAAAAATGATCCCAATACCAAGTCGCTGGCCGATCTCCGATAATGCACGGGCTGTATTGAAGGCGAGTTCGCGACTGTCGATGACACAGGGGCCGGCGATCACAGCTAGATCTTGGTCGGAGCCAATACGGATTGTATTCGAGCCAACACTCACTGAGAATTGTCTATGAGGTAAAATGACCTCTTCCACTCTTTGCTTTTCCATAGGGCCTCCAAGACACCAAATCTAACACAGGCGATTTTTTTATCACCCATGTAAATATGCGTCAATTAACAATATATTGCGACTGCGTGTTTTTGACCTAAACCTCAAAGAGAGGGACAATATGACATGGCGAAAGTGATGCTTGTCCTTGAGAACTCAGAAGATATGGATTTTCTTAAAAAGATCCTCACCGGCTTGGGCCTTGAAGTGATCGTTATGAGAAAGGGCGAAGATATCACAGAGAAGTTGATCGACCACTTGCCAGATATAGTTTTTGCTTCCACTTTAGGGAGGAATCAGAAAATACTGACAACCCTACATCATATTAAAAAGACCAGGGGAAAGCCTCGTCTGGTTTATATTCGCAATGACAAAGATATGACACCTTTGAGTTCGGAGCAGCGTAAGATCATCGATGGCGCTCTTCACTCTCCAATAGATCCTGTGCAGCTGATCGATGTGGTAGCCAGCACGACCAGCCTCGAAATAGAAGATTTAAAGAAGCGCTACAAACAAATGCGACGCTTTAAGGACAAGGATCTTGATATAGACCAGAGTGGGATTACTGAAGGAGATAAGGACTCGACCACAAAAGATCATTTTCTTATTCACGATCCTGGGCGCAAAGAAAAATACGATAAAATTTATCAAGCCCAAAAGCTGGCAAGAGTTGAGCATAAGCAGCTGAACACGCAAGAGTTAAGACAACGCCAAAAGTTACAGATGGCGGAACTCAAAGAGGATAAGGCTGTGGAAAAAGAAAGAAAGCATTTTATAAAAACTCTGTTTTCTATGGATCCAAAAAAGTAAAAAATCTGACTCTAAAACTATTTTTTGAATAACATTCCGACAACATCCTTCAAGTCAGCAGAGAAGATATTAGTCATTTCTTTTTTAGACTTGAGTTCGCTCAGTTCGCGTCGAGAACTGATAAAAGTGTTATCCTGATTCAGCGCTGTGTGAAAGTATTTACGGGCTTTTTCTACATTACCAGCTGCTTTAAAGAATACACCGCGTGTGTGATAGTAAGCAGCAGAGTCGCGGGCCTCAATTGGGATTTGATTTAATCGCTTGTCAACATCGGCTAATAAGCCTTCACTCATTTTTTTAGCGCACTTAAGATCAGCCCAACAGGAATGGGTACGTATCTCCGGTGAGTTCGGATTGAATTTAATGGCCTTTTGTAAATAGGTGCGAGCTTGGGAAAATTGTCCTTTTGCAAGTAACCCTTTTGCAGAATCAAGAAGAACATCACCTTCAATAAACTTTTCCGACTGGCCGGCTTCCAGCTCTAGAAGATAATTGTCGCGCTTTTCCACTTTTTTAAGAGTGTCGTAGGCCACTTGAATTTTTTCGAAAACCTTTTCCGATAGTGTTTTAATTTGCTCGGGGGTGCTTTCGGTCAATTTGTCCGGATGAAGTACTTTAGCCAAATCAAAATAAGCTTTTCGAATGTCGGCCTCTTTCGCGCTTCTACTTACGCCAAGACGTTCGAAGTAATTTTTATTTTCGAGCTCGTGCTCAAGCTTTTGTAGTATTTTGGCTTGGTGACTGTAATTTAAGGATTTTTGAACGTTATCGAACTCGATAAAACCCATGATATTAAAAAAGTGGATCATTTTAAGTATATTTTCTTCGATTGTTGGATTTTTTGAGATTATTTCATCTAGCGTGGTTCCTCTCTCAATCAAGCCTTGTATACTAGGTAAGACGCGAGAAACTAGAGGATATATACGCGAATTTTTCACTTCTTTGGGTTTGCTTTCGTTAAACTTAATCATATTCTGAGCCAGAGCAAGGTAATGAGTTCTGAGCCATTCTGGTCTAATGATATTTTCAATGGTCTCAATTACATAATTGGTGAAGTCGTTGGTATCTATTTCAGCGATAGTTGCGATATCTTCAGCCTTCACAAAGTTGAGTTCCATTTGAGAGTCGGCAATTAATTTTTTCAAACGCCAGATAAGTTGATCCTTTAAAACAATTGAAATCGCGTGGGGACTGACTAAGTTACTTTCGACCAAAAATTGCCCAATACGTTTGTTGTCGTTGTTTATCTCAAGTGCATCATTGAGATCGGCCCGATCTAAATAACCCTGCTCAACAAGAAGAAGACCAAGTAAAGAAGCTTCATTCTTAATATTTACCTGAACGATTTTACCTTTCGAAAAACCAACGCCTGCGATGTCGCCATTGGTACATGCGATGTTCAAATGACCAGTCGCTCTTCCTTCCATCAAGACTTTAAAAACCCAAGGAAGGTCAAAGTTATGCAAACCTTCTGTGTTATTGATAAGCTTGATAACCTTGCGTGTGTTGGTGTCACGCTCCATATAAAGGCGCATAAGAGGATTAAAATCATCATGCTCGGACTCAGGTCCTTTAAAGGAATTTTGCAAATGGCCTATTAGTTTTTCGATATCAAAGGGTTTGGTTAAGAAGTGAGCTGCCCCTGTTTTCCTGATAGAAGAATTGATAAATTGCTTATCTTTAAAGATACCGCTAATTAAAAATAGATGGACCTCGCCACTGAGTACTTCTTTTAGATTTTTAACAAGCTCTAGACCATTCATTTTAGGTAACATACAATCTATGATAAGGGCGTGAACATCTTGTAATTTCGCATAGTTAAGGGCGTCTTCGGGATTGTAAGCCGTGAAGCAGCGAAAGCCGGCTCGGGTGACTGCCGCTTTTAGACTTTCTGAAAAGGTTTTGTCATCATCAACGATTAAGACATTATATTCTTGCAGATTCATCAATTGACTATCGGCAATTTGACCGCAGGTTTAAAGGGTAATATTAAAACAAAAAGGAGGTCCCTGTGGAACCTATACATACGTCTGACCTAAACTTTGATAAAGATGTTCTTAAATCGAGCTCACCTGTTCTTGTTGATTTTTGGGCCGAGTGGTGTGGCCCTTGTAAGGCTTTAGCTCCAAAGCTCGATGAAATTGCCAAGGAATATTCTGGGAAGCTCCTGGTTGCGAAGGTCGATATTGATCAAAACCGTGAAACTCCCGCAACTTACGGTGTGCGTGGGGTGCCAACTCTGGCCTTGTTCAAAGATGGACAAGTGGTCGATCAAATTGTCGGCAATCACCCAAAGGAAAACATTACAGCCTTTTTAGAGAAGCATCTGTAATTAACTGCCTATCCAACCAAAAATCCTGAGGTCCATACTGAATCCAACTGGGCCTTTTGGAATTAAAACATAAACCTTTGTCTGCCCACGGAGGCGACAATTCCCAGTGCGACCATAAAAGTCACCATGCTGGACCCTCCGTAGGAAAGTAGAGGTAGCGGAACACCAACAATTGGTAAAAGACCTGAGACCATCCCAATATTTATAATCATATGCCAAAAAATAAAAGCACCCACTCCGACGCAGACAAGGGCACCCCCTCGGTCGACACTGGCGTGGGCAATATTCATGATCATAAAAAGTAGGATGAGGAAAAAGCTAAGGGTGAACATGCCGCCGATGAAACCATACTCCTCACTCAAAACACAAAAAATAAAGTCAGAGTGACGTTCGGGCAAGAACTGCAATTGATTTTGAGAGCCTTGTTGAAATCCGCGTCCAAGAATCTGTCCGCTACCAATAGCAATTTTGGCTTGAATGCTGTTATAGCCAGTTCCACGCGGATCCATTTCTGGGTTTAAGAAATTCTTAACCCGATTTTGCTGATAGGGCTTCAAGGCATAATTCCAAGCAAGGGGAAGGGAGACGGCAAGAACAGCAAGGGCTGTGAGAAGAACACTCCTCCTCACCTTTAGAAAAAGAATCATTGAAGAGGGAATCGCCATTAAGAGGATAGCGGTGCCCAAATCTGGTTGCTTGGCAGTCAGTAAAAAGGGGGTGACGAGTATAAGGCCAGGTAAGAGTAAGTCTTTAAAACCAAAGTTTTGCAGCTTGTGCCGCGCAAGGTACGCAGCCATAAATAAAATTAAAAAAAGTTTCATGGTTTCAGATGGCTGAAAATTAAAAAAGCCTAGATCAAGCCAGCGTCTTGCGCCATAAAATTGTTTTCCTATCAAGAGCACTAAAACTAAGGCGAGCAAGTTGCTCCAATAAAAGAGGGGAGATCTTTTTAGAAGGACACGATAATCAAAACGAGAGATTAATAGAAAGGCCATCCAGCCGATCGATATCCATACAATTTGTGCGTAAAAAACACGGCTTAAGTGATCGGTCGAATAAGCGGCGCTATAAAGGTTCACCAAGCCAATCACTTGTAAACTTAAAATTACGGCGGCAAAGTTCCAATCAAAGCGCTTAAAAGCGGATCGTCCTTCAATGCGTAGATCAAGAGGTTGGGTCATTGGATTTTACTCTCATATTATGATATTTTTTAAAATAGGCTTCAAAAACATCGCGAGCTATCGGTACAGCGGCGGCGGAAGTGCAGGAGTGCTCAGTTAAGACGGCAATTGTAATTTGAGGTTCGTCTTTGTAAGACCCATAGCCTACGAACCAACCATTGTGTTTTTCTTTTTTCTCTCTTTTTGGACAGGGTTTATAAATTTGATCGGCGGCAAAGCGACGCACCTGAGCTGTCCCCGTTTTTCCACTCACGCTAAAAGGTTTTTCAAAACGTGTGCGTGTGGCTGTTCCTTGTTTGCCATTGACCACTTTCCATAACCCCTTTTTAACAATTTCAAAATTTTCGCGGCGGACATAGTAATCCTTATCTGTATCATTCGAGAGATGGCGGATCAATTTAGGTTTAATAAGTGTTTCAATATTTTTACTGACAAGCTTATTTGGATCGACAATTTTTTGAATAATGCGAGGCTGGTAAACCGCCCCCATATTGGCTATTGCAGAGTAGACCTGTGCCAATTGGATGGAGGTCACAAGTACGTGACCTTGGCCAATGGCCGTGTTCAGACTCTCGCCATCTTGCCAAGGTTCTCCCCAGCGCTCTTTCTTCCATTTACGGGTGGGCACATGACCACGGACCTCACCCTTCAATGGAATTTTAGTGGTCGCGCCTAAACCTAAGGCCGTTGCATACTTCGCCATGCTGTCAGGTCCCAAGTCTTTTCCAAGCTTATAAAAGAAAACGTTACTGGAGCGTTCAAGGGCTTCGGTGATTTCTATATAACCTTGACCCGTCTGAGTGTGATCGTGCCAGGTACGTCTTCCAAGACGATAAGTTGAAGGGGCGTGCAAATATTGTTGTGGACGAACGATTCCTTCTTGTAGGGCGGCCAAGGCTACAATGGGTTTAAAAGTCGACCCCGGAGCATAGTGGTCTTGAATAGCCTTGTTGCGAAGGGGACGATCTTCATTATTGACCCAAGAAGACCAAATTTCTGGGCTGACTCTTTTGGAGAAGAGGTTGGGGTCATAGCTAGGGTTGCTGACCCATGCTAAGATCTCACCCTCTGGGGACATGGCTATCAATGAACCCACGCGCTCGTATTTTTGAAAAGCCTTGTAGGCGATATGTTGAAGATCGATATCAATAGTCGTGTGAATGTCAGCGCCCATTTTGTAAGGAGCATTTTTAAGATTTTCGCCAATTGCACTAATACTCGTTTGAGAACGTTGCTGCCCCTTCGCATCGACTACAACAAAGGATTGTCCCTTTTCCCCTCTTAAAAAAAGATCATAAGTTTCTTCGAGCCCTTTTTTGCCAACTATATCTTTTTGTTTAAATTTTATTTTGTTTTTATATTTCTTGGTGAGCGCAGGGATTTCACTCTTTGAAATTTCACGCACATAACCAAGGGTGTGCGCCAAGTCACCAGCAAAAGGGTAATAGCGTAGGACAAACTCTTGGGCGTCTAATCCAGCATGGTCCAATTTGATTAACTCGACTTTGAAGAGTTCATCACGGGTAAGATGCAGTTTGATATCAACTGGAAAAAAGGGTCCGTTCTGGTGCCGAGATTTTTTAACTTTTTCGATGATCTCTTTGGGCTCCAAATCAAGGGCGGGTGCTAAGTCATTCGCTAACTTATCTAAATCTCCAGTGTATTGAGGTGTAATAATCGCCTTAAATGCAGGGAGATTTTCAACTAGAACTCGACCTTCTCTGTCGTAAATGCGCCCTCTCGGGGCATAAATATCAGAGCTTTTTAAAAGGTTCTGATTGGAGAACATCCTAAACTCTTCGCCATGGATAATCTGTAAATACCAGAGACGGCAAAATAGGATTAAGAAAAAAGCACCAACAACCAGCTTTGTTATTTTAAAATTAACCTCAAAAAGATAGGGTTCATTTTCGTTGGAATCAGAAAACACACTCACACTTATATCCTCAAGTTTTCTAGTGTATCAATGCGCTCATAATAAACCCGTTGATCAATAGAGGATAGTACGTGAACAAGAGGTGGCGCAAAGAGAAATGTGACAAAAGAAGTCGAGAGCCATGAGAGAAAATTAGGTGTTGCAAAGCCATATGAGAGACCAGAAAGAAACCAATCGGTAAGATGGAAAGTAAAACATCCCAAGCCAGCGGCTATGGATATGTGGGACCAATTGGTGTTAAAGCGCTGAGAAAATACAAAAAAACAAAAACTCAGAATATTGATGACTAAAAGAGGATATGCCAGAGTTGAGGCACTAAAGGCCGAGAGAACCAGGGCGTGAGTCAGGTTTGCGACCAGAATAAAGAGCAGCGGTTTTTGGAAAGAGTAAAATGTCAGGATGATAAACCAAAAGTGAGGCAGCGGTAGAGGGAGAAAATAAAAGCTCCCCTGAAGACCGCTTAGAAAGAAACTTAATGTTAAAAAAAGTGTAAGGCTTAGGATATTTTTCTTCATCAGAGCTTAGCACTTTTGGTTTCGATTTTTTTTTCGATGATCACAAGAACATTTTCTAGGCGATCCATTTTAACGGAGGGAGTGACTTTTGCCTGAAAACTCACGCCTGTTGGACTAGGGCCCATGTTGGAGACCACTCCAATATTAAAACCTTTTGGAAAAAAACCCTGTCGTCCGCTGGTGACGATGAGGTCCCCCGCAGTGGCATCCTCTTCTCTCATCATATAGTTCATTCTATAAGTGTGGGGCGAGAGCCCAGAGACGACACCGCGGGCACGAGTTCTTTGCACCAAGGCGTCGATACTGGCATTGTGATTGGAAAGAAGTAAAATACGTGAGCTTCTTTCCTCAACTTCAATAGTGTAGCCTACAGCTCCTTGCGCCGAAACAACACCTTGTAAACGCTGAACTCCGTCGAGACTGCCCTTGTCAATGGTCAAGGATTGTTCATTTAGAAAAATATCTTTCGAGATGACTCGCGCAGCAAGGGTTTGTCGAGGCATCTCTTGCTGGAATTTAAAGAGTTCGCGCAGGCGAATATTTTCACTGCGATACTCTTCAAGGAGTTGCATCTGAGAAGCAAGACGAGAATTCTCAACTCTCAGTTGCTGGTTCTCTATGTTGATCCCGACTAGATACACATAGGAGTTGAGACTTTCTTGGATTTTGTGAGTGAAGCCATCATAAAACTGTTGCAGCCAGTGAGCGGGGGCCTGCAGAACAGTGTCTTGAAGGCCCTGACCCGCCCTTTTTTGCAATGCATAAAATAGCAGTGGTGGAACAAAGAAGATAAAAAAAGCGATAGTCTGTTTCCAGTTCCAAGAATTCCCCATTAAGCAGAAATATCAAATTGTTATAAGAAATCCAATTGGAAAAACGCAAACCTCAATGTATGTTCAAAACTTTGGAGGGTCCCATGTTTGAATCGGTTACCAAGAAGCGTAAAAATCCAATCATAAATATCTTCGGATGGTCTCTTTTAACTCTCGTTTGTGTGGTTTTTATTTTTGTGGGCTTTTCTCCGGACTCTAGTTTTCTTGGGAGTGGAGGTGCCGCCGCAGAGGTCAATGGTGACGCCATCAGCCTTAGAGACTACAAAGAGCTTCTTGATCGCCTAGAAAACAATCAGGGTGAGGACAGAGACGCTCGGCAAAAGGTGCAAGAGAACGCGGTCAACATACTCGTGAGTCGCTCCCTTATCGTTCAAGAAGCTGAGAAATTAAACATCCATGTGAGCGACAGAGAAGTGGCTAACGAGCTTATGACGATTGAGCCCTTTTTTGAGGATGGAGAGTTTAGCCGCTTGCGCTATAAAACCTATTTGCAGCAAGCTCGTCTGACCGAGTCTGAGTTTGAAGATCGGATTCGTCGTGATTTGATTATCCAAAAAATGAGCCAGTTAGTTGGCTTTGCAGGACGTGATCTTGAAATGATGGATGATTTTGACAAGAAAATCGATCAGGCTCAAATCAATGTGGCTTACTCTCAATTCAATCCAGCATCCTTCAAGAGCCAAGTAGATAAATCCTCTGAATTAGCCAAGTTCATAGATGCCAATCAAGAAAAAATCCAAGAGTATTACGAAACCAATTCAGACAAGTTCAGTCGCCCAGAAGAAGTAAAAGCTCGTCATATCTTGATTAAATCCGATGACCAGAGCGAGGAGGGCCTTGCCGTGGCTCTTGCAAAGGCGAATAAAATCAAATCTAGTTTGACTGAGAAGAACTTTGAACAAATGGCTCGTTTGCACTCGGATGACCCTGGCTCAAAGAACAAGGGAGGCAGTTTAGGCTCATTCCCACGCGGACGTATGGTGCCAGAGTTTGAAAATGCAGCCTTTTCAGCCCCGGTTGGTAAAATTTTGGACCCTGTGAAAAGTCAGTTTGGCTATCACCTCATCTTAGTGGAGGACAAGAGCCCTGCCTTGAGTAAAAGTCTGGATGAGGTCAAAACAGAAATTGCTATCGAGCTTCGCTCTAAAGACCAATTCGACCAGTTTGCGACCCAAATCAAAGAGTTTTTGAAAGCTCAAGATCAAGATAGTGTTGAAGCACTCTTAGAAAAAAATAAACTACAATGGTCGACAACCGGTTTCTTCAGCATCACACGCGACACAGTTCCTGGAGTTGGGCAAAGTCCTGAATTTCTAGAATTAGCTTTATCCTTAGGGCCTCAAAATGAATATGCCGATCGTTTGGTTTATCAAGGTGAAAAAGCTTATATCCTCAAGTTTAAGGGGGCTCAAGTCGCTCCTGATTCTGGGCAGAAAGATCAGATGGATTTTTTCAAACAACTGATGCGCCAGCAGAAAATGAATGGCCTCGTTCAGTCTTGGGCCGACTCTCTTCGAGAAAAAGCCTCTGTAAAAATCAATCCCGAGCTATTTCGCTAAACAAGCTTTTTTTTATAAAAATCTTAGTTTAATGCAAAAAATGAAAGCCTCACTTGGGTGTCCCAATGTGAGACAATTTTTTTTCAAAAAAGAGAGAGTTTTTCTTCCTTACACCTATATTTTTCCGACCAACGTCCGATAGACCTTTGTGTGGTTCATTAGACCTTTAGCAGTATGCTTTATTTTGGCATTTTCATTCTCTATTGAGGCTCAGGATTACGTTCCTGGTGAGCTCATAGTTAAAATGAAAGATTCTAGTTCTCAGGGAAGTTCACGCTTTCTTGGAAAAGCTGCAATCAATCAAAAGATGAGCTTAAAGAGAAGTTGGAAGCGTTACAACATACATCAGTTTCAACTCAAGCCTGGTCTGTCTGTTGAGCAGGCAATAAATGATCTCCACTTTGATGATAATGTGGAATATGCCGAGCCCAACTATATATTGAGAAAGCAGAGTACCGGAATTGAAGGCGGACCAAAAAGTTTGGCCGAGATTGCCGCGGAGAACACGAGTCTTCAAATTGATTCTTTTTCATCGGATCGCTTTGCTCAGTCCAACGCCGATATTCGCGCCGAAGATGCATGGAGCATCTTAACGACGAGCCCAGAAAAACCCATTGTTGCCGTGATTGATTCAGGTGTGGATTACAATCATTATGTCTTTCAAGAAAGTGGAGCAGTTTGGACAAATCCGGGAGAAAGTCCTAATAATAGTATTGACGGTGACGGCAAGGGATTCGTCGACGATATTCAGGGATGGAACTTTGTGAACAACAGCAATGATCCTATGGATGATGATAACCATGGAACTCATGTGGCGGGTATTGTTCTAGGCATGACCCAAGATGTCCTGCGCAACCCAGGGGATCTTTCTCCAGCTAAAATTCAAATTATGTCCCTCAAGTTTTTGGATCAGTCAGGTTCGGGGACGACTGCGAGTGCAATTGCGGCAATCAATTATGCCATCGACAATGGGGCTAGTGTTCTCAATAACTCTTGGGGTGGTGGTCATTTTAGTCAAGCCCTATACGATGTGATAGTGAAGTCGAACGATAGAAAACTAGCTTTTGTTGCGGCTGCTGGAAATGCCGCCAATAATAACGATTCCAGCCCCACCTATCCGGCAAGCTATAAGATTGCAAACGTCGTTTCAGTTGCCGCCACATCTAGCCAAGATAACTTGGCCAGTTTTTCAAATTATGGAGGCCAGTCTGTCCATGTAGCCAGTCCGGGGATTTCTATTATAAGTACACTTCCCAATGACAGTTTTGGATACTCCTCCGGAACAAGTATGGCCGCTCCTTTTGCATCTGGTTTATCGGCACTGCTCGTGCGTGAAAAAAATCAGATCAGTGGACATCAGGTAAAGGGTGTTTTGTTTGAGTATTCTCTTGGTGTGCAAGATTTATTGGGTAAAGTGGCCAGCCAATCACGTATCGACGCTTTCGAGGCCGTGAACTTCGTACAGAATACAGATATTGCAGGTTACGTTCCTAACGCAAATGCAGATCGTTGGCTTTCCAGTGTGGATGCGGCAGAGACCTCTTCTCAGGCCGGTGGCGGTTGCGGTTTGATCTCCACAAAGCTTTTACAGAAGAGTTTGCAAAAACCTTTTGATGGTTCGGGTGGACCTTCTGGCGGAACCACGGCTGCTCTCTTAACTCTTTTATTGGCCCCACTTTTGGTGATTAATATTCTGAAGGTACGAGCAAAGAAACAACCTGATTATAGAAGGGCTCACCCTCGCATAAATATTCAATCAGAGGTCAGCATAGCCGTTGGTGGTCAGAAGTTAATAGGTCAGATGAGTTCTATATCACTTGGCGGCGCTAGAATCGATACGGAAGCTCTGCTTGAACAAGGAGGAGTTGTGACTCTTTGTGTAGCCAGCCCAACCGGCGACAAACACTTTGAGGTTCAGGGCCAAATTGTTTGGTGTGAAGAGAAGAAGGCCTACGGAGTCAGGTTTACTGACTCTCAACAAGAGGCTCGCGATTTAGTTGGCTTGTGGTCCAGTCGGCTTGCCAACAAGAAATCTAGTTAAGGATTCATTCAAATATCCCCATTCACTTTAGTGGAAACTGAAATCCAGACCATATATATGGTGTGTCAGGAGCCTTCTCCATGCCTGGGCCAGGATCAGGCGCTGTGATATACAAATCCTATGTAGTTTACATATAGGAGGCTTATTGTGAATCGCCCGTTAATACTCTCTCTTTTTTTCACCCTCTTTTCTTTTCAAGTTCAGTCTCAAGGCAAGAACTGCCTTTATAGTTTTGATTTGGCCAAATCTTTAGTTCAAGGTACTGGCTATAAGTTCACCAACAAGACTGGGGTCACCGCCACCTTTGAAGGAGTTGAACTGAATTCCAATAAAAGCCAAAAGAACAAAAAAGACCTGTTGAAAGATTTAATTGTATCTGTGGATTTGCTTTCAATCGATTCTGAAAATGCATTGCGCGATATGAACATGAGGGAAACTCTTTTTGCTAATATTCTTGGCGACTCGAAAGTCACAGTCGCTGTCGAAAAAGTAACAGATAAAAAAATTGAAACCAAAGTTACTTTAAATCAAAAATCACAGACAGTTGTATTTGACTATAAGATGACAGATTTTGGAATCGAAGCTAAAGGACTTTTCGATGCTCTTAAGTATTCTTTGGGAGATCAAATCGCCGCTTTAAAAAAGCGTTGCGGATCTCTGCACACGGGTGATGACGGTAAAAGCGTCACTTGGACAGACTTTAAGTTAGAGGTCAAAGCCTACTTCAAGAAAACTTGTTCTTAATTCTACTTTTTATTGTTCTTTTTTATTTGGCTCAAAGTACGCACAAAATGAGTAAGGTCTGAGGTCTGCCTTGCAGTTAAAAAATCTTTCCACTGGGGCATGCTTCCTTTACCTTCATTAATTTGCACCAGGAGATAGGTTTGTGAAAGACCCTTTGCCAGGTTTTGTAGATTCGTGGGTTGCAACTTTAGAGCTATGGCTAGATCACCATTGCCTTCACCTTTTGGACCGTGACATTTTTCACAGTGCTGTAGGTAAATCTTTTCCCCTCGCAAGACGGCTTCGCGATCAATAAGAGTCACCTCTAATTTTTTTTTGTGAGGAGTTGAGAAGTAGGCCCAACCGTGACGCATCTTTGCGTTGGATAGGTCTAGATCCATGTTCATTTCAAGGCTGCCGCTTGTCGGTTGAATAGAGTGAATCGAGCAGCCGACAATAAGGAAAGGTAGTAAAAAAAGAGAAAGTTTCATAGTTCTCTATCATCGGTTATTTTAGGGGAATGTCAAAGCGAATCGGATGAATGTCAGTCTTTCAAGATCGACGACTTGTCCATTTGAAAAGGCTGCTTTGGATGCGATGAAATTTACGGGGTCCTTGATTCTGAGAGGCATAAATCCCTTTGGTGCCAGAAAACAAGTAACTCACATAACAGGCGACAAATGCATAGGGTCCCAAATGTAAACCAAAAATTTCCATGGCCATTACCGAGCAAGCAAGTGGTGTGTTAGAGGCACCTGCAAAAACGGCGGCAAACCCAACTGCTCCTAAAGTAGAAAAAGACAAGGGCAACCATAGGGATAATGTGCTTCCTAAGGTTGTTCCAACAAAAACAAGAGGTGTGAACTCGCCCCCTTTAAAACCTGTGGCAATAGTTAGGGAGGTAAAAAAAGACTTGAACAGAGGATCTGTCCAAGCGCTTGTTTGCAAAAGAGCTTGTTGGATTTGGGGAAGTCCGAGGCCAATAAAGCGGTAATTCCCCTCTAAATTGAAAAGAAATAGAAGGATGAGACCACTCAAAAAGGGCCGCAAGGGAGGATAGGGGACAAAGCGCTTAGCTAGCTCATGGATAGCGCGAGTGCTGATAGAGAAAAATCGAGCTGCAACACCAAAGATGACTCCAGCAACAGCGATCCAAAATAAGGCAGGGAAGAAGGTGGGCGGGATCATGGCTGCCGGATAAAGAGTGTGAGGCGCTCCTAGGGCATGTGAAAAGTGGTAACCGACAAAAGTGGCTACGATGCACTCTCCAAGCGCAAAAATTTTTATTTTAGAAACGTAGAGGAACTCCATCGCGAACAAAACACCGGCATAAGGAGTTCCGATCGCGGCCCCAAAACCTGCACCGGCCCCTGCCGCCAAAAATATTTTTCTATCCAGAGAGCTCAACTGAAAAAAACGATTTAATTGATCGGACAAAGCTGCGCCCATTTGCACGGCCGTCCCCTCGCGGCCGGCCGAGCCGCCGACAAGATGAGTTAAGACAGTGCCTACCAAAATAAAAGGTGTCATATGCCAAGGTATTATTTTGTTTGGCTTGTGTATTTCATCTAAGACGAGGTTGTTCCCTGCGGCAACATCTTGTCCAAAATGATGATAGACCCAGCCTATGCAAAAACCGGCGATCGGTAGAAGATAAAGAATCCAAAGATTTTCATCGCGAGTACTTTCGGCTGTCTGTAAAGCTATTAAGAAAATTGTGGAGGAAGCTCCGGCCAACAGTCCGCTAAGGGTTGCTAAAGCAAAGCGTCGTCCATATTTTAAAATCCCTGACTTCACGAACTGCCCTACTTAAGACTTTGACTTCTGCGGAGGGTACTCGATGTTTCCATCGGGTAATTTGGCAAAGCGTTTGGGCAGAGGACCATGAATCATATCCTGGCGAGGCCAGTCCCAGCCACCAAATTGAGTGAGTTGGTAGTCTTTGATGGTTTGTGAGATTTCGGATCGAGTGTTCATCACAAAAGGGCCATGTTGCACCACGGGTTCTCCGATGGGGCGTGCTTGTAAAAGTAAAAACTCAAGAGGTTCGCCTGTGTTGTGTACAGTGTGTTTTTCTTGACCCGAAACAAAGACTCCACTTTTCAATGAAATCTGTTGATTGTTAAGATTGGCTTGAGAGCCTTGGAAAAAATACAAAGAGCGCTGGCTAGGGTTTCGGGTGGGCGGAAGTTCAAGCTTAGCTTCGGAGTCCATTTTCACCAGTAGAATATTGACTTCGTTGTCGGAGGAAGCAGCCCAACTGTCTGGAGGTGGTGGTAAAGCTTTCTGTGCTAAGAACTCTCCGGCAATAACTTGCACACGAGTGCGGCCATCGTTTGTAATTAAGGTTGGAATTTTTTCCGACCAAAGCATCTTAAAGTGAGGAGTGGTCATTTTTGATTTTTTTGGAAGATTCAACCAGATTTGAAAAAGCTCTAGCTCGTTATTTTGCTCTTGATGAATAAGTGGAAACATTTCTGAGTGCTGAACTCCAGATCCAGCGGTCATCCATTGAACATCGCCTTGCCCATATCGTCCAGAGGCCCCCATAGAGTCTGCGTGGTCGACGAGTCCCTTACGAACAATTGTGATGGTTTCAAAACCGCGGTGTGGGTGGACGGGAAAGCCTGGTACCGGAGCGCCGTGATAGGTGCGAAAACCGTCTTTAAGTTCAAAGTCTTGACCTATGCGACGGCCGATGAGGTGATCTTGATCCAGGGCTTGCTCACTATTGCCCTTTGGGTAGATATCATGATGGTGGACACAAAATAAAAAGGGCTCTTGCACAGGCCATTGAAAATCAATTGGAAAAGTCTTCATAGGGGAATCCTTTTGAGCATCTGATGGTGGTTTGGGTCTTAAGGTGTCGTACCATTTTTGGCTCAGATAACCACCCCCAAAAAGGCACGCCAAAAGGAGTAAGAATCGTCGCCGCAATATCGAAAACATCATCCTTATCAAACAATGCTGGAGACAGAGTGGCAAGATGACTTCCTGGTTTTATAACAGATTTTTTACAGAGATGGCTAGGAGTCCAAGTGGAAAGCGTCGGCCTCTCAGAGCTCTGAGCTCATATATCGGGGATCCGAGCTCGGGAGCCAATGGCGGGAGCCATTGGCGATTGGTGCCTCGGGCGAGAGTCGAACTCGCACACTATTGCTAGTACCGGATTTTGAGTCCGGCGCGTCTACCAATTCCACCACCGAGGCTTAAGCCATTAGAACAACTTAACTTTTTCGTGAAGGCCTAAGAGGTGATCACGACAAAGATTAAGACC
>JBGSNK010000001.1:0-5965 GCA_041739665.1 Bdellovibrionales bacterium
TGATGGACGCATGACCACTGCCGAAGGCGATATTTCAACTCTTGAAACAGATGTGACAAACCTTGACGCCGCTAAGGTCAATCGCGCTGGCGACACCATGACCGGTCAACTCTATATAGACGGTGGTGCGGATCAGGTGCAGTTGGCTATTGACGCTAATGCCGTTCAATTGACAAATCTTGTTGAAGTCAGGGATTCGGCCTCTTTAGTTGTAGCCACTATTTCTGCTGATGGGGACATCACGGCGGCCACCGACCTCACCACTAAAGCTTATGTTGATTCGGCTGTTGGTGGTTTAAGCACAGATTCCATTGAAGACGCCGATGGCAATACGATCATTCAATTAGAAGAAGGACCAAATGACGACACCATCCGCTTTGATACAGCTGGTAGTGAGAGAATGCTGATCAATGCCACTGGTAATGTGGGTGTTGGAGTAACACCTGATACAAAGCTTCATATAGACGGAACCCTAAAAATCGCTGATGGTGGTGAGACTTGTACCATTGGAACCAACGCCGGTATGATCCGCTACAACTCAGGAAACCTTGATTATTGTAATGGTTCAGCCTGGATCACTTTAGGTGTGAGTGGCGCAGGACTGACGAATCTAGGTGGTCAAACAGGAAGCACTCAAACATTTGCAGCAGGTAGCGCGGGCACTGCTCCTGCCATTAGCTCAGCTGGTGATGTTCATACTTTAAATGTGCCTCTAGCCAGTGGTGTGGGTGTGACCAGTGGTACGATCTCGAACACCGATTACGATAACTTCAATAATAAATTAGATAGCATCGTGGGCGAAACTCTCAACTCAGCCCAATTTTGGCTAGGTAGTAGCACAAACGTAGCAGCTGCAGTGAGCATGAGTGGTGACGCCACAATGTCAGACACGGGTGCCTTAACAATCGCCAACGACGCCATTACGAGTGCCAAGATTTTAGATGGCACTATTGTTGCCGATGACCTTGCCAGTGATTCAGTAACTTCAGTCAAGATTCTAAACGACGCTGTTACAAGTGCTAAAATTCTTGATGGTGAGCTTGTAGATGCCGACATCAATGCCTCAGCCAACATTGCTCGCACAAAGCTTGCTTTAGGAACAGCTAATAATCTTGTTATCAACGATGGTACGGGCGCAATGAGTGAGTTGGCACTGACTGCTAATAGAGCTTTGGCAACAGATGCTAGCGGTCTTCCAGTGGCTTCACTTGTGACGGATACCGAACTTGGCTATTTAGATGGTGTGACAAGTGCCATCCAAACACAGTTAGATGCTAAAGAAGGTGCCCTTGGTTACACGCCAGTGAATCAAGCGGGCGACACTATGAGTGGGCCTTTGACTTTAGGAACGACGAATGAGCTTCGTCTTGGTGACTCGACTACCAATTATGTGGGCTTCCGCGCTCCTGCAACAGTAACTTCGAATCTAGTTTGGGAACTCCCTGATGGTGATGGAACATCAGGACAAGTGCTACAAACAAGCGGGACAGGAATTCTTTCTTGGGTGACGCCAAGCTCTTCTCCTGTCGATAATATCCAGGATGCTGATGGCAACACCATGATTCAAGTGGAAGAGGGACCCAATGATGACACCATCCGCTTTGATACGGCAGGATTGGAGAGAATGGTCGTAGATGCGACCGGAAACGTTGGGATTGGAACGGCAACACCATCTAGCTTGCTAACTCTGAATGGTAATATGCAGTTCATTGCAGATGACGATACCATAGACAATTTAGGCCTCGTACTTAGAAGAGATACTGACAATTCACTAAATATCGATACACGTGGAGGTGTGATTGTTAATCTCGATACCAATAACAATGACACAACACATGACTTTAAGGTTCGAGCAGATGGTGGAACTACAGATCTATTCCTAGTTGAGCAGTCAGGAAATGTTGGAATTGGGACTAGCAGTCCCAGTAAGTTATTGCATTTGGTTCAGGATAGTGATGGCAGTGATGTCTCTTTGATTGTGCAAAATAGTGCCGCGGCTGGTAGTTCAGACGAGAGTGCTGAGATTCATTTGTTACCAGCGATTGATTCTGCTGGATCAAAAATTGTCGGCGGACGCGATCACAATTATTCAGGCGGCGTTACTAAGGATTCTTACCTTGCTTTTTATACATCCAATGATAACAGCATGACCGAGCAAATGCGAATAACTAAACGAGGAGATGTGGGAGTTAATACAACAAATCCGAGAGTGGCTTTGGATGTCAATGGAGCTATAGCTGCGGCTCCAGCAGTAACTGATACTGCGGGAACAATCAATTTTGCTAACAGTAACTTTGCTTACACAGCATCGAGCTGTGGTGCTTTTAACCTACATAATATGAAAGATGGAGCGACTTACACCCTAGCTGTACAAGGGACAGCTGCGGCAACTTGCTCCTTTGCAGCCTACTCTGATGCTGGTGTCGCGTCATTAAGTGTGAAGCTTCCCCCTAGCCATGGAGCCACAACCGCTTCAACTGAGACTCTGTATTCTTTTGTGGTTATTGGAGCCAGCGTCTACGTGGCATGGGTTCCTGGCTACACACCTTAAAAACTATTTGATTTCAGCCACTTAGGTAACATCATTGCGTTCTTGATTCCTCTCTCAAATATGAATAGTATTCCGTTTTCCCAAAAATTTGACTGAAAAACGGGGGCACAAACTCATGGCAATTAAATTACTCACCGAAGATCAAATTCGCGATTGGACCTTAGAGCAAAAAGATCGCTGGTGGATGGAAAACGTCTACCGCGGCGAAATGAAGCAACTGACCTTTCGCTCGGCTATCACAGGTGCCATGCTGGGCTCTGTCCTAAGCCTTACCAATCTTTATATCGGAATCAAAACAGGCTGGACTCTGGGTGTAGGAATCACATCTGTGATTTTATCTTTTGCCATGTTCAAGGTGATTTCACGCTTGCAATGGGGCGACGAAATGACGGTCCTTGAAAACAATGCCATGCAATCTATCGCTACGAGTGCTGGCTATATGACTTCTCCTCTGATGGCCTCCTTGCCCGCCTATATGATGGTCACAGGCAAAGTAATTCCTATGTGGCAAGCTTATTGGTGGATGGTCGTCCTCGGTTTGCTCGGAGCCCTTTTTGCCTTTCCTTTAAAAAAACGCTATATCAACGACGAGCAACTTCCCTTTCCTGAAGGTTACGCCGCTGGAGTTGTACTCGACAACCTTCACGAGTCCGACGGACGCGAAGGTCTGATGAAGGCAAAGATTTTAGGTTTTGGGGCTCTTACTGCTGCCACAATTGAGTTTTTTAGAACAGAAACGATCTTGGCAAAGCTTGGATTGAAAATGCTGGCTCTCCCCGCCCATTGGGATGATTTTATCTATAAATTTGCCACTCCCAAAATAAATGGCACTCCCCTAAAGGAGCTCACCATCGGCATGGACACTTCTATCGTTATGATGGGAACTGGAATGCTGATGTCCATACGAGCCACCGCCTCCATGCTTTTAGGAGCTGTCCTTAATTATTTTATTTTGGCTCCAATCTTGATCGACAAGGGCATTATCGTTGGCACTGGTTTTAAAAACATCACCATGTGGGCTCTATGGGGAGGGGCCGCGATGATGACAACAGCTTCCATTTACTCATTTTTAGCATCTGGAAACACTTTCTCTAGCATTGTGGAACTTTTTAAATGGAAAAACAAAAAAGTTAAAAAAGAAAAGAAAGTCGATATCATGGCACACATCGAACTACCAAGAAAAGTGTCTTATATCGGAGTCCCCATACTCTCTGTTGTAATTATGATTATGGGTCACGAATTCTTTGATATGAGTTATTGGTTATCTGCTGTGGCCATTCCCCTTGTCTTCTTATTTTCTATTATGGCCGTAAAATCAACCGGGATCACCGCTATCACACCTGGAGGCGCCCTTGGAAAAATGACTCAGGTGACTTACGCCGTTCTCGCCCCTGGCAATATGGGCACAAACTTGATCACAGCTGGAATCACTAGTGAAGTGTGTTTAAGTGCTTCGAACCTACTTATGGACATCAAACCCTCTTATATGCTTGGCGGAAAGCCTCGCCATCAAGCCATTGGACATGCCATTGGTATTTTCTGTGGAGGTTTAGTTGCTGTCCCTGTGTTTTACATGATGTTTGATGGGGATATCTCCAAGTTCTCCACCGAACAGTTTCCCATGCCCGGTGCGACTGTCTGGAAAGCGGTGGCCGAAGTTTTATCCACAGGCCTTGGTGCCCTGCACCCCACGGCCCAGGTCGCTGTCCTCATTGGTGGGATCATTGGAATAGTTTTTGAAATTCTTAGTAAAAAAACTCGCGGTCGTTTTCCGCTTTCTCCAGTGGCGTTTGGGATCTCTTTTGTTTTGCCTTTTCATATTTCCCTAGAGTTTTTCTTGGGCTCATTAATTTTTTCTTTAATGTCACGTAGGCCGCTTGAGAAAAGATCAGATCGCTTTCGAACAATCTTAGAAAATAAGGAAACCATTGGGGCAGGGATTATTGCCGGTGGTTCAATTGTTGGAATCGCGCTTTTGATTGCTGAAACTTCGCTCTAATTAAAAAAAGCCCTTTCACAGGGCTATAGATTTGGAAGATTTGGTCGCGAATAGAAAAATGACTTAGTGACAGTTCGGTAGTTCTATCTGAAACGCTTAAAAGCCCTCAGCAGACACAGAGGGCTTTTTTATTGTTACTTCACTTGAGTCGACGCAGTTTCCACTGGCTTCTTAACTTCTTCCACTTTTTTCTCTCCCTTGTTTTCTTCTTTAATTTCTTTCTTAGTGTCTTCAAAACTTACATTCAGACCATCGAGACATTTGTAACCCGAACCCTCAATATTGGTACGAATTTTACCGAAAGTTTCTTCACAAATAGACGGAGTACTTTCTGCCCAAGCGACCTGCTTTTCATCACCAAATTTTGTATAAAATACCTCGCAGCGCTTTTCTTTTTTATCCAGGGTTACGAGCCTTTTATCTTTACCCACCAAACATGTGTAGGCGAGTGCTTTTTCTTTCTTTGACTTATCTTGAGTCTCAACTTTTGCTTTTTCAGCTTTCTCTGTATCCGTAGCATTGCCATGAGTGGTCTTGTGTGCACAAGATACTGTTAAACTAACAAATGCGATTGAAATAAAAAGTGTGCTTGCCTTCATATTAATATCTCCTTGGTTTATTTTTAAGATGATAGAGTCCGTGGACTCAACAGATTACTATTGAGCAGCAAACATGCCAATTGAGAGCAAACTGAGTAGGCACAGATTGAGACAGTAGCTCAAAGCTCAAAAGAGCTGAACAGAATTTAAACGTATCATATTGAGAAGAATAAATTTATCTGAAGCAACAGAATTTAAAATTGAATTGAGAAAGTCACCACACTTAAATCCCCTTGTGCGCAGGTAGAGCTTTGCATGTGTAAATGGAGTCTTGCGGACGCAAACCTAGTCTTGTGCACGTGCACGATTCTGTTAAGATTCTGACAGGCTTCCGGATTGCGTACTTTGAAAATCAAAAAAATAATTGACGAGGTTTCTCGCCACTTTTTGGAACTATACATGATGCCCAAACAAAGTGAGTATTTTGATATCTAAAGCCCTCTACGCCCCACTATGATCGCACATTTTTAAAAATGGGAAGGCCTTAAGGCTTATCTTGAGGTCTTTGTGGATGCGAATTTAAAGCCTTAAAAATTCATTTCAAAACCCGTGGTATTTTGCCCTTGTCTTGTTAAGAGGTGAGAATATGCATATGAGAGAGCTAACCATTCAGGAACCGAATTGGGAAAGATCCAATCAAAAATTATTGGACATCCAAAAACTTGATAGCAAAGCCCGACAAGTTGCTAAAGAATACAAACGGCTGGAGCAGCAGCTTTTGGGCCTTGTTGTCGAAATCGATAGAGACAAGCTCTTTTATAAACTTGGCTTCAACTCATTGTTTAAATATTTAACAGACGCTCTTGAGTTGTCGCC
>JBGSNK010000070.1:0-16097 GCA_041739665.1 Bdellovibrionales bacterium
CAAAGCGGAAAAATTCTAATGGGATGGAATTATCAGATGATCTAGAGCTTATTCTTGTTGGGGGCCGCACCAACCTGAAGCGCTATCTTTATTTCGAGAAACAGTTTTACGGCCAGATCATAAGTGCCTCTATGCATATTACGAATTACGAAAATGATTGCAAATAAATTATTTTTTGCAACTTTATTCACCCCGGTGCTTATGTTTGCCAATTTCAGAACATGTCCCGATACAAAGTCACACTTGTTTTTTGGCAATGGAATGTTTACGTCAGTAGGGGCCGCAAGAAAAACTCTAGATAAACTTAGGAAGAGTGCCCCGCGACACGATCAATACGATATTGCCTACAATAAGAATGAAAATATCATTTTCCAGATTTATGAAGTTTTGTCTCAAAAAATTGAAAGCGAACAGATAAGTGAAAAAAACCTATTAGAACTTTTCCTTTCTGGAAAAGTAACAGACAGCTTAAGGAAAATAATCTTTGATGAGCTGTCAATGGTCTACCGCGCTGATCTTGTTGCGGGAGCTGATCTGACAAAACATCTCGAAACCTACAAAGAGATACTTAAAAAAAGTCGCCGCATTCATTTGCTGGCCCATTCCCAAGGAAACTTTTTTGCCAACTCCGCTTATGACACCCTTTCTCACTCCCTGCCCGATAGAATAGGCGCTTTTAAAATCATCAGTCTTGCAAATCCTGATAGGAGGGTTGCCGATAATGGACCCTACTTTACTTACACAAATGATTTAATAATTAAATACATTCCTTTTGCGTTGAAAGGAAATATAACCCGCAAACACCCCAGTGGCTCCAATCATGGTATTTTGGATGCGTATTATCGACCAGATGAATTGTTGTCGAGGATCAACAATGAAATTTCATCAACCGAAAATGCAACCAGAGGCTCTATCAACTATTCTGAAAAAGAAAAAGAAGACATCCAGTTTTACCGAGACTCAGTTATGAAGGAGTGTCAGAGATGGTTTTTAAGCTACGTTAAGCTTGAAAAGCATAATAAAGTGAGTGACTGTTCAATTTTATGCCCTTCAACCAGCTATATCGATTTTGGTTTTTCCCATTGTCCCATACAATGTGATGCTCTCTGCTGCACTCGGGAGTTTGGCCCCTGGCCCCACCCTATTGAAATAGAACGATAGTCAGACTGCGGACTCCCAAATAGTTTATAATGTCGTCGAGTTTGTAGGCCGCTTATCTGTAAATAAAACAAGTAGTAGGGAAGATTGCGAGTTGTGCGGCTATGGCTCTGACATTTGCCTACTATGCTAATCCCAAACATGCTCATGCGGTTGCAGTAGCAACGGTAGTTGTTATTACAGCCGTCAACTACTTTGGGGTTAAGAAAACAGCAGCGGCGACACAAGTTTTCGTTGTCATTGCTTTACTCACACTAACTCTCATTGTCGGAGGGTCCCTTTGGGGAGGAGATATTGTATTTGATCGACTCGATAACTGGTTTGAACATGGCGGAATTTCTGGGATTTTAGAAGCCGCTGGCCTAATGTTCTTCGCTACTTTTGGTCTTACCCCTAGAGGACCTGATTCAAAGTAAAGCTCCACTAGCATTGGCCGTAGAACGATCGCAGTATTCATCTTTAACTCCTCTGATTCGGTTTGGGGCGGCAGTTGCCTCTTTAAGCGTTTTACTTTCACTTTTGGCCGGAATCAGTAGAACAGTTTTTGCAATGGCATCAAACAAAGACTTACCGAGCTTTTTAGACGCCGTCCATCCCAAGCATAAAGTTCCGCACAAAGCGGAGATTTTGGTTGGAATTGTCGTTGCTTTCATTGTCGGGTATGCAGATTTAAGGACCACCATCGGCTTTAGTTCATTTGCCATTTTAATTTACTATGCTATTGCCAACTTTTCAGCACTCAAACTTAGTCGAGATCGTCGGTTTTTTCCAAAGCTATTCGCAATAGGGGGATTCACAATTTGTATTCTTCTTGCTGTAAATCTCCCTCGACACTCAGTGGTCGGTGGCCTTATACTATTTTGCATAGGCTCTGCCGTTTATGCCTTAGGAAGGATCAAAAAATGACAGCTTTCACAACGATTATATTGCTGACCATTTCAAACATATTTATGACTTTTGCTTGGTACGGGCACCTAAAGAACATGAATACCAAACCACTGGTGGTGGCTATTGTTGTAAGCTGGGGGATAGCTTTTTTTGAATACTGTTTTCAGGTTCCTGCCAACCGCCTCGGTTATGGCCTTTTTACTTTGCCTCAACTCAAAATCATCCAAGAAGTCATAACCCTTGCAGTCTTTGTTGGGTTTGCGGTCTTTTACATGGGGGTCAAACCAAGCCTTAATTTTGCGTGGGCAAGTCTGTGCATGGTAGGTGCCGTTTATTTTATCTTTAGAGACGGAATTTAGTTTTATGGCAATTTGGCTAGAAAAATAAGTTCTCAAGTCCATCATTTGTCAAAAATATTTTATAGTACTACCGCTGGATAATCTTCAACGTAAGATTCGCCGTTGATACCGTAGTAAGTCACCTTGCACTCGATAAAATCCGCATCGTAACCAATAACACCAGCCGTCCAAGTGGCCATAAGAAATTCAGTAAAGGAGCTTCTTCCTTCCTGATCTGCGCGAATCGCACGAACGAGAGCCTCGCGATTAAATTTTGGAACTTCATATGATCCCGTAATAAGTGGTGTCCCTTGTTGAACGACTGCTCCGTCTTTCAAAATGTAAACGGACTGGCATGAGGGTAAAGTCCAGCGATTCATTTTAATCTCTGCCCGACGAAACACCTCAGCTAGAACGGGAAACCCGCCAACATTTGGACGAATCGACATTGCATATTTTTGCGCCTCTAAAAGACAATCAATGAGCGTATTCATATTGCATTCTCCTTATTAATTAATAGGCTTAGTATTAAGATGATGGTATTCGGCAAGTTTCATGAGAGTTTGAATCAGCGTGCTCCGCTCAGAAGCTGTAAGAATAGAAAAGAAACTTTCATCATTTTCATCAGCAAGACTTGCTAGCTTTGGAATAAGTTTTATAGCCTTTCTAGTGAGTCTAATTTCTTGGTAGCGACGATCTCCTGATACCACAGTACGATTCACCAGACCCTTTTGCAGAAGACGATCTATGAGTTTCGAGACGGCTCCGCGAGTAAGACTCGTCATTTCTGCTATGATACTCGGGGAAGTTTTCTCGTCGGCCGCGTACATTTCTCGTAAAATAACCCATTCAGCGACCGTAACATCACTATTCGCTAGTTTTCTTGCAAAAGAATATGAAACTGCATTTGAGACAAGACGCAATCTATATCCAATATGGGATTCAAGTCGACTTGGTTCAGGTTTTAATTTTCTTTTCATATTTCCTACTTGTTATTAAATATAGTTTACTAGGAAACTATAATCAACGTAAAACTTATACTCTAGGCGAGATGGGAAATTCAAACATCTGAGCTGTAAAACCTTGTATTAATTAAAAAATTCATGCAAACGTCGGAATTAGAGAATTATCAGCAGGAAAATAACTAGACTTAAAACAGGAGCTAAAATAGCAAATTTTAATATAAAAACCAATTTAGCTATGCACTCTGTTCTGATAAAATGTAAATAACTTTTTATTGAAATCATTGAGCCTACAAAAGGATAACGTTTTAGGGCTTGATGAAACGCGTGAGTTGCGTTGAACCTATTTAGGGAGCTGATTGATGTCTGCAGGTGATTGGAAAGAAATGTATCGAGCCGCTCAAGAAGGCGACCTTGAGCTGTTGCAACACCATATTCGATCCGGAGTGAATCCCAACTATCAACACCCCGAGATCTTATCCACTCCACTTGTGTGTGCCATACTTCACGAGAATACTAAGATTGCACTTTTTCTTCTCGAAAACGGAGCAGACCCAAAACTAGAATCCTACTTTGACAACCTAACCCCGCTTGCGGCGGCTAAAAAAATGAAAAATAAAGATGTTATTGTCGCAATCAAGAGAGCTCTGCATAATAATAAGTGAAATGAAGAATGTACGGATATCAAAGATGACTCATTTTTTTAGAACTTTTATTAGGATTATAAAATCTATTTCAAGAAAAGCTTCTACGGGAGATATATCGGCTCTTAAGCTTGCTCTTTTTGTAGAATCAGAAGAAACCAATTCATTCACTTCCCCCATTAGCAAACAAAAGGAACTGCATTTTACTCCAATTGACTTCAAGCCCCTTGCTCAGTTGCCAGCCGGAACCCTCGGGCGGGTTTATTCAGACTTTATGAAGGAAAATCAGCTCTCACCCTTAAACTTTACAAATGAAGTTCATGATATTTTTGATAAATTCCCAATTGGGATGCGCTACATACGCATCCACGACTTGGTCCATGTCCTTTTGGGTTTTAAGACAGATATTGCTGGCGAAATTGGTGTTTATGCTTTTATTGCAGAACAAAGCTACTCGAAAACCCTGAATTCCGCCGCTCGGACTGCCAAGATTTTCGGGAGAATATTATTTTGGAAGAGAGCGGAGATACTGAGCGCCGAACAAAGAGGATTTGAACTAGCACAGGGGGCAAAACCCCTCATATTGATTCCCCTTGAAGAAAGAATGAACTGGCCCCTGGAAAAAGTGAGAGCTGAAGCCGGCCTCAAGATCAAAGAATGAAACGGCCCAGGATTTTGAAAGCCTCTTTAAACCAGAATAAGGACGAGCTTGAGCTCTCTTTGTTTTTTATTTAAAGCGGAGTCGATAAGTCTTTCTCTTTTTGAGATGTTGTTGAATGCAAATTCTAAACAACCTTCAAAAATTGCTGTTTTTGCTGTTCCAAAGTTTATGCTACTTACACGATTGAACCTTATGAAACCCAATTGATTACATTTTGAATAGGAATTGTTCATTCGGCAAACAATACCTGGAAAAAAATTGTGAATACTTTTGAGATCCACTATCATTATGAGCATTGAAAAGAATGGGAGACGAACAGTGGTGAGTCGAAGTAGCAGTCGTCATTTTTGGCTTTTTGTTAAAATTGAGGATTATTTAAACTTACATTACAAAAAAGCAAAACTAAATCTAAAACCAGATTCTTGGAACAGTATTTGCGACAGTTTTATTAGTTTTTATGATGCCAATAGATCCCAAGTTGTATTACGCAAGGTCCGTGAAAAAAATCTGAAAGATATTATTTTGAACACTCAAACCGGAGAAGTGTCCGTTTATTGAGGGCGACCAACCTGCTCCCAGGGCAAACACCCAATCTCTGGAATTGTAAATAATGTGATTTCGATAAGCCAAGTTAAACTTCTCAACCAGACAAGAACTGCAGTTAAAAGTTTACTCTTTGTTCTTTAAAAATCCGAAAATAAAATCGGGTGAAAAATCGAGCTCTAAATGCTTTTTACAACTAGGAAACTCAGCGCATTCAAGTTCAACTAAATTGGCTATGACTCTATTTGAATTCTTCTTAACCTCATCAACCTGACCTAGTATAGAAAAATCCTGATCACACTTTGAACATGTTATGGGGAAATAAACAGACTCCACCTCGCCATTTTGGGGCAAGAATCCTTTTATCAAATTCACTTGATTGACGACCATTATTGGACAGTGACTCAATATGACTTTAGCGAAACCGGCACTCTGAACTTTATCCATGAGCATCACCCATTTCTTAATCCCCATGGAATTAATCATCTGGCATTCTGCAAAATTAAAAACTAATTTTGAGGCGCTATTTAGGTCGGCGATTTGAGGCAAGTTTGCTTTTTCATCTAAGTACCCTTTGAAACTAATTTGCAACTGATCCGTCCCAATTTTAACCGTCTCAAAAGTAAATTCACCCATGTTTCCTCTCTCATTTTATAAACTCAAGTTTTTGCCAAAAGCTGAAAATATACAAGTCATTTTAATAGCTTTGCAGCCTAAGAAATATTGCCTTAAAGCGAGGCGCTAAGTTTGCCTCAAACTAGAGCAAAGAGGGGTCCGAGTCCGCTAAATAGAACGCAGTTCTGTTGACAGAACTTTTCAAAAACCCTTAATCTGATTAAAAGGAAATAAATGACTAGACTCGACAAGCTGATTTCCTACATTACAAAAGGGACTAAGACTCAACCTTCTACTGAGGTTGTTGTCGGAAAGAATCTCGATGATTTAGAAACTTTACGTCTTGCAGGCCATGACAATGTCTCACACGTTATTCAAGAGGAACGCGAGGATTTAAAGTCTAAAATTCAAGCGAGTATTAATATTCTTAATATGCCTTACTCAATTTTCGAGAAAACCTTTGAGACTGTGTTTTTTGAAGAGGACAATACTGCCAACAATCCGCCAAACGAAATCCATCAGCTTGAGTTACCATTTCATAGCAGCACGCAAAAAAGTATAATACTTAATCACGTTGAAGCCTTTTTAAAGTCTAACAAAATATCATCAACTTTACGCAGTCGTATTTTGCTCGTTTGTGATGAGCTGTTTACTAATGCTCTTTTTAATGCTCCCGTAGAAAGATCTCATAAAAGGATAAGTCGGACACAGAAAATCCACCTTAATGATGAGCTGGCTAACATTCTTAAGATCGGGATATCTGGCGACAAGCTGGCCGTGGTTTGTCAGGATAAATTTGGCTCTTTAAACACAAAGAAATATATCAATCATCTGGCCTCTAAATACGATAAAAATGGTAAAAATCTTATCAATATCAACGAAGACGGTGGCGCTGGAATTGGCAGCTTCCTGATGTACGGTTATTGCCAAAGTATGTATTTAGGAGTCAAAGAGGACCAAGAGACTTTGTTTTGCTTTGTCTTTTCAACTGATCGAAAAAAGAACTATGAGACCAATCAGCCCAAAAGTATTCACTTGTCCACTCCTTAATGCCGCTTTTTTAACTTAATATTGTTTTTTATGTTACCTTCCAGTATGTCTCATATTGAGGTAGCTGATGAAAACAGGATCAAAAACTCTTCAAAATCCACACGATGAAGTGCACTTCTCACAAAGAACGGGTTGGCTGCGTGCAGCTGTCCTGGGAGCCAATGACGGGCTGGTCTCAACTGCAAGCCTTATAGTTGGCGTAGCGGCTGGCCACGGCTCGTCAGAGGACATTTTATTAGCCGGTGTTGCAGCCCTTGTCGCTGGCTGCATGTCTATGGCTGCTGGCGAGTATGTCTCCGTGAGTTCTCAATCTGATACAGAGAAAGCTGACCTTAAAAAAGAGCGCAAGGAACTTGCCACAAACTTAGAGTATGAGCGTAAAGAGCTCGCAGAAATCTATCGCCAAAGAGGACTCACGCCAGATCTCGCCAAGGAAGTGGCCTTACAACTCATGGAACATGATGCTCTTGGCAGCCACGCTCGTGATGAGTTGGGGATCGTTGAGCATCAGCGTGCGCGCCCCCTGCAAGCCGCCTTTGCTTCGGCCCTGACCTTTGCTATTGGAGCCTCCCTCCCCCTCGTTGTTGCTCTTGCTGTTTCACTTGACGATCTTATTTTTTGGGTTTCTTTTTCGACTCTCTTGTTTTTGATGGGTCTTGGTATGCTAGCTGCTAAAACAGGAGGTGCTCCTTTGTGGAAGGGAACCCTTCGGATTGGTTTCTGGGGAGGCCTAGCTATGGCAACCACTGCTTCTATTGGTTATCTAATTGGGCATGCCGTCTAGTTTACAAAAAATAACTAACTTGTATCCGCGTTTCAAATCTAATAATTTTTAATTTCCCGGCCATGTATGGGCTGTATGGGACGATTGTTAATTGGCATGAGATCTCTCAGAATCAAAATTTGCTCTTTACTCACCTGTTGTGGAGTATTGAATACAATCCACTCGACACCCTCAGAACAAGGTGGATAAGTTAAGGAACCAGAGTACTGATAATAATTTAACTTAGAAGGTAATAAGTTCTGAGGATCAAACAATAATCTTTGAGAAGATTTTTGGGGCTTTACAGTTTTGGCAATATTGAGAAATGTTTCAAACCATGAGCTCTTCTGACCCGCCTCGAGGAACGAAGACAAAATAAGCAATCCATTGGGGCTGCGATGATACATCTGAACTTCAATCGGAAAAACCTTATTTGATATCTGATGCTCACTTGGGGAGTGGAACTCAACACTCTCTAACTGAAATTCGCGATTATTAAAATAAAGGGGCAAAGGTCGAGTAAAATCTATACTAAAAGTAAAACCCTTGTTGTTAATGATAACATCCGTTGGCTGGTAAGAAACCCTTAACCTGTTGTTTGGACTCGGCTTTAGCCATGTGAGATTAATTGGAGACTGCCTTCTCCCATTTCCACAAATTTCATAGGCAGGGTTTAAACTTGGCCAGTTCATAAAGCCTCTCAGTCCGTCGTAATCCCAGGCCCAAGGATTATCAGGCACCCCTTCTGACGTGTAATTGTCTACATCCTTAGGAACTGGAATTGGAACCGTTTCAGTTTTATGACTAGACGTACATCCAGAGATTAAAATAATAAGTAAAAAATTTCTTAAAATCATAGTGAATAAACCTTACTGGTCTAAAGATTTAATACATCAAGATATTAAATCACATAAAAATGAGTTTGTGATCAACACACCTCGCCTTTAGTATTAAACATATTATGTGTGTGCTTGAATTGTATTTGAAAAACTTAAAATTTCCTGGATAAACGTCTAACGAAAAGAAAAAAAGAAACAATTAATCTAAAAAAAAATCAAGTTACAATGAACAAAAGTCGAAAATACATATGTGACAGAGAAAAAAGGATTTCTACAACTAATATTAACCTTAACTGGGTTAAGTTGCCTGCCTTGTTATTATGCAACAGCTGGAGAATTTCTTTATCGCGACACCATCACTATAACCGATATCGACTATGAAATAAAACAGCCTGCTGATTTAAAGAATAATAATACAGCCCCGCCAGTTCCAGTTAAACCTCCGGATTTTTACCAAAAGTACGACAAAGATTCTTATAACCAGGATGTGGTTTACTTCATTGAACTTAGAAAAAATGTTGGCGCAAAAAATAAATGGATTTTAAAAAATACAGAGTCTGGCTCACGCGTCGCTATGTATCTTCAGCCTGGTGATATTTTGAAATTTAAAGATTCTCCAGGGGATTATATCCACAAACTACGTTTAGATAAAAATAATCAAGGTCTATGGAAAAAAGTGAACATAAAAAATAATAAGTCCGAAGAGCTCCAAGTCTATTATGATTGGCGTGATTTTGAAACTATGACTACCTACAGCCACCCCATAGAGGTCGAAGTCATTGTTCCACCAAATAGACAGTCTATTCCTGTCTTTGATAATCCTGCAGACTGGCACCTAACTTACTGCCAGCATAAAAACAAGCCTTGCGTAAGAGACCTAACAAAAAGCAATCCCGCCCAACTTCTTGACTCAGTCGTCGTTAAGGATACAAAAAATAAAAATGAGAAAAAGTATAAACTTTTTTATAAAATTGCATTCCAAATAGAAGACCATTTAGGCGATCACTGGAGTGATGAAGGATGGATACCATCTGAATACATTCAAAGAAATATTTCATACTTGCCAAATCATATTATCGCATCGCGTGGACCTAGTAATGTCTACAGACATGTGGAAGAAAAAAAGAAGTTTGAACAACTTAAGAGACAATTTGTGTTTCAGACAAATATCGACAGAAATCAAAAGTCTCCCAATAGATGGTTAAGTTCAGAATCAGGCGATCAAGAAGTTGGTTCGCTTTTTGACAGTATATCAATAGATGGGGTTGTTGCTTACAACCATTTTGAAATGGAGCAAAGCTTTTTGACTGATAAGTTCACGCAAGATGGTTTAGATGTTGGCGCCACCATGTACGCACCAATTTTTGCTGATCTTGAGCTACAAGGGTCTGCGGTCCTAACCGTTCCCTTTAAGTCAAATGGTGGTGATGGTGCAGATAAAACTTTTCTTATCCGAGCTGATCAATACCTGATGTACACAAGCCCCTATTCTGCTCTTGGTATGGATATAAAATTTGCTATCGGCGCCTATTTTCAATCCATGCTTTCGTCGCAGTCTGAATTTGGATTTAGCGCCTTTGTTGGTTTCCAAGCAAAACTACTACTTGAAAACAAACGCTTTATGATCTCAAGTCAATTTGGGCCAATTGGTCAAGATCTTGGTTTTAACTTAGAAAATAGCGAAGTCTCTGCTGAGATTGGTATTCGATTCAACCCAGAGTTAGGCTACAAAAGCTGGATGTTGTTTACAAATTACTCTGATACAAGCTACAGAAATTCAAAAACCGAAACCAGTACTGATTTTCAATTTTTTAGATTTGGTCTAAAAAAGCAGTTCTAAAATACTGAACTATATCCTCTTCTCAAAATCTTTGAGTCTTTTTTCTAAGAATTCATCTGAAATTTGCCCAGTATAAAGAAACCCGTTTAAATAAAGAAGCGGCCCTGTTTGTAAGTTTAGATACTTGGCATATTCTAAGTGGTAAGTGACGACCTCTTTGTATTCTTGCTTATAAACACAGTCTCGAATTTGATCCCGAGAAATACCCAAGTCATTTGCTATCCTGTAATACTCTCTTTCAGAGTCTTGAGATTTTTTCATCACAGCTTGGTTCATAAATGACCAGTATTTATCCTTCTCGAGGACCCACACACAAAATGAAACCTCTGCTAGAAGTCTCTGTATCTGGTCCTTCTCGGGGAAGATTGGTCTGAATCCGAAATAGACATCTGGGAATTTATTAGATATATCAGTAATTCCTTTAATATATCTTTGCCCCGACTCACTAAAAAAACTATCAAACAATATCACTTTTTGTTTGCTATCAAGTGTCCCTAGATGAGGAGTCCAGTCCTCCTTAATATCTAGGTCGGAGTTGGGCTGATCCAGGTAGACCTCTGCTGCGGGTAGCGAATGATGCCGAATGTAGTAAGATTCTAAATTTAAGCCAATACTTATGATCTGATTCTTTATAAAGTCTTGAACCGATTGATTTTGTTTCTTTGCCTCACTATGAACATATTTATTTAAAATAAATTGTTTAACAAAAGACAACTGATGCTCAAATTCCTGAGTTTTAAAGGAACTCCAGCGATAATCTGTCGTCTGCAAATCTCTGAAAAAAATTGGCTCGTTGTTTATATGTGCTAATTTTTGTGTCTCACTTTTGTCAAATCTGATTTGGTCATGATTTATAAAACGTATTTCATATTGGTTTAAAATATCTGAAATTGGTCGACGAGGACGATCGATAAAAAAAGTAATTTCATTACTCTTCCTGAGGTCTACATATTGATTTAAAATTGTTATTAAAATGAGTTCGTTTCTTTTTTTAGCCAGGGCTTGACCTTCAGGAGACTTTATAAAATCACTCTTTAAAAGGACTTGATTTTCCCATTTGGCCAGATTTTTGCTATGGGCCGGTTGAATCTTAAAAAAACCATTGTCGACAAACAGGAGGCCTGAGTGCACAGATGTTGATTGTTTTTTAAAATTAACCTGGGTCCATAAACTGTAAGCAAATATGCATAATCCGCTCAGTCCAATTGCAATAACAAGGGCATAAACTCTTTTTTTCTTCATTGGATAAGATTATCAAACTCAGACTAAATGTCGATTGAAAATTACAAACTATTAATGTTGGAATTGAAATTGATGAGCTTATAGTCGAATAGCCCTAGAAATCATGTTCGTCGGGTAGCTCTTCACAGCGAGCGGTGTCACATAATAACATCTCGTCATCTCGTATGGGATTATCTTGGCGTTGCCCCCATGCACACGAAAAGATGTCATTCGTCTTAAGACACTTATTTTTCTCATCAAAATCATAGCACTCTCGATCGTGACGGGCTCGTCCGACAGGAAAACACGATTCTTCTCGAGATTCATCGGCGAACGAGTCTATAGGAAAGAATATAATTATTGTGCTTGCGAACAGACACGTACACACAAACATGAATAAATTGACATATCTGTCCGCAATAAATTGTGATTGTTTTAATGTTTTATTTTTATCCATCATGTCTATCTCCGTTAATCCCAACCAAAAGATACGGTTTCATCATCTTGAGCCTGATAAGTTTGATTAGTATTTGGCTGGTACCACATATGAAAGCGTCCGCTAACTGTGGTGGATCTAAAAATACGGCCATTAAAATCTCCACTGAGATTCAAGCGATAGATACCACCAAAAAGCGATGTTCCCGTCATTGTATGCGTGGTAATAACTGCACCAGTTGAGGCATTAACTTCTTCAATTTGAATGGGGAGTGTTGATGCCATCGCTACATAATCAGTTCCTCCTGCGACAATAAAGCGATTACTCATCATAGAGACTGGCATAAAAGGAGCAGCGGCCGATCCATCGGCATCAGCATTGGAGTTGGCAGAAATCAAACTCGTACCAGTGGATTGAAAGATAAAAGCATCACCAGAGTAACGATTGGCACCCGTGGCAACTGAGTACTCTTGAGTATTGTCGACCACAACTGTGTAATTGGCAAATCCAGTTGAGTTTACAGTAATTGTATCGACGCCCTCTGAAGTTAAGAATCCTGTTTGCGACGGAAAGCCAATAAGTTTTTGTGCTTTCGGTGGAAGGATCTTGGGATCTGTTCCTGTTCCTGAATCCGTATAAACCGCTATCAAGCCTCCGCTGGAGGTTATTTCCCAAAGCCCATTCGAACCACTGGTGTGTGTAAAACCCGTATTGGCAGCCATGGCTTGAGAAGTGACGAACACTCCATCTCTAGAGAGCGTGACCGTCGTGGCCTCAAAGGCAAATATCCTTATGTTGTGAGGTCCTGCACGAGTGAGGGATGTTAAAAACCCAGTTCCAGAAAATTTGGAGGTTTGCCAACCAATATGGTTGTTAATTACTCGACCCATGACATAAATGGGTCTATTTGCTTCCAACAAATCGTATTGAGCACAAGCAAAATCATTTACTTGTCCCGCATTGAGCGATGCTAAGAACACACTATTACGGTTGATATTCGTACCATCTTCGAAGGCAATAACACGGCAACCTGTAGCGCCACCAATATTGATGGCTGCGTACTGACTGGGATCAAATAGGGGTGAGTTTGGTCCAGTAGATTCAGTAACTATATTCGAGTCAGGTGATTCCGAACCATTTGTAGCTCGAACCATAAAATCATATGCAGTGCTTACAGAAAGACCTGTGACTGTAACCATAGTGTTTAAAGAGACTCCATCGATAAATTGAGTCCATGGACCAGGACCAGAGGGACGCCAATAGATGTTATAATCATTTGCAGGCGAGCCCAATGAGCCAGGATTAGACCAAAATAAAGTAATTGAGCTAGAAGATCTGTCGGCAAATGCTAAATCCGTAATTGCATTAGGACCTGTTGTTTGGAAGGCAGAAGAAACAGCAATCCCTCCAGTCTGTCCAGAAAGATCAACAGCTCTGACCGAAATATAATAGTTTGTAGCTTGAAGCAATGGACCAGTAAAAGTAAAGTTTCCATCGCCATCAATGGGTTGATAACTAGTGACATTACCGATATTAACCCAGCCACCACTTATATCTGTTTGTGCAGGACCAGTAGTACCTGACCCTAAAGCCATTTCGTAATAATCTACACCACAAGCCTCGACCGATGCTGCCCAAGAAGCTAACTCTCCCTGCGTTCCAGTAGCAAAATCAGTTAAAGCAAGTGTACCACCACCTGGAATTCCTGGCGGATTGACATCAACTCTAAAGGGTGTAGCCGCAGGGCTAGGTGATGAGATGTTGCCAGCATTATCTACCGCTCTTACTACAGGCCAGTATGGGGTACACTCAGAGAGACCTATTCCAGTAAAGTTATAAGTTCCTGCCATAGCGGCATTATTCCAACCAAAAACGATATTTGTACCAGGGGCATTATCGGCGATTGCCGCTTGATGAGTGGCCACATCTCCAGATGCCGAATTGGCCCATGTGAACACAGGTGAGGTCGCAAGATCGTTGTGCCAATCTGCTACAGTGACTGTGGTTGGTCCGGCTGGCGCTACTCCATCGAACTGATAAGCAACTGTGGCCGTCGAGCAAGAGGAGACAAAACCAAATCCGTTCTCTAAAGTTGCATAAAAATTATGAACACCGTTGGTCAAGGCTGTAGACAATGTCACCAACTGCGTGGCGGTTGAGCCGGTTGCACTACCCACAAGATTGGTAGGATTTGTACAAGCCGCATCGGAATAGACACGAATGATGTTTGTTCCATTGCCAACATCTCCACCACTCAGAGCCAAGGTGGGCGTATTGATATTGCCCGGTGATGACAGTGGATTGTTGAGTGTAATCGTTGTCGGTGCATCTGGAACATCGGAGCCTGTGCCTGTCACATCTCGAGACGATACGACAACACTAGCTCCGTTATTATAATTGATATCAATAGTATCACTGGCGGCCCCAGCAGATGTGGGCGAAAAGGTCACAACAAATGTACAACTCGCAGCGGGGCCTAGTGAGGCAGTACACGTCCCACCTGTTCCAGGAAAACCTGAACCACCCTTAAAGGCATACGGAACGGAAAGACCTGTTCCAGTAATGGCTGTTGCAGTTGCTCCTCCCGCATTGTTTAAAGTGAAGGTGAATTCAGTAGTGCTGCCGTTTAAGTGCACACCAAAATTATGAGTCGGTCCACTGTTAATGGTTAGAGCCGCTGGAGCTACCCCTGTGCCTGTAATATCGCGAGTGGCGTTTTGTAAAGAAACACCATTGTTATAGGACACATTTATTGTGTCTGTAGGACTACCGGTCGCTGTTGGAGCATATTCAATATCTAAGTTACAATTTGCCGCAGGACCTAGTGTGGTTATACAATTTCCACCAGTACCTGGGAACGAGCCTCCAGTGAATCGGAAAGGGGCAGCCAAACCTGTTTCGGCAATGGCGGTAGCCAAAGTTCCCCCAGTGTTACTGAGTACAAAAATATGATTGGATGTGGAGCCCACAACCACAGAGCCCATATTAAATGGATCCAGCTCTGATAAACTTAGTAACGCAGGAGAAGAAGCCTGTCCAATAACGTCTCGTGTGGACGAAACTGAGTTCACCCCGTTGTTAAAATCAATACTAATAGTGTCACTATCACTGCCACTAGGTGCAATGGGTGAGTAAGTCACAACGATCGTACAATTAGAACTAATTGTGGCTCCGCAAGTTCCACCTGTTCCTGGATAGCTCCCACCTTTAAAGGCAAACGGAGAGATCAAACCAGATCCTCCTACGCCTGTTGCCACTGTTTGCCCGGAATAGGTGATATTAAAGGTGTGCTCACTCACATTGCCGACTGTTGTATTGCCAAAATTATAGGGGTTAGCTTCAGAAATTGTGAGAGCTGCAGGCGTTAAGCCTGTCCCTTGAATATCTCTTGAAACTGTTTGGGGGACGGCACCATTGTTGAAGTTAATATCAAAGGTATCCGAGACAGGACCAGAAATTGTCGGAGCATATTCTACAACAACTGTACAATTCCCGCCTGCGACAAGACCAGTCGCACAAGTCCCACCCGTACCTGGATAAGAACCACCTAAAAATTGGAAAGGTGGATTTAAACCAGAACCCGACATGCTACTCGATGGCGACCCTCCGGTATTATTAATAGTAAATGTATGAGTGGTACCCGTAACGCCGACTGTAACGTTTCCGAAATCGAATGGGTCGGCTTCACTGATCACTAAGTTCGCGGCACTCAAGCCCGTGCCTTGAATACTGCGATTAGAATTCTGTAAAGAAACACCGTTATTGTAACTCATGGTAATCGTACCTGTAGCAACCCCGGTCGAACTGGCCGTAAATGTAATATCAAGTGTACAACTTCCAGCTGTTGCCAGAGTGGCCGCACAATTTCCACCTGAACCTGGATAGGTTCCACCAGTGAAGGTAAAAGGTACGCCAAGACCCACTTCGTTCATTAAAGTCGCGGCCACACCACCGCCATTTGTTACGGTAAAGATATGATTGGTCCCAGAGCCCACAGCAAAACCACCAAAGTCATAGGGGTTCGACTCACTAATAGAAAGAAGAGCTGGCGTTGCTCCAGTACCTTGAATATCGTGAACGGAGGTTGTTAAACCAGAGCCATCGTTAAATGTCAGATCCACTTGGTCAGTAAAGAGACC
>JBGSNK010000046.1:0-5216 GCA_041739665.1 Bdellovibrionales bacterium
CCTCGTCAGACGTTCGATGACAGCTACGAGCTTTATAAAAAATATGTACTTGATGAAAAGGAGGTGACGTTGAAACACTAGCTGGATAAAAGCCGTAACTGAGAGTGTCATGTAAACACTAATCTAAACTACCGCACATAATAGTTAGTCCTTACTATTATTTAATGATACCCAAGGGTGGAAGTAGAAAACGTATTTAATTAAAGGCGCTATTAAACAGAGTAACGATAAAGAGCGGGTCACGAAGCTTCCTCGCTCTCAGGACTAATTGAAAGTCTTAGACCAAGCTTATTGAGCAAGGTGGTAAGGGTCTTAAGCTCCGGGTTTCCTTTCTCTGAAAATATTTTGTACAGGTTTTGCCGACTAAGTTCTGTAGATCGAGCGAGATTAGATATGCCATGGGCCTGGGCCACATCTCTTAGTGCGAGTAAGAACCTTTGCTCAAAATCTTCATCCTTTTGGTCGCACAAGGCGGCGTCTAAATACATTGCTGCATATTGTGGATCTTTGAGTCGTTCAATCAAATCGTCAGTATACTTGTTAGACATTACCTTTGCTCCTATAGTCGGCTAAATACATCTTGGCCTTCTCTATGTCTCGTTCCTGTGAGCTTTTGTCGCCGCCCAACAGGAGAATAACTACGGTCCCATTGATTTCCGAAAAATAAAGGCGAAAACCGGGCCCAAACGGGATTTTAAGTTCCTTAACCCCGCCTCCAAGGTCTCTATATTGGCCAAGATTACCAATCCTCAATCTAAGTAACCTGGCGTCTATAATCGCTTGAGACTTTTTATCTTTCAGTCCTTTAAACCATTCATCAAAGGGAGTCTTACCGGTTGATGTGCAATATTTAAGAATGGCCCGCTCTGAGATGCTCATAATCAAATGTCGCATATAAGCGACAAAATGTCAACAGGCATATTTTTCCTTAAGAATCTAGATAGGTTAACAACAGTCTTGGATCCTCGATATACTTGGATTTTTAAAACGGTTCGATTTCACTAAAGGGTATAGAATAATGGCGTCTTTGATATTTAGGACCATTAGTTTTCCTCTTTATACTTCTTTCGCTACACCACCTCTGCCAAGTCCGCAGCGACTTAGTGGTCAATTCAGCCGCTTGAGGGGGCTTGAACCTCAAATTCTGGATATCTATTTCAAGGTGCTCTTTCAGACCTCTAGGAAAAAGTTTTTCACGGTGTTTTTTCTTCGTATGATGATCTCTTTTTTTAAACTCCTCCATTGCTAGTCGGTCCACTTCAATCATTATAACCATTAGATCATGATAAAAGTCCTGAACCGTTTCGTACTGATGGGGCAGTGGCAGAGATCTGGCAATATTCATATCCGGGCATATTATAGTCACCCCCATGTTGGATCGGCGCTGAACATATATTGGGAAGGCGAAATCATTTATGGGAGCGCCGGAGAGTTTTTTAGACCTCTTAAATTTTGGGGAGCTATTTAAGTCTCTGTTAGTATTTATTTTTTCCAAAAAACACATCTCCCTAAAAAAGTTTGAAAAAATTGGTCTATTCAAATAGCGCCAAATAGCGCCATAAAAAGATCATATTTTTTTAAAAAGGGGAGGGCAAGGCCAGGTTCAAAAGGTTAACATAATGTACGTTATGTTAACCAATCTAGACCATCTATTCTGGGCCCACATAAAATATCTGTTTTCGTATCAAAATACCCCCTTTTGAGGGCTGAGAATTGAATTGTCTCGGTAGTCTTTAAAGCCAAATATAAACTTGACATATATATCAAGTTTAGCTACCATGATCTCTGTGAAACGCAGAGAATATCCCATCAAGATAAGCATCAATGGTCGAAGTATTAATAAGGTTATCATTGATACGCACTATGAAGAGAAACATAAGGGTTCTGTAAGTGACGAAATAATTCTTAAACTGATCGTGATGTTAGATCAGCGAGCCTTTGATCCAGTAAAGACGCGTGGAGAGTTTGAATACTACGTTGAAGATAAAATGCGCCTCGATCAAAAATTCTATAAACTCATTTGGATTCTGCATGAAAGTGAAGTCTTTGTTGGTGTGATTAACTGCTACAGGAGAAATTAAAATGGTTAACGGAAAAAATAAATGGCCGTCCACAAAGGATCTTGAGGGCATGCTCCCAGAGCTTGAAAAGGCCCAGGGCACACTGCACTTAAACGAAGATGCGACTCCGCTTGAGAAATTTAGATTTCAGCTTTGTCAGATCTTACTCCGTTATAAGATTAAGGCAAAAATCTCTCAACGTGACTTGGCCCTGCGTTTGGATGTTGATGAGTCTATCGTGAGCCGAATTTTCCACCATAGAATCGATAAAATCTCTACAGATCGATTGATAGGCTATGTTCAGGAAATTGAGCCAAATATTGAGTTTAAGGTGGCTAATTAAACACGAGACTTCATCTCTCGACATAAAAAATCAGTCTGATTGAATTTATGATAAAAACCCAGGTATAATTTTAATGTATATGGAGTTAAAGCCGACCAATCAGCAAAATGAGCTAGCCTTAAAAGAAAGCGCTACCGAGGTTCTTCTAGAAGAGACAAAACTTCTGGCTACTTTTTTGTATCAAAAAACCCCTAATACCCGCAAAGCTTACGAGTCAGATATCAAAAAGTTTTTTGCATTTTACCGCGGCAAAACACTACGCGATATCACCTCCGCACATATTGTTGTGTATTTCAAAAATCATCCTGAGCTAAAGGAGTCTTCAAAGGCTAGAGTAAAGTCGAGTCTCTCCTCACTATTCAAGTTCTGTGTGCGACAAAGATACTTGATAGAAAATCCCTGCTCTTTTCTTGATCCAGTCAGAGTTATTGACCAAACTCAATTTCGAGTCCTCTCCCATGAGGAACTAGTGAGGATGATTGAGCTTGAGCCAAGCGTGCGCAATCAAATCTTGATTCGTCTATTATATAAGACAGGTTTGCGAGTCTCGGAGCTCTGCTCGCTCAAATTTTCAAATTTAAGGAAAAGAAAAAATAGTTACTTTCTCATAGTGGTCGGGAAGGGGAACAAAACAAGGACGATTGGCCTTGATGAGAGGAGTTATGCTGAGCTCAACTCCCTGAAGGAGTCCTCTCACAGTAGAGGCAATGCAGATTCCTATATTTTCAGGCAAAAACATAGAAATCTGTGCCTTTCACGAGTCTCTGTATGGAAGATTGTAAAAAAGGCAGCTATTCGAGTAGGGCTGAGTGAGAAAGTTTCTCCACACTGGACCAGACACTCCCATGCCACAAAAGCTCTAGAGCTTGGCGAAGACTTAAGAATCATCCAGCACACCCTGGGGCATGAATCCATCGTAACAACCACAAAATATGCCAAGGTATTTCCGGGCAAAAGTAGTGGAGACAAGATAGATATTTGAATAACAATATCCAAATACGATGTCCGAAAAAGCAATGATTTTGTAGCCAGCTTAGAATTACCTCATTCCTAAAAAGTCGTAATTATTGCATTCTGACTCTGGGACTTAATATGTCCCAAAGCCGTCTAGCCTTAAAAAAAGATTATCAACAAATAGAGCGCACTTGTGTGATCAGGGACATAGTCGGCCACCGTTGGCCGAGTCTAAAGCAACACAACCCCCTTATTTCTAGAGTTCCAGAGTTTGTCAAAAATGAGGTGGACGCATTTTTAAAGTGTGGTGTTTTTGCCTTCGGCTTTATTCGCCTTTACTGCAGGGATTGTCACCATTCTCAGCTTCTCGCATTTTCCTGTAAAACAAGGGGATTTTGCCCTAGTTGCTCCGCTCGCCGCATGAGTGAATCAGCCATAAAGTTGACTGAAGAGCTTTTGCCAGAGGTTCCCATTCGGCAATGGGTGCTCTCGTTTCCGTTTTTTATCAGGTATTTAATGGCTTATGATCCTAAAGTTGTCACTGCTATTTTGAGGATTCATACTAGGACGATTTCCAATTGGTATAAGTTAAAACACAAAAGAAAGTATGAAAAAAAGAGCCTACATGCAGGATCAGTAACAGCGATTCAGCGCTTTGGCGGCGCACTAAACATAAACCCCCATTTCCATAGTCTATTTTTAGATGGAATCTACCGCGAGACTGAGTCGAAGGATCCCCAATTTCTGAAATCATCTCCACTTTTTGATTCTGAAAAAGAAAAAGTCTTAAAAAAGATTGTTGATAAGGTCATCCGTTGGTTGAATCGGAACGGTTATATTGAAGAGGACTCAAAAGAGCCCACAGCGCTTTCAGCGCTCCATGCGGCTTCTGTAGAATATAGCATTGCTGTTGGTCCAAGAAGAGGAGAGAAGATCCAGCTCTTTGGGACAGATTCCGGTGTTTCAAGAAATGAAAGTGGAGGCCTTGGTTACCGTGGATTTAACTTGCATGCTGGGGTTAAAATCAAAGCTCAGGACCGGGAAAAACTAGCGACCCTATGCCGCTATATTTTGAGAGGACCCCTGGCCCGTGAACGGGTGAGCCGAATTGGGGGCAATAAGGTAGCGATCCGTTTTAAAAAGCCCTGGTCCAGTGGTGCGACCCATGTGGTCTACACAGAAGAGGAGTTTATAGAAAAGTTGGTGGCTTTAGTGCCGCCAAGGCGAGCGAACTTAGTGAGATATCATGGAGTTTTTGCGCCCAACGCAAGGTTGCGAGAGAGAATAAAACTCAAGGAAAAAAGCAAAGACGAGAAAGTGAAAAGAGTCAGCCAAATCCCATGGGCTGAACTCTTAAAAAGAACCTTTGGTATTGATCCTGAGCGATGTAAAAGATGTGGTGGGAAATTGAGGCCCATTGCCGTGATTATGCGCTATGAGCTCATTGATCAAATGCTAGAGAGCCTCAAGATCAAATCCCAGAGAAAATATTGTGGTTCTATCCAAGACCCTCGTGGACCGCCCAGAGAATGGTTTAGTGAGGATTATAATCAACTTCCAACAGATTGGTGAGAAGCCCATCAGACTGTGACGCTTATCTACGTCAGGAGCGACGGTTGCCATAATTATTTTTTATATTCCAGTGTGTTTGTAACATAATTACTAATATCAGAAAGGATAAGAAAAGGCGGTTCCCGCCTAAGCGGCCCCTTTTGGCGATAGGGGAGAGGCCAACTCGGCAAAAAATAGGCGTTTGAGTCTCCTATCCACCTCCTATCCACAAGAGACTTGTAGATATTAATTTTATAGGGTTCGGGCAACATGTCTCCCGCCAATAACACTCCACCCATAGCGGCCCC